>JBGSUI010000177.1:0-14511 GCA_041736175.1 Oligoflexales bacterium | reverse complement strand
GGCGAAAGTCCCAGTGCTTCGATATATTGATCACGGGTGAGCCCGAGATTTCCGGCTGCATTTTGTCGGTCAAGCTGATAGAGTACCCTCATTGAATCAAGCACCATATCGTGCTCCTTTTGATGGAGCAGGACAGCTTTTTGAAACTGCCGGCGCAGGAGCACGCGGACGTCAGAGCTTGTTTCGGAGTCATCGCAATTTTTTGGGAGCGCAAGTATTTTGGAGAGGGCTTCACTTGATATCATCGTTGTTTTTCTCGCTCATTAAGGACGCTTTGGGGCGTCGAGACCTTGTTGAAAAAAGTTATACCATGGTTTGTAAAAGTCCATTTCGCTCGGAGTCTGCTGTCCTTTTTAAAAACGTCCCTCGAAGTGCCATATCAATTGATCCGCATAAAATGCTTCAGATTGATATGAAAATCATCTATAAATCAATCGAAGATAAAGCATCTGTGGCTGATACAATTGCTGATTATAATACTGGTTACCTTTCCTTAGCTGGGGCGCAGGATAAATTCCCCATAATCTTTTACGACAGCAAGTTTTTTTTACCAACTCAAGGGGCGAACATCTGTTCAAGACGGATGCATTGAGTCGACTATCTTCGGGTTCTGTTTCAGGACGTCCTGCACCATATCCCAGAAGGAAAAGTCCTTATTGCCCATCCAATGCTTTGTTGCGATCATCTCGCGAAAACGCAAGCCTGTTTCCAGAACCTCTATACCGTCAGTATAAAAGTTGGTCTGAAAACGTTCGATTAACGCTAAGGGTTTCTTTGCATGGCGTTCGGAGTCTTCTATAAGGCGCTTGTATTTCTCCTCGTTTTGCAAGCCAGATGACTCGATCAGAGCTACCCGCTCCTCCCAGGCTACATTATTGCTCTTTGGACTCGGATTCCGGTCAAAAACCTCCGCATGAACTGTGGCGTGTTCAACGGGTCCATCGAACAATTTGTTGTAAACCTCCATATCCGTTACCTCTAAAACGGAACGAGGTAACCGCTCGGCGAAGAAAGAAATCCCCTTTGTTGCCCGCTGGAAAGAATTGAAGTTGAAGAAACCTTCGTGATCGTTTTTGAAGAAAAAGGCACCAAGAATGACTGGAATATGATCGAGGGGGACGTCATTCCAGGCAACCTCCAGACCGATATCTGCGGCCTCCTTGCAATAGTTCCAAATCCATCGTTGGCGCGGCACCTGGAAATCCATGCACCTTAAGGAACGGAAGGTGCGGACAATCGTGTTTCGGTTATGGACTTTGTAGTGGACTCTAGCGAGTTGGTAGCGCTCACCGGTCATCGTATGAACAATAGGTTTTTTGGGGACCTTCATTGATGATTTGCCTTATGGAAAAAATGGTTAAATCAAACCAGTCGGTTAGAGGCAGTTTGCTCTGATGGCTTTGGTATCAAATCACCCATTCTTTGGCAAGAGTCTTGCAATACTAGTGGGCCAGGAGGCTGAGTATGAAAGGCAAACCTGGGTGATGCGCAACGCATCCGTCATCGGAACAGTCCCTTTGGCATCGAAAGGCGTCCAGACGCGGCCAGTCTTGGCGATGTAGAGAATGCTGCCGGTCATGTACACTTGGTCGCCGCCACCTGTATTCACTACCGATTTCATGCAGTTACAAACTTTATTACTCGAGTCGGAAGTTTTTTTAATTGGTAAAAAGCCAGTGAGGCGATCCCGAAGACGAGTTTGAAGAATAACGCAGATTCTCTCTCCAGTGAGAAATTTGGGTGCTAAAGCCTAGAGCGGCCAAGATTCTCACTACAGTGTGAATTTCCCCTTTAATTCAAGAAACGTTCCTGATATTCTCATTGTGGTGCGAAAAAATGGACCTTAGGAGAATCCTTGAAAAATGCAGTGATCACGAGTCCCGCTATCCTTGCGACGACTCTTAAAAACCGTCGAAAGCAACTCAATATGACTCAAAAAGAGCTGGCCGATTTCTGTGACCTCTCCCACAATGGTATAAGTCGAATTGAAGTTGCTGATTCCGATGTTAAGATTTCCACTCTCCTCAAAATGTCTAAACTGCTGGGGTTTAAGATTGTTCTTGAGATGGACTCATGAAGAGTCTTTACGTCTTTTTTGAAAATGAAATTGTTGGCCAACTTTACCGAGACGACGATCTCGTCTTTAGTTTTGAATATTCGGACCGATGGATTACAAATCCAAGGTCCTTTGCTCTTAGCCTCGCTATGCCGCTTGCCCCCAAAAAATTTGGAAATAAAATAACCCTTTCTTTCTTCGAAAATTTGCTTCCTGAAGGCGGGGTCAAAGAAAGTATTGAGCGACATCACAACATTTCAGGTGTTTTTGATTTCCTTGCAAAATATGGTAAAGACTGTGCCGGTGCAATCTATCTCAGCGAAGATCCAAATGATGCCATATCAATTGATCCGCATAAAATGCTTCAGATTGATATGAAAATCATCTATAAATCAATCGAAGATAAAGCATCTGTGGCTGATACAATTGCTGATTATAATCCTGGTTACCTTTCCTTGGCTGGGGCGCAGGATAAATTCCCCATAATCTTTTACGACAGCAAGTTTTTTTTACCAACTCAAGGGGCACCGACAACTCACATCGTTAAAGTACCTATTCAGCATTCGGGTATCAAAGAGTCAGTCTTTAACGAGTACTATTGCATGGAGCTTGCGCGTCGCGTGGGGCTCGAAGTTCCCCATTGCCAGGTCATTCCTGGAAGCTTTCCCCTATTTTTGGTCGAAAGATACGATCGATTTAGGGACCAGCAAGGAAACATGCATCGCATCCACCAGCAAGATTTTTGCCAGGCTCATGGACTTACAAGTGAATATAAATATGAGGAAAAGGGAGGTCCATCGATCAAACAAAACTATGAGATGATTCTCAAATACATACCAGTGCAAAAACGACTTGAAAGTATCCAAATACTATTAGATTGGGTGGCATTTAACTTGCTTATTGGCAACAACGATAGTCACTCCAAAAATATTTCTCTTCTTCTAAAGCAGCAGAGTTTAGAAATAGCACCCCTCTATGACTTGGTTTGTACGGCAATTTACCCAAAACTAAAACGGAGTTTCTCTTTTGAGATCGGTAGCCAAAAAGATGGCACCCTCTTAGCACCAAAAAATATCGTTCAATTTGAACGTGACCTAGGTATCAAGGAAGGAATTTTTCTCAATAGATTTAAAGTGATTTATCGGAAAGTTATGGACAACAAAGATACATTAGCAATGCAAATCTGCTCCGAATTTACCAATGCTAAAATCCCTTTGAGGATAAGTTCCTTGATTGGAGAACGCGCAAAAAGCCTCAGGCTGCAGGGACTACCTATAGAGCCTGTCTGAAGTCTATAGGTAAATCAATCACCTTTTTTTGGGAAGCAATGTCTGGTGGAGCTCTATTCCTTGAACCCCAATCCAGATCAAAGTGGTCTTTTTAAGGTCGTTCCAACCCCTGTCTAAAGCTTACTCAGGTGAACATGCCTGATTTCATGCCTCTCCCCCTGATCGTAGGCAATGGAATCTTAGGCTAATTTGATGCTGGCGGGGTGGGGGGATCGAAAGGGGGGATCAGTTCCGTGATTTTCTCCAGGAATTCTTTGAGAGAGGGGGGGTGAACAAGAGATGGGATTGCGGCGAACATCTGTTCAACATCAAAAGCATAGTCACAATAGGCTCATAAGACTATTGTGACTATAAAGACTAATTTTTTTGTGTTATTGTCCGATAAGTAGAATACGGGGATGTTCCCCAACGAGGTTTATATGATTGCAAGCCTATCGGAAGTTAAGTCTAAATTATCGGAATTTATCAGGATTTCGAAATCCAAGGGGGAAGTCATCGTTATTACAGTAGATTCCGTACCTACAGCGGAACTCAAAGCTATCAACAATGTTGATCGGCAACTGACTGATGCGGAAGTCGTCATGGTTAAATCCTTTGTGGAGGGTTTCCGTTCAAAACTCTCGAAGCAAGAACCTTTCTCAGCCGTAGAACTAATACAGGAAGGCCGCCGTTGAAATTTATTCTTGATGCTTCGGTATATATCTCGTTTTATTCACCTACAGAATCGCGACATGAGACCGCTAAAAAACTATGGTCCCTTTGCCCTGAGCGAGAGGCATTTCATGTTCCGCAGATTTTTACCCTAGAGGTCCTATCAGCATTTGCCCGTCGCCAGGTGGATTTGGAAAGCATCAGTGAGCAAGAGTCGTTCATTAATACTGGTCCCAAGTTCACCCTGCATCCCTTAAATCCTCAAATTATGGCAACTGCCTCAACAATCATTAAGTCGGCAAGGCTTAGGTCTGCAGATGCCCTTTATTTGGCTCTGACTCACGAGTTGCAGGGCACCCTTCTGACACTTGATAACGAGTTAATTCATTCTCTATCGAGAAAAGATAGCCGTTTTGAATTTAATGGCCTCATTGTAGACCCTATCAAGGCTTGATAGGACTCAGCGCGCTACACCTTCAGCAAGGGCGACACGCATCCTTTTGAGATGAAGCTCCGAGTCTGATCGTCCTCTTGTGGTGCCAAATGGCACCGTATATACCTTCTTTTACTTTGTATTTCAGTCAGATCCCGTGCTAAATTAAAATCTATAGAGCGTTGTGGCCACAACAGATGTTTTCAAACCAGGCACCATTTTTTTTGAGGAGCAACCTATGAAGCTTTGGATTGTCGGCAGCATTGCAGGAACCTTGCTTATCCAGTCACCAGCCTTCGCTATTGTGGCAGACAAGTTCAAGTGCAGTATTCAACTTTTCGAACCAGGGGACGTCCCGGGGCCTAAATCTGTAAGCGAGCTTGCCGTCGTGCGGGTTCCAGAAGCTGCCGACCCAAATTGGGTACCTGGCGTTTCAGCCGCAAGTGGGAACGCGACGATCACCCTTGAAGCTTCTGATGTGAAAGTATCGTATTTACTGAGCTATAAGCTTTTTCATTCGGTATCCGCGGCACGAGCATCTCAGGCACCTTGTTTTGGTGGAGCCATCCTAAGACCAAACGATGGTGATGCGGTCTTTTATTGTTTTAGTTCACTCCCAGATACCCAACCTTACGACCCGACCTATCATCACGGCAAAACATCCCTTTCAAGCTCTGGGACTCCGTTATTCCGATCACAGGATTTGCGTCCTTTCGATATGCCCATCGAAAACATTAAACCTTGGTCTCGTGCTCACGCGGAATGCGAATACTTAGGAACTTTTGAATAACAATGTCTGAGCCAACTCAAATACCGGATAGACCGGTTATCTTTGAACATACCAGCATCGCAGAGTACCTGTCTGTGATGCTGGTCTGGCATCGAGAGGCTACGCCAGAGTTTTCGATTCGGAGCGAGGTTGCCCGCTGCGGTGGCATCTCTCATACCCAGGTGTCCCGTCTTGCATCGGGTAAGCGTCGGCTGACGCGTGACCTTGTGGAGCCGTTGGCCCGTCTACTGCGCTTAAAGGGTGATGAGCGGGTTTACTTCGATCGTTGGGTCAAGAGCGATCGGACGAAGATCCAGGGAGTCGGCGCCACGGTCAAGGACCAGTCTATAGAGGTGAGGCCAGGGCGGAAACGCAATGCGCAGAATCACCTTTTACAAGATTGGCTTAATGTTTATGTGCGAGACGCTGTGAAGCTCAAGGGATTTAGTCCTGATGCCACCCAACTCTTCCACGCTCTTGGCGGGATTGCCTCACCCCAGAGGATCCAACGTTCGCTGAATTTTCTTTTGCGCGAAGGATTTCTGCGTAGAACACTTGACGGCAAGATCGTTCAAAACGAGGTGCTCGTTACGAGTTCTGATGGAGTACCAAACCATAAAGTCCGGGCATTTCATCGGCAAGCGTTGAAGATTGCGCACCGGAATCTTGACCTGCTTCCTGTCAGTAGTCGACAGGAGGCGGCGCTTATTATGCATCTCAACCCTGACAGTGTTGCCGAGCTTCGCCAGCTGTTGAAGGAATTTTACGAGCGCCTCCTGCAATTTGCAGAAGATCGACCTGACGACAATGAAGGCCTCTACCAAGTCTTGATCAATTTCACGCCGATTTCGGGCGTAGGTACAGGGGGAAAAACATGATGGCAATTTGGAATAAAACTTGGCTGTTGCTTTTGCTGACGACCGTGTTTTTAATGGAACCCACGGCATCGGCCCACACTGGAATTGGCAGCGGTGGCGATGTCATTGCTGCTTACCTGGAGGAAACACGAGCTCTGTTTGTGGAATCGCTGCAAAGATTTCAATTGTCCAGCATGAAAATTCAGGAAAACATTTGCGATGGCCAGGGTCTGGAAGCAGCTCTCAAACGAGACTGTGCGACATTCCTGCGCCAAGTCGCAGGCGCTATGTCCGGTCTTCACTCCGGGCCGGGGCGTGTGCCATTCGAACTATCAAAAGATCCAGTCACTGTGACCGGGCCTGGTGGATCGCAGTATAGAGTTGCCGCAAAAACGCTGACAGGACCTGATGGATCGGTGACCTTTGACTATGGGCTTATTCTCCGGCGAAGTCCCAAACTATTAATGGCTTTGGTGGCACACGAAACAAGTCATAAAGTCGAATTCCGGCATGGGTCCATTGACGATCCGCGCCTTTATATCGAAGATGATGCACCGGTCCTGGCATTCCCAACCGGACGCGCGCTCCTTGACGCTGCGGGATTGGCGATCGCAAATTTTGCGGAACACACCGGCATAATCGGTCAGAAATTCTCTGTGAGAGACAAGTTTTACTGCGAAATCAGACAAAACGGTGGGATTGGGTTTTATCAATCAGGAGATGATGTACGGGAATTTTCGCCGTCAGATGACAAGCCATATGATGCCTTTCGAACTGGTATTGGCCCAGATCGAAAGCTTCAAATCGGAGTGTCTCAGGGAAATTCATGTCTATCACTCAATGTGATGCTACACGAATCTACGGGCTGCCAGCCAAATGGGAATTCAGCCAGCCGGTTTGTGGATTTGAAAATATATCGACTCTTCCGCCGTGCAGCTGACGGCACTGTAAGAGAGCCGGAGCTTTTGCGAGGACGCAAAATTGATCGCTGGAATCCGGCGTGCGAAGATGACCAAACTGCGCGAGAACAACCTATGTCAATTGAAGCGGAAAATATTGTGTTTACCTGCACGTACAAAGGGATGGTTGCGGCCGCTTATACGTACGCAGAAAAGATGGAGCGTCTCGCTGGAGACATCTGTCCCGGGAGCTGAAGATATCCCACGTAGCCAAAGTCACCAAAGGCCGCAAAATATTGATGATTTGCCTTATGAAAAAAAATGCTCAAAAAACTCAGTCGGTATCTTATTCCCGCAGATTTTGATGGTTAAATCAAACTAGTCGGTTAGCGGCAGTCTGCTCTCATGGCTTTGGTATCAAATCACGTTTTCTTTGGCAAGAGTCTTGCAGTACTATATGCCTTTATATTCACTTTTATTCATAAAATTTTCTCAGTTATCCATAAAAGTTTTTTGGCCACTTAATGGAACTACCTTTCGAGACTTTAAAAGGTTCCGACTTAAGTGCCACCGCGAACCTATCAAGGTATGGAGAGGAGCCTTTTTGAGGTAATGCATCCGTATCAATCAATATAATGGTGATCGAGGGATACATTTTTAGACCTTCCGCTTCGCGACTTCGGCGCGTGCGAAGTCGATCGCTTCGAGAATGGCCTCTTTTGGAATTTCATAGTCAGCTGAAATTTCGTCTGGTGTCATGCCTTGGGCAAGAAATTTGAGGATCAAATCTATTGATGTCCTTTTTTTGTAAATTGATGGATGCCCTCCCAAATACCCTTTCGCCACAACAATCCACTTGTAACCTGGCAAAATGTCGTTTTCTTTAATCATTTTATCTCCTTTAAGCCATTTAAAATCAATTCATTCAACCACTCATGCTCTACGAGCCACCGTACCCTCCATCCATCAATCACGCCTCCTGTTTTCTCTTTTTTTCCATGATATAGCGCTTGAGAGTTACTTTTACAAATGTTTGATAAGAGTCAAAGCCTTCATCAATCGCGGCTTTTTTGATGTCAGCTAGAAACTCGTCGTCAATGCGGATCGTGCGAAGATCGCTATTCTTCAACTTTATAGTCGCCTTGCGAACAGCTATGAATTTTGGATCATGACCGAATTTTCCATCAGGTTCATAGTCATCACCAATATCATGTACGAATTTTTCCTTCTCTACTTTGGTACGCTTAATTTTTTTATCCATATATCCTGCCGCCTTCTTTTTTGCAGATGTTTTCCTTCTTTTATCGACATAGTAGGTCATATATCAAAAGCTCCATCCTAACAGCCCTCATAACAATGTACCTACATTGTATCGTCAAAGTTATGAAAAGTCTAAAGACATTCTTGTAACATTCTGTTATATAAGGATATACTACAGTGCGTCCGACGATCACCTAGAGGCCTAGGTATTTGAAGATCTTAGGTTAGACATCCCTGGGATGGTCCAACCCTGTGGTTGTTAGAAACATTTGCCTCATTTAAAGTTTTGGGACATTCTAGGAGTCAAGGACCCTACCCAAAAATTAAAATGAGGCTCGATGAACTCCCTTCACCAACTCAAAGAGTATTTCTACCAGCTCGTAGAATATCCTACGGATATCAACGAACACCTTTTCACCCTCCTAGACTATGCCAAACACAGTGACCGGGTGTGTGAATTAGGGGCCCGGAGCGGGATCTCGACGGCAGCCTTGGCGGTGGGGTTGCTGCGGGATCAAGCTTATAAGCGACAGCTTATCAGTGTCGATATCGAGGATTGCTCTGCTGTGCCAGCCATCAAACTGGCGAGATCCTGTGGCCTCGATATGTCCTTTATCCAAGGGGATTCGGTCGCCGTCGACTTGCCCGAGGTTGATCTCTTGTTTATCGATTCCTGGCATTGTTATGGCCATCTCAAGCGAGAGCTTGTGAAACACCACCACGCAGCCAGGCGCTGGATCATCATGCATGATACCGAGGTTTATGCACGAACCAGCGATTCTGTAAGAATGAAGAGTGACCTTATCACCCTGTCGGAGCAGTCGGGTTATCCCATCGAAGAGATCTATAAGGGTCTGTCGTTTGCTGTTTCGGAGTTTTTGCAAGAAACCCCCGTGTGGGAGGTTGAGCGAGTTCACAATCATAATCACGGGCTCACGGTCTTAAGGCGCCATGCTGCAATATAGCTGCCCAAAGAATTGTGGATCTAGGCCGCAAGAGACTGAGGCTTCACGGCCTTTCTTTCTAGCTCAATCACCACAAGCATCATATCGTCCGCAGTCTTAAGATCATTTAAAACAGCGGGACCCTTATGGCGAAAATTCATATAGAGATTCGTCAAATATCCACGGCTTAATGTCGATGCTCGCTCAAAGACCCCGTCGCTGCCGAGCATAATCACGTCCGCATCGAGGGCGGCAAGAGATAAAACCACGGGCATAAGGGTTACCTCTTCGCCCATCCCGAGGACGCTGCCTCGGGCCATAATCGGGATCACATCAAAAGAATCATCCACTCGGTGTTTGAGTGCAAAGATGGGGACATGGGCTGCCGAATAATAGGCGAGGGTGTCCCGTGAGAGTACGAGCAGCCCTAGGGTGAGGCTGTGGACCGAAGATTTGCCGAGTCTAAAAAGCATTTTGTTGAGGGAGTTGATCCAATGGAGAGGCTCAAACTGCCCATCATCCATCCCGTGGGCCCAGTGGGATTGTACGGCATGGATCACCAAAGCTGCTTGAACCCCTTTGCCTGTGGCATCCGCGACCAGGATGGCGATGTCGCCATTGGGCAAGGTCCGCGCCGCAAGCCAGTCTCCCCCTAAGGTTCCATGTTTTTTCTGACAAAAGGCTGCTGAATACCAGCCTTCTTCGGTCAGCTTTTCTGGTGTTTCAAAAGAATTTTGGATCTTGCGGGCCAGAGCTAGATCCTGCTCGATGGCATCGATTTTGACCTGTTTGATTTGGTCCGAGAGCTTGCTGGACCGATATTGCCAGATCCTGGTTTTTTTTTCGCCCGCTATCCGTGCATAAAACATGATGACGGCAAATGTGCTGCTCCCTATCAGGACAATCGACCAATCGAAAGGCTTGAGGCCTGGGACCCCCGTCCAGGCCCATACACCGAGTCCGATATAGGCACAGGCACTTCCGATGACCACGGCGTTATAATAGGGGCATAAGAGGATATTAAAGATGATCATCACTGCATAGAGTGAGGACAAAAATCCGATATTGGTGATATTGGCACCGGACACGAGTGCGGCCTTTAAGGCCACTGCATAACCACAGGTCAAGGTGAATTGGAGAGAAATAAAAAAGATTTTTCCGCGTTCCTTAAAAAAGTTAAAGAGGTAACCTTTTACAAAAAGGATCCCCCCTAAGGTCCCATGGGTTATCATCTGGACGGATCTTTGTGGTTCGGGACTCACAAAAAAGATGGGGATGATGGTCACCAGGAGAATAAGTGACCCGTAACGGCTAACCGCGTTTCCAAGCACTTTTAGATGTTCCTGGGAGTGAGTCGCTAAAAAACTCTGCTCGTCCATGGAAAGAGTTGGATCTCGTCCAAGGAAAAAGTCTTTTATTTGACTCATTTTTTTGGATGGTATCATAGTCTCTTTCCCCTTGAGTCTACCGTATCGGAATAAGTGACCAGATCCTAAACAGATTAGGACGTCGATCGGGTTGCGTTGGTATCAATCCGCCTTAACAAACTGAAAACAATAGATAAACATAAATTAGTTAAGTAATTTCTTCCAGATCCCGATGGATGGGGTAGGGGAGGAGTGCCTATGAAGTATTTACCAATTTATGCGACAGGTCTTATGGTGGTCCTTGGGGGTCTCTGGAACCGAGCGTCGGTGAAGGGAGAGGATTCCAGCCGTTTTTACCAGGTTAAGGCAGCGGAATCCTATCTAAAGGACAATGGCGAATGCCGGGGGTGTAATCTTAAACAATCGGAGCTTGCGGGGTTGGACCTGTCTGGCAGCGATCTTGCGGGGGCCAACCTCCAAGGGACCGATCTATCTAGTGCTGACCTGACGGGAGCAAACCTTAAGGCGGCACTCCTACGCCGGGCTGATCTCTCCTCGGTCCTTAGTCTTAAGGGAGCCGACTTTACCGGTGCAGACCTGACGGAAGCCAATATTCGCGACAAGGATCTCAACGAAGCGATCCTTTGCCAGACGGTGCTGCCCGACGGTAGCCTTTATGAAACCTGCCAACCTAGGGTCTCTCCAGGGAAAGCACAGCCACCACCAGAGCCTTTGGATATAAGCTCCCAAGGTCGAAAGGGTTCATCATGAAAAGATTTGGAAACGTTAATCTCCCTCGGTCTCTTGTCTTGGTCGCTCACATGTCGCTGCTTGGAGCGGGACTTTGGGGTGTCGCCCCACAAGCCTTTGCCCATGCCCGCTGGAAGGTTGGGAGTAAAATAACCCCCCCGCGCAATGATTCCACGGGACTTAAGACGGCCCCTTGCGGCGACGTACCGAGGACGGCCACCTCGACAACCTTTAAGCCAGGCCAACAGGTGACCGTAGAGTTTGAAGAGACCATCAATCATCTAGGCTATTTCGAAGTGTATTTTATGCCGGCAAATGACACGATTTCTGGGACCCCAATACCTCTGACAACAGTCCAAGACAACCAAAACACCCAAGTCCTAAATGGAGCCAACCATCAGTTTACCGCCCAGATTACCTTGCCCACCACAGAATGTGAGGGGTGTACCCTGCAGTTGATCCAGATCATGCAGGACCAAGGCCCGACGGGTCCAAAGAGCTTTTACTACTCCTGTAGCGATATCAGGATTAGCAATAATCCCGTGCCTCCAGCACCAGCGCCAACTCCAGCCCCTACTCCAGCCCCCACACCGCCGCCTCCAGGGGGAGCCTCCACGGGTACATCAAATGGAACAGGGACAGGAACGACAGGGACCACTCCGCCCAGTCAGGAAAATCCACCGTCCAATAAACCCGAAAAACCAACCGGGCTCAAACTCGAGAAGCAAGGGAGCGCACCATGAATTTTGCAAAATCCTTACTGGTTCTTTGTTTTCTCAGTACGCTGCTCTTTCTTAGCTGCGATACCGATAAAACCACCAAACAAAATGGAAATAATGGCGAAAATATCAGCCTTGCGAAAGGCCCAGGGTCCCTTAAACTTTCTTGGGCCGGCGCGAAAACCCCGGTGACCTCCTATCATGTCTTTTACACCCAAGGTGTCCAGACCAATAAAAAAGGAAAAGAAATCGATAGTCTGGTCAAAGGCAAAACCAAGGGTGTGGATTTTAATGCGCCCTCGATCATCCTTGGAAAAACCAATATAGACCCTTATCCTGCTTTGGGTACCAAGGTGTGTTTCTACCTGGAAGCCAAACAAAACGATATTCGCTCAGAGCCATCAGCTTCAGTTTGTAGTGTTCTCGAATAAAGGGACTTTTTTTTAAAAAGGCGCAGCCACTCTAAAGAGTGGTGCGCCTTATGTCATTTGACGACGTGAATAGGGGGGATGTCGTCAAAATGATCGTCCTATCAATAGACACACTCTGATAATGTACCTAGGATGAGGCACAGTGCAAGTTCTAAGCACCTTGCCGAAACTTTGCACGACCAGAGGATCCCTTAGCCGAGCCTATTTTGCCCGTAACGTCTTAACACTAAAGGAATCTTCGGCAACCTGAGGAACCGCCATGGGTTTTTCCGGTGCTGCACTCGACGACCCTTGAAGTGGCTCGTCAGCAAGCCCTGGGGGATCTCCAATCTCCCCATCAGGAAACATCTTATTGAGTCCGTTAAAGGCAGCGATTCGAAATGCTTCGGCAAGGGTCGGGTAGTTAAAAACCATGTCCACCAGGTCTTGGGCGTAACCATCCTTTTGCATAAACGCGAGGCCAATATGGATCAGATTGCAGGCATCATGGCCTAGGATATGAATCCCCAAAATATGGTGGGTCTTTTTACATATAAGGAGCTTAAGGAGTCCATGATCGTCACCACGGATATACCCCCGGGCTACTTCGCTATAGTGGGCCCTCCCGACCACATAGGGGAGGCCTTTTTCGATAAGCTCATGCTCGGCTAAGCCGACGCTGGACATCTCGGGGATGGTGTAGATTCCCATGGGGTACACTTTGGGAAAGGGTTTCACCTTTTTGCCAAACATATGACAGGCCGCATGTCGTCCCTGGGCAGCAGCGGTGGCAGCGAGGGCTGGAGTCCCGATGTTATCTCCCGCCGCATAGATGTTATGGATGGCTGTCTGAAAGTTTTCGTTGACGAGGATCTCTCCCCTTGGATTGGTTTCGATGCCGACCCGTTCGAGTCCAAGGCGTTCTGTATTGGGTTTGCGGCCTGTTGCATAAAAGAGCACTTCTGCCTCGACCTCGCTGCATTCGGTACTTTCGAGGTAGAGGGTCGAGGTAGGTCCGTTGACTTTAATCTCCTTGTACTTGGCTCCCAAAATAAAGCGAATTCCCCGTTGTTCCATGGATTTTTTAAGGGCGTGGGCGGTTTCTTGGTCTACGTATTGCATCAGAGTGGGCCGAGAGTCTATCACGGTTGTTTGCACGCCTAAGGCACTAAAGATGCACGCATACTCGCAGCCGATCACCCCAGCACCGTAAACAACAATTGATTTTGGAACCGACTCCAGCCTCAAGAGTTCATCAGCATCGACCACCCGCCATCCGTCAAAAGGGATCTCCGCGGGACGACGGGGTTTTGATCCGGTGGCGATCAGGATGTTTTTTGCCACTACCAGCTGGGTGGTTCCATTTTCGGCGAGGATGCGGATGGTGTTGCGATCTTCGAGTGCAGCGAATCCTTCGTAGAGCTTGATATGATAGCGGGCAAAGTATCTTCGGACGATCTGTTCTTCGTATTGGGCGACTTTGAGAGCCTGGCCCATAAGCTGTTCGGCAGGTAGATCTGCGATGATCCGCTCGACCCACTTAGGCCCGGCATGGAAGCGGATATTATGGATCGAATCCATGCTCTCTCGTAGAGTCTTGGAAGGAATCGTCCCCGTATGAATCCACGCTCCACCGAGGCGCCCGCGGGTTTTCTCGATGACGGCCACGGTTTTTTTAAGCTTCGCAGCCTGTACCGCCGCCCTGTAGCCCGCTGGCCCGCTACCGATCACAACCAGGTCAAATTCGTGGTTTTGAGGACCTTGGGGATCTTGGGGTGGCGGAGGTGGTTCGGGTCGTAAAGTCATCGACAAAGCTCCCATCACAAAAAAGTCGGTAGAACCAGAAAAATGATCTCTTACCATGATAGATAAACAAGCTTGGTATGGACATCCTTAGCTTGGGATTTGCCCTTAAGCCAACCGTCGGGACCACTAAGGACCACCCTTTTACCAATATCGGATTAATTTGGCGACGCTTTAGGTCCGGATTTTTGGCAGTGGAATACTTCCGGTGGTGGCTGGCAATTGTGGCTATTTTGCGCTGAATGCCAAGTCGCTGAAGCAGCTTAGCATGGGGATTGACCGATTTATAAAGCCATCGATAGGG
>JBGSUI010000169.1:0-3715 GCA_041736175.1 Oligoflexales bacterium | reverse complement strand
GGTATCTGACGGGGATGGCCGTTGCTCCTCGTGGGGCCCTTCAGAGGAGGTGTCGTCCTGGGATGGGAGCGCATCTGGATGGTTAGGATGGTGGGGTTTTTGGGTCATGTCAGTCCTATGGGAAAGTAGAGACACCCGAGTTTTTCGAAGGAGTCAGTCCAACTTGCTCAGATCGTCTTGTGTCGGTCGTCCAAGGGCCGTTCCCCACCAAAGGGGCCGAGACTATGGGGGATGATTCGAGGACCTTGTTTAAGGGGTTCCATAGAGTTGTCTCGTAATTTGCTTTTATCATTGAATTATTGGAAGAGCTTAGCAGAATTTTTGTTGAGCAGTCAACAGGGGCATTGGGGTGTCCTAGGGAGGGCCTCGACCCCACCGCTGGCCAAAAGTCACCCATCCACGATGGGCGTTTGCACCTGAGTTGACCCCCCTCCTTGCACTGGTTCAAACGGTCTCAAATTTGGCAACGAAGCCGGTTTTTTTGTTTAAAGTTTGTTGCCAAAACTCTTCGCCAAGATTGATGATGCGGGCTTCGTACTGGTTATGATCTCGACACCTCAGAGTCAAGTTATCCACCGTATGGTTGCCGCCGCGGCAGTACATGGTCCTATGATCCAGCTCAAGCATTCCCCGTTCTGGACACCTTCTGCCGCTATGATCACTCCAAGTGCATTGGCCTTGATCTCTGAGCCACACTGCGTGTCGGATAGCAGCTGGTATGGCCGGTCGAACTGTATCCTTAGGCGCGTTTTGTACCGGTACTAAAGCCCTCGGGGGTATAGACTCGGACCTGGGCTCTTTCGGCAGGTTTTGTACCGGTACAACTTGACCAGGGACCTGGGCATCTTTTGTCTCGGCGCCTTGGTTACTGGCCTGACGCTGCTGAGCCCTTTGGGCTTTGCGAAGGGGATCTCGCTTATGGAGGAGAGCATCGAGTGCCTGAGTAAAAATATCGGCGTTTGTAGGGACTTTTCAACCAGACGAATGGACTTCTCGAGCGCGGTCTAGCAGAGCCAGCTGGTCCAAAGTTAATGTTATAGGTATGGTGACGGTGGCTTCTTGATCGCTTATGTTTCCATCGAGGTCAATGCGGGACAAAAACCCTTCTGCCTCCCGTTTCGATTTGCCTTTGATATTTGCAAAAAGGACGTCAGCATTGGCTTGGGACACCTTTCCATAGACCATTTGCAGAATACTCACCTGGGTTTCTCCAGCTTTAAGCAGTTCTAAAGCCTCTGGGTAAAACCGAAACAGCCGTCCGACTTTGGCCCTCCCATAGTAAACATCGGGGGTCAGGCCTATCTTTTGGATAAATTCACCTTTGAACATGCCCAGATTTGCAGCAGCGTTGTCCCGTTCCAACCCCTCTATCAAAAAAATAGAATTGATAACGTCCGCTTGTTCCCGTTTATGGACAAGGGTGGCAGCTTGAAAAAGCTCTCGTCTTCTGACCCTGAGATCGTCACAGGGGCGGTTCATAATTTCTTCTATGATATACATGGATTTTCCTCCATAAAAAGTCCCTTAAGACAGCTCCGTGCCGACCAAGAATGGTGACCATGCAAAGGTATATCATGGGTCTTTTTAGAGGGTTTTTATGTCACTGGGCAGTCAAGAAAGAGACGTCCTCCAGAGTCCTCTCACCCTGCCAGGGAGTGCCCTTAACTGGTCAGTGGAGTTTAAAAACACTAAAACGAACGGCAAAGCTAAAATCGCGGGGTTTTTGCGACCCTAAAACCTTGTCAATGAATATTTCGATTTATTTTTGCATTTGATGCTGTAGCAGCGGCTTTTGGCCAACCGAACGGTCTTGGCCCTTTTTTGCAAGCCTTTTTTTGAGGAACAAAAGTCCAGGTAATAAAAGCAGCATCCCCGGACCGAACCAGGACCTTTTGTCACCTCCCCCTCCTGAAAAGCCAGCTACGGCGCAGCCACCCACGCGGTTTTCATAGCCAACCTCTGGGACGCCGCCCTCGCCTTTGCCGACCGCTCGCTCTGCGTCGACAACTCCCGTACCTAGGAGTTTGTTACGGGACTCCTCACCACTAAACTTAGGGCTGTAGCAGGAATAGTTGATACCACCGTTCACTTTGGTGCTGTAGATTCTAGGGTCGGCATAACCTACGATCCGGTTGCGAAGCTCGTTGAAACCGATGGTATTAAAAAGACTGACGACGAGTCCAGCCACGCCTGCCACGACTGGAGCTGCCATAGAAGTGCCCTGGTCAGGCTTTTCGGCGCCGCCAGGTATAGTGGATACGATGTCGATATTGGGTGGTTTTGTGCCCCCTGGGGCCGAAACATCCACCCAGGGCCCAAAGTTTGAATAAGTGTTTTTGCCTAAGGCAATGTCAATTGATGCACCCTCAGCCACAATGCTGGCGACGGCGACCACTTCGGGAAAACTAGCTGGATAAGTGCGTCCCATGGAGTCCTCGTTGCCAGCGGCTCCAATCATCAGGGTTTCGAAGGGAGGGTTTTTAAGGACTGAGATCAGAAGCCCTACGGACCGGGACCGGGTGTATTTACCAAAAGAACTGTTAGCGATCCTCACCAGCTTGCGGTCGGTTCCAAAGGCGACCAAGTATTTGAGAGCTTTCAAAATCGCAACATCGTCGGCAACTCCTTTGCCAGCTTTGGGGCTTTTAGCGATGATTTTGAGTGGCATTACCTTGCAGACCGGACAAACCCCGCCGACTTTCCTATCAGGGGTGATTTGTGCCGCGATAATCCCCGCCACGTGGGTGCCATGGCCACAGACGCCCTCCTCTGAAGGACATACTTGGCCAGGACCGGTCGTCAGATAAGGATGGGGTTCGCCGATACCCAACTCGCCCTTGTTGACCTTGGCGGTGAGGTCGCAGCCGTAGACGTCGTTGCCACAGCCCGCAGCCCCTGGCTGGGGATTTTCCCAAACCCGGCCCTTAAGCAGGGGATGTTCATAGTCTAGTCCACTGTCGAGGACCGCCACCACGGTTTCGTAGGGGCCCGGTGCCTTAGCTTGGGACAAGACTTTAAGGGCTTCAGGGACCTTGACGGTCTTCATCCAGCCATAGGGGTTGGTGGCGGCTGCTTCTTTATACTTCTCTGCCACTTCGGTGTTTACTTGAAACAGCTCGCTGTAGCCGTTGGGCTCCGCAAACCAAAGATCACCGCTTTGTTCCCATTCCACCAGAGCCTGGGCCGCTTCACTGGGGGAGCGAAACACCACTTTTGAGATCAATGCCGGCATCTCCGCGAGCTGCCCTGGTCCCCACGATAGGTGGTGGAGATTGCCAGCGGGACTCTCCTGAGACCACTGGGCTTGGAAAGGTTTCGTCAACGTCAGAGATTTATCAAAAGAAGCATGTGCTAAATTCACATAGGTGATGTAGTCCAAATCCCGTACCCGAGGATCCCCCATAAAACGGTCGGCTAACTGGGTGTAAAAGTGCTGGTGTTCCGACCGAAATCCCTTAAAATGGAAGGACGACGAGCCCACATCGCCGCGGAAAGCGACGATATAAGTCTCCCCATCCACGGCATGCTCTCTTATTTGTCGCTTGGAGGCCAGGAGCACGTTTGATCCCGGTCCCGCCACTTTGGGTGCTCCCGTAAAACTTGCAGGGAGTCCAGCGGCAGCCGCATTGTTGCAGTTACCTACAGCGCTGTCTTGGGTGCCACAGCTCGATAAGAGGATCGTGGGTAGAATTCCCAGGCAAAAAGAAAATCTGAA
>JBGSUI010000147.1:0-70322 GCA_041736175.1 Oligoflexales bacterium | reverse complement strand
ATCAATTGGGCCTCAAAAATCAGCATCAAATGAATTCCAAAATGAAGACTTTCCCGCTAAAAAAAGCCCTTATGCAGAGCGTTAATCATTCGAGGCTCCAAAACTTGGTTATAGCATGAGGGCCTTTTTGGACACCCCAATTCCCCTGTTGACACCCTGACGAATATTGATTACTTCCTATCACCTACCTTTCAAGAGGTGATGTCTTCGGCCTTGCAAACCAGGGTCATAAGGTTGATGTTGTCTTGGAAGATGGTTTTTTGCTGGCGTAGCTCAATCGGTAGAGCAGCTGTTTTGTAAGCAGCAGGTTGCGGGTTCAAGTCCCATCGCCAGCTCCAGTGTATGAATTCTCCGGAGGGTTGCCCGAGCGGCCAATGGGGGCGGGCTGTAAACCCGTTGTCTTACGACTTCGAAGGTTCGAATCCTTCACCCTCCACCAGAATTCTTGTTTTTTGTGTCAAGTGTTGTGTTTCTCTTAGGTTGGTGTATTTTGAGATTGCAGTCGGGTGAAGTCTATAGATAACATTCCGAGCATTAAGCGGGAATAGCTCAGCTGGCTAGAGCATTAGCCTTCCAAGCTAAGGGTCGCGGGTTCGAATCCCGTTTCCCGCTCCATTTTTTAATTAGGTTACAGCAGTTTCGGTGTGATTCGCTACAAGTCCCTTTTTAAGAGAAGGGCATGCCCGGGTGGCTCAGGGGTAGAGCACGTCCTTGGTAAGGACGGGGTCGTGGGTTCGATTCCCATCCCGGGCTCCAGTTCAGATATTTCTTGACATCGTCAGGAATCCTTTCTATACGAAGCGTTCGATTTATAGGGTCTGTTTTAAGTGAATGAGTGAGCCATAGCGGGAGGATGAGATGGCTAAGGAGAAATTTGAGCGTAAGAAACCCCACGTGAACGTTGGCACCATTGGTCACGTTGACCATGGAAAGACGACGCTGACAGCGGCCATCACAAAAGTTATGGCCCTTAAGCACGGCGGTCAGTTCATGGCCTATGATCAGATCGATAAGGCCCCCGAAGAAAAAGCTCGCGGGATCACGATCTCGACAGCCCATGTGGAGTATGAGTCCGGATTACGGCATTATGCCCACGTGGACTGTCCAGGACATGCTGACTACGTGAAAAACATGATCACCGGTGCTGCCCAAATGGACGGCGCTATTTTGGTGGTGTCTGCAGCCGATGGTCCCATGCCACAAACCAGAGAGCATATTCTCTTGGCACGCCAGGTAGGGGTTCCAAAAATCGTTGTTTTTATGAATAAAGTCGATATGGTCGACGATGCCGAACTCCTTGACTTAGTTGAGATGGAAGTTCGCGAACTCTTGACCCAGTACAAATTCCCTGGAGACGACACCCCTATCATTAAGGGTTCTGCTCTTAAGGCTCTCGAAGCGACGACCGCTGATGATCCTTGGGCTAAGAAATTGGTCGAACTGATCGATGCCTGTGACCAATACATTCCAGTCCCAGAGCGTCCCGTCGATCTTCCCTTCCTCATGCCTATCGAAGACGTGTTTTCGATCTCTGGTCGTGGAACGGTTGTAACTGGACGGATTGAGCGCGGCATTGTTCGTGTCAACGAAGAGTTGGAGATTGTCGGAATTCGCGACACCCAAAAGACCGTTTGTACGGGTGTTGAGATGTTCCGCAAAATTCTCGACCAAGGCCAAGCTGGTGACAACGTTGGTGTTCTCCTTCGTGGTACCAAAAGAGAAGACGTGGAACGTGGTCAAGTCCTTGCTAAGCCAGGAACGATCAAGCCCCACAAAAAGTTCAAAGCTTCTGTCTATATTCTCACAAAAGAAGAGGGTGGTCGCCATACCCCATTCTTTAAAAATTATCGTCCCCAGTTTTATTTCCGGACCACTGATGTAACGGGTACCTGCCAGCTTCCAGCAAATGTTGAGATGGTGATGCCTGGAGACAACGTGAACATGGACGTAGAACTACTCACTCCTATCGCTATGGATAAAGAGCTTCGCTTTGCAATCCGTGAAGGTGGGCGTACCGTGGGAGCCGGTGTTGTTGCAGAGATTATCGAGTAAGAAGTTTGCTGAGGTGTCCGATGACTTGCGCTTTTTGCAAAGAAAGCGCATCATTATAGGCGAGTAGCTCCAGCGGTAGAGCGGCGGATTCCAAATCCGTAGGTCGTGGGTTCGAATCCCTCCTCGCCTGCCATATTGTTTCTCAGCCAATCTCCTTCAAAAAGGCGGGGATGGGGGCGACGGTAGTGGTAGGGGATGGGGCTATCAAGTTTATGTTGAGTCAAGCATGGAAAAAGTCCGAAGTAACCACTGACTGGAAAAAACAGCTTGCATAACACCGCCAAAGAGCCCGACACTGTCCCAGCGATCTCCTTATTGGAAAGGAAGGCTTGATGTCAAAAGATGATGCAGCATGGCTAAGTGTGGCCTACCTGGTATTTTTTGTGTTGGTGTCTTACGTCGTCTACCGAGCCTTTGATACCATTGGAATCCAGTATGGTTGGATTGAAAGGTATGAGTGGTTTAGCTATCTCAGTGTTTTGGGAGGTCTCGTAGGCGGTGGTGTATCCACCTACTATCTGAGGGCGGACCATGATCGAGCAGACTATTTTCTTGCAGCGATCGGGGAGCTCCGCAAGGTTAACTGGCCCACATGGCCGGACACAAAGCGAATGACTGTGATCGTATGTGTCGTCGTAGGTATTTTTGCGGTGATTGTGAGCGTCTTTGACCTGATCTGGGCCCGTGCTCTCAAGGTCCTCTTGACCTGAGTGAGAAGCCGCTGGGACATGATCGGAGTCCGGTGTTATATTGAGGTCAACGGAACGACGTGACCTTTGGGAGATTGATTAGAATGGGACAAACCGTGAGTGAAAACGAACCCAATGAATCTGTGGGTTCTACAGCAGGTTCCGGAGAAAGCTCGGCAGAAAGCTCCGTAGCCAATGGGCATCAAGAGACTGCTGACAAAGTAGCTAAGAATCCCAACTTCAAATGGTATGTGGTTCATACCTACTCGATGTTTGAGGAAAAAGCAAAGCAGACGCTCCTTGAACGAGTTAGGCTCAACAAGCGGGAGGCTTTTTTTGGCGATATCATCGTACCCAAGATGGCCCATGAGACCACTTTAAAAAGCGGTAAGAAAAAGCGCGTGGAGAAAAACGCATTTCCCGGCTATATCATCGTCGAAATGGAGATGACAGAAGAAACCAATCATCTCGTTCGGGATACCCCTAAGATAACGGGCTTTATCGGCAATGCTCGAAATCCCCGTCCCATCTCAGACCAAGAAGTTTTACGCTTGACCTCTCCCGAGACGATCAAGGAACAAGTGAAGCAGCAGGCATCAACCCAGTCTTTTGAGAAGGGGGAGTCTGTGAAGGTCATCGATGGTGCCTTTACTAACTTTGACGGTATTGTCGAAGCGGTTCAAGCCGAAAAAATGAAGCTTCGGATCCTAGTGAGCATCTTCGGGAGAGAGACCCCTGTGGAGCTAGATTATGGACAAGTTCAGAAATTGGGTACCTAGAAGAGTAGGATTCCAGTACATGTTGGTAGGTGTTTAAGAAAAGAGTGGCAAAAGATGGATTTGGACTTGACGTAGAGCTAGTCTCCACGTAAGAAACCCAACTCCTGACTTTATTCAAGGCAAAAGTCTTGGAGTCTTATTGATCCGGTTTGAAAAGGAGTAGACGTGGCAAAGAAAATCGTTGGCTACGTAAAACTGCAGATTCCTGCTGGCAAAGCAAACCCAGCTCCACCCGTCGGTCCAGCATTGGGACAAAGGGGTGTGAACATCATGATGTTTTGCAAAGAGTTTAACGCCCGCACCCAAAAGCAAGCAGGCTCAATCCTGCCGACGATTATCACCGTTTATGCGGATAAGTCGTTTACCTTTATCACCAAGAGCCCTCCTGCATCGGATCTCTTGAAAAAGGCTGCTAAGGTAGAGAAGGGATCACAAACCCCAGGCAAAACTGTTGGTGGATCGGTCACTCTTGCTCAGGTCAAGCAGATCTGTGCGGAGAAGATGAAAGATCTTAACTGCTACGACGAAGCAGCGGCTGTAAAGATCATTTCGGGATCTGCAAGAAGCATGGGGCTTGAAGTTCGAGATTAAACGACCACATGAAACATGGTAGGAGAGTTGCTCTTTTAGGGCTGCTCGTAAGCACTACGGAGAAATTATGGCTAAGCGCGGGAAAAAGTATCGAGCATCGCTCGAAAAAGTTGATGTCAATAAACAGTATGTCTTACAAGACGCTGTAGACCTTGTTAAAAAAACCACGTACTGTAAGTTTAACGCTACAGTAAATCTAGCGGTCAACCTAGGCGTTGATCCTCGACAAGCTGATCAGAATGTAAGGGGAGCTGTCCCTCTGCCCCATGGTCTTGGAAAATCCGTAAGGATCATCGTGTTTGCAAAGGGCGAAAAAGCGACGGCAGCGAAGTCCCTTGACAGCGTGATCGAAGTTGGTGGTGACGAACTAGCAGCTAAGATCCAAGGTGGATGGCTTGACTTTGATCAAGTTGTGGCGACTCCTGATATGATGGGTGTGGTTGGTAAGTTGGGTAAAGTCTTAGGACCCCGTGGTCTTATGCCAAACCCCAAACTGGGTACCGTCACGGTGGATGTCACTAAAGCTGTCAATGAGCTAAGAGCGGGACGGACCGAATACAGGGTGGACAAAGCCGGTATCGTTCACTGCCCTGTTGGAAAAGTGGATTTTGAAGCGGTCAAGCTGGCAGAGAATATCAAAGCTGTGGTGGATGCCCTCGTCAAGGCAAAGCCTGCGACTGCAAAAGGAACGTATCTAAAAAAGATTGGTGTCTCCTCAACGATGAGCCCAGGGGTAAAAGTTGATCCAGCACCATTTAGGCTTTGAAAACCGGAAGTGAGGGCGTAAGCGATGGCAATGTCAAAAGCCGCAAAAGCGGCGCTTAAAGAGAATCTTTCAGAGCGACTGGGCAAAGCGAAAGCTGCCATGGTTGCCGAATATCGCGGGCTTACGGTCGAAGATATGACCCGGCTCAGGGTGAAGCTGCGCGAAGCAAAAGCTGAATTTAAAGTTGTGAAAAATCGGGTCGCTAAAGTCGCCATCCGCGAAGGTGTGCCTCTGATGGCACCGATGGCGGATAAGCTCAAAGGCCCCGTTGGCGTGGTCCTGGTCTATGGCGATCCAGCAGCGGTGGCCAAGTCTCTTGTGGAGTTTGCCAAAGACAACGAAAAATTTGTGGTAACGGGCGGCGTATTTGATGGCCAAGCTCTTGAGCCCAAAGATTTAAAAGCAATTGCTGATCTGCCGTCTAGGGAAGTGCTTCTTGCCCAGATCATCGGTTCGTTGGTCAGTCCACATAGAGGTCTTTTGGGTGTTCTTTCTGGTGTGCAGCGGCAATTGGTAACGGTTCTTAATGCAATTAAGGACAAAAAGGCCCAGTAGGGGTCTAGTGTGTTGAAAATTGGTTTGTAGTGCTTTTGGTTTGGTGATCAGGACGTTAGGGTAACGTTTGGGAAAAATTCTTTGGGATCTTGTGAGTTTAAATTCATCCCAGGGGTATTGAAGGAGAAATTAAAGAATGTCTACGGTAACAAAAGAACAATTCATTACCTATCTCGAAAATTTGACTTTGCTTGAAGCAGCAGGATTAGTCAAAGAACTCGAAGAGAAATTTGGTGTCAGCGCAGCAGCTCCCGTAGCTTTTGCAGCGGCGCCAGGTGGCGCAGCAGCAGCTCCTGTGGAAGAACAAACGGAATTCACGGTCGTTCTGTCCAGTTCGGGCGAAAAGAAAATCAACGTGATCAAAGAGATCCGAACCATTACGGGCCTGGGCTTGAAAGAAGCTAAGGACTTAGTGGAAGGTGCTCCAAAGACCGTTAAAGAAGGCGTGACCAAAGACGAAGCTGCAAAGATCAAGAAGCAGCTTGAAGATGCAGGGGCAAAGGTCGAGCTTAAGTAATGACTAAAAGTTTCTTATAGACTATGTTAACACCGAGGGCAGCCGTCGGCTACCTCGGAAATTATTTTTATCTGTTGACAGTTGCCCATTCGATTGGGATTGTTTTATCTACGGCTGATTCTTTTTCGGTTCGCGGGAAGCACTTCGTCTTACCCCCACTTGTCCTTTCTTTGGAATTAGGAGATCCCTATGACCTCCCTGGCAGCCAGCTTCATGCGGCCTAGGAAGAGCTTCGCAAAAATTCCACCTGCGGTAAATATCCCATATTTGATCGAGGTACAGCGAAATAGCTACGGCCAGTTTTTACAAATGGATGTAGAGCCCGATAAGAGGAAACCTTACGGTCTTGAAGGAGTGTTCAAATCGGTCTTTCCGATTCAGGACTTCCAGGAAACGGCGTCGGTAGAGTTTGTAAGCTATGTCTTCGAAGAGCCGAAGTACACCGTCGACGAATGCCGTCAGAGGGGGATGTCCTTTGCGGCACCCCTAAAGGTCGTCATTCGTCTAGTCGTCTGGGATATCGATAAAGACACCAGCATCAAGACGATTCGCGATGTTAAGGAACAGGAGGTCTATTTCGGCGAAATTCCGCTGATGACCGATAGCGGTACCTTTATCATCAACGGAACGGAGCGGGTTGTCGTCAGCCAGCTCCATCGGTCAGCAGGGGTTTTCTTTGATCATGACAAAGGAAAGAACAGCGCGACAGGAAAGCTGCTCTATACCGCTAGGATTATCCCCTACCGGGGCAGTTGGATGGACTTTGAGTTCGATGCGAAAGACCTTTTGTGGGTTCGAATCGACCGTCGCCGTAAGCTCCATGCGACAGTGCTCCTAAAGGCTTTGGGATTTTCAGAGTCCCAACTCTTGGACTATTTTTACGAAAAAGAAAAGCTAAGGGTTATCGATGGCCGGTTTGAAAAAAAGCTAAACTATGAGCTTTTAAGAGGTCAAAGAGCTTCTTCTGATATCGTCGATCCCGTAACCGGTAAGGTCTATGTCAAGCGAAGTCGACGGATTTCCCAGGGTGCAATCCGCCAGATGCAGCAAGCGGGAATGGAGTACCAAGTTCTGTCGACGGATGATATGGTCGGCAAGGTGTTAGCTGATGATATTCGCGATGCCGATGGCAACGTGATCATTCCCCTTAACGCCGATCTAGACAAAACTCTCATCAAAGAGATTTTAGAACGCGGGGTCCAGGAGCTTTCAATCCTCTTTATGGACCAAGTCAATGCGGATGCCTCCTTCCGAAATACCCTTGTTTCTGACAAAATTGAGACACAGGACGAAGCGATTCTTGAAATCTACAAGAGGTTGCGTCCAGGGGATCCCCCAACGATCGAGCCTGCGCGAGCCCTTTTTGATAACCTCTTTTTCAATCCAGATCGCTATGATCTAAGTACGGTTGGACGGCTCAAGATCAACGAAAGACTTGGGACTGATAGTGGTTTAGAACAGAAGACTCTTACTAAAGAAGATATCCTTAAGACCATTGGTTACCTTCTTAAGCTTAAGAATGGTACTGGTGATATCGATGATATCGATCATCTAGGCAACCGACGGGTGAGAGCAGTGGGAGAACTGCTCGAAAACCAATACCGCATTGGTCTTTTGCGAATTGAACGTGCGATCCGGGAGAGGTTGCAGCTTCAAGACGTAGATACTCTCCTGCCCCATGATTTTATCAATAACAAGCCAGCAGCGGCTGTGGTCAAGGAATTCTTCGGTTCCTCCCAGCTGTCCCAATTTATGGACCAGACCAACCCCCTCTCTGAGGTCACTCACAAGAGACGGTTGTCAGCCCTTGGGCCCGGAGGCTTATCCCGTGAAAGAGCGGGCTTCGAAGTCAGGGACGTTCACCCCACCCATTACGGTCGCATCTGTCCTGTCGAAACCCCTGAGGGTCCAAACATCGGTCTCATTTCGTCGTTGGCAACCTATGCGCGCGTGAACGAGTATGGTTTTATAGAGACTCCTTACAAGAGCATTGCCGATGCATCTGCAGATCGGGATGAAGGGGTTCGGTATTATTCTGCTTCCGAAGAGCATCGGGACCATGTGATTGCCCAGGCTATGCTGCCGGGTAGCCGCAAGGGCGACGATCTGGTCGGGGTGCGAAGGCACGGTGAGTCAGAGATCGCAAGAATGGAAGAAGCGGATCTTATGGATGTGTCGACGAACCAATTGGTTTCGGTCGCAGCCTCCTTGATTCCTTTCCTCCAAAATGACGATGCTAACAGGGCACTTATGGGCTCAAACATGCAGCGGCAGGCAGTTCCTCTGCTGAGAACCCGCGCACCCCTCATCGGAACCGGGCTCGAAGGGATCGTAGCTCGAGATTCTGGAGCTGGCGTTGTCGCTAAGCGTGATGGTGAAGTGGTGTTTGTGGATGCGGACCGGATTGTGGTCAAAACATTGGCCGATGATCCAGAAGCGCTCACCGAGGTAGGAGCCGATGTTGATATTTACAATCTCCAGAAATACAAAAGGTCAAACCTTGATACCTGTATCAACCAGCGCTCCATTGTTCAGCGCGGGGAAGTTGTCCGTAAAGGCGATGTGATCGCTGATGGATTTGGTATCGAAATGGGTGAGTTGGCCTTGGGCCAAAACGTCGTTGTGGCCTTTATGCCCTGGAGTGGTTACAACTTCGAGGACTCTATCCTTATCTCCGAACGCGTGGTGAAAGAAGATTTATTCACCTCTATTCATATCCAAGAGTTCGAATGCATCAGTCGGGATACCAAGCTAGGCCAAGAAGAGATCACAGGAGATATTCCCAACGTTGGGGAAGAAGCCCTTAGAAATCTCGATGAGGCTGGGATCATTCGCATTGGAGCAGAGGTTCAGCCAAATGATATTTTGGTGGGTAAGATCACCCCCAAAGGCGAGACCCAGCTCACTCCCGAAGAGAAACTCCTAAGAGCTATTTTCGGTGAAAAAGCTGGTGATGTGAGAGATACCTCCCTAAGGGTACCCCCTGGGGTTGTGGGAACGGTCATCGGCGCCAAGGTCTTTGCGAGAGCGGGTGCTGATAAAGATGTGCGCTCCTTGCAGATCGAAGAAACCGAGATCGCAAAACTGCGCAAAGATGAGAATGACCGGATCAATATCATCAAAAACTCTGCGATTCGCAAGATGACGCGGATTTCTGATGGAGACGCCCTCGGTCAGGATGTGGTGGACAAAGACGGTACTGTTGTGGCGGTCAAGGGAACCTCGGTCGATGAGGAGTTCCTGCTTCAATTAGACTATGTATGCTGGGACCAACTATCCCTCCAGTCTGCTGATAAGAATGCTCTGTTGCGTCGTGCCCTTGATAACCTTAGAGATAAGATCAACCTGATCCGCTTTATGGCGGAAGAGCAGATCAAAAAAATCAAGAAGGGCGATGAGCTACCTCCCGGTGTGATCAAGATGGTCAAGGTCTATATCGCCATTAAGCGGAAGCTACAAGTGGGCGATAAAATGGCTGGACGCCATGGAAACAAGGGGGTTGTCTCCCGGATCCTACCCGAAGAAGACATGCCCTTTCTCGAGAGTGGCAGGCCCGTCGATGTTGTCCTCAATCCCCTGGGTGTTCCGTCCCGGATGAATATTGGGCAGATCTTAGAAACCCATTTGGGTTGGGCAGCCAAGGGCCTTGGCGAGCGCATCAACGATATGATTGCGGAGTCCTTTGATCGGAAGGCGGTAGAAACGGTTCTCCTCAATATCTGGGACGATCCCTCCGTTAAGAAATTTGTGGGTGAGGCGACCGACGAGCAGTTGCAGACCTTTATCCGGAAGTATCGCGAGGGTGTTCATTTTGCGAACCCTGTCTTTGATGGAGCCAACGAACAGGAAATTCGTAATTTCTTGAAGTTAGGTGGATTATCGGAAGATGGACAGGTGGACCTCTATGATGGTCGAACGGGAAGTCGCTTCGATAACAAAGTGACTGTAGGCGTGATGTATGTGCTCAAATTGCACCATTTAGTGGATGAAAAGATCCATGCCCGGTCCATTGGACCCTATTCCCTCGTAACTCAGCAGCCGCTCGGTGGTAAAGCCCAGTTCGGTGGTCAGCGTCTCGGGGAGATGGAGGTTTGGGCGATGGAAGCTTACGGAGCAGCCCACACCCTCCAAGAGTTTCTTACAGTCAAATCAGATGATGTTCTTGGCCGAACTAGGATGTATGAAAGCATCGTGAAGGGTCAAAACATGATGATGCCAGGGTTGCCTGAGTCCTTTAACGTGCTTGTCAAAGAGCTCCAAAGCCTTGGTCTGGACGTCAATCTGATCCGTGACGATGGTCAAGAAACAGGCCTCGAAGGTTTGCAACAAGGTTAATGTTTTTTACCTCGACGGTGATAGGAGATCCCTGTGAAAGATGTGATGAATTTCTTTGATAAACCGACGGATCCGTTAAGTTTTAACGCTATTAAGATATCTTTAGCATCGCCAGAAAAGATCCGAAGTTGGTCCTATGGCGAGGTTAAAAAACCTGAAACGATCAACTACCGTACCTTCAAACCTGAGAGAGACGGTCTCTTTTGTGCGAAGATCTTTGGACCGGTACGGGACTTTGAGTGCATCTGCGGTAAGTATAAGCGTATGAAGCACCGAGGTATTGTGTGCGATAAGTGCGGTGTAGAGGTGATTCATTCTAAGGTTCGCAGAGAGCGTTTAGGTCACATCAACCTTGCAACTCCCGTGGCCCATATATGGTTTCTTAAGTCCCTGCCTTCGCGGATCGGTGCAGCTCTGGATATGACTCTTAAAGATGTAGAGCGAATTCTCTATAGCGAATCCTATGTGGTTTTGGATCCAGGCAACCAAGACACGACCAAACTCCAGTTGGGTCAGGTCCTCGGTGAAGAAGAGTACGATAACGCCCTTGCGACCCATGGCAACGGTGCTTTTAGGGTGGGTGTGGGAGCAGAGGCTATTCAAGAGCTTCTGGCCCAGATCAGAGTCGAAGATCTCGCCGAAGATCTCCGCAAAGACCTGAGAGAGTGCAAAGCCGAAGCAACTCGGAAAAAGCTCCAAAAGCGACTAAAAGTTGTGGAAGCCTTTAATCAACTCGATGCTAGCGGCAATCTATTAGCACGTCCCCAATGGATGATGCTCTCTGTGATCCCTGTGTTACCCCCTGATTTAAGGCCATTGGTGCCTCTTGACGGCGGTCGATTTGCAACCTCTGACCTAAACGATCTATACCGACGGGTTATCAACCGAAACAATCGCTTGCTACGGCTGATCGAATTAAACGCACCTGAGATCATTATACGCAACGAAAAGCGGATGCTCCAAGAAGCTGTGGATGCCCTTTTTGACAACGGGCGCCGTGGGAAAGTGTTTACCGGACCTAACAAAAGACCCCTTAGATCTCTTTCTGATATGCTTAAAGGGAAACAGGGTCGCTTTAGGCAAAACCTGCTAGGCAAACGGGTAGACTACTCAGGAAGGTCTGTGATCGTTGTGGGGCCTGATCTAAGGCTGCATCAATGCGGGCTTCCAAAAAAGATGGCGATTGAGCTGTTTAAGCCCTTTCTCTATAACAAGCTGGAAGAACACGGGATCGTCTCGACCATTAAGAGCGCAAAGAAACTCGTTGAGAAAGAGCGTCCCGAAGTATGGGATTCCCTGGAAGAAGTCACTAAAGAGCACCCGGTTTTACTCAACCGAGCACCCACACTCCACCGTTTGGGGATTCAAGCGTTCGAGCCGGTGCTGATCGAAGGTAAAGCGATCCAATTGCATCCTCTGGTCTGTTTTGCCTTTAACGCCGACTTTGACGGCGACCAGATGGCCGTGCATATCCCCTTATCGGTGGAAGCCCAATTAGAGGCTAGGGTTTTGATGATGTCGACCAACAACATCCTCTCCCCAGCTTCGGGAAACCCAGTGATCGTCCCAACCCAGGATATTGTCTTGGGAATTTACTACATGACTCGGGAAGATATCTCAGCAGTCGGCGGAGGAAAATCCTTTGGTTCGATCGAGGAGGTGAGAGCGGCCTACGATCATGACGTGGTGGGACTCCAGGCGCCAGTCATGGTGCGTTTAAGAGGCGAAAAGGTTAAGACCACAGTGGGAAGGGCTCTCTTGCTAGAGCTTTTGCCCGACGAGATTCCCTTTGAAATGATCAATAAGGCTCTCGGCAAAAAGGAGTTGGCAAAGTTAGTCAACGAAACCTTTAGGCGTTGTGGGCCAAAACGTACGGTATTGGTGGCTGATGCCCTCAGAGCCACTGGTTACCGATATTCGACGAAAGCTGGCCTGTCGATCTCTATTGGCGATATGGTTGTGCCGACGGTAAAAGCTCGTCTTTTGGAAGATGCTTACGAAGAAGTCAAAAAGATTAAGGAGCAGTATTCTGAAGGTCTCCTAACGGAAGGTGAACGCTACAACAAAGTCATCGATATTTGGGCTAAAGTGACAGAAGCCATTGCAGGAGAGATGTTTAAGAATATCTCAACCCGCGAAGCGGCCGACCATGCTGGTAAACAGCACACCGTGGCCAGTAAGAACTCGATTTATATGATGGCCGATTCAGGAGCGCGGGGCTCGGCCCAGCAGATTCGACAGCTTGCAGGGATGCGGGGGTTGATGGCAAAGCCATCTGGGGAGATTATTGAAACACCGATTACCTCAAATTTCCGCGAGGGTCTTACGGTACTTGAATATTTTACATCGACCCACGGTGCCCGTAAGGGGCTGGCGGATACGGCTCTTAAGACAGCCTCGTCGGGGTATTTGACTCGTAGGCTTGTGGACGTTGCTCAAGATGCCATCATCTCTGAGTACGACTGTGGAACAGACGATGGTATTTTGATTGTGCCGCTGCGTGATGGCGCTGATGTTAAAGACTCCCTAGGCAAGAGATCCCTGGGACGGGTATCCTTAGAAGAAGTCCGGGAGAGAGTCTCCAACGATATCATCGTCGGTGTGGGCGACTTAGTAACGGAGGCCGTGGCAGAACGACTCGATCGAAGTGGAGTGGAGTCATTGCGGGTGCGGTCGGTATTGACCTGTGCCTCTAGAATGGGAGCTTGCTCTAAGTGCTACGGACGGGATCTGGCGACAGGCCACTTGGTCAACGTCGGTGAAGCTGTCGGGGTGATTGCAGCCCAGTCGATCGGTGAGCCTGGAACCCAGCTCACCATGCGGACCTTCCACTTTGGGGGTGCCGTATCCCATACAGTCGAAAAAAGCCAGGTTTCTAGTCGGTTTAGCGGTATTGTGGCTTTTGAAAACATGCGGACCGTCGTCAATAAAGATGGGCAGCTTGTGGTTTTATCCAGGGCTGGAGAGATTAAAATCGTCGGCGACGATGGACAGGTCAAAGAAAAATACGGGATTATCTACGGCTCGACCCTTAATACTAAAGAGGGTCAACGGGTCAGCGCCGGTGAAAAACTCGCTGAATGGGATCCGTTTACGGTCCCCATTATTGCCGAGGTCCCGGGGTTTGTCCGGTTTACTGACTTGCGCGAAGGCCTCACCATGGAAGAGAGGGTCGATGAGATCACCTTCCAAACCCAGCGGGTTGTGATCGAGGGGCGTACCAGTGAGCTGAAGCCACGGATTGAAATCGTCGATGACCAGGGAAATTCTATATTAGTGACCGGCAAAAAAGAGGCTGTTTACACCTTGCCGGTGGGGGCCATCGTGACCCAGGATGATATGGCCCAAGTGGGTCCTGGACATATCCTGGCTAAGATTCCTCGGGAAACCACTAAGACAAAGGATATTACCGGTGGTCTGCCCAGGGTTGCAGAGTTGTTTGAGGCTCGTAAACCCAAAGATATGGCCATTATGGCTGACCGGAATGGGACCATTTCCTTTGGGGCCGATACCAAAGGCAAACGCAAGGTGATCCTTGAGGATGATGAGGGCGAACAAAAAGAGTATCTGATTCCCAAGGGAAAACATGTGGTGGTCACCGATGGGGACTACGTCCGTAAAGGCGAGTTGATTGTGGATGGTCAGCTTAACCCCCACGAAATTTTAGAGGTCATGGGTCGAATTGAGTTAGCGCGGTTTTTGGTAGAAAATATCCAGGACGTCTATAGGCTCCAGGGTGTTGAGATCAATGACAAGCATATCGAAGTGATTGTGAGACAGATGCTTCGAAGGCTCAAAGTCGTGGATCCAGGAGACACGCGCTTCTTGCCGGCCGAGCAGGTGGATCGCTACGATATTATGGAAGCCAATGGAAAAATGGCTCAGGAAGGAAAACAGGGTGCAACTTATGAATCTCTTCTATTAGGGATCACCAAGGCCTCCTTGTCTACGGAAAGCTTTATCTCTGCGGCTTCATTCCAGGAGACCACCAAAGTCCTGACAGATGCGAGTATCAACAGTAAAATCGATTATCTACGTGGGCTTAAGGAAAATGTCATCATGGGTCGGCTGATCCCAGCGGGTACAGGTGCTAAGGTGTACCGGGATCTTAAGGATGGGGTGACCTCCCTCAAGAGGGCCCAACAGGCTCAAGGTGATAGCAGTCCTCCAGTCCAGCAAGTCGCTCAAGGAAATTAAAGAATAGGGTTGCCAGATCCCTGTGGGTTTGGTAACAATAGCAACCTCTAAAACCTCAGAAGGTTGAGTCATATGCCTACAATTGGTCAGATTATTAAAAGTGGAAGAACTAAGGTCAAAACAAAGAGCAAGTCCCCAGCCTTAGTGGGATGCCCGATGCGTCGGGGAGTTTGCGTAAGGGTTTATACAACAACCCCTAAAAAGCCAAACTCTGCATTGCGAAAAGTCGCAAGGGTCCGCCTCACAAACGGTATGGAGGTGACTTCATACATCGGTGGTGAGGGGCATAACCTTCAAGAGCATAGTGTGGTCATGGTGCGTGGCGGTAGGGTCAAGGACTTACCAGGGGTTCGGTACCACGTTGTCCGCGGTGCTCTTGATGCCAATGGTGTGAGTGCTAGAAGACAGAGTCGTAGTAAATACGGAGCCAAAAGGCCTAAATCCACTTGATGGTTTTACAGTCGTTCCTTTGAGTCGTTAAGGTCACTAAGCATAATGTCACTAAGCATAATGTCATTAAGAATGGTCAAAAGTGCTTAGGTCACTGGGAGAGTTTCATGGCGCGCCGTCGCGAGATACCGAAAAGAGTCGTCCTACCTGATCCAAAATTCAATGATGTTTTGGTCAGTAAATTTATGAACTGCATGATGATCGATGGTAAGAAGTCAGCCTCGGAAAAAGCATTTTACGGGGCGATTGATATCATTGAATCCAAAGGTCTTCAGAATCTTGGGCCATTCAAAAGTGGCGTGGAAGTCTTCCATGCGGCTGTAGATAATGCACGACCCCTTCTTGAAGTTAAATCTCGCCGGGTTGGTGGTTCTAACTACCAAGTACCTGTCGAGGTTCGGCCTGAGAGACGTCAGGCACTAGCGATTCGCTGGCTGATTGAGTTCTCTCGGGGGCGGGCTGGTAGGTCTATGGGTGAGAGGCTTGCTGCCGAACTTTTGGATGCGGCTAACAAGCGTGGGGCTACCATTAAGCGCCGTGAAGACGTCCATAAGATGGCCGATGCTAACAAAGCTTTTGCCCATTATCGCTGGTAAACTTCAAAGTTAACTAAAAGACCCCATAAAGAGTTTTCTAATCCGAAAAGCTCAGAGAGAGCGAAGGAATCTAGGGAATGGTTATGGGGTCTTTTGCGTATAAAGAAAAATCGCAGAAAAGATTGGGCACATGAGTAAAAAAATCGAGCTCCAAAAATATCGGAATATCGGAATCATGGCCCATATCGATGCGGGCAAAACGACAACAACAGAGCGAATTCTGTATTATACGGGAAAGATCCATAAAATCGGTGAAGTCCATGAAGGCAACACCACCATGGATTGGATGGTTCAGGAACAAGAACGGGGTATCACCATTACAGCGGCGGCGATCACCTGTTACTGGAAAGACTGCCGCATCAATCTTATCGACACTCCTGGACATGTGGATTTTACGGTCGAGGTGGAAAGGTCGCTGCGGGTGTTGGACGGAGCGATCGCGGTATTTGATGGGGTTAACGGGGTAGAGCCCCAGTCAGAGACCGTGTGGAGGCAAGCTGATCGCTATAAAGTTCCAAGGATCGCGTTTATAAACAAAATGGATCGAGTTGGCGCTGACTTTGAAGCATCGGTTACCAGCATCATTGAGAGGTTAGGGGGGCATGCCCTTGCTTTCCAATTGCCCATCGGTCGGGAAGAGTTATTCACAGGAGTTGTTGACCTTATGACGATGAAAGCCTTGGTTTGGGACCAAGAGCGACATGAAGGCAACGACTATAGGGTGGTCGAGATTCCAGAGGATATGGTGGCTCAGTCCCAAAAAGCTCGAGAGCTGCTGGTGGAGCGTATTTCGGAAACCGATGAGGTTCTTACAGAAAAGTTTTTGATGGGGGAAACCATCACTGTAGACGAACTGAAATCAGCAGCGAGGGCTGCAACACTAAACTTCAAATTGGTGCCTGTCTTTTGTGGGTCAGCCTTTAAAAATAAGGGTGTCCAGCCCCTGATGGATGCTATCCTTGATTATCTTCCTGCACCCCTTGATTTAGGCGCGATCGAGGGAATGTCAGCGGACGATAAAGAACAAACGCTTAAGCGAGAGAGAACAATCGAAGAGCCGTTTGCCGCCATTATGTTTAAAATCGTCAGTGATCCCTTTGTAGGCCAACTTGTTTACGCCAGGATTTATAGTGGTGTTATGGAGTCGGGGAGCACCTATCTCAATAGTCGGACCCTCAAAAGGGAACGAGTCTCTAAGATATTGCTTATGAGCGCTAATCACCGGGAAGAAGTCAAAACAGCGGGCGCTGGTGATATTGTCGCCCTGGCAGGGTTAAAAGGGGTGGCGACCGGAGATACTTTTTGTGATCAAAAGCATCCCATTCGCTTCGAATCCGTGGTTTTTCCGACGCCGGTGATTGCCGTCGCCGTGGAGCCCAAAAGCACAGCTGATCAGGAAAAGCTTGTTAAAGCCCTGGACCGTCTGACCGCCGAAGATCCCACGTTTAAAGTCAAGATCGATATGGAGACAGGGCAGACTTTGATGAGTGGGATGGGAGAGCTTCATCTAGATATCATTATCGATCGCTTGCGACGGGAGTTTAAAGTAGACGCCAATGTGGGAGCGCCCCAGGTGTCTTATCGGGAAACGATCACCCAGGCAGCCAGGGAAAAAGAGATCTTTGAACGAGAGACTGCGGGACTCCACCAATTCGCAGGGGTTGAGTTAGAAATCACGCCATTGTTTAGTAATGATAACAAAATCGAGCAGGCGGAGTTTAGCTTTGAATGTAAAGCTCCTCCCCAAAAGATTCCTCCCGCTTTTGTCCGTGGAGTCAAGTCCGGAGCCTTTGAAGGTCTAGCTGCAGGTCCGATCGCTGGTTTTCCGGTGATTGGCGTTCGTTGTGTCGTCTTAGATGGGCAAAACCTCGATGGAGTATCTGATGAGCTAGCTTTTAAGATTGCTGCGGCTAATGCGGTGCGCAGCGCTTTGCGAAAGGGGGGGCCGGCGCTTTTAGAGCCCGTGATGGCGATTGAAGTGTTGGTACCGGACCAGTACCTATCTAATATCATCACCGACCTGAGTAGCCGCCATGCGAGAGTGAACCAAGTCAGTATGCGTGGGCACCTTCAAGTGGTGGATGCAACGGCTCCCTTAGCCGAGATGTTTGGGTATTCCACCCAGCTACGCTCGGTTAGCCAGGGCCGTGCGACCTACTCCATGCAGTTTAGCCATTACGAGCCAGTATCGCGGCAGACTCTTGAGAAGATAACAGGGCGTACTTAATTCTCAGGTAGGTGAGGCTTCCGCCAGATGGAGCCTCGCAGAGGCTCCTAAAAGGTCATGGCGAGTTTTAATCCAAAAGAAGGTACACTTCGGCCCATAAAGCCAAGCTGTGGGGCTACCTTGAGACTGCTGCCTGAGGCGGGTTCTTTGTCGGTTTTGATAAATTTTTGGCGGTATTTGTTAAGGCCCCAGTAGCTCGCAGCAGCGGGCGCTACAAAATAGTAGGTTGGCACATTGACGCTTTTTGCAACCGAGTACCAGTCACCCTGAAAATTAGAAAGGGAGTCGGTGACCGTATAAAAGATCCAATCCAGATTTTGAAAGTAAACCATTTTCCGGAGTGCTGACCCCCAAAAACTCGTCCCATTGAGTTTGCCCGCAAGGGGTGCAAAGATTAGGACTCCTAGTTGGCTGGAAAGAGAACCAGCGGCGGCGATGGCACGGCTCTGGGCCTGATACTCCCTGTTCATTTGTCCATCAGGATCGTAGGGTTTTAGATCCGTGTGGGTCAGAACACACCCGCCCACAAGCCTGCCACCGCAGATATTGGGGTAGGGTCGAAAGTCATCGATGGTCCACCCTAAGGAGGAGGCCGTAAGGGCATGGCCAGACTCGTGGATGGCGGTCTCCAAAAGGAGCCCCGTGATGGTCGTAAGGGCTGGCATGCCAAAGGCAAATGCTAATTTTGAGGCTGATAGGAGTAAAAAAGCAACAAAAGCCTTGATCATGTCAATCCTGACGGGAATGAGTTGGCTTAGGCCTAGGGGTGCCCAGGAAAGCGCTCTTCTGTTAGCTTGAGTTCCCATTGATAGGCGTCCTGCACAATGGTCTTTAGATTGTCGTAACGGGGAGTCCAATCCATAGTGTGCATGAGCTTGGCCGGGTCTGCAACAATTTGAACAGCATCACCGGCTCGGCGGGGACCCGTGACGGTCGTAAGATCTCGGCCACAGACTTGGGTCATGGCTTTGAGGACCTCCTTGACACTATAGCCTTTGCCATAGCCACAGTTAAAAATATCACTTGTACCGCCTTGGTTTAGGTACTTTAAGGCCGCGAGGTGAGCTTGTGCTAAATCGTCCACATGAATATAGTCGCGCACGCAGGTGCCGTCGGGAGTGGGGTAGTCGCTGCCATAGATAACCATCTGAGATCTTTGTCCCACGGCCACCTCGGCCGCCACTTTAATCAGATGGGTGCTTTTTTTACTCCGTTGGCCGATGCCGCCAAAGTGGTGTGAGCCAGCCACGTTAAAATATCTCAAAATAACAAAATGAGTATCAGTCCCGCGACAGAGGTCTTGGAGAATCTGTTCGGACATGGCTTTGGAGTGTCCATAGGGGCTTTCTGGTTTGATGGGTTGGATTTCTTGAACCGTAGCCGTGGTGGGAGTTCCATAGACGGCAGCAGTCGAGGAAAAGATAAAGGAAGGTACTTTAGCCCCAGTGACGGCATGGATAAGTCGTAGGGTATTGCAGGTGTTATTGCTATAGTAAAAATAGGGATTGGCGACGCTTTCTTCGACAGCGATGGAAGCAGCAAAGTGGATGACCGCTTGGACTTTATGGCGCTTTATAATTTCCGTGATAGCTTGTACGTCGCCACAGTTTTGCTGATAAAAAGTGGTTGTTGATGGGATGGCATCCCGAAACCCCATGGAAAGGTCGTCGACGACGATCGTTTCAACTCCTGCTTTTTTCAATGCAAGGCATACATGGCTGCCGATATAACCACAGCCGCCTGTGACGAGAACGGCTCCCCCCTGTGTAAGCGACTTGTTGGGGATGCTATCTGAATCTTTGCTTTGGTCAGCGGTCATAAGATTTCACTGCTTTCTAAATAAAATTAATTATTGTTTAATGCAAGCACGGGATTCGTGGACAAACTTAAAGCGACATCCACCAGTTGATTGGGGCGATGGTCCTTGAAAAAGCACTCCTCCTTCGTTAGAAGGGTAAAAACCCCCTTGAGTTTCCCGGTAACCCAACCACATCTTAAACGATCCCTTAGGTAAGGTGAAGGCTCTCTGATCGAAAAGGTGATATTCGGCGACAAACTGGTTAGCATGATCAGTGAGAGCCAGATACCAATTTTTGGGGCATTCTGAATAGGCGGTTGAATCTAAAGAAACGCCATGAACGATGTTTCGACCCAGGGCACTTTCGAGTAAAATTTTGTCCTTGGAGTCAAGGAGCGTTCCCGCAAAGACCTCAACAGGGGCTTGGCCGAGATTGAGGATATTAGTGCTAGACCTAAAGTCCATGATGCTGCTGTACATGTCGGTCTTTATGTCTACCTTTTGGCAGTCTGGGTCCGGCCCTTTAAATTGGGAGGCGCTCGCGTCTCGATAGACGTCCAGAGGGTTTCCATCGACTGTACCTTTGATGCGGTATTGGATCATGGTTTGGGCTCCTAGGTCCTTGACCTCGAAGATTTGGTGCCAGCGACTTTCTGCGGGCTTTTTGAGGGGGAGGCCTTTGAGAGGCTGTTTTTTTTGACCGACGTAAAGCTCCAAGTGGTTGAGGCGCACTTTACCATTATAAACTTGGTTTTGTGAGTCTAGGACCACGCAGCCCACTTGAGTTTGAGTGGTGGTGCGGCTTGAGGGCATATCTGGATTGAGGTCTATTTTTTCGCAACTAGATGTGAGGAAGGACCCGGCAATGGGCATAGGAGGGCTCGCTGGGGTATCCTCATCGTCGTGGGGGGGAGATTGTGTTCCGTCACCCTCTTTCGGATCAGATGATTTTTCAGTGGATCCGGAGAATTCCGTCACCTGCGGACTTTCGGATCCAGGAACTGTCTGACCCTTATCAGAGGATTTTTTAAAAGGCCCTAGGGGGGTCGATCCTGAGCAGGCGATCACGGCAAAACAAATAAATGTAGTAAGGATCCCATACATAACGGCCCCCTTATGTAAAAAGCCTTCATGAACTATCGGTGGATGACTGGAAGTTTGTGGCAGAGATTTAGATGTAGGAATGGTAGGTAGACTATCGGTAATATAAAATATTACTTTAGATAATTCTAAAAATCTATTAATAATCAATTGTTAAATTGTAGCTTTAGAATATAACAGGATTGTGGTTTGGCTGACCAAACATTAACTTCGCTGCCAGCCCAACCTAAAAATCTTGTATCAAGGAATGAGTGATCTGTCCGACTCAGTGTGCAGCTTAGATTTTATCGGTGAGTTGGAGATCGATGGTGACATCAACAGTGTCGCCAACCGCCACGCCACCGCCGTCGAGGGTTTTGTTCCAGACAATATTGAAGTCCTTGCGGTTGATTTTGGTTGTAGCGGATAGCCCGCGACGGTTATCGCCATAGGGGCTTTTGACGGGCTTGGTAGGGCCGTCCACCTTGAGGACCACGTCTTTGGTGACGCCATTAAGAGTAAGTGCTCCGGTGAGTTTAAAATTCCCCGACTTGCCGCTAATCGACTTAGACTCAAACTTAATAGTCGGATGTTTTGGGACGTTAAAAAAATCTGGGCTTTTAAGGTGCTCGTCTCTTTTGGGGTCGTTGGTGTTGATGGTGTTAGCGTCTAAAGTGGCTGTAACCTTAGATTTAGTAAAGTCTTTTTCATTGCTTTCCACAGTCCCTTGAATCCCTGAGATATTGCCATGGACCCAGGTGACCAGCAGGTGTTTGACCTTAAATTGGGCTGAGGAGTGTCCGGGGTCGATTTTCCAGGTCTCGGCAACCGCTCCGACCGTTAGATTCAAGAGAAATGCAGCAAAGGAAACTTTTGCTAGTAATTTCATGATTTTATACCTCTAGAAAAAGATGGTTATGGGATTCATTCTAGCATTATTTTAAGAGTTAATACTAGGTTTCAATAACGATTTAGTGTAATACCCTTGGTAGATTCGAGGCGATCCGGTCAAGCCTCTAAACCACTACGAAGGGAGTGAACAGCTCTTGGATATCCTAACCCGAGCGATGGCCCGCCAAGTTCCACGAGTTAGACTTGTTGGAGAAGACTACAACGAAATCGTTCCCACAGATGTTGCCATACGTCAAGCAGACGACTTGGGGCTCGACCTAGTTATCGTCAGCGATAAATCAGATCCACCTGTTGTACGGATTCAAGATTTTAAAAAACTTGAATACGAAAAGAAAAAAGCACGGCAGGGGAAGACTAAAAACTCCGAGCTTAAAGAGATTCAGCTCAAAATCAATATCTCCGATCACGATTTGCAAACCAAGATCAGTTCCATTAAAAAATTCTTGGAACGTGGTGATAAGGTTAAGCTAATGGTGAGACTCAAAGGACGGGAACGGGAGACTCCCGAAAGGGCCCAGCAGCTCGTCCAAAAAGTCGTGGATGCGGTCCCCTGTAAAGTGTCGAGGGTTCCAGGACCCATGAGCATAGCGATCCTTGAGGCATCAAAGCCCTAACGATTTTTTTGTGTCATTCCAAACCCTTCGGCTTCGAAAGAAGCCAAGGTCTTTTGGGAGATCCCCATAACTTGTTTGATTATTGCCAAAAATCACAGATTCCATTTCCTTGACCTTTTGTCAAAGATCGTCTGTAATAACCTAAGATCTAATTGGCGAATCAAAACATTATTGGACCCGAGTCCCCATGGGGCCAGGTTAGGGAGGATCGACTTTGAAAAAGACAGCTGAAAACCGCTATCCCCATGCGGCTACACTCTTTAAATTTTGTAAAGAAGCTCTTGAAATCCGCTACGAAGGCAATGTCAAAGTCATCGACCAAGATGTCGGCGCTATCTTAGGTTATGATCCGGCGGACTGTAGCCACTGGAAAAAAGGCAAAAAGAATATCCGTGCCCTTGCGACCCTTCGCAGCATCGCTGACCATCTAGCAATCGATGAGCGGCTCTTGATCGATATTGCTGCTGGAAAAGTCAGTCTCGAAGAAGCAGTCTTTGAGTACCGTGGCTATGGGGAGTTTAGTCTCCAGGGCCGGATTCTTGAAAACCTCAAAAAGGAGTTTTTTAGGAATCCTGCAAAATGGCAGCCTGAAAGCACTCCTACTAAATCCTTTGAAGAGCTTTTTGATGTGAACCGCGATTTGGTGCTTCAAGCAGCAAAATCCCTTCTCGAAAATGGTACTTTTACCGAGGCTCCCGTGTATCTCCCAGAGATTTTTCAGCTGGTTAAGGAGGTTACGCTCGCAGAAGACGAGACTCTCAATGAGCCCGTTGCCGTGGAGTCGGTTGATTCGGAAGCAGGTCCGAGATTTATCATTAAGTTCAGAGAGATGCGTCCCTTTTCCAGGTTTTTATTGGCCAAGAAATTGTTTCAGTGTCTCGTCACCAGTGGAGTAGGGCTTTTCAAAAGTTTCCAAGATTCGCCCTCTGAAGTTTTGGAGATACAGTCTAACCTCTTTGCAGGTTTTATTTTGATACCAGGCCCTACCCTTAAAAAAGAGGTTGAAGCTATCGATAGCTCCATGGATCTCGTAGCTCAGCTCGCCGAGACTTTTTGGACCTCCAAGGCTCTTATGAATCAACGGCTAAGGGATTACCTTGATCAGCTCAACTGATTAACTCAACTAATCAGGAGTGAGACTCCTCTTAAATGGAGCCTCAGCCTTCCCTAAAGCAAATATCTTTAGACCACTTTAAAGGTGTTTGCTTTAACACTCCTTGTGCCAATATCATAGTCTCTTCTTACGCTAAAATGGGTTGATTGAGAACTTATACCAACAGAGTCTCACTCAATAAAAAAAATTTCACGCCGATGCTATAGATACAGTTCTTTTGGTCTTACATAGGATAGGGTTCTATGGGCATAGCTTTCAAACTAAACGGCGGAATGTTGTTTTTGTCTACCGAAGCACCGGGTGGGGTTTACAACGCTACCCAACTTAAAAAGGTTGCCCAGCTCGCCGACTCAGACTCTCTTGTGATCAAGGCGACTGAGGATCAACGTTTGGGTCTTTTTGTTCCGTTATCGAAAGTTCCAAAAATAGCCGCTGATCTCAAGACAGTCGGCTTAGGAATAAGGCATTACCAAGATGGTCTCCACCAGCCAGTCAACTGTGCCGGGGAGTTTTGCCCCGAAAATGCTCAGGATGCCATGGGGACAAGCATTGAACTCACAAAAGAGCTTCTCAAGATCGGGGCCCTGAGTTCGCCCTTAAAAATAGGGATCAATGGCTGTGGTCGCTGCTGTGTGCCCACCCATACACTTGATATTTCCATCATCGGCGAACCCGGAGGATACCGGATTAGTCTAGGCGGTAAAAACTCACAAATTCCAGAGATGGCGTCATTTATGGCAGAAAGTGTACCCGCAGAAAAAGTGCCGTCGTTGATATCAAAAATTGTCGAGCTGTATAAAAAGCTCGCACAAAAAGATGAGTCCCTCCAGGATGTCATGGAGCGTAGCGGAACGGCTGCGTTTGTGAAAGTCCTAGCGCCCTATAGTCAGGATGCCCACCAGACCCAGGAAGGTGAGAATGAATTAGGAGGCTCTTCGGACGAACCTACTGACCCTCTGATTGGGACCGACGAGGCTGCTTTTGACGAGCCCGAAGTTGGCGAATTGGCCATAGACAGCGAAGTCTCGGCGATGCCAAACATTGAGAGCATCGAAGGGAGCGAAGACCAGGGTGCAAGGCAAGAACCATCTGTTGATCCAGAGGATGCTCCAGGTGACCTCGCTATGGAAGATCTGTCCCTTGATGATGAAGAGTTATCGGAAGATCTCACTTTGGAAGAATCTCCCGTGGAGGACGAGGGTTTGAAAGAAGCCGCGCTAGCAGAAGAACCCTTGGCGGAAGAAGCTCTGACAGAAGAATCCTTGTCGGAAGAGTCGCTCTCTGAGGAGCCTCTCGTGGCAGACCCACTTCCTGAAGAGAGTCTCACCGATGAAGTTGCAGAAACTCCCCCACAGCCAACCGAAGCAACGGATCCTTCTGGAGTTGACAAGGCCCCATCAGATCTCGGGACCGAAGACGAATTTGACGAGAAAGCCGATGAAGTCACCGACGCTGAAGCGGACGAATTTGAAAAGAAAATAGTAGCTTCTATCGTGGAAGAAGAGTCGATGCCTGAGATCGACGACTCAAACCTCGAAGATCGCCAGGATGCTATGAAATTAACTGAAATCAACGAGGAGGGACCCAGCGAAGAGGCCCTACAAAACTCCTTAAACCCCCCGGGCGACTTCAGCAATCTTGAAATTGATTCGGATGAACTGGAGCCAGAGCTTATGGATGCCGCGCCTCAAGGTGAGGCCAACGAAGTTCTGGAAGACGCCCCCCCAGAGCAGCCTTCTGCAGCTCCAGCCCGTCCGACTTTAGTGAGAGAATCACCTGTGGACCCAGCACCCCAGAACTCCCGGAGGCCAGATTCGCCCCCGAGTGCGGCCTCTCGGTATGAGGTAGAGAGTGTTGATCTAGACGAACAAGGTCGAATTCATCTGCTTTTAACTTCTGGAGCAAAATTTTCGTTTGACATAAAAACCTTTAAAACCGGTCGTGTCCAAAAGCTAAAATTTGGAGGTCTATCTATCTCGGTTTCAAAGGATAGTTCAGGAGTCTCCTTAGAAGTCGACGGCATGTCGATGCATCTGCCTTTGCAGGAAGCGGCATAAATAGATAGTAAGTTACTATTTCTTGACCACTGAGCCACCGGTCGTGACTGATAGCATCAAACTGGCGTTATCGACAAAAAACTGACTGAGTTGGGGATAACGGCTGCGAAGCTGGTAGGCCCAAAAAAGCTGCCGCCTGGGATGTTGGTGTCGAATGATAATCTGTAGGACAGTCCTTTCTTCTTCGCTCCATTCGATTTTGGTGTCCTCTAGATGGCTTTTGGCCTGGTCTCTTATTTTTTGGTCAAGCTCCTGGTGTTTTTGTCTGGCACCAAGCATGTCGACCTTCATGGTCTCCGTCTCAAAGAGCTCCTGATAGTGCTGCCAGCTACTCGCCAAAAGTGAGAGTGTTGGAATTCTCAGACCAAAGTGCCGTAGCATCAAAAGAACCTGGTCCACGGGGTGGGTATCCACTAGGATTTTGGCATTTTCTTCGGCTGATTCCAATTCCTCCCCTTCTACCGACTGTCCGTGGAGAAAGGACTCCAAAACCCGCTGCCATGTAGACCCATCCGAATCTGCTTTTTTCTTTGATTTTTTTTGGCCTTCCACCACCTGAAAGCTTGCTTTTCCCGCCCGCCGAAATGGAAAGACAATGGCATCCCGAGAGGTGGCCTCCACATCGTAGTTAAGGATCCATTTGGAGAGATCGTATTGGATCGCAAGTCGCATGGACGTAAGGTCGTTGGCATGGGCGGTTTCGTGGTAGTGGAGCCGGATAAGGTTTTTGCCGGCTAATTCTCCCAGAGCCTTTTGAAGTGTGACTTCGTCGTAGCCAATCAAGGAGCCAAGCTCTTGCTCGGTGGTGATCAGCTCGTCTAAGCCTGAGGCAGCGCAATTGATGAGGTAAAGCATAATGCTATACTCACCCTGGCTAAGGCGAGCGAGGGCCAGGACCTTAAATCCAGATTCTTTGGCAAATCGTTTAAAGGAATGACCCGTGGGCATGGCAGATTACCCTTTCTTGTCAGTCCAAGGCAAAAACTCGATAAAGTTTTGCCCTGAACTCACTTGATCGCCAGGTTTGGCGTTGATTTTTTGGATTACAAGGTCTTGGGGTGCTTTGATTTCGAATTCCATCTTCATGGATTCTAGGACTGCGATGACAGCCCCAGCTTCGATTTTTTGGTTTTCTACTACAGAAAGACTCACGATTTTTCCTGGTACAGGTGCCTGAATCTCGCAATCACTCAGATTTGATGCGACCGCATGGGTTGAGCTACGCTTTCGAACCTGCTGTTCGGTTGTAAAGTTCTCCCCGTCTATCTGGACCCAATAACGATGAGTTTGGGTATCACTCAAAGAAGCATACCAGAAGGCAAGCGGCTTGCCACTAGGGAGGATGGGGTTGTCTCGAAATTGCCCTGATCCAAATTGCACGGTGTAGGTTTGGAGGTCCTGGCGGTAGATTTTTTGGGAGTTGGTACAGATGACGATTTGAGGAGTTTTTCCAGAAGTTTCAGGAGCCGATACTCCTGAAGCCCCAAAGAGACGGGAAGTCAGGGCTCTAGGGCTTAAGGGGTCTGGCGCTCCAGGAAATCTGTTGCTCCCCCCAGTAAACTGTTGTTGGTTCCTTAGGGCGCCAGGGAGAAGGGATAAGATAAGTTCCCCCTGGGGGCGCACCTTGTCCGCCCGCTGGAAGGTGGTCTTAAGAAGGGTGTCGAGGGAGTTCCCTAGAAAGCCCGTAGACTGCGGGCCGTCCCTAAAGGCCGATGCCGCCAGCAAAGTCCTTAAGAAGGCCGTATTGTTAGCGGGGCCAGCGAGAAAAGTTTGTCTGAGAGCTTCGTCGCACAGTCTTAGTGCGCCTTGTCTACTGGCTGCCGTAGTGATCAACTTGGCGATCATCGGATCGAAATGCCCCGTGATTCCATCGGTGGAGTCAAGACCTAGCTCCCAGCGGACCCCCCGTCCTGACGCTGGAGTAAAATGGGCGAGAATCCCCGGAGCTGGCATATAGTTTTGGGAAGGATCTTCGGCATAGATTCTGACTTCGATGCTGTGACCTCGCGGGGTTCTCTCAAAGAGATCTGGAGCTAGTTTTTCGCCACGGGCCACTCGGATCTGCCACTCCACCAGATCGAGGCCGTAGACTTCTTCGGTGACGGGATGCTCCACCTGAAGTCGGGTATTCATTTCGAGAAAATAAAAAGGCGTCACGGCTTGTCGTTGCGACTCATGGGACCAGTCCACAAGAAATTCGATGGTTCCCGCATTGTAGTACTGGACGGATTTTGCCAGGGCCACGGCAGCCTGGTGGAGTTTGGCTCTGGTGGCAGGATTTAAGTCGGGAGCGGGTGCCTCTTCGATGATTTTTTGGTGGCGCCTTTGGAGGGAGCAGTCTCGATCACCGATGGTGATGACCTGTCCATGGTGGTCGCCAAGGACTTGGACCTCCACATGGCGAGGTGTTTCGATATAGCGCTCACAGATAAGGGTGCCGTCGCCAAAGGACGATAGGGCCTCGGAGGAGGCACGCTGGGCAGCGGGGAAAAGCTCCTCCATATGGTTGACCCGGCGCATTCCTTTGCCCCCTCCGCCGAGGGCCGCTTTAAGGAGTAGGGGAAACCCGGTTTTGCGGGCAAAATCCTCAAGGATTTTCAGATTTTTTTGGTCCGCGGCCTCTCCCGATCCGACCGAAAAGCCGGCGAGTCCTGGGACGATAGGGACCCCGATCTGGACGGCTCGGTTGCGGGCGGTTTCCTTGCTGGCCATAGAGCTGATGGCTTCGGGGCTTGGACCTACCCAGGTCATGTCTGCCCTCTGAACCATCGCCGCAAAGGCGCTATTTTCGGAGAGGAATCCAAATCCAGGGTGAAGGCTGTCGCACCCCGACTCGAGTGCAAGCTTGACCATCAGTTGTGGGTTTAGATAGAGGCTAGGGGATTCCATATCAACTTTGACAAAATCGCTGGCAAGGTCCAACAAAAACTCTGGAGGATAAAGGCGGTCTGTGACGACAACCACTTCGAGCCCCATCCGTCGGGCTGTTTGGGCGATACGCCTCGCAATCTCTCCACGGTTTGCAATAAACAACCTTTTCAAATGAAAAGCTCCCTTAAGTCGACGACGGGTGAATATCGATTTTCCAGGGGGGCGGAGCTTTATTAAAAAAAGCTAGGAGCCCCGCCTGGCCTTCGGGGGATGTGCGTAGCCGGGCTATGAGTTGAATCCCTAGATCCGGGGCACCAGAAATCCCACTAAATTCCATTTGGTTGAGATAATGTTTGATCTCCCTCTGGGCCTGGGGTGAGCCATTTAACAATGAATCCCCCAGTGTTTGAACCAGGCTTTCTCCGTCCTGGGGGGTGGCCACATGGGTCACAAGACCTGACTCGAGGGCTTCGTTGGCGGTAAAGATTTGGCCTGTCAGAGCATAGGTCCGAAGAGATCCGGGTCGCATTTTGTAAAAAAGGTAAGGCATAATCACCGCAGGAGCGAGCCCTAGTTTGACTTCGCTGAGAGCCCAACGGCTCCCTTGGAGCGCGATCACAGTATCGAGACAGGCCACAAGACCTACTCCACCCCCAAAGACGCTACCCTGGACGATTCCAAGGGTCGGAATGGGTAGGGTTTTGAGATTGCGAAAAAGCTTGTCTAATAGAGACGCGTCTTCGATATTTTCTGCGTAGCTAAGCTGTGCGCTGGACTTCATCCAGCTAAGGTCGGCTCCGGCAGAGAAATGCTCTCCTTCGGCCCTGACCACTAGGAGACGCGCCGAGGGTTCGCGGCTGACTTGGTCTAAGAGGTCGATCAGGGTGCACATCATCTCCTTGTCAAAGGCATTTGCTTTGTGGGGTCGGCTTAAGGTCAGATGAGCTACGGAAGCCTTATCACCGCCCCGCTGCTGGTCCATAGTTTTAAACTCTTGCCAGCTTAAGGTGGCGGCTGGCTTCGGACTTTCGGTGGAGTGTTTTGTCATCTTCTGTAGCGATCTCCTGAGTGATCCAGGAGGGATGATGGAATCAAAAAGTGAGTCCGTAGGAGTGCTTGGGCCAAAGTCTTGCCTTGGGCATCAGCGCGCAAGGTGACCGTGCCGCCGCCCCCTAAGGCGTTTTCCAGGATAAAATTGATACCAAGTATTTTCGGTATAGGATACCGAATGACCGATCCTAAACAAAACTCTTGGAACAGATCTTTGACTTTTTGCGCCGTGAGGTGTTCTAAAATAAACTCGTAGGCCTCCGGACTGCGGGCAAGGAGTCCGATATTAGCACTATCACCTTTGTCGCCACTGCGGGCGAGGCAGATGGTTGACAGTGGAGCCCACTGGTCTTTGCCTTTAAGGGAGATATGGGACGGCGCGGACTGGAGTGCCCGTTCAAGGGACATGGAGGGGATTTTGGCGTAGTCGGGATTGACTGTAGACGGGGGATTTAAGGTTTCTAGGGTGGGCTGCGGAATATCCATGGAGGGTCCTAAACGCTCTCCCTCCAAAAAAGCGATTTTAGGAGTCACCGCAGATTTTGGCATCAAGGCAGGCCAATAGCTGACGATACTCTGCACCCTTGGACTCCCGCCGAGGACAGCCACGCCAGCGGGCCCTCCTAGGATCAAACTGGGGATGAGTTTAGAGAATTTTTTTAGTTTCTTTTCGTCGTGGTCCTGGGCGCCAAGGCGCAGGATGATTTCATGGGCTTCTTCCGTTTGACCTAAGCCTTTGTGGCAGGCATTCAGCCCAAAATACTCGGTATCGGTCTGGGTGAATTGCCGGCCCGAGCGGTGCCAAAAAATCTCTGCAAACTGTGCGGCCTTAGCCTTAGCTGCGGGTCCACAGATGGCGATTTCTCCCACGCATTTAAAGCCATCCTGGTAGGCCATAGAGACTTTAAAATAGGGTGTCGCCGGCGATCCCTTGACTCCAAAGACTTTGACCCGATCAGGCCCATCACTGCTGAGCTGGACGCTGGAGAAATCAGCCACCACATCGGGTGTGATATAGGCCTTGGGATCTCCCATCTCATAGACGAGCTGTTCCCGCACCGTGTCGACACAGACCAGCCCTCCAGTTCCTTCATGTTTTGTAAGGGTAAAATCACCAGTCTCTCTCACCTCGACGATGGGGTAGCCGATCCGGTGATAGCTAGGGACTTTTTGCCAATCGGTGAAATTGCCGCCCGTGGCCTGACTGCCGCATTCGATCAGATGTCCCGCAACGATGCCACTGGCTAACTTGTCATAGTCAGAAAGGCTCCAACCAAACTCGTGGATCATAGCGGCGAGGGTGATTCCCGTATCCGTGACGCGACCTGTAATCACGATATCTGGATTCCACTTCTCGAGGGCCTTGGCCACAGGAAGCGCTCCAAAGTATACGTTCGCTGCAAGCATTTGGTCTTTAAGGGAGCCCAGGGCACGGCCTGATTCCATGTTTTTAAAATCGACACCCTTATCGATCAAAGAGGGGAGATCTTTGAGAATATCATCCCCGAAAACAACGGCGATCTTTGGTTTTAGGCCCAGCTTGCTGGCAAGGTTTTGCACCGCTACGGCACAGGCCTCGGGGTTGATTCCTCCTGCATTGGTGATCAGCTTGGTGCCATCGTTGAGCATTTTTTTAAGGACTGGCTCTAACATCGGGATAAAATCCCGGGCGTATCCTGCCGAGGGGTCTCGGCTTCGCTGTTTTTGCATGATCGACATGGTGATTTCGGCGAGGAAATCCATGGTGATATAGTCGAGAGGTTTTGGGCCAAAGACTTGGCGTCCTAGAGCATCAGGGTCGTCGCCCCAATAACCGCTCGCATTGCCTATGGTGATCACGGTTTTCTTGGCCATTTTGATACCTCAAGGGGTGAAAGCCGGTTTACATTCTAAAGACCCCAAATTGGGTCCGTGTCCAAGTGTGGTGAAGAGTGGCCGCAAGAGACCTGGCCAAAAGAGTCCTGGTATGGCGCGGATCGATCACCCCATCGTCCCAAAGCCGCGCACTAGAGTAGTAGCAGGAGCTTTCTCTTTCGTATTTGGCGAGGATAGGTGACCGTAAATCTCTGATCTCAGAGTCCGAGAGGGAGCGTCCTTGTTTAGCGAGTTGCTGCTCTTTTACCGTCACTAAGACTTGAGCAGCTTGCTCCCCGCCCATGACACCGATCTTGGCGTGGGGCCACATATAGAGAAAACTTGGGTCAAAGGCTCGCCCACACATGCCGTAGTTTCCTGCTCCATAGCTTCCGCCGATCACGAGGGTGATCTTTGGAACCCGGGCATTAGCCACTGCGTGAACCATCTTGGCTCCATCCTTAGCGATCCCTTGATGCTCGTACTGACGGCCAACGATAAATCCAGTAATGTTTTGTAGGAACAAGAGAGGGATGTTTTCTTGGCAGCAGACTTCGATAAAATGGGTGGCCTTTAAAGCGCTTTCCGAAAATAAGACGCCGTTATTGGCGATGATCCCTACAGGGATTCCCTGGATATGGGCAAATCCTGTAACGAGTGTGGTGGCAAAGTTTTTCTTAAATTCAAAAAACTCCGACTGATCCACTAGCCGGGTTATCACCTCGCGGCTATCGTAAAACTTTTTCGGGTCTTGGGGGATGACCCCGAGGAGTTCGTCGGGATCGTAAGCTGGTTCTTGGGGCTTGGACAATGTGATACCACAGCTCTCGGGAGCGCGGAGGTGGGCTACGATATCTCGCATAATCTCCATGGCGTGGAGATCGTTTTCGGCGAGGTGATCAGCAACCCCGCTTTTGGCGGTGTGAACCTGGGCTCCCCCCAGCTCTTCGGCGGTCACGTCTTCGCCGGTGGCCGCCTTAACGAGAGGGGGGCCAGCCAAAAAGATCGTCCCCGTCCCTCTGACGATAATGCTCTGGTCGGACATTGCCGGGATATAGGCCCCGCCCGCGGTGCAAAAGCCATGGACTGATGAGAGCTGGGGGATTCCCAAGGCACTCATACGAGCCTGGTTAAAGAAAATCCGGCCAAAGTCGTCTTTGTCCGGAAAAACCTCGTCTTGCATCGGCAAAAAAGCCCCGCCAGAATCCACAAGATATATGCATGGAAGTCTGTTTTGAAGGGCGATCTCTTGGGCTCTCAGGTGTTTTTTGACGGTGATAGGATAGTAGGTGCCGCCTTTAACGGTGGCATCATTGGCGACGATCATGCAAGTGCGCCCCTCCACCTGCCCTATCCCGGTGACGAGCCCGGCTCCGGGGACTTGATCTTCGTAGAGTCCATCGCCAGCAAGGGGAGCGATTTCGAGAAGATGGGTATCGGGGTCTAGGAGCTGGCTCACCCGCTCGCGGGCAGAGGATTTACCGAGAGATTTTTGGTATTCTTGGGACTTGGCTCCACCACCTTCGCGGTTATAACGGAGGCGTTGGGCGAGGTCTTCCGCTAGTTTGAGGTGGTGCCCATAGTTTTGTTGAAATTCTGGACTCTGGGTCTTGATCAAAGATTTGAGCATCATAGTTTTTTATTCGATGATAAAGGGTTTAAAATGCTGCCAATGGGTAAGGTCTTCGGCTTCGTGGGCCAACATTTGCTGGAAGACCCCACAGGTCACCTTGATGTCGCCAATGGCGCGGTGTCTCTCTTCGAATTTAAGATCATAATGTCGGGCTAAGGTATCTAGTTTTTTGTTTTCTAGATCAGGCAAAAGCTCCCTTGCTAATTTGAGTGTACAGATGATCGGCCATTCTAAATCGATTCCCATTTGGGAACAGGCGGCCTTTATCATCGACATATCAAAGTCCGCATTGTGGGCGACCAGAATCGAGCCTTCGATAAACTTAAGAAATTTTCTCAAAACTTCTGCAACCGATGGTTGGCCCTTCAGCATTTGGGGCGTGATCCCGGTAAGCCTTACGATATCATCGGTCAGCTCTATGGAACTCGCGATCAGCGAGTCAAACTGATCGATTTGCTCGAAACCGATCATTTTTATGGCACCGATCTCGATGATTTGGTCGGCTTTAGGATCAAGTCCTGTGGTCTCGACGTCGACCACCACGATGGGGACATTGTAGAGGTGGGTGTCTCCTGTCGGAACAAAGCGTTTTACCCGCCGCAGGGTGAGATTTTCCATGTCTTCAGACGGCAGTCCCGTGCCGTCTGGTGGGAACAGGACTGTGTGGAACATGGAATAAACCAGGGTCCCCTGATGGATGCGGCCTGCGGCCCGTTCACTCATACTTAACTACCCACAATGATACACAATTTTATTAAAGTGAGGGTCGTCCATCCTGCTGTCTAGCCGATGCTCGACACTTTGATGGAGAACTCGTCCCCTAGTGGTACCATGGTGTGAGGTTTGGGGTCTAGCTGGTGATGGTCCCGATTGCAGACTGATCAAGGCGTTTTTTTTGGGACACATCCAATCCCTGATTATTGACATTTGGTATCGCTAAAAATTCTGATTCTGTTAGCGCTGAACCAATTAGCAGTCTTTCATAAAACTCTATACCAAAAATCTTTTCTGTGCGATCGACCATGTAGTTCATTTTCTTATGTCGTGACATTCCTTGAAACGAAGAAGATACGAACAGAACTGGGCATAAGCAGCTGCTCATTTGACATATATATTGGCAGATTGATATCTTGAATTATCACCACATCTTAATTGAATCAATGAAAATTAGGGAATCTTTATGAGTGATGAAGGTAAAAGCAACTTTTTATGGCAAATCGTCCCAGCAACCCCAAAAGAGGACCCCTCTCTCATCGCCCCCCCCGCACACACACAAACATCCGCTGATAAGCCCGAAGATCCTCATTCCCTCTCGCGCCGCAAACTTATCGGCACATTGCCAAAGATAGCCCTTGGGGCATTTATGACGCGGGAAGTTATGGAGGGGGATCAGGGACTGGCTTTTGGTAATAGGATGATGTTTATGAAAAAATCTAAATCTAGCACCACGGTCACTGCTGGAACATTACATATGTGCGGTGATAACTCTGCGAAGCAGACCGGATTAAACCAATACTACAGTAGCCCGGTACAGCTCGGTACCGCGACCAATTGGAGTCAGGTCGCTATAGGTTCCCGGCATGGCTTGGGCATTCGCAAAGACGGCACTTTGTGGGCGTTTGGCGGATTGAATGAATTTGGAGGGCTGGGTCTAGGGAATACCACCCCTCAAAGCAGCCCCGTTCAGGTTGGTTCACTCAGCACGTGGGCTACTCTTGATATCGGCAACAACCCCCCCGGCGGCGCTGGTCCATGGTCCTATAATACCATTGCCACCAGGATCGATGGAACTCTTTGGACCTGGGGCCGCAATTCTTATGGACAACTCGGTATTGGCTCAATGACTTCTTATAGTAGTCCTATTCAGGTTGGAAACTTATCGGTTTGGAGCATGGTTGCCGCAGGAGTTGGTCACTGTTGTGCGATCCGTGCAGATCAAACCTTGTGGTCTTGGGGAGCCAACTCCGGGGGCGGCCTTGGTCAGGGGGATACCATAGAAAGGAGTAGTCCCACTCAGATCGGTACGTTGAGCACTTGGGCCGCCGTAGCTGCCGATTCTAATAATACTTATGGGATTCGTACCGACGGGACATTATGGGGTATGGGTCGAAATCTCTATGGGCAATTAGGGACTGGTGACACCATTGCACGTAGTAGCCCCACCCAAATCGGTAGTTTAAGTCATTGGAAAAAAGTCTCGTTTGGCGGGACGCATGTTTTGGCTACTTGCGTCGATGGCACTCTCTGGTCTTTCGGTAAAAACTATTATGGGCAGCTAGGTGTAGGTTCAACGGTTTCCTATAGCTCACCGGTGCAAATCGGCAGCTTGAGCAACTGGCAGCAAGTATCGGCTTTAGTGTCGACCAGCGCTGCCATAAAAACCGATGGCAGCGTGTGGGTTTTTGGGGCCAATAGTTATGGTCAACTAGGTTTAGGAAATACGATAAGGCTTAGCAGTCCAGTTCAGCTGGGCACGCATACCCAGTGGATGTCACTAGCAAAAAAAGGCACTTCGTTGGGTCTCATCAAAGGCTGAACCATAATCTATGAGCAAAGCAAACGACCTTTCCGGCGGAACTTCTTAAATTTTTTTTGAGGAGTCTACAGCTCGTGAATCACTATCCTGGAAGGTGCTGTCGGGGATTTAGAGTACCTCAAATGACAGCACAATTTCAGTTTCAAAATGCGATCTAGTTGGCACAAACGATAGCCTTAAATCCACTCATTGAAAATCGCTTCATTTCAAATGGCATTTTCATTCCACTCATATTCATACGAGGGTCTTTATGAACCTTAGCGTTCACAAAAGCTCTATGTTTTTTAGATTTAAAGACAACGAACGCAAAAACCAACGTACAATCTTTTTTAGGTTTACACATCTTTGGAAAAGTATGACCCCATTTTACATTTAAATCATCCCGATGCATTCATAGTAGTCAAGGGACCCGTGCTCCATCCATAGTTTGCATCCCAGGGTGGCCATTTTCATATATGCTTTTACGTTTTTCTTTTTGATTGGTATTAAATAGCCATCAACATATTGACTCAACTTAAACCCTTTCATTGAGAAACGATGTCTTTTTGGAAAATCCGATGGTCTGATAAAAACCAATTAGCCTCTTCATTTTTGGTATGGATGCTCCAGTCACATTATCTGACTTGGTACCTTCCGACTCACTCGAAAAGTTAAGTTCAGGTGCCCCTAAAAAGTATTCCTTAAGAGCTCCAGAGAAGTACTATTTGCTATATCCGAAATTTAAAACAAAATTTCATAAAGGCAAAAAGCATTGAATTTCCTACCTTCGAATCGCTGAGGGATTCCAATTAGTCAAAACTTGGACCCTTTCATTCTCTTTCAGTTTTACATCTTTACTAACTAACTTAAAAAAAGATGAATGGATTGATTCTCGATTAAGCTCTAAAATTCTTTCGCCTTGAGTATGTTTTCCTCGAAGACAGAAAGGTTTTGGCATTTCGCGCTCATAAGGTCGCTCCAGTTCAATTCGATTGCTGCCTAAGTGACGAGCAGTGAGCGGTACATATATCATAACTCTGTTGCTGATTTCTGCAGGATCAAATTCAAGAGTTAATTTAAAAATTTTATCCTTACGGCTTTCTATTTCTACATTTAATAATGGAAACAAAAACCCATAGGCCATCATATATTTGAAGTCTAGTCCTAGTTCTTCCCTTATTGGTAAGATTGGAATCCCATTTTTTCTGCGTTCGATGCACTTTAGCTCAAATTGGGTTTTTTCCAATATTTCATCAAACGGAATTCCTTCAATTTCAACGTAGGCATCATTGGAGTTAAGCTGAATACCAGGGGTTCCGTATCCATCAATATATTGAGGGTCGTCTCTGTAAATTGTAGCAGTGGTGTCAGTTTTTATGCTCATGGTGGTTGAGTCCTAACTTTATCAAGGATATCAAGTTGGTTTTTCTCCATCCATTTGGTGAAGTTTTTAAATGATTCGTTGGTTTCATTTATTTTTCCATTTTCAATGGAAATGCTCTCAGTATCATAGCGCTTGTTCACCCAGTCATATCCAGTGAGCTTTGCAACGGAAGATTTTAGAATTATCAAATCAATTGGTTTTTCTTCGATTAAGACACTTAGGTCTTCTATCATTGCTATTAAGTTGTGGCTATATCTTGATTTAACTGAATATTGAAAATTATTGAGAAGCTTTGTATCACCTGTAAGAATCTCGATTTGTTTTCTCTTGAAAGGGGATAGATTCTTCGTGTGAAGGAAACAGAAAATAGTTAGGTGTATTTTGAAATAGATTTCTATAGCACTCATGAGTGACACAAAGGCCGGGAAATATAAATCTGCATTTAGAAGCTTCTCGATATCATCAGTGTGACGAGCTAACGAGTCCTTGAGGACGACAATGCTATCATCTTTTGAAAAATCGATTATCAACCTAGCATCAATTTTTTCAGGGATTATTTCTTTGAGGCTCATGAAAGGCTTTTACCATTTTTTGGTCTGCTGTTGGTTTTGTTCTGAGTATATTGCTCATTAACTTTTTGACGCGACTCCTAACTGGTCAGTAAGGTACATAGTGAAAGAAAACTAGTCAAGAGTATGGTTGAAGTTTTTTTAAAAACAAAGTCTCAAATATTCTTGAAACCTAGTACCTTGGATGGAATATTCTATTGCCTGCTCTGCCCCGGTCTTAGCCGAGACGGCTCTCTCAACGGCAACTCTGGAAGGGGTGCTGATGAATCAGACGGAGCGTTACCTTTTAGCATTTGATCTGGACATCAACCTAGCGGATTTGAAAAAGGCATCATGATTGGGATCTTGTGGTGTTCGCGATGAGTCCATACCTTTGAGAACGTCTATTTTAAAAGCGCGAGTCAGTGTCCTAGAACAAAACAAATAAGACGAGAGGGCTACCTGAATGCTAGCTCAGATATCGCTGGCGGATAAGGTTTAGATTGTAGCAATCGCACGAAATATTCAATCGGAGAGCTGAACGCAGACAATTAGTGCCATTGCTGCCCATCTCGGGGTGCCTCTCATGAGCGAGGCTCGCAACCGTAAAGACCTCGCGGCTGGAGGTGAAATTCCTCCGGTCTACTCTCCTAAAATAAGGAGCTTATCGGTATTTTTTAAAAGTTTAAAAAGTGCTGCAACATACTGAAAGCATGGATTTGATCAGACAATTGGCCTACTGCTGAGAACCCTTTGCCAGGTTTGGGTCTTAGTGCGGGCGTAATCTATAGAGTCCTAAAAAAATTATCCCATTTTGAGCAAATCAGCCTTAATCTTATTTAAAGCGAAGATTTTTTTTGGCATAATTTTTGCTTATAAATAAACATGAGACTTTGGTTAAACATTTGTTGTGGAGCTTTAAATATGAGTGCCATTTTTCGTACAACACTTTTTAATTCATTTATAGCCATTAATTTTCTTGGCATTTCTTGCACTGACAATGGCAAAAAATCTGACACCAATGTCAATGTAGCTGGTGGTCATGAGGACGACACGAAGTTTTTGGAAGTGATTGGACTTAAAACATTCGCTGACAATGTGGACAAATCTGCGGCGGGTACCTGCACTGGGACGATTGTTCGAGACGACTTAGTTCTGACGGCAAACCATTGTGTATCTGACGTGGCTAAGGTAATCGTCTGGGATCGTGTAGGCACCCCGTTTTCTAATAAAAAGCTGTCGTCGTCTTACTTCCTAACTTTTCCCACTGAGCCTGGAAAGTGGCAACATGACCTTGCCTTTGTTGTTTTTCCTAAAGGCTCCTTTGCCGGCCATTCGATCGGCAAAATTGCTCGTAAAACCGCCAAAATTGGTGACCTAGTGTATCTCATTGGTTACGGATTGACCGATACCTTAATTTGTCAAAACGGCCTTTTAAAAAATCTTTTTTTTGAAGCAAAACGCTATATGGGAATTAACAGGGTCGCCGAAATTGATAATTTTTATCTATATATCACTGAATTTGTTGGCAATGAAAAACTTGCTAGTACCAGACGAGGTGACTCAGGCAGTCCATTACTTAATGAATTTGGGGAAATAACTGGCATCCTTTTCGGGGCACACAATAAAAAATATAAGATATACAATCGCGTTGACGCCCCTCAGATCGCTGAATTCATCAATTCCGTACTGAATGGCAGCCCAGAAGCATGGACTTTACAAAGGTTAAAGATGGACGATTACTGGAAGCACATGAATATTTTCACTAAAAAATATTTGAATAGCAATACAAGCGTTTTCAAAGAACAGGATACGGAAGTCACCTTAAATTACCCCAAGAGCTTACAACCATCAAATATAGATAAAAATGTCCTAAAAGGAACTTCCTATTGGTCTCTGAGCATCAGAAACAAAATACAATTTAAAGATGGTGCTGTGATCTACTTCAAAAAAGATCGTAATAGAGGTGGAGAAGATATTTTTATTGACTTTGGTAGCTTCAGATACGCATTTTCGGGCGATACTGAGCCAAACCTCGTAGGAAGAATGCTACAAGATGAGAATTTTTTAAAAGGAATTGACTACTTGAAAGAGGCTGCGATGATCTCTAACAATAACGAGTTTACAAATGTTGTCCTACAACTCGTCGCCTTGTTAGGTGATAACTATACCTCCAATCTAACTCCGTTGTATAAACTCCCTGATACGAAACGAAAGATTCTTAAGGGCACTGATGCTCAGGGCAACTAATGCTACCTTTAACGACTCCTGATTTGGTTCAAAGGAAAGAATGCCACCCCGTTCAAATTTTTTTCAGTCTTTGGCATTAAGTTCCAGGAGGCCAATGGCGGTGCCGTTAAATCAGCGAATAACGCTCTCTTAAGCAACAGCCCGGGTTCGCTACGTTTACAGAAATGGAATCGTGGTTTTGTCGCGGTCCTCAGTATCCTGATGGCTTTCTGTACAATTTTAATGGGTTGTATTCAAAAGCCTCTCAATTCTCAGGCAACAGCCCCTATCCTCTGCCCCTCGGCCGGTCGGAGCCCCCGCGGCTAGCCCCCTGGCGGTGCTTCTGGAGTTTGGGCTTTGGCGCCTTGTATAGAGCTTTCAATGGAGTTTTAAATGGCATCATGAATCATGATAGTCTTCTCCTCTGTTAGAAAATATCAGGTCAATAGAGTCTGCGACAAATCCTGATTATCTGGTTCCGTTGATTCCTGAGCCTGAGTGGGAAAACTTGAGTCATGATGCAATGACTTGAGTCATGATGCAATATGTGCAATGATTACCACGCCATCATTTTTCAAAGTACGAGCTTGAGGAGGAACCTTTGAGTCGGATTTACAAAGAGCAGGAATCAAAGAGCCTGGAGTTTTACTTAAAAACGCCAAAAATTCACAGTCTCATAAGGACTTGCGTGGCGTTTGCAAATGGCTGTGGTGGGGACATCATGATTGGCGTCGAGGACGGCACCCGTAAAATTATTGGAGTCACAGATAAAGAGATCGAAGAGATTTACGAATCGTTTTCCGATGCACTCTATGAAGCTGTGACCCCCGTGATCATTCCTGAGCTTTTTGTACGAAATTTCGAAGGTGTGAACCTCGTTATTATAAGAATCTACCCTGGTGCCAAGAAGCCTTATTTCATTAAAAGCGAGGGAGGCAAAAAAGGGGTCTACATTCGCATCGGCTCAACAACCCGAGCGGCCACCCAAGAATATATCGAGGAACTGCTAAGAGAACAAAGCCGCATAGCTTTTGACCACGAACCTTGTGAAGCATTGCCTAAATCTTTGAATGCTCAGCTTCTACAGCGGGTTTATCGAAAAAATCTGACTCAAGATTTGCAACTTAAAGAGCAGATTTTTGTTCGTGGGGATAAAGACCAAATGCGACCAACAAAAGCCGCAGTGTTGATGTTTCATCAGCAACCTGAACGGTTTATCCCCGAAGCTCAGATCATCTGCACTCAATTTACGGGTCCTACAGGACGAAATGTCGTCCAAACTAGAGAGCTTAAGGGAAGCATTCCCGATTTGATCGATGAAGCTGTGCGATTAACTGAGAAGTGGGCGGAACGAAAAGATAACTACGCCACGATCCGTACTAAAGGCAATCCCCTGGTCCCGACTCTCGCTCTAAGAGAAGCCATTACAAATGCTCTCCTCCATCGAAAATATACACTTCCTGGACCTATTAAAATCTCTATTTATCAAGATTACTTGGAAATCTTGAGTCCAGGCTCCTTTCCTGGGCCTATCTCGCCGAAAAACGTTGGAGACGGCAGCACCTATTTGAGAAACTCTCTCCTGGTCAAATTCGCGCGAAAGGCCGGCCTAGTGGAAAAAATGGGGAGTGGCATTCGATTGATGCTTTCACTCTGTGATGATTATAATTTAAACAGACCAGAATTTTCTGAGGATGGTGATTATGTAAAAGTCACCTTTCGATTTGAAACGGTCATTCAAACCATTGATATAGAAAGCGCAATTGAAAAATTGCTTCAGGAAAAGCCCATTTTATCAATTGCTGATGTGCGCCCACGGGTCGTGGCAAGTCGTAATACTATAACCACGGCTTTTAATCGCATGATTGCAAAAGGGGTCGTAAAGAGAACAGGAACCGGTCGTGGGACGCGGTATATTCCTGCGTCGGCCGCAAAGAAGCGGTCCGCAGATACCGCCCGTCGTGGCAGATAAGTGACGAGTCGAATCCTTCAGAGTGCACATTCGCAAACGAAAAGCTCCTGCACAAATCTCAGTGGTGCCTGGGCGGGGGGCCTCTATGCCAACATGACCCAGATAGCAAGGTCCCCATGTCCCCGAAGGCAAAAAAAGCCTCGGCTACCGTTTTAATTTTCGCTCTCCAGACAAGGCCTTAACGGTGGCAGTTGTATTAATGTTAAGGCTTCCTTAAAGCCTTTGCGAGTTCATCAGGATTACGTTTCCAGGGAAAACCTGGAAAGTCAAGTTCTTCATTGCTTCCATTAGCAATTTGGACGACCACAGGAGGGACCGAATGACTCGCAATTTCGTTTAGTTGAGTCTCGGGCACATGGGGGGCTGCGATCCGAAGGGATTCTCTCAAGCGGCTCAGATCTCTAAAATTGCGAGCACAAAGGCGGGCGCTAAAAACCAACAAGAATGCACAAACTAAATGGACAACAGCATAACTTGTAATATTAACAATAGCTTGTTCCCTAGTCCAATATGGTTCGAAATCTGAAGTTAGCGACAGCTGCTGAAGTGACTGATCCGAATTATTGGCAGCAATGTTTTTGGCAATGGTATTCAAAAACCGAAAGAAAAAATCCACAAATTTTGCTGTATCCTTAGCCGAAATAGGGTTCTTAAGCGTGCAACCCTTTTCCCCGCAATAGACTTGTATCTTGAAAGTAGGGCCTTTGTTGTTTTTGAAATCGGGGGACCAAGATACATCTATGTCTATACTTTTGGCATTTTTCAATTCAGTAGGCAGACTGATGGTGATTTTTGACGTGCCGTCAGATCCTTCTTGTACGGTCCTTTTTCCGTCTACTGAAGAAGACGTCCAACTAATCGGCTGTATCTTTAAACCAGTCGATGGAGATGTTGACGATGGGTTAGTAGATGGTGCAGACTCAGCGGGTTTACTGTCATTTGAGTTTTTTGCGCTTTGGGAGTATTTTGGATTACATCCAGTTGCAAGTGCGCCAATCAACGAGCCAATTAAGGTATAACCTAACACTGTTTTAACGACGAAAGACATAGGTAATCTCCACTTTAAGATTAAGGATAAATATATACACCAAAATACACAGCAAATTTTGGGCCACAATGAAAGTTGTCTAAACAGGTCCTCTAGACTGGATGGCTCTCATTAAACGGATCAGTTCAAACAATTTTTTATTTTGGTACAAAACTTGCTGTGTATTTTGGTGCGTATATTTATCCTTATTCTTACCATGGAGATGTTCTATGTCTTTCTTCATTAAAACAGTGTTAGGTTATACCTTAATTGGCTCGTTGATTGGTGCACTTGCAACTGGATGTAATCCAAAATACTCCCAAAGCGCAAAAAACTCAAATGACAGTACACCCGCTGAGTCTTCACCATCTAACCCATCATCAACAACTACATCGACTGGTTTAAAGATGCAGCCGATTAGTTTGGCGTCCTTTTCAGTAGACGGAAAAAGGACCGTACAAGAAGGATCTGACGGTACGTCAAAAATCTCAATCAGTCTGCCTAATGAATTGAAAAATGCCAAAAGTATTGACATAGATGCATCTTGGTCCCCCGATTTCAAAAACAACAAAAGCCCTACTTTCAAGATCCAAATCCATTGCGCGGAAAAGGGTTGCACGTTTAAGGACTTAGGCAGTAACCCTATTTTGGCTATGGATCAAGTCAAATTTATCCAGTTTTTCTATCGTTTTTATAATACCATTGCCCAAAACATCGCTGCCAAGATGGATCCTCAACCTAATCAGCTGTCGCTCTCTGGCAATCCATATGACAACCTATTACCTCCTCGTCCTTGGGGTGAACTTGAATGGGCATTAGTGACATGTCTATATCTTTATGCAGTACTTTTTGTATTTTTGACGGCTGTTATCTCCCGCGTTTGTATTCGCAACGCTGTATATATGGCGCGCTTGATAAAACCCCTTGAGACTGCAGCAGCCACCATTGTGCCCGAAATTCAACTAAATGAAATAGTTATTAACTCGGCCCCTGCTCAGGTCGTCCGAAATACTAATGGAAGCGATGAAGAAGTTGCCTTTCCAGGTTTTCCCTGGAAACATGATCTTAATGAACTTGGAAAGGATTTTAAGCGGGAATAACCTTATCGTGAGAATAGAGGCAGATCCTAATCATGGCAAGAAAATTCGTATTGAAATAGCGGACCTAACCCTCCAATAGCCGGAAGCGGTGGGTTAGCTTATCGCTAGGTCCAAACCAACCAAATCAACACGGCTCCTCTGCGACTCCTCAACAAAATTGTGGAGTATCCAGGTGCAAAGAGTTTCCATAAAGCGGTAACGCTGATCAAGGTACGTAAAAAGATGATCAGCCTCTGTAAACCGTTCCAAAGTTAGGATGGGACGAACAGGGATGCCTTTTAGCATATCGAAAAATTGATTGTGATAATTGTAAACATAGTCGTATCCACTGGTATAGATGACTAGACAGGGCATTCTGCGGGAAACAAAATCCTGGAAATCCTCACGGACTTTTTCTAGAGGGGGGAAAGGTACAAAATATTGATCTTTGAGGCTTTCGCTTTCTTTCGTAGGCTTTGCGTCGGTTAGCATCGTTTTTATTTTTCGGATGATGATGGACGGATAGCGGAGCCTTTTAAGTATATAATGGAGTCGAAAATCCCCAACAGGATAAGCATAGGTATCCACCATAGACAGGCCGATCACTCGCTTATCAGCACGAGCGACGTCGTGGGCTTCCACCGCTCCGGAGCAGAGTCCATGGAGAATAAACTGCCGAAAACCCCATTTCTCCTGCAAAAAATCCATAGCTTCTTGAACATTCATCAGGGCTGAAGCGGGGCTTCCGCGACGGGGGAGACTGTCGCCACGACCACTTAAGTCAAAGCGAAAGACAGGTAGCCCCACTCGGGTAAGGCTATGGGAAATATCAACAGCAAGGCGATGGGGGCCGATATGGTGGGAAATCCCAGTGTTCCAGGTGAGCACAACTCTTTCGCCGAGGGGCCTTTGGCCATCGGCAGAAGCCAAGATTCCTATCATTTCCCGATGGGTCCCGAAACGGACGGCTTGCTGTTTCATCCTAATCCTCGCACGGAATCCACCACTGTTCGGATCAACTTGTTGGGGAAATCCTGTATAAATAGGGCTTCGGCCTGTCCCCAACGGAGGTTTTCTTCCAGTTCTATATGTTTTACGTCTTCTAATTGGTTTGCAAGTGCCGCAGAAAGGGGGGGGTTTCCAGGGCTGTCTTTTGTAGTAATCACAGTGACTGCTTTGGTTTTGGCGCGGGTGCGAGTGCTGTCAATCTGCTGAGTTTGCCAAGCAAGGGTCACGTCGTGGGGAAACCCGAGACGTTGGGTTTTTGGATTTCCTTCCAATAAGTTGGGGATTTTGATCTTGTGAAAAGCCACAAGATTTTCATGCATTGATTGAGTCTCATCTAGATACTCTTGGCCGCTACAGACAGGATCGATTAGGACGATCCGTTTGACCCGTTCCACCTCGCAGGCAGCAAGCGCAAGGGGACAGCCAAGCCGCACGGCTACCAAGGTGATGCGTCGCACGAAGCCGCTGCTCTTTAGATAGCGAACCGCATCTTGAATATTGACACGGCTATCTTCAAGATTAAAATGCCGGCTTTCGCCCTGGGAGTCACCGCTCGCAAAGTAGTCAAACCTAAGGGTATGGAATCCGTAAGACTGCAAGGATTGTGCGATCTGCCTCATCGTCCAGTGGAATTTTTTAAGCTCAAAGGGCGCAGGTGAACAGATGATCACGCCTTCGCGCAGATCCACGGATCCACCTGGTGTTCCTAGCAGAGCAAAGATTTCCTTTTCGTTTGAAGGAAAGAAAAAAGGCTCTTCGGGTTGGAAAGCAGTCATAGGATCACCTAGCCTTTCTTAGCTCACTTGGATTCTCCCTATCGCGAATCTCCTGGTCAATCCGGTAGACCAGCTGCTCAAAGGTCAAGGTCAAAAGATCAGCAAGGGTCACTGTATGTCCGGTCGCCTCAGTGATCTCCTTAGCTAGGATGATCCCAAGGAGTGAGTAGCCTCCCGCCTGAAAGAAATTCAGCTCTCGGTTAATTCTATCGACCTTGAGTTGGGATTTCCACATGGTCTCAAGGAGTTCTTCAGCCGATTGGACGCGCTCTTTTTTTGTAGCTCTTTCGCTGCTCTCTGCTACGCACAGTGCTTTCAAACTCTTCTTGTCGATTTTGCCATTTTGAGTCAGCGGGATCACGTCAAGCATCTTGAACACATTTGGGATAAAATAATCTGGAAGACTCTTCCTCATAAACTCTTTAAGTTCATGCTCGATCAAGGTTTGACCATCACGAGGGCTGATAAAAAGGACTATCCTCTGATCTCCGGGAGCATACTCGTGGACGATAGCCGCTGACAGCTTTAAAGGTGGGAACATATTGGCGACGGATTCTATTTCTCCTAATTCAATACGAAATCCACGTATTTTAACTTGGTCATCAGCCCGTGAGATGTACTCGATCACCCCAGTCTCAGTGAAACGAGCGCGATCACCTGTCTGATAAATCTTTTCTCCAGGATGAAAGGGGCTCGCTATAAACCGCTCGGCAGTAAGATCGGGGCGATTCATATAGCCACGAGCAAGAGCTTGGCCGCCGATATACAAGTCACCAATCTCGCCTTGTGGGACAGGATTTAATTTTTCGTCGACGATAAATATTCGGTAACCGTCAAGGGGTTTGCCGATAAACTTGTGGTCTTCGGGTTTAAGAACAGGGTTGTAAGTGGCCCAAACCGTAGCCTCAGTCGGACCATAAACGTTATAGACGACTTTAACCAAGGGAATCAGCTTAGCAGCGAGATCCCGAGGGAAGGCCTCTCCACCACAGAGCCCCGTCAATTTGGGTGAACCTTTCCAACCGCCTTCGACCAGGATCCTCCATCCTGAAGGGGTCGCTTGAAAGATGCTGACTCCCAGCTCATCTATCGTTTGGGCCAGCTTTCTGCCATCGAGAGCATTTTCCGAATCCATTAAGACAAGGGTTGCTCCTGTGGCCAAGGTCAAAAAGATTTCCAGTACGGAAATATCAAAACAGATTGTCGTCAAGGCCATAAGGACATCACTCTCTTGAAAAGAGATCGCCTGACCCATCGAACGCAGAAAGGTCACCGCGGAGCTATGGGGAATCTGCACTCCCTTGGGTTTGCCGGTAGATCCAGAGGTGTAGATCACATAGGCAAGACTGCCCATCTCAAGGGTCACGTCGAGAGGCGCATCGCTACACTTTCTAATCCCGTCTGCCTCGCCGTCCATGGCGATCATCCGTACTGTGGAAGGCATATTGAGAGTCTCAGCATACTCTTCTTCACTGAGGATAATCTTTAAGTCGGAATTCTCCGCCATATAAACTAGCCGATCAGTCGGGTAGGCAGGATCCATAGGCAGGTAAGCAGCTCCGGCTTTTAAGATCCCAAGCATGCCAACGATAAGCTCGATCGACCGATCCATGGCTATCCCGACGATTCCTCCGGAACCCACTCCTGCGGCTTGAAGGTAGCGGGCGACCTGGTTGGATCTGCGGTCCAAATCACCGTAGCTAAGAGTCTTTTGCCGGTAGCGGATCGCGGTTTTAGCACTGTAGGATTTACAGGCGCGGGATACCAGGTGATGAATCGAATCGCGATTGGACTCGCTCGGGGCTTTTTTGGAGGCCACGGCACCGGGTATTGCAGCCCCTTGGGCTCCTTGGATATTTTGCCAGAGGGCTCGGATAGTAGGCATCTGGAGGAGTTCACGTAATTCGGTCGCAACACCAAAGTGGATTTTGATTTGTTCCACCAAGCGAACAGCAAGGAGCGAATGCCCGCCTTGGTAGTGAAAACTAGCATTCCAGTCGAGTTTAGAGATCCCCAAAATATCACAGACGATGGTAGCAAATAATTGTTCCCCCTTTTTAGGATCCTGCAGTGGGAGACTTGCTGTTGGGAGTCCAACGGAAGCCTCAGAGGATTTTCCATGAAAGTCAGGAAACACTCGAAAGAGATCCCTCAGGGGTAGGTTTGGGGAAGAGGCAAGGTATCTGAGTATTTCCTCAAAACGAGCAAAGAGAGTCTTTACGGTATCTGGTTCAAAAAGTAATTTGCTGTATTCTACAGTCAAAGCAAAATGCCCGTCATGATCCTCTATCCAGATGTTAAGGTCTGTTGCAGGCGCCGCGCGGGAGATATCCCCCATAAAGTCCATAGAAAGATCGCCCATGGTATAGGTTTCGCTGCGAACCTTTTCAAAAGACAAAAAAGTCTGAAACAAGGGATTAAATGGGAGGTTGCGATCGAGAGGGAGCTGGCGAATCACTTCGTCGATCGGGGCGTCTTGGTGTTCGAAAGCAGTCAACATCTGATCTCGAGTTTGAATGAGGAATTCGCGAAAAGTCTGCGCTTCCTGAGCGGTGCTCTTAAGGGCTAAGGTGTTGGCAAAGAAACCAATCGTATTCTTGGTTTCTGGATGGGAGCGGTTGGCAATGGGAGTGCCCACCACGAGGGATCGCTGTCCCGTTACACTCATCAAAAAACAATTGTAGGTTGCGAGGAGGAGGGTAAACGGGGTGGCTCCCCATTGGGTTGTTTGGTCGAGTAGGGCCCGAAGGGGAGCTTTTTCGATTTTAAAGCTAAAGTTGCTATCAATCTCAGGTTGCACCGCAGGTCTCGGTGTGAATGTTGGCATCGAGAGGACGGGAAGGGGCGACGATCCTAATTGCTCCCGCCAATAGGCGATTTGTTTGTCCATAGCGCCGCTTTGGGCCCAATTTTGCTGCCAGTGGACAAAATCGATATATTGGACTGCCGCTTTGTCCTTATCAAGAGTGGCTCCGGATGCCAAGCTTTTATAGGTCTGACCGACCTCAGTTAGAAAGGTCTGGATGGAGACCAGGTCAAACAAAATATGATGGGCGTTTAGAAAAAACACATAAAGGTCAGGAGCTAGCTTGAAAAGATAAAAACGAATCATGGACTCGCGGTCGAGCTGAAAGGGAATGCGCGCGTACTTAATCAGAAGGGCTTCTAGTTGGTCCTTAGCGCCTGCTATGCCGTGGGAGGATAAGTCGACTTCCGTGTAGGCGAGGGGGATTTTCGAACTAAACTTTTGGACGATATTGCCATTTTCTAAATGGTAGGTGGATCTGAGAATATGGTGGCGTCCTACACAATGCTCGATGCTTTGGCGAAAACGGTCGGTGTGGAGCCTGCCTTTAATGGAAAAATAAAGAGGGATATGATAAGTCGTCGCCTTAGGCGCAATCTGCGCATGCATCCACATGCGCCTTTGGCTAAAGGACACGGGATATGCTTGATCTTCAAGGATCGGTTGGGTGGAAATCCCTCCAATAGTAGGCGAACTGGACGTGTGGAGAGTGTTTCCCATCTCAGTGGAAAGATACTGGGTGAGTTTTTCAAAGGTATTCTTGTCTCTAATAATCTTTCCATAGGGAATCTCTACAGAAAAATTTCGCTTGAGACCAGCTGATACCTGGGCGAGGCTTAAGGAGTCGAACCCAAGTTCAAGGAATCCAACTTTTTCTCTAGCAGCCGGGATGGAAATTCCCGCAGCCTCTAAAAACAGGGCCCGCACGGATTCTTTAAGACTGTCAGCGACCGCAGTGCTCCTAGAGGACGCAGTGGTCGAGGATCTTGTGGGAGTAGAGCTTGGGGGAGGGTCAGAAATATCTAGATGAGAGATTTGTTTACTCTGCTTGTAACTTGCCAGGTCTGTTAAATTATGGGTCTGGGGCACCGGATCAGCGGGAATCGTTTCCAGCCAATGACTGACTTTTTCGAAGGAATAGGTCGGTAGAGACACTCGATTTCGGACATCTGGCGCGAAAAACTTTTGCCAGTTGATCTCAAGGCCAGTCGTCCAAAGCTGTCCGATAGCCTCTGCAAACGATCGGTAGCTATCGTCCCCAACCAGCGTCGGTATCGCCCGATACCGGTCAGGGTCGGTGGATGCTTTGCGTGCGAGGAGCGAGGCGGTCTCCCGTGGTCCGAGTTCGATAAGCAAGTAAGGGTCACGGGCCCATAGAGCCTTGACGCTATCATAGAAGCGAACGGGTTGGCGCATATGTTGGAACCAATAGGATGGATTTTGAGCCTCTCCAGGAGTAATCCATGCAGCGGTCAAGGTGGAGACATAGGGAATGCGAGGTGGGTGAAAGGTTATTTTTGAGCAGGCTTTCAAGAAATCATCTCGGATAGAATCAACTGTAGGAGAGTGGAAACCATGGGAGGTCTTGAGGGATCGACAGCCGATTCCCTTATGTTCAAGATCTCTCCTAATCCGGTCCAGAGATGATTGAGAGCCCGATAGGACGCACTGTTTAGGACCGTTGATGGCAGCAACCGAAATTGTGTCGTCCAGAAGTTTTAGGACGTCATCATGGCTAAGATTCACCGATAGCATCGACCCTGGAGCCATTTTTTGCATAAGTCGTCCCCGCTCTGCCACTAAAAACAGGGCATCTTCAAGAGACAAGACGCTGCTTAGGGTGGCGCAGGTTATTTCCCCAAGGCTATGTCCGACGAGCGCATCAGGCTTGAGGCCAAGATCAAGAAACACTTGGACCATGGCATACTGGATCACAAACAGAGCCGGCTGGGCAAAAACCGTTTGCTCCAATCGTTCCTCAGCCTCTCTTCGACCGTTTGGTCCAGGATAGATGATTTCTCTAAGATCTCCAGCAATCAGCGGGCGCAAGATCTCAGAGCAACGGTCCACCGTATCTCGAAACTTTTGAGAGGACTCATAAAGGCCGCGCCCCATGTCAAGGGACTGGGTGCCTTGGCCAGGAAACATAAAGGCCAGGGGTGGTTTTTGCTGGTGCTTGTCGACAGGACTGAGGGGATGAAGGGGATTTTGGGAAGGACTTTGCTCCAGGAGAGCTAAGGCTTCGTTGCGATCTTTTGCCACAATATAGCTTCGTTTAGAAAACCCCTTGCGCCCTAGGGCTAAGGTATACTCAACATCGGCAAGTGCGGTTTCGGGGTGCTCCTTGAGGTGGCGGGCTAATTCGCCAGCGTTTCGGTGCCAAGCTGCGTCGGTTTCTGCAGAAAGAAGCAGCAGACAAAGGGGTTTTGTCTGTACTGATGGGGCGGCGGGAGGAGACTCTTCGATGATTACATGGGCATTGGTGCCACCAAACCCAAAGGCACTTACCCCCGCGCGCAGAGGGCCATGGGGATTTTTTAAGGGTACGGGGTTTACTGGAATAAAAAACGGTGAATCCGCTAGATTGATTTCGGGATTGGCGCTGGTAAAGTTGATGTTGCGTGGCAGATTTTTGTACTTAAGAGCTAACAGGGCTTTGATCAGTCCAGCCACACCGGCAGCTGCATCCACATGACCTACATTAGCCTTATAGGCGCCGATCGCACAAAAATTCTTTTTTTGGGTATAGGGTGCAAAAGCTGCCTTAAGACCCTCAAACTCGACCGGGTCACCGAGCATGGTCCCCGTCGCATGGGCTTCCACAAAGGAGAGGGTTTCTGCTGAGACCCCAGCATCACGCAATGCTTTGGAGATTACCTTGCACTGCCCCTCGGAGCTAGGAGCAAAGAAACTCATCTTGTCAGTGCCATCGTTGTTGAGAGCGCTCCCTATAATCACACCGTAGACATGATCGCGGTCACGGATGGCGTCGTCTAAACGTTTAAGGACCACCATCCCAGCACCATCACTAAACATCACGCCGGTAGCATCGCTGCTAAAGGGCTTTATATGGCCATCGCTTGAAAAGGGTGAGCCAGGACCAAACATAAATCCAGCTTTTTGTGGGACGTAGATGGAGCTAGCTCCGGCAAGGGCCATATCACAGGTAAAATTCCGTAGCCCCAGCACCGCCTGGTCGATGGCCACTAAGGAGGTGGAGCAGGCGGTATTAAGGCTGATGCTAGGGCCTTTGAGGTTGAGTTTATAGGAGACGCGGGTGGCAGCATAATCTTTCATATTACCCACGGTCGTGGTGAGGCTGCCTACTTTGTTGATCAGGTCTTTTTTGTCGAGGACGTTGTTGATATGGTAAAAGTTATCCCCAACACCGCCATAGACGCCTATTTCGCCCTTGTACTGATCGGGGTCATAGCCCGCGTCTTGGAGGGCTTCGTAGGAGACTTCTAAAAAAATCCTTTGTTGTGGGTCGATCAGTTTAGCCTCTCGCGGACTGATTCTAAAAAATTCCGCATCAAACTTGTCTGCGTCCTCTAAGATTCCCCGTGAGTGGCCATATTGGGGATGGAGGCGTTCTTCGGCTGGGACCGCGAGATCAATCTCCTCGGGCCGAAAGGTGGTGATGGACTCGATACCAGCGTTGAGGTTTTTCCAGAACTCCCCCACATTGCGCGCCCCCGGAAAACGACCTGCCATCCCGATGACCGCTATTTTGATTGATTCACGGGTTTGTTGTGGAGGGCTCAGAGAGGCGTGAGCTAACGATCTTTGGTCAGGGAGTGTCGACTGGTGTTGGGTGGGTGCTTGGCTGCTCGCAAATTCCCGGAGTAGTTGGAGTTGATCCTTAAAAATATCCGCTTGTTTTGAAAAGATCTCTTGCAAGAGAGGAAGGGGGATTTTTTTATTGTCTGTCATTAAGTTTCCTCACATAGTTCGCCTTACGGCATACTTACTGCTGCTGAAGATCCATCGGAAGGAACTTATGAGGCTTGAGAGGGTCTTAATAATTCTTAATAGTATTGAGTTGTTGTATATTCTTTAAGGGCAAGGTTGGCGGTTAGCGGTAAACTAACACATAGGATGATCATCATTGCAAACAAGAGTTTTCTTATCCCTCAGGTAGGATCGATGGACTTTAGCAAGCTAAACGCCCCCAGCATGAGAAGGTTGGCCCATGGGGTTTTCCAAGGAACCATGCCTATTGATGTCACAGAAATGGAGATCAGCGATTTTAGGTTCGAAGACGTAGAACTTCCTGTCGCCCTTAAAGGTGCCGTCAAAAAGCGGCAGATCGAATTTTTATGCGGACGCCTCTGTGTTAAACGTGCTTTAGAAAGCCTCGGTTTTCTTAAGCCGATTCCGCCCGTGCCGATGGACCAAGACCGCATTCCGATCTGGCCCTCTGGATTGATGGGATCGATTTCCCACACCGATCGTCTTGCGACCGCAGTCGTAGGACGAAGATCCAATGTGATCTGGCTCGGGATTGATGTGGAGCGTAGGATGAGAGAAGTTACGGAGCCGTTTATCCAGCAGGTCTGCAGCGAAGCGGACGAACTCACGGATTTAGCAGTTGCCCATCCCTCATCAAGGGAAGAGGCACTCACTGTGATCTTTTCAGCCAAGGAAAGTGTCTATAAAGCGATGGCACCTATGGATCAACGACGCTTGGGATTTAAGGACCTAAGGATTCGGTCCCTGGGGCCGCAAAAGGTGCAGGCGATGCTCCTCAAGGATCTCGGGTCTTCCTTAAGAAAGGCCATGACCTGGGATGTGGAGGTGCGCCGTCTTGACGATGATGTCGTCGAGACTCTTGTCCTTAAAGGATGGGATGTAGAAGTGTAGGCTTCTCATAGCAAAAAGGTCATGTTACCAGCGGACGACACTCACTTTTCCGAGTGCGAGAAATGGCTTACGAATATGTTGACAAGACTTACTATCAGAAATTTTAAACTGTTTGAGGAAGCTGTTATTGAACTCGGCGAGAATGTGGTTTTTATCGGACCAAACAACTCTGGCAAGACAACGGCCCTTCAAGGACTTGCTTTATGGTCTGTCGGCTGTCGGCTGTCGTCTGTGGCATGAAAAAGGTGGTTGGATCCTCAAACATCCAGCTGAGGATATTTTGGGAACGGCTTTTGTTCACTATGTTTCAACAAATGTACCTCAAAAAGCCCGGGACCATTTCTATGGTCTAAGAGAGGGCAAAGATGATTTAAGCGGGATACTTATTTTCGATAGGCTGGATAAAAAGCTAAATCAATCTGGTCCGCTTATTGAATGTATGTGGAAAAAGCGGGAGATTGAAAACTATTTTTGCACCGAAGAGGTCTTGATGGCCTTTGCTGAAGGTCGTGGCGAATTTTTTGAGGGTTTACAACCTTCCGTAAAAAAAATAAGAATCAAAGCAATGGAAGAAACCATTCAGGAAGTCACGGGATCTTTTGAAACCCTCGGTAAGCCCAGCCCCTGGTCAGGTGATGTCAAGTCATCGTGATCCTCCTGGGTGCTGGCGACAAGGATTCCCAGGAACACGATATCGCAGCTGTTTAGTTTAGTCGCGTGAACTGTCGACGATGTTTTGAGCATAGCGCGGCTACCATAGCAGCTTTGATCGTTTTTGATTCTTTGCGGATGACCACGCCACACACCTTACACCGCACCACTCCTCGGATTTCCTTGGTCACCGCACCTTGGGGGGGTAATTTTTTAATTAATTGAATGAAATTTTGACAATAGTCTAAGCCCTGGCTCTCTCTCTCTCTCTCCAAGCATCATAACTGTTTAAATTTACGTCAAAATGATCAGTCAAGTGTGGTTCGAAAACGATGGCACATTTTATGCTTTATTAAATATGACTTATTTGCAAATCAAGTTTTAATGATCTCAACAAACAAAATCTATTTGAAAGGAAAGTTATCATGAGTATCTCGATTTTGAATCTCAATGTTGGTAGATTGATGGTGTTACTTTGCACCCCTGTAATCCTAGTTGTGACGAGTAGTTGTAAAAGCCTAGGTAGTCAAAGTACAGTTCAGACGGCTGATACAGCCGATTCATCGGAGTCGGCCAGCAGTGCTGAAAATATGAACAGACCAGTTCCCATCTACTCTCAAGAAGAATTGGATTCTTGGAAAAATGCGTCCGACAGAGAGAAATGGCTCGCAGAGTGGAACCTTACCCATCAATGCCCGCCTTATTCGACCCCCGTATTTATGCCATATACCGGTGAAAGTGAAAGTGCTTGCTATAAAGGTACCTACACTAAGGATTTTACGCCTCATGGTCTAGGATATGTACGTAGTAATCATATTCGGGCGATTGATACCAGTTATCCTGTTGTAAATGCTCTTCCTTGAATCCCAAGTGATATATAGGGCAATCAATCATAACTTCTCAATAATCTGTTGTAAATCGCTGGTGCCATCCTGAGCGAAGCAAAGGATCACGCAAGGTGGCACCTATAGCTTTTCAATCGTAACATTCTATTTTCTTTGCGCTTCAAAGAAGCTTTCCTGCACCTACTGGAGCCTGGCGTTGAGCAGCTCCCATGAGGCGGAGTGACATATATTTATCCAAACCCTTAGTTTGTTCTGTGTGATTCCAGCGGCCATCTCTTGTAATCTTCTAAGCAATACCGAACCCACTGCCAGGCCAGCTTGCTGCCGTGAATAGCAATTATCTGTTATATTTGACCGATAAGGGTCTATTTTTATTTCTATACATCTAATTCGGATGGATAAGAGTCAATCCTGGTGCTTGCGTTTGCCTATGACTCAATTGTATTCATTGAGCATTTTATGTTATCGTCCTTATTAGGATTGATAAGCTAAGACTTAGGCGCTATCAGTCCGAATAGTATATTTAGGAGATTACCAAGATACATGCGAGGGGATCACAAGTGGAATCGAACAAGAAAGCCGCAGCTCCTCGCCGACGCCGAAGGGCCGAAACGCTCCCTCCCATCTCCGAGACCGTCCTGAGACTTAGGCTCGACACCAACCACACCCAAGCGACGCTTGCAAGGCAGGTGGGCCTCTCTGTCACAACGATCGCACGGGTGGAGAAGGGGGATCTTAGGATCTCCGCTAGAAATCTGGAACGGCTCCTCAACTTCTTTGGTATGAGCCTCTCCGCCGTCAATCTTGGGCCCCCGTCACTGTCCCTTGGTGATGCCGACGACCGCCTGGCAAAGTGGTGAACGCTATGAAGCACTTAAAAGTATTGCTCTATGGCCGACCGATCGGGACGATCACGTTTGACGGGACTGCTTACGTCTTTGAATACGACAAGGACGCGACCCCGCCCCACCCGCTATCCTTATCGCTTCCACTCGGGCCCGCCTTCACAAATATACGAGATGACTTTGGTGGCCAGTTTGCAACATTGCCCCACTACTTCGAAAACCTCCTGCCGGAGGGCTGGCTCCTTGACGTTGCGCGTTCTATGCGTCGGGTGGAGCGTGCCGATAAGCTGGATCTTCTTTACGAGCTCTGTCGTGACACCCTTGGCGCGGTTTCCCTCCGGCGGGATGGAGAGTTTGCCAAGCAGGCGGACTTCGCCAAAGACGTCGCGCGGGAGGGAGTTGCGGGGAGAAGTTCCTATGACCTTCTCCACTGTGGCCTCTGCGGAAAGCGCCTGGTTCGCCGCGGAGACAATGGGGGGTTCCACGCGCGCTGTTCGATCTCGTTCTTCGGCACGGAAACGCCACCCGAGATCGATGTCGATCGACAAAATCTGCGACGGATCGCCGAAGAGCATCTCGCTCGGGGCGAGAGCGTCACTGGTTCGCAGGAAAAGTTCTCTATGAAATACCGCTATCGTGACAAGGCAATGGTCGTGCCTGGCTTTTCATATATCGTCAAACCGATGCAGCCGAATCATCCTGAGATCAAAGATTTGCCGCGCGTCGAGCACGTGATCATGCGCTTTGCTGACGCTGTCGGTCTCGGGGTCGCGCCCACTGGTTTTATCAAACTCCGCGACGGTACCGATGCCTTCATCACACGGCGTTTCGACCGGGCAACCGACGGATCCCTCATCCACGCTGAGGACCTCGCACAGGCAACTGGCGATACGCGAGGGGTCGGGCACACCTACAACGGGTCCCACGAGGCTATCGCCCGTACGCTTATGCATCGACTTGCCGACAAGATCAGGAGCCGCTCTTCGCGGTTGCGCTTTCTTCGGGCGACTATCTTCAACTACATCTTCGGGAATACCGATGCGCATCTTAAAAACCATTCGATCATCTGGGAGCGCGACCACGAGGGATGTTTTGCCTTCTCTCTCGCCGCTCTCTACGACATAGTCCCCTGCCTTCTTTACACAGACGATGGAGACGAACTAGGCCTTCCGCTTGGAGGAAAGACTAAGGGGTTTGCTCGCAAAAACTTCGACGATCTTGCTGAGCTCCTGAACCTTCGCACAAGGGAGATCGACCTATTTATCGCCGAAATACGGGACAAACGTTCTCTGCTGATCGAACTCGCGCGTGCCTACGCCATTGATCAGGGCAGAGTCGAAACCCTATTTGAACTTGCTGCGAGCCGCATAGCAGTGATCGTCGGTTCACCGGTATCAGGCGACCTGGGTTCTTCAGTGCAAACCGCTCGAACTGTCCCGCTGCCGGTAAGCCTTGGCTCTATGGTAGGCGCGACTCCAGAGTTTTGCCAAAGCGAAGCCTGCCTCAATCCTAAGGGTAAGACCGTCCTGCGTGGTGCTCGCCGGCGCGCGCGAGGTATCTGCTCCTACTGTGATCCCGAAGGCACCTAAAACTAAATATGGGCTTAGTTATCTGGAGACCATCTCATGGTGGGTATCATACTTGACGAGATCCAATGGCTCCATTTGCAGTCGTACTCTGTCTCCGGTAGGCGCGCCAGCCACCAAATGGAGTGATGTCGACAGCTCCTTCTAAAGCCGATGGCTCACAGACAAAACATTTAACCAGAGAACCTGACGCTAACCGGGCGTTGCCGATCGCAAGGGGCGGTGGGACTTCGTGGACAAAGGCGCCGAAGGTTGCGTCATTCAGGGACCAAATTTCTACGTCTATGCCAGGTCCGGTAAACCCAGGGGTATGGACCAGCCCTGGCTTGGGGGGTGTGGTCCCGGACAAAGCAAAAAGCTTGTAGTCGGTGGCCGTGCGGGTGGCTTTAACCAGGTAGCCGCCTCTCGATGTGAGTTGATGATTGAGAGGTTCTCCCGTGAGATGGGCGCCCACGACGGCGAGCTCATAGCGGGTTTCCCTGTCCTTCTTTTCCACATCCCACGGCAGATCTCCTGAACCCGGTGAGATGACGGGATGTCCAGTCGCCCCCATCGATCCACCTAGGGTGCTATGAAAGCGTCCTCCAAGGGCACAGAGGGCTTCGTCCCTAAAGGCCGGCGCTAAAAGACTGATGCCAAATGGCAGACCGTTTGGCCGAAAGCTAGCAGGAACGGCGACGGCGGCAAGATCTAGGAGATTGGCAAAGTTTGTGTAGTGACCTAAATTGGAATTGAGTTGGATCGGATCTTTATCCACCATCGCCACCGTATAGATGGTCCCTGTCGTCGGCAACACCATAACATCGATCTTTTTCCAGGTAGCGGCCGTGCGGCGTTTTAGTTCTTCAAGCTGGTAGATGGCTTTAAAGACATCGGTGGCTTGCCATTTGGTGGCGCCGCGAATGATCGAAGCGGTCACCTTGAGGAGAGCGTCCGGATGTTCCCCCCAAAAAGACTCGATGGCTGCCAGGCGTTCGGCGACCCAAGGGCCACTGTAAAGCAGCGAGGCGGCCTCGGCAAAAGGCTCGAAGTCGATTTCGGTAGGACGACCGCCACATTCTTCAAGGCTGGTTAAAGCCTGTTTAAAGAGTTTTTGCGCTTCCGCATCTCCAAAAAAAGAGAGCTGGTGTGGCGCGGGTACTCCATACCGAAAAGGCGTCGGCCAAGGTGGAAGTCTGCCAGGGGAGACCCTGCTCCAAGGATCCTCGGCGTCATAACCTTGTAAGATCTGTCCGATCTGTAGGGCATCGTCGCAGGTGAGGGAAAGCACTGTCACACAGTCGAGGGTGCGGCATGCTGGCACTAACCCTCGGGTGGAGAGCAGACCTCGGGTAGGTTTCCATCCCACGATATTGTTGAAGGCCGCTGGGACTCTTCCCGACCCTGCTGTGTCAGTACCTAGAGCAAAGGATACGAGGCCAGCTGCGACCGCCACGGCAGATCCAGAGCTGGAACCTCCCGAGATATACTCCGGATTAAAAACGCAGCGCGGCACACCATAGGGTGACCTGGTGCCGACGAGGCCAGTGGCAAACTGATCTAGGTTTGTCTTGCCAATAAGCAGGGCCCCGGCGGCGAGGAGTCGGTCGACGAGGGGCGAGGATTTGGTGGCTTTGTAGGCAAATTCAGGGCAAGCAGCCGTGGTCGGCAGGCCCGCTACGTCAAGGTTATCTTTGACCGCAAAGGGTACACCGAAAAGCGGGAGATCTTCACCTTTTTCAAAGCGCAGCTGGAGCTTTGTCGCAGCTTCCAGCACCTGTGCCTTAGGCAGAAGATGGATCCAAACGGCGTCTTTGCCCCGGGCCGCGATCCGCTTGTAGATGATCTTAACGATGTCTACGGGCGTAAGGCTTTTTGAATGATAGGCCCCACGGAGCGACGTTAGATCCAAGCTGATAGAACTCTCCATGTTATGATCTCCTCGATACTCAAATCAAATACCTTCTATGGTCATAAGCGGGTGTCCAGCGTTGACGACTTTGCCTTTGGCGACGTTGATCGACTTGACCACACCCGCAGACTCAGCTTCTACGGCGACTTCCATCTTCATAGCTTCTATGACAGCGACACATTGCCCCGCTTGGACGAAGTCACCAGGCTTTACGTTGATAGACCAAATGCTTCCGGCGATTGAAGCGCCGATCATACGTCCAGTATCACCCTCTAATTGATCCTGGGGCTCCGTGATGGTCGTGTCCAATGAAAATTTTTCCGGAGACGACTCTATCTCGACCGACCCAGCCTCAGCCCATCGGTCTCGTTCACTCTCAAAGGCGATTTGTTGGCGAGCCTTGAAAGTAGCGATACTCTCAGCTTCATGTTGCAAAAAGCTGTGGTAATCCCGCACTCGAAAGGTCTCGTGCTGGATATCCAAGCTCACGCGGCCTCGGACAAACTCTCTTCTGAAATCTAAAAGATCTTTTTCGGCCATGGGAAAAAATTGGACCTGGTCAAAAAAGCGTAGGAGCCAGGGTTGTCCCGGTTGGGTCTCTCGCGTTACGCGGTGGGTGTTCCAAACGGGCACTGTACGTCCGACTAACTGATACCCCCCAGGGCTTTCCATACCATAGATACACATATAAACCCCGCCGATACCAACCTCTCCCTCAGCGGTCCAGGTCCGTGCTGGGTTATACTTAGTGGTGACCAAGCGGTGGCGTGGGTCAAGGGGCACGGCGCAAGGGGCTCCAAGGTAAACATCGCCAAGTCCTAGGACGAGGTACCGGGCATCAAAAATTTTTTCCTCCACAGCGTCGATGCTGTCGAGACCGTTGATCCTGCGGATAAACTCCGTATTTTGCGGCAGCCAGGGAGCTTCCCTGCGCACGGATTGTTGGTATTTTGCGATGGCTTCGCGGGTGGTCGTGGCATCAAAGGCAAGGGGCAGCTTAAGGATGCGTGTGGGAAACTCCAGATCCTCGGCGGCTGGCAGTTCTTTTTCGGCTGCCATTAAAGTATTGAGCAGGGTTTTTCGAGATAGGGTTTTAGGATCGAAATAAACCTGCAAGGAACGGACTCCCGGCGAAAGCTCGATGATTCCTGGGAGGGGATGGCATGCAAACCAAGCCATCAATGCATGGACGCGAAAACGCAGGTCCAGGTCGAGGATAGCAGGACCGTATTCGATTAAAATATACCGATCACCAGCCTGGCGATAGACGACGCCAGGGCAGGTAGGAGACGGGGCTACCGCCTCTAGGATCGCGCTTACGGAGGAGGGCTCTGCTATCAATGGAAAGGAATCTATAGCAACCGAGCTATGTGAAAGTGAATTATGGGGTAGGGAGTCTTCGCCCACGGACTTGATGGCAACGTCCTGCCGTTGTTCCGCCACAAGGGCTTCCTCGTAGGTACAGCGGACAAATCGAATCTGGTCCCCAGGCCTTAGCTGTCCGATTTTCCACAGATCAGCTTTGATGATCGTCACTGGGCAGACAAACCCACCGAGGCTTGGACCGTCTTTTGCTAAAATCACGGGCAGGTCGCCTGTAAAGTTTATGGTGCCGATCGCATACTCGTTGTCGTGGATGTTAGAAGGATGGAGGCCCGCTTCACCGCCGTCAGGTCGCGAAAATTGTGGTTTTGGACCCATCAGCCGGATGCCAAGGCGGTTGGAATTATAATGGACTGTCCATAATGTCATCAAAAATGTGTTTATGAATTCTTCCGTAAAAAAATCTGGCGCACCGTGTGGCCCATAGAGCACCATAATATTCCAATGATTCGTAAGAGCAGGGCGTAGGGAGTCGGGAACGCGACGGGAGGGGAGCTGGTCTTGGGGGGCGAAAAGATGCAAGACATCTCCGTGGCGCAGGGTGCGACCCCCGTGACCGCCGAATTTGCCGAGACTAAACGTGGATTTGCTACCCAAGTATGCCGGCACGTCGAAACCACCATGTCCTACCGCAAGGTACGTTCTGCAACCGCTACCCACAAGACTGCGTAGGGTGAGCACACTTCCTGCACTCACATTGACCGACTCCCAAAAGGGGACCTCAACGCCATCGAGATCAGCATTCATCTGCGCACCCGTCAGAGCGATGGTGGTGGCCATGTTGAATCTTAGAGTGGGCCCACGTAAGGTCATCTCCAGTGCGGCAGCCGATGCAGGGTTACCGACCAGTTCGTTGGCCATCCGGAATCCATAGTCGTCCATTGGTCCAGAGGGTGGGATGCCGATCGCCCAGTAGCCGACCCGTCCAGGATAGTCTTGGATACTGCTTTGGGTTCCCGGCTCAAGGACGTCGATGGTTTTGGGTTGGTAGGCAAAGGAACCTAACCATGTGGTCGACACCGCTCCTTTGGCAAAACTCTCGCTGTTTATGATTTGGCACAAATAATCCCGGTTTGATTCGATACCAGCGATGCGGGTCGCCTCTAAAGCAGCCGCAAGTTTAGCGACGGCCTCTGGCCGGCTAGGAGCCTTGACGATGATTTTAGCGAGCATGGCGTCATAGAGAGAAGATACTTCGGTCCCTCGCTCTACCCAGGTTTCTATACGGCACGAGCCGCCGACTTCCTTTGGAAATGTCGCTTCGGTAAGCTGTCCTGCACTCGGTCTAAAGGAATGCTGAGGGTCCTCAGCATAAAGGCGGGCCTGGATGGAGACTCCTTCTGGTTTGTAGACGAACTTCGAAAGATCCAGCTCACCAGCGGCCTGCTTAAGCATCCATTCGATAAGATCAATGCCACTCACCTCCTCGGTGACGCCGTGCTCCACCTGAAGCCTGGTGTTGACTTCAAGAAAATAAAAATCTTTGGTGTCAGCATCAACGAGAAACTCAACGGTACCTGCTGAGGCGTAACCAACGCTGGCGGTAAGCCTTATGGCGGTGGTCATAAGTTCCTGTCGGAGTTCATCCGCAAGGTCAGGCGCTGGAGTTTCTTCGAGGACTTTTTGCTGGCGTCGCTGGACGGAGCAGTCCCGTTCTCCTAGAGAAACGACGGTTCCTCTGCCATCTCCAAAGATTTGCACTTCGATATGACGAGCGACCCTGATGTATTTTTCAAGGTAAACATCGCCACAGTGAAAGGCATTTTCTGCTAACCGCCGGACTGCATCGTAGGAATCTCTCAACTCTTGGTCTGTGGCACAAACCCGCATACCGATGCCCCCGCCCCCGGCCGTGCTCTTTAACATGACGGGATAGCCAATCCGAGAGGCTGCCATTAGGGCTGTGCTGAGATCTGGTAAGAGCTCCGTGCCTTCTAAAATAGGAATTTTCACAGCCAGGGCAAGGGAGCGGGCCGTATGCTTGAGTCCAAAGGCGCGGATGTGGCTGGGTTGCGGGCCGATAAAGGTGATTCCCTGTTTGTCACATGCTTCAGCAAAAGCCGCGCTTTCGCTTAAAAAGCCATATCCCGGATGGATGGCTTCTGCGCCCGCGTTTTTAGCGACGGCGATGATATTAGCTATGGAGAGATAGGTTTCTGTGACGGGACCATCCCCAAGGCTTATGGCGGCATCGGCTTGGGTGACATGGAGCGAGTCTGCATCGGCCTCGGTATAGACGGCGATGGCCCGGATTCCAAGTTTTTTAAGGGTTTTGATCATACGGCAGGCTATAGCGCCACGGTTGGCAATCAAGACACTTTTAAACATGAGATCGACCTCTGACTTGGGTTTGAACGGAGGGCCACCTAGGCGGATATGCTGATACCCGAATAAGCAGTTCCATTTTTTACAGCCGCGCGAAGTCGGTCGCGCCACTGTGATGGTGTACAAGGTTCCTAGTGACCATACCTGGAAATTTATCTTGTAGCAATCGGTGACTCGAATCTATAACTTAGGGGTTTGATCTGAGAAAGAACCTTTGCTAGGCTAGGAGACTTGATGGCGCTTTCAACACAGCATTTAGATCGATGTATCATCACGCTTACGCGATCCTACGCCATGTTAGAAAAAGCTGAAAAAGAGTCTATAGATTATGAGATTGCCAGGAACGCAACCATCAAGTCCTTTGAGCTAACTCTAGAAACTTGTGGCAAGCTTTTGCGCAAGATTTTGAAGCCTTTTTTTGCGACCTCAAAACAAGCGGATGAGCTTACCTTTAAAGATTTGTTTCGCCATGCTGTCAAGCATGGTTTGTTAGAGCCAGAAGCAGCAGAAAGATGGTTTGAGTACCGAGACAATCGAAACAATACAGCACATGACTATGGGGAATCCTTTGCAGAATTAACGGTGAAGCTTATCCCTAAATTTTTAGAAGACACTGCCATTTTAAGAGATAAGGTCCATGCCCAATCGTCTGCAGATTGATCCAAAATATACACAGATTCTTCAGGCCATTTTTACCAAGTATTTTGTGGATGAGGGTATCGAAGTGCTGGCCTATGGCAGCCGCTTGGGCCCGCACCATCATGCCGGCAGTGATCTTGATTTGGTGGTCCGCCATTCTCAAAAACCTGATGAACCCCTTGCGGTGACGCGGAGGGTTATTGAGGCCATCAAGGAAAGTGACATTCCTATCTTGGTGGATTTTTTTGATTGGGCCACCATACCCCAGTACTTTAAGCAAGAAATCAACAAAAACCATGAAATATTCTGGAAAACCTCCAAATAAGGAGAGTTCTTGGTGTTGCTAATCAAAGGGCTTGTCGCCAGTGTTGAGCCACAAGTTCTAGAACAGCAGGTTGGTTTTCTAAAATAAAGGCATGACCGGAGCCGGGAAAAACCTTTAGGACACTCCCTGGGATGGCACGGGCAAGCTCGTGGGAACATTCCGCTGGCATGAGAGCGTCTCGGTCTCCTGTCATGATAAGTGTCGGTGCTTTGATTTGCGAAACCCTGTCTAAAACATCAAAAGACCAACAAGCTTTAATTTGCTCCCAAAGGACTTTTTTAGATACGGTTTGGCTGTTGACCCTGGATTCAAATTCTTTTACAAGATCCGGATGGCTCGTCATAAATGGTCGGGAAAAGAGGATGGGTGTAATGTTGCCGCCAAGTCTTAAGCTATCCATCAGGGGAGAGACCGCGTGGTGATTGAGGTTGAATTTTTTGGGACGTGCGGTGGAACAACCTATGGTCAAAGAAGCAAGCCGTGAAGGATAGCGGAGGGCCAGAGTGAGAGCGATCATGCCACCCATCGATATCCCCATCACATGGGCTTTGGCGATCTTAAGGTGATCAAGCAGCTCGAGGGCATCATCCGCTAAGACGGCCATGTCGAGGTCCTCACAGGACCCGGTGCTACGGGCGCAGCCTCGATTGTCAAAAGAGACAAAGGGCCGCTCTTGGCCTATCGTGTTTAAAAAGGTCGGTGACCAATAATCAGCGTGGGCCGCCAGTCCCATAATCCCTAGGACGGGGATCCCGTCACCGAGACCAGTCGTTTGGTACCAGAGGTCAATGGACGGACGAGAAAAAAGCGGCATGGATAGGATCTTTCTCTTAGAGGGTTTTTAGGAGTTCCTTTAGGTGTCCAAGGAAAATGGCGTAAACTTGGTGTTGTGGTCGTAATAGTCCTCTTGTTCGGCCTTTTTGAGCCAAGTGACGACTTTGTAAGTCAGAGGCGTAGCGATAACCTCCCACCCTACTTTGATCCCATAGCTGCCAAGGGCCATTTTGAGGACGAGTTCGTCTGCAAAGACTCCCCAAAAGGCTAAGGGATAAAAGATCACCGAATCGACGGCTTCACCCACGATCGTAGAACCTATGGTTCGCAAAAAGAGCCATCTTCCCTGGGTCTTGATTTTGAGCTTGGCGAGGACAAGTGAGTTGGTAAACTCTCCACAAAAATAGGCTACCATCGACGCCATAACAACCCTGGGAGTGGCCCCAAAGATCGCCTCGATCGCAGCTTGGTTATGCCAACCAGGAGCAGGGGGAAGTGCGACCACCACATAGCTCATAAGCGAGGCAAAGATCAGTGCGCAAAACCCAGTCCAGACCACCCGTCGCGAAACGGCGTAGCCGTAGACTTCGGTGAGGATATCTCCAAAGAGATAAGAAAGTGGAAAAAAAAGATTGCCACACCCAAAGACAAATCCATAGACCGATACGACTTTACCAGCACCGATAAGGTTACTACATAGAAGGACTGTGACAAACCCTGCCATCACAAAATCCAGGTAACGGTAGTTTTGTCGCCTATTCATACTAATTTCCTTGACCGTCTTTGCTGGAGTCATACTCCTGTTGGATTCGAGTGAGCCGCTGAGCGAGTGGGTCTAGGATGGTCTGGGCTAAAGCTTTAAAGGATGGGTGATCGACGATGAATTGGGCTAAGGGCGGGCTCAAATAGTAATAGAGATCGATGATACCCCGACCTAAGGGAGATACACTCAGGACGGCATCACGGTACCAGCGAAAGACCTCTACTTGCTCAGCAAGAGGGGATCCGTAGGTGGCTGTTGCGATAAAACATCGCATATCGACCACCGTGGCTTCGGCCTCACCGTTTAGTTCTGTCATGGTAAAGTTAATACTCGGCTCGCCCACAAGGCATTCTGAGACCTTTGTGCCTCCTTCGTAGGCTAGGAAAACAAAGTATTTTTTTTGGTTTTCTAGGCCGGTGAGATTGACCTGGCTAGGCTTAAAGCCAGCCTTTACTTTGAGGAGTTCGGGAAACTGTTCGGTGGTAATCGCCTGGTGGTTTAGATACACGTTGGTTTTATCGGCATTTTCTTCCTGACACGACGTAAGGCACGGTCCACTATTGGAGTCGGGAGTGGATAGGGTGCAGGTCGTATCTCGGTGAGTAAAACTTTTGGGGTCATAGATTTTTGCGGGCAGCGTTAGGGTCAATGGTGGTTGTACGGCTTGGAAGGCATAAACATAGACCGGAGGACTGGTGCGATTTTTGCGGGTGTTGTCTTTGTCAAGGGTGGCGATTTCGGCTTTTGGCTCTAAAAAGATGGTTAAAGATTTTTGGCTGCCAAGGATCGCTGCAGGCATGGTAAAGCTTGGTGCCTCGATATAGACGATATTTTCTCTGGTAAGGGGGGTGTCATTGGAGTCTTTTTCTTTAAAGCGGACTTTGACATTGACCTTGTCGCCTTGGGATTCAGAGTAAATCGATGAGCCGTCACGCTTAAAGATTTCCAGTTCGATCTCTAACGTCGTGCCGACGGTCGTGGCTGTTGAAGAGCTGGTAATATAGCGCACAAAGTACTTGGGATCTCGAGTTCCAATCTCCTCGGTTTCCAGCGGGACTGGGTTGCTGTTGCCATTTATATAAACACTTAGGTAAGTCTCTATGGCTTTAAGGTCGGGGGGGATCTCTGCCGGCTGGACTTCGCGAATGGTCGTCTTAAAGGTGAACTGGGACGCGCTGGACTGGACCGGTAAAGTTCCAGAGACATCGATGATAAAACCAAAGGCCGGTACGGTTATCACGAGGCATGCTAATAAGCTTAAGATCCACCAATGGATCCATCTTTGCTGCTGGGACATAGGTCTTCTGTAGGAATCGGAATTAAAAAACCATAAGATCATTCTCTTGATCCTCCAAGCCTGATGGTCCCTTAGCTTTTACAGATGACGGTTAAAGGGTCACTGTGAGCCCATCATACGCCATTTTGAGCGTTGGTCCATCAGCTTGTATCGATTCCCACTCTTTGCTGTAGGCATCGAATTGGGATTTAAGATAGGCGGTCGCGTTGGCATGCATCCGGCGTAACTTATCCTCCGCAGACCATGGGTCATGGTGGGTAAAGATCAGGCACTTAATTTTTTCTCTGAGGGCTAAATCCACTCCGATGTTTGGACTGCAATGCCCCCAATCAAAGCGGGTCGCTAATTCGGACATTTCGTACTGGGCATCAAAGAGCAGCATATCGAGATTTTGGTAATAGGGTAGATCCTTGCCTAGCTCTTCCCGCGAGAGCCTTTTGTACTCACTGTCGACACCAATCCCACAGGATTTGCCGCCAGCTTCGATACGGTATCCAAACGACCCTCCCGGGTGGTCCAAGACAAAGGGGGTAAATTTTAAGGAGCCAATTTGGGTGGATTGGTAGAGTTTTAGCTGATGAAAGACTACTTGGCCTCTGAGTTGGTCCCAGGTGAGGGGGAAGTTGACTCCATTAAAATTGATTTTGATATATTCGGGAGCATTTTTGTGGACGTGATAGATATTGATTTTATGGCCTGGGACATGGACAGGAATAAAAAATGGCATGCCCATCACATGATCCCAATGCATATGGGTCATCAGGATCGAAAACTCCTTAATACCCTGTTGCATGGCTTGGGTCCCAGCCTCCCTTAAACCAGAACCCATATCGATGTAAAGGCTGGAGGTCTCGTGGATCACTTCGGTGCAGGTGGTGTTGCCGCCAAACAGGAGGGGGAGACCGAGTTTTCCGGACTTGAGATTTTCGGTAAAGTCTCGGAGTCTTTCCACCCCCATTTTTTGGGCTTGGACGGCAAGTTCTTCGATAAAATCTAGGGCTTTTTGGTGGTTGACCCCAACCGGAAGTGACCCTCTTGTTCCCCAAAATTTAACTTGCACAGGTGGACCTTTATCCTTGATCGACGCGCCCCGTAGACTCGCGATTTAAAAAAAACTGTTACTTGGCAATTTTCTGTTTTCGCCGTATCTTATCTTAGTATCATACGAGGATTCAAATGGCTGATCAAGGCATCACACTAGAGGTCCGGGAAGGTGTTGTCTACCTCTCCGGAGTTATGGACGAAGTTGCCAACTTATCTAGTTTGCTCAATCAGCCAGAACCACTTTATCTAAACTTTAAAGGGGTCACTCGGTTTAATTCTTCCGGTGTGCGCAACCTATTGCTGTTTTTATCCCGCTGGGGGTCCAAAGAACTCGTGTATCAGGAATGCCCCTGCGAGTTGATCGATCAGTTTAACATGATTCCCGCTCTTCTCGGGACGAGTTCCCATAGTTACAAAATCAAAAGTCTTTATGTCCCCTTTGAGTGCCGGTCCTGCCCCCATGATGAAGAAGTTCTAGAAGAACTGGCACCCATCGAAGCAGACCTGCGCCAAGGAGGGGGGCTACCCACAAGGGTGTGTCCCAACTGCTCCTCCACACTTCATGTGATTTCCGAAGCCTTTTTTGTCTTCTTGGATCGGTAGAACCCAGGGAGGGCTCCCCCGAGGAGGCCATGGAAAAGTCGCCAGGTGAAAAATCATAGACCGGGGAGGGAGAACTATGTTACACACCCTGTTCCTTATGGTTAGGAGTTTCGGAGGTTTTCGGAGGAGCCATGGCAGTTCAAATTCGTCTTACCAGACACGGTACCCGCAATAGACCCTTTTACCATCTAGTAGCCGCAGACCATAAAATGCGTCGCGATGGTCGTTTTGTAGAGAAGTTAGGGACTTATGATCCCATGTCCAATGAATCAAAATTCGAAATCAAAGAAGATCGGATTCAATATTGGTACGGACACGGTGCAGAGATAAGCGCCGCAGTGACCAAGATCCTGAAGCTAAAAAAAGTTAAACTGGAGCGATTCAAGACTGGGACCAAAGCCTAATCATCGTCCAGAGGATCTTTCTAAGGACTACGTTGTTCTTGGAAAGGTCGGAAAGCCCCTAGGGCTTAAGGGTTGGTTCTACCTGCAAGGGAGAGATGACCTGATCCCTAGGGAGTTTGCAGATCTCTTTATAAAGAGAAATCCCCTAGACCGATGGGTGCCCCTCAAAATCCTCGATTGCCGATGGCACAAGGATGAAGTGGTGGTGCTGACGGATTTGGGTGCTTCCCGTACTGATATCGAGTTTTGGCGTGGTGCCTCGATCGGGGTTCCCACCCAAAGGCGGATCTCAAAGCCTGAGGAAGGGGTTGTCTACTGGGATGATCTTAAAGGCCGGCGCGTGGAGTCAGCGGACGGGGTTTATCTCGGTACCGTTGACCATCTTTACTGTGCTGGGGCCAGCGATGTGATGTCTCTTGAGGGCGTCGACCCTTTAGATATACCTCTTATCGATGATTTTATAGACCTTAAGAAAATGCCCTCAGATCCCCGACAAGCGGTAGCTCTCAAGGTGACCCTGGATTTTATAAGCCCACTTCTGAGTGGTGCACCCAATCCCCGGACCGACCTCTCTGCGGGGCCCGTGCCGTGAGGACCTTTTATGTCATTACGATTCACCCGCGGCTTATTGAAAATATCGCCACCTTTGGGACCTTTAAGAGGGTCGAGACCTTAGGGCTTGCCCACGTAAAACCAGTGGACCTGAGGGATTTTGCTGTCGACAAACATGGCTCTATCGATGACAGGCCCTATGGGGGAGGTGAGGGGATGGTGCTTAGACCAGAGCCCCTGGCTGCGGCGGTAAGCGGGATCCGGTCCCATGATCCCTCAGCAAAAGTAGTGTACCTGAGCCCAGGGGGTCAGCATTGGACCCAGCGCCACAGTGAGGCCCACCAAAGTCGTGAGGACTCGCTGATTTTTGTTTGTGGGCGTTTTGCCGGTGTTGACCAGCGATTTATCGACCACTACGTGGATTATGAGTATTCGGTGGGAGATGTGATTCTGGCGGGAGGGGAGTTGCCGGCCATGCTTATGATCGAGTCCATGATTCGGTTGATCCCAGGAGCACTTGGTCATGAAGAAAGTGCGGCCTTAGAATCTTTTTCAGCGAGTTTCGACTATGGACTCGAACACCCTCTCTATACGAGGCCACCCGTGTTTGAGTCTGCCCCTGTGCCTGCCGTCCTTATGAATGGCCACCACGGCGAAATCGCCGCATGGCGGCGGGAGGCGTCCCAGGAAAGGACCAAGCGGGCCCCCAGGAAAGGTCGAAGTATTCTGCTATAATTAGGGAGAGTATCGATTGAGCCCATTTAAGCTTGAAGTTTCTATACATGCCACGCAACGACTCAAACAGCGTCAAATTACTCGTAGATTGGTTCGACGGTGTATTATTAAGGGTAAATTAGTCGGATTCGATGTTAGAGGCCGCAAAATCAACGAGTTACTTGTCGAAGGACGCAAGTTGGTTGTCATATATATAGAAGTTAAACTGGGCGTTCTTATCGTTACAGCTTATTGGAAAGATTGAGCCTATGCAAAAAACAACTATTAACAAAGAGTTAGATGTTGCCTATGTGCAATTGCATCTTGGCAAGGTGGCCAAGACAGTTGAGTTTTGTCCCGGTATGCTGGTGGATTTTGATAAAAATGGCAGAGTGCTGGGCATTGAGATCCTAGCAGCACAAGAGATGGCTCCACAGCTAACAAAAAATAGGAAGGTTTCCCGTAAAAAATCCGCTTAAGATTTCCCATAATGTTGTTGAAAGATATGTTTGGAAAGTCGTTAAAAGGTCTTCCACACATCTTTAGGGTTTCTTAAGCTTCCTTCAATTCTTCTAGCATCTTAAGCTTTGGATACTGAAAATTGTCTTCCAAAGCCTTTACAAGCTCTACAGATGAGCATTGCATAACTTGCATAATATTTACCGCGTGCTTAGAAGTCGGGAGACTACTAGCATTCATCCAATTAAATAATGCCTGCTTACTAACGCCAATTTCGC
>JBGSUI010000123.1:0-5893 GCA_041736175.1 Oligoflexales bacterium | reverse complement strand
ACCTATGGGGTCCCCTCCTGTAGGAGCTGTGTAAAATTGGACCTTCATGGAAAGGGGCCCCTCGAAAGACTTGCCGCTTTCTTCGGCGAGTCTTCCAGAGTAGCTCAGATCGATGGCGTTGGCCGTTGGTGTGCTGAGAGTAAGGAGGATAAGCATCATCGGAAGGGACCGCGGGGAGCCGAACCGCTCGACAGCCTTTGTGGATGAATGTTGGATTTGCGTCGTCCGTAGATGTTGTTTTTTCACGAGAGACTCCTATGTAGAAAAAAATCAGCCCACTGACACTTTCCATTTCTCCGGCATTCGGCAGTCCCGGCCCCAAACTTTAGGAGGCTTTTAAAAAACCAATTTAAGTCATTTGTTTTAAATGGTTATGATGGGTGGTTTTTGTGACCACTTTGGGTGGTTTCGGCAGTCCCAGCTCCAAACTACAAGTTAGTCCTTTTTTCCACTTACGAAGTCTACTCACACTAGTCTATTTTAGGTAGTCTACTTTAGGTAGACTGCTATGTTATTTTATATTAGTATATTACGGTGTAGATGGTCTCTTTGCCGTATCATCAGGAGTTACCATGTCACTATTTAAGTACGACCAACTAGTCTATGAGGCAGACCTATGTGGCCTAAAGGAAGAAAGGGGCAAGATCGAACTTTACATCAAGAACAAACGATGTATCAGGATATATGGTCGACGTAATTTCGGCAAAACATCACTAGTAAAAAATGTAATAGCCAAGCATTGGCAGGATGCAAATCCGGACAAACGTTTGGTCATTTATGTTGATTTTTTTCCGATAAAGGATGAAGAATCACTCAACATTCTGTTAACAAAAAGTTTGAATGACGCGCTCTCACGGCGTAAGAAAATAATGGAGAAGTTTACATCCATCGTTAAAAATGTCACTAAGCTACGTCCTGTTTTTAGACCAAGTTCCGATGGTTCCTCCATGGAGTTAAGCCTGGCCCTTGACCATGGAAAGCCCCTCGGCCTTGCAGATTATTTCAAGCTCATAAAAAATCTCGCTTTAGATCATGAAATTCTGCTCATTTTTGACGAGTTCCAGGAAATCATCCGTTGTCCAGGTGTTGATGCCAGATTTCGGGGCGAGCTGCAGGAATTAGGGGAAATTCCTGTGATAACCCTGGGATCCAAGTACCATGTACTGAATGAAATATTTTCCAAACCAAGAAACCCCTTCCATAATTGGGGGTTGCCGGTCGAATTTAAACCTATCCCTTACGAAGAGTATCATCGATTCATTGTGGTCCGCTGGCAAACGCGACATCTTTCAGCGAATGCTGACACCACCCGTCATTTGCAAGATTTGATGCATCGCATACCAGAGGACATTAATCGATTGGGGGATTATATTGCCGACCATTTTACAAGTATGGAAATCACACAAGCTGTCATCGATCAGTCTTTGCTCAATTATCTTTCGGATTTTAAAGGTATTTATGAATCTATGGCCCATCGCATGGCGGCTACCGAAATAAAATTGCTGGCTGGATTTATCCATATGGGAGGAGAGGTCCTTCACCCAACTGGAAAAGAGTTTCTCAAGAAGGTGGATTTATCTAAACAAGGCGTCGCCATGATGCTCATTCGACTCGAAGACGAAGGTATTATCTATCGCGATGGTGAATCCTATCAAATTGCGGAACCTTTGTTTTATTATTTTCTAAAAAACCGTTACTTTATGGACCCTGTTTAGGTAAAAGTGAAGGCCGTTACGAACAACGCTTTGACTTGGCTTTATCGCTTTTCCCGACTATAAAGCCTACGAGATGGACGCCTTTCGAACCTCATCAAGACACGGCAAAACATGGAACAACTCAAAATCACTGAGATATACAGAAGCATTCAGGGCGAATCCCGCTACGCTGGATTTCCCTGCACTTTTATTCGCCTTTCGGGGTGCCCCCTTCGATGTAAATGGTGCGATACGGTCTACTCCTTTAAGGGTGGGGACCTGCTTTCCATCGAGCAAATCCTTGACCAAGTCCAAAAGCTAAACCTGCCTTTGGTAGAACTCACCGGCGGCGAGCCGTTAGCCCAACCCATGGCGATTCCCCTGATGGACCGTCTGCTTAAACAAGGATACCAGGTCCTTTTAGAAACCAGTGGCAGCGAAGACATCACTCTCGTCCCGAAGGCCGTCCATATTGTCATGGATCTCAAGGCTCCTGATAGCAAGATGGCGGATAAAAATCTTTGGAGCAATGTGCCCCATATCAAGCCCACAGATGATATTAAGTTTGTCTTGGCCAGCCGTAGTGATTTTGAATGGGCCATGGAAACCATCAAAAAAGAGCAGCTCTTAGACAAGGCGCAAATCCTCCTATCATGCGCCTGGGGACTACTCGAACCCAAAACCCTCTCCGACTGGATGCTTGAAAATCCGCTTGCCCATCGGTGCCGCCTCCAATTGCAACAACATAAATATATTTGGGGCCCCAGAGTGAAAGGTGTTTAAATCCAGACCGCACCGGACCAAAACAAAAATGACTTTGACAAATTGCCGCTCTCTCTTAAACCAACTCAAACAGCTTGAATGCCCTGATTCCACCTTTGCTGGATTCGAGCCCCCCTTGGTCTTTGACCGGGGGCTTGGGTCTTTAGTCAGGTCGGCTTCTGGCGACCTCTACATCGATTTATGTGCAGGCTTTGGAGTCCTGGCCCTTGGTCATAACCCACCCGAAACCAGCGCCATCCTCGCCAAACCACGCTGCGATCCTGAGCAAGATCCAAGTCTCTGGCCCACCATCGTCCACGGCATGGGCGATGTTTACCCCTCGGAGGCCAAAGTCAGGTTGCTCTCACGACTCCACCAGTTGTTACCAGCTCATCTGAGCCGATCGGCACTGGCCTTAAGCGGTAGCCAGGCAGTGGAAATCGCCATCAAGACCGCGATTTTAGCCACTCAAAAAGCTGGTTTTATCGTCTTTGAGGGAGGCTATCACGGTCTCGATCTAGGGACTCTACCGCTGACCACAAACCCCTTTTTCCGTGATCCCTTTGAGCACTATCTCAAGCCGACCACAGTCTCCGTTGCCTTTGGCGCGGGCGAGCAGGAGATCCTCAAGGCTAGAGACCGGCTCGAGTCCTTGGGGCTAGGACTGGCGGGGATTTTGGTGGAACCTATCCAAGGCCGTGCGGGGGTGAGGCCTGCAAGCACCCCATGGTTAGAGAGCCTGGCAAAATTCGCCAAAAAATACGATGGACTCTTGATCTTTGACGAAATCTTTTGCGGATTGGGTCGCAGTGGCTGGTGGACAATGAGCCACGAGATTCCCTGCGATCTATTGTGTCTCGGAAAAGCCCTCGGGGGGGGCCTGCCACTCTCTGTTTGTAGCGGACGGGAAAAGGTTATGGGGGCCTGGCCAGAAAGTCGGGGAGAGGCGCTCCATACAGGTACTTTTTTTGGTCATCCCCTTGCGTGTGAAATGGCTTGTGCGACCCTTGAAGCCATCGACCAACAAAACCTCGTCACTCGGTCAAGGGAACTGGGGGAAACCCTTAGAGCCTATGTGACTCAGCAGCTCGGAATCGGCCCAGATGGCCCAAACACCCAAGTCGCTATCCGGGGACAAGGGTTGATGAATGCCATCAGCTTTCCAAAACCGGGAATGGGGGTCATGGCCATGGATACCCTTCGTACCCAAGGGGTCATCGCCCTGGTGTCCGGAGCCCAAGGGGAATCCTTGTCCATCACCCCTGCATTGAATATCCCTAAGGATCTCCTTTGGAAGGGTCTCGACAAAATCATTTCGGTCACCCGCGCCTTGATGCAGGAAAATTCGGGTTATCCACAATCAAAACCCTAAAATCCAAGGACCCGAAAATCCAGTTAAATACTCAAAATAATTTACTTTATTTTGCATAATTAAAAAATTATCCACAGGCTGACCCCAAAAAACACAACAACTCTTTTTAAGACCCTCAACGATCTTACCGATCTAACATTCGGAGCCACGGACTTAGACTATTCTTAGCTTTTCCTCATCTTGTATTGACTGGCTGGCCAGTTTTGTGGTTCACTCTAGTTAAGCCAAACAAAGGGCCTCCGACACTGGACGCAAGGAGACGACGTGAATAGAACTCGCAAAACACTTGGCAGCACCTCTCCATCAAAAACCAACTTTGCCTGCTCTATTCTTTTGACGATTGGCTCTATTTCCTATGGATCGGCTTCGGCGGATACGTTTGGTGACTTCGAACTGCCTTCCTGGGCCACCGAACGACGGATCATCGGAACCAACAATCTTGAATCCGTAGAGTCCAATCAAGTTCTCGAATTCTATGACTACGCCCGGGTTGTGGCGAGACTTGAGACTCCCGACGGACTCGGATATTGCTCTGGATCTCGGGTCGGCGAAAATCTTTTTCTCACCAACTTTCATTGCCAAGAATCCCTTGACTGCGAAAATATCGTGGTCCATATGGGCTACGAAAAAGGGCTTTCTAAGAACCAACAAGGTATCTTCCAGTGTGTTGCGGTTCTTGCTGCTAACGAGACCCATGACTATGCCCTCTTAGAAGTTAAGTGGGTCGGCACCCAGGGAGATCTCGATCTTTCAAGAGGCACGACTCCAGAAGCATCTGAATCGGAATCCAACGGTACCGCTGGTCTCGATGATTTCACAGCCACTGCCGCAGACTTTCCCATCGCCAGCCTTTACATCGGTGCTCTTGATACTTTAATGCCGATCGTTGTTCCGTCCCATCCACGGGGACGCCTCAAGGAAATCGATAAAAGCAGCGACTGCAAGATCCTCTCCACCGACATCATCGAAGTCTCCATGCGCGAGACCATGACCCACTCCTGCGACACAGAAGGTGGATCAAGCGGCTCCCCGATCATGAACCGAGCCACGGGAGCAATCCTGGGACTCCACTGGGGTGGGATCAGCCAACAAAATTTCATGATCCCGATGAATCTTGTGGTTGCTGATCTTAAGACAGTTTTAACTCCTGACCAGTTTGCCCAACTCTCTATCACCCAGTAAATCCAACAGGTCTCTAATCGTTCGCGGCGGGGATAAAACCACTATTGTTGCATCTATTAACTCTGGCATAGATTTTGATAGGAGAGGTTAGGGGAGTCGATAAATAGCTATATTTAACTAATATGTATTGGCTTTATCTAAACGCTATAACCCAATTACCCCTTATATTACCCCCTAAAATATTTTAGTTGATTATCGGAACATTGTTCCGATAAGATAGACTGGGAGAATTTATGCCCAAAAGAGGACGACCATCAACATTGACAGGATCTATTGCTGAACTAGCAACGATAGTAGGTGGCATTCAGGCGCTTGCTTCACAGCTTGATGTAAATGTCAGAACTATAAGATACTGGGCAAATAATGGACGCACCCCATCTGGACCAGCAAGGAAGTTGCTTGAACATATAGCCGCAGTGCATGGGATAGGTTTTTTAGGAGATATAGAAAATGACAAAAAAGCAAGTGAAAGTCCAAGAACCACGCTCTGAAGCTGATAAGAAAGAGCTAATTCTAGCTATCAATAAGCTGCACAAATCTGCTTGGAAACAGCAGCGCAAAAAACTTAATTCAGAGAAGTATAAGTTACAATTTATTGCTGCGGTAAGCGGTGAAGCCAATGCAAGCGACTGAAATCCGAAGCCCAAAAAAGCCAAAAGTTCTTAGAAGGGAGAGCATACCATTCCATTATCTGAAGAGGGTGTGAACTACCAGCACCCCTAAAGGAGCGCGGCTTCCAAGTTCAAGCAGCTTTCGCTGCTTTCCTTTTCTTTTTTGACGCTTCTACCACAGATGCGCAGGTCGCTATCGCTTCCTGCGGCTTATGTTTGGCTCCACGTCCAATACTCTAAGCTTTTCTCTTAGAGCAACACGGTTCCCGTGT
>JBGSUI010000080.1:0-32800 GCA_041736175.1 Oligoflexales bacterium | reverse complement strand
CGCGGTCGATATTTATCGTGCCATATCTCCCTTGGCTTTGGAAAAAGGCCACGATTTGGGAGTTCATTTGCTTTCCCGGCATTATCATTTCGGTTCACATCATTCAGTTCCGATGGAGTTGGACCCTGGGTTTTTTGGTTTGACGGACAAAAACACTTCACTGGTTTTGGTGGTACTGCTGGCAAGGCATTCTCCTCGGCTGCTTGAAATCGCTCGAAACATAGCGATCCAGAGACCCGGTCAGTTTGCGGAAATCCTGGAGGCTTTGGAGTCCGGGGCCCATGAGAATCACCTGGAGATCAAAAAAATCGTCGTCGCAGCGATCTCGATGTTTTTGGAGCCAGCGGAGACGGGGATTGCATTTTGGTCGGTCATGGGCTCGAGCTCGCTCGCAGGCACGACGCTTTTTTACGGATCGAAGCCGCTCTCGTCAGCAAAATTGTCCCCTGTCGCATGGTCAATGGGGGTGGTTTTGCCAAAGCCCGCCTTTCGCCCCGCAAAATATGCACTGAAATCAGGCTGAAATAGTCTACGCCGCTTTCTATAATCGTACCAAATCTGTGCATGCACAAACTTAGCCCGCAACTTCGAAGCGTAGCTCCCCATTGGCAGGAGCGAGTTCCTCTTTCAGGCAAAGGCCTAACGGGGGTACCGCACGGTTCCCCCGAGGATATTTTTCTTCCAAAGATCGCCGAGACTATACTCATCAAGCCATTCGCCCAACTCATCCTTTTTGAGTCGCCTGAGTGTTGAGAGACCATCCTTTCTGTCCACCACAATAACATCTTCGGCCTCAAACTCATTGAGAAGTTCTACTGATTGGGTAGAGACCACAACCTGCTTCTCTATGGCTGTGCTTTTGATTAAACTACCCAGGACTGATATAGCGTAGGGATGAAGACCTAATTCGGGCTCATCCACAAGGATCGTATCAGGCTGTCTCCCATCTGGTTGTAGAAAAACAGTGGCAAGGCAGATGAAACGCATGGTTCCGTCTGATAAGTGATGGGCTTTGAACGGGATATCTTGGCCCTTTTCGGTCCACTCCAGTTCGATGAACTCTTTATTTTGAGAGGTTGGTCGCAGATGAAAGTCACCAAAAAACGGGGCGACGAGCTGGACGGTTTGTACGATACGATGATAAGTTTTTTTATGTTTGCTTTTTAAAAAATAAAGATAGGCCGCCAAGTTTTGTCCATCGGGGCGGAGGTACTCGTTATCATGGATCATCTGAGATTGTTTTATAGGTGAGTTTTCCCCGGTATCATGAAAATGATAAACTCGCCAACTCTTCATGGCCTTGTAAACGTATTCTGCTAGGACTCCTTGCTCGGCATCGATGCTACTCTCAAAATGGCCAGATACCGGCTTCGAATCTCCATGCTTTTTCCAGTGAGAAGTCTCTGTGACGAAGACCATCCTGTTATCAGCTGTGGGTTCTAAGCTGAACTTGTAGGCATTCTCTCCGAAGCATAGCTCACCAGCAAGATGGGGTGTGTTCTTGCGTCCAAAGTGGAGGAGCACATCTGGCCCCCCTTGTTTGGCGATATACAGTTGGAGATTCTTATCAATGATCTGTTGGATCATCCTAAAAAAGCCGATAAAATTGGATTTACCAGCCCCATTACAACCTATAAGTAGGTTGATGTTTGTGAGTGGGATCTCGCACTCTTTAATTGATTTAAATCCTTCAATCGTTACTTTTGAGAGTTGAGACGGCTTTAGGGATTGACTCATGTCCCGACTCCTTTCGTGCTTTGATTTTTTTTGCTAGGCTTGGCGGAACCCTTAATCCTTTGCAGGACTAATGATAGACTGCCAACCAAAACCACACAATACGTGTTGTGGCACGCACAATCGGGCGACAAAATAGGTCCACCACCAAATGATCTTCCTAAGGCTCGAATCACAGCCAGGATCTCGGCCACAAGCCCAATGCTGCCCTGTGATTAGGAATCAGAGAGCTAGCTGAGTCAAAATGGTGCCCGCGGTCGGTAACTAACCTGGGCGCACCTTATCACAACCCAAGACTTCAGGGCAAATTCTTTTTACATCCGGGATGTTGAGGTTTGTCCGCCAAGGCTAGCCAGAAGATTCCACCCCAAAACCTCCCCTTCCCAGGTAAGGAAACGGAAGACCCATGGTCGTTCGCCATTTAACGCAGGTGACGGACCAAATACGCCCACAAGAATAAACATCACTGGTATTTTCAAAGCCCGAGCCTATATATAGGCACATGTCTGAGGCCGAGCCACCGGGTCGATGTCCATCGCCCCCCCGACGGGCGCCGATTGGCCTTGATCGCCCGAAATTTACCCCTCGATATTCGATGTGGGCTAGAGTCGTATTGGCGCTGTTTGTTTAGGTGTATCGAGGCCCATTCGCCACATCGTGGCCCATACACCACCTCCCTTTGCCTTCCCCATCATGCGGTCCGGGGCATCTTGAAAGTCGAAAAATAAACGTTTTCTGGGACAATTCCGGCTGTCGCGGACTTCGTGGAGCTTGGCCTATCGGACGACAACAGCGGGGGCTTCGAGTCTTGCCAGCAAGCTGCCTAAAATACCTAAGCCCCATTTCCTGGCCGCAAATCAGTGAAAAATGCGGCTCTATGCGACTATGAAAATGGTGTCAAAGGCAGCGTGCCGTATCCAAATCAAAAAAGTGGAGCGAATTGGGCTAACAGGATCAATTGGATTTTCCTTCACCTCGTTTGGTTTGTCTTTATAAAATATCAAATAAAAACATTTGGTTATTTGATTTTAATTAAACCGGTAACTTGTTGAAGAGCTATTCTGGTTTGTCAATTTTAATTAAATAGCGAACCAGAATTCTGAATCCGATAGGTTACTGTCAACGTCTCGCTTAATAAATGTTGATAACGGGCAGGCTGTCGAAAAGGAGAATGGTAGTGCGAAACAAGGAGGGTTAAAAATGAACTCGTTCTAAATTAGAAATTTCATTGTTTCACCCACTCGTGGGTGTTGATAGCAAAACTGTAGGAGGCAAATATGGATTCTAGTTGAAAACAATTAACTTATAAAACGTTTTATTGATTAAAGATTTTAACATTTGACTCAAGTCCGTGATAGCGGACGGAAAGGTAATAATTATGAAAATGGAAATGGTGGACAACAACAGAGTGTTAATGGTGACGGGCGAGCGTAACGCCAGCGGCCATCGAAATCAACAATGGCTGCTCAGGTTGGAGGATGGGTTGGTAGTTGCCCGTCGAAAGAAATTTAGTCGGGAGGCGTTGGCATCTTTCCTTAATGTTGACCCTCGGCATCCACTTTTTGCCCGTCTTTGCTACGCCTGGGAGACGGCTTACTCGCTCGACGAGATTGAGGAGGTGATTGACTGAGAAAAAAAGGGGTCTAGTCTGCCCCCGGACTGTGTGAGTGTCAGTGTCTTAAACAAAACACCGCAACCTAGTTGCGGTCAAACCAAGAAGGATTGATCATATGAAACTTTTTCCAAATGCTAAGACTCGGTGTCGCATCGTCAAAGTCACTCAGAAACCTGCATCCTCTGGGACCTTTAAGGACCGTAGCGGAAAGGACGTTGCCTGGGCAAAAGGACCGCATCAAATTTTGATCGCGATCGTTGAAGCCGTTGAAGCTCTTGATTCAAAGACATTTTTTCCCCACCAGGTGCCCTTGAAGCTGATTGACTTCGAAAATCGCCCATTGAAAATTAACCAAAATGTCGAATTGCAGCTTTTCCCCTTAGAAAAGGAATCGTCCACCGAGTATTTGGTGCTGCCGGATAGTTTAACGTCCATTTATTCAATTGCCTACGAAGGCCCCTCAGACGTCGAAGTAGAAGCCCCCTCCACAGTACCTGCCTCTTCTTCCGCCGCAGCTCCCGCCAGTTCCAGAAAATAGTAATCAACAATTAGGTTAACTCCCGGCCGCATTGAAGTCGTTCATTGCTGACGGGAGTTTTTTTAAAACTCGGAGGAATTTTTATGGAAATTTTCTTGAGCGTTACGCATTGGTATTCAAAGGTACTTACCGGTTATTTCGGCGTCGCGATTCAAAATGCCGGTGTAGTGGTCGGAACCTTGATCGTGGTCTTTATCCTTTGGCTTATCCACGGCCGCTGGGCTGCTATAAAGAAGCTTGGTTCACTCTTCGCCTGGCTGATTCCAGGCAAAAGCCACGAGGTCTGGTCGCAAACCATCGGAAGAGGCGGACCCTGGGCCAGAACAGATGTTCGAGGCACCACCAAAGACCACTATTCTCGTTTTGTTAGATTGCCCGGTTCGCTTTTCATAGTCCCACGCCCAGGGTGGACAAAAGCTATGGCGACTCAGACCGAAATGCTCAAACATCTCTCGGCAAAGTTTTTAACCACCGGAGACAGTTATGTAAAAGTAGTAGACGCCCCGTTGTGGGGACGTCTTCTAGGTGCTAAGTGGGCAGTCGTGAGAGACAGAACCAATTGGCCCGTCACGGCCAGACAGATTGCCAAGGCCGCACATAGAGTGAAGCTCGGTTTTGGCGAAATTGTCATCGGGCTTGACGGCCTTTGCGATCCGATAGTTGTGGACTTGTTTACTCCCCTTATAACGCTGGCCGGTACGACTCGAACGGGGAAGAGCACGCTCCTTTACAGTATCTTGGCTCAGGCCAAAACCATCCCGGAGTTACGCCTCGCTATCGTCGACTTGTCTCGGATTTTCAGTGCGAAGAATTACCCTGGCATCACTATCCTCCACACAATTGATGAGGTCGATGACTACCTGAGGAAGCTTGAAAAGCTGCTGGCACACCGTCAGGCTATGCTGTCAGAAGCCGGCATTGACGATGTTCGTCGCCTGCCGCACTGCCCTGTTCCCTACCTCACCGTCATTGATGAGGGCGGGCTCCTCTTCGCGAAAGCTAGGGCGTCAGATAGCAAGTCGGCTACTGTCGAGGAACGCCTCTACTTCGAAGTGCAAAAACGTTTTAACTCGCTGGTGACCACGTCAGGCAAGACGCTTATTGCCACGGTCGCGAGCTTTGCAACCCCTCTACAGTCGGAAATATCACTAAGGTTTTCGTCCGCCGCGGTGAAGCTCTCGACATATATCGCTCAGGATTCTGTCTCTGATGCGTATGGTAGCAAAGAGGTTCTCTTTGACCCAGGCCTTGTTGGAGGCCGCTTTGCTATTTTCGGAGCGGCGAGGGGGGACCAAGCCTGGCGGGTGTCTCGAGCACTCGACCGCCCAGATCTGCATCGTCTATCCAAAGCCCCATCGAAGTTCCTAGATGATTTGGAAACAGCCTTAGGCATAGGCCATAGCGAAGACAGTCCCATTAAAATCCATCCAGCCTCTGGCCGCAGGTCACACGGCCATCGCGGCTCAGAGGAGGACTGATAGTGAAAAATAAAAAACAAAAATCTACTCCCCCAGCCAGCCGCCCCGGCAGCTCCGGCGGCGGCCGCGAAGCGGCTGCAAGCCGGAAGCTGGGCGGGATCAGAGGCGATGAGGCTGGGGTCCTAGGTAAAGAACAGACAATGCCGCAGCCCCCTGAGGGACAAGAGGGGATGAACGGTTAAAAAGATTCGTTATATCAGAATGTAACAAAAAAAGTGACCTTGGGGTCTCTAAGAAGGGTCGCGGTGGAGTGGACTCAGTCCGAGGGAAAATTTGGGAGGGTCGCGGATGCGTGTAGTCTCGTTAACGAAAGGCTGAAGCTGTGCGGGAGTCCAGGAGGTGAAAAAGTGTACGCGATTAACCGAGATGGCGTGCCAGGTCTGGCAGGAACCTTAAGTTGCTCTTGCCGTGTATGCCCAGTTTGTCAATCGGCGAAAGTCTCTGAACGAAGAAAAATCGGGACAAAGGTAGTCCAAGAGTTTTTGAACCAGAGCCCAAGTAATTGCCTTTTTTTTATAACGCTGACCATACCGCGTGTTGGAGTACGGAGTTTTCGTGATGAGGATGATATAGAGGCAATGTTAAATTCGGAACGCTTAGCCAGAGCGACGTATCGGGAGTTCGGAAAAACCTTTGCCCGTATCCTCCGTCGGTTGGGAGTTGTCGCGACCCTCAGGGCCTCGGAAAGACAACTCAATTTTGGAATTTTCCTTCGGAAGAAAAGGGAGAAATTAGGTTCCCACCTTCATTTTCACGTGTTAGCTTTTTGGGACTCTGAAGAAGTGGGTGCACATAAAAAAACCGATGAATTAAGTCTTTCTAAGCTTTTTTGGCGACAATGGAACGACTGTTTAGTCCGTTTAGTCACACGGGAAAGGTTGCGTAATCCGGACTTCGCCTCGTGGGTTAAGCTTCGTAAGCGTTATCCAACTCCAGTCATGCGTCCTGTCCGCGACAAAAATGGCGATATCAGAGGTGGTGTCACAGTAAAATTGATAAATCGAGAATCGGCGTTATCCGTGGTTAACTATATTGCTGGCGATAGTATTGCGGCCGGGATCTCCGGGGAATTGGCTAACGGCTTATACAAGTTGGGATCATCACGTCAGTCTGTGTCGTGGCTTGGAGCCCTCAAAATGCATGCTGGTCCTAATTGGGCCCTGGCGAGAGATGCATATCGATATAATTGCCTCGCGTCCCGCGGTGAGAGAGTGTTCGAATACAGTCGACTAAAAGATAAGTCGACCGGGAAGCTGAGGTCTTTCCCTGAGCGACTCCTTGGAGAAGAGGAAAGGCCATCGCTAGTGATTGAGGTGGAGGCCGTCGCCAAAGCGGGTGATTACTACCAAAGCAAAAGTCGTGGGTCAGAGTTTGAAATGGAGATGTTACGCCGAAAAGAAGGTGTCACGGCTTCTTTCGGGGGTGTTGCTGGATTTCAGGATATCGACATGACAGCCGACGACCTGGCGGCAGAGTTGACATTGGCGGCGGAAAAGCGTGCTGCCGGGAGGGCTAAATGGTTGGCGTTTCATAAGGGTTCGACGTCGATTTGGGTGCGAGAGCACATGGCCAAGCTAGGTTTTAAGCTCATTTCAGTAAAAGGAGATCTTTCTGGAAAGTGGATTTTTACTGGACCTACTCAAGTAGGACCGACTCGACGTGAAGATCAAGAAGATCTTGGGGAGATTTAGTGTTGGTGTTGTATTATAGCTGAGCCAGCAAGAAGTCTGCGGCGGCATTTATTTTTTTAGCTGAATTTTGAGGGCTCCCGGAATCAGGGTGATAAAAAAACATTAGTTTTCGCCTTCTTATTTGGACTTCGGAAGGCGTTGCTGATGCCGATAAACCCAGGATTTCAAGACAGAGTTCTTTGGACAATTGTTTGTCCTTTGAATTCTTTTTAAGATGTTCAATTAATTTGGATTGTTCTTTGGTAAGAAGAATCAACTTTTTTTCTCGGGCCTCCATTTCTGTCAGTGTTTCGGCACTGTTTTTAGCGGCGATTGAGGCAAGTTCTGCCTTATTTTTATATGTAATTAGTTCGTGTCTCTGACTAGTGAGGATATATAGAATTTTGCGGAGGATTGTTATACCTATCGGCAAAACAGAAGCCATGAACCAAAAATCCGACTGACCCGAATTTGACCTATCGGAAGTTGGGATAACAGATTTTGGATCATGATGAGGTGGTACAGTAAGAGACTGATATGGCTTTACGAAGTTCAAATCTTGAATCCTATTGGATCTCCGGATGTCTTCTAAAAGCTGTGCTGTCACAGGAATACCCAACTTTTTCAGTGAAGATGTTACAGAGCCGCCTGGTTGGATAGTGATTGTAAGTTTTTCGGCTGCGGTAGGTGCATTCGTGAGGGAAAAGAAGTGACGAAATACCACTAATGCATGAAAGAAAAACCATAACTTAAAAATTTTTTTTAACATTTTATTCCCCATCGTCGACAGAAAAATAAACTTGAAGGGTTTCTGGAGGCAGGTTTCCGGGCGCTAGTGCCCCTGCCCGAAAGGTAATCGTTGCAGATATTGTAAGATTTTCCGTTGGTAACATAATGGCTTTTTGGTTCGTGGTAATTAGTCGCTGGTGGTCTGGATAAGCCGTGAATTGAAAGTCGCCTAAACTAATTAATAATGAAGAATTAGAAGGGATGTGCGTCCCGGTTAGCGCAACAACAAGAGGTCCGCTCTGATTGTTTGCCCAGTCATTCGCCGAAGAAACGGGCCCGTAGATGACCTCGTTTTTATCATCCGATGTAGATTTTTCTTGGTGAACCTGGACCAGAAAACTTGGTTGGTGTACTACCTGCCCACACCCGAGGGAAAGGCCCAGACTTGAGAGGATACTTACAAGTGTACCCGTTCGAGTAGTAGCTTTTTTGGCAACCATAAACGCATCACGGTAACTCATATTTTTACGGTTGACTAATACTGATGTGATTAAGATGACTACGGCGGATTTTTGCCGAGGATTTAGTGGTTTCGAATGTAAGAGGTGATTTTTCATTTAACGAGTCTCCTAAAAAAAGCCACCTATTTGGTGGCTTGTTAATTAGACGTTTCTCTTCTTCGTTGAAATAGAATCGATGAAGACCGATAATCGGTTTTGGTTAACGCGGACAGTGCCAGAAACTGCTACGTCAGTCATACCTGCCTCGATACCAAGTTTGCTGTCGAAGATGACGGTGATGGGTTGTGCAGCTGAAATGCCTTGGAAAGAGTTCTCCACAAGGCAAAAAGCGTTGGAATATAAATCGTTCTTTGTCGTTGATCGATTGATCACCTTAATGATTGAAAAGCTGACCCGCATAAAATCTCCTTTGGTTTTTGGTTTGGAGCGGCTGGGCCGCCCTTCACAAATTCAGGGCGGACTCAGATCGCGAAACACGGACGACACGTGTTCATGCGGTGTAGGCGAACTATGTCTATTAAAATGTGACGCTCACAAGGCCGGCCGTGTGATGCAATGAAATGGAGGCACAGCGGGTGGCGAGCGTCCGCATAGAACCCGTGGAGGAAGTGGCAGAAAAGGAGATTTAGCCAGGGTCGCGGAGAAATATTATTTCGGTCAAATGATCCAGGAAGAGGGTCTAGATACCTTGGTGCGGTCGCGCGAGGGCATGAGGAAATCTGCGTCGCGACGGGTCTGATCTCCGGTATGCCCTGGGTAAATCCCATATGCAACGACGCGGATTTCAATACGGCTGTTAACATCTACCCGTCGCTGGTCCTTGGCGGGCATATATCTTGGCGGCTGTCGACTCAGAAGGGAATCCTTCAAGCCTTCATCGACCTCATCTGGCTAACCGAGGTGAAAAGAGAGGACTAAAAATTATATATTCTTGAGATCATTCTTCATTGATTGAAACAAAAGTATATTGATACCAGCTATGATCGCTCCTACCACATATAGTGGACTAAGGCCGAAGAGTTCCGCCATTGGACCAGCTGAGAACGCTCCAATGGGCTGAAGCCCCCATGAAACCAGTCTTCCAACGGAAGTTGCTCTGGCCTGCATTTCGGGGCTTGTCAATTTTTGGCGATATGAGGTGGCAACTCCATTCCAAACCACAGCGGCGGCACCGCAGATAGTCCAGAAAAATCCCAGCCAAATCATATTGTGTAAAACGGGAATTAATAAAAAGGCAACTGGGATCACTGCCACCGAAATTTCCATGGTTTTAAAACTGCCATAACTTCGAATGATTTTTCCAACCTTGAATCCAACGAGGGTCGCTCCCAATGCAAACGATGATTGCAAAAGACCGAAGCTCCATAGAGGGGCCTTTACAACTTGGGAGCTGTATAATACGAAAGTAGAAAGGAGCATACCAAAAGAAAAATTAGCACATCCACCCATGATTGCCAGCTTTCTTAAGGCTCTTGAGGAGCACACGTAACTAATGCCGGACTTCAAATCCTCTAGGAACCCTGTTTTTTTTCTTTCAGCCGCGGGAACAGAGACTTCGGGTAGAAGAAGATAGGTACACGCTGTTAGAAAATAGAGGACTGCCGATACTCCGAGTGCCACAACAGGCATGAAAACGGCAAGAAATGAGCCCAACGACCTACCGGCAAAATAATTGGCGATAGTCTCAACGGTGGAAACGGCTGAATGTGTCGCTGCGAGTTCGTCCTTGGGAACATAAGTTGGAAGCATACTTGGTAAAGCAATATCATTAACCACTTCTAAACAGCCAATCAAAAAGCAGATGGCCAATAAACTAGAAATACTGATTTGACTTTTGTAAAGAAGGAAGGCCGTAAGAAGCATAATGACGGATCGGAGAATATTGAGAGTCCCAAGGGATCTAACCTTATCAATTCTATCTAAAAAAACTCCTGCTGGAAGGGCTAGAAGGAGCCAAGGTATTTCTCTAAACGCCTGGATCGCTGAAATGTTTGTGGCAGATGACGAGAACCCTAATGCGATGACCGGAAAGGCTCCTAGAGTTATCCCATCACTTAGGTTCGCCGACCCACCAGCTCCTAGAAGCAGTTTAATCGGGTGAAACTTTTCCCTGAGGTTTTTGCCTTTAACGTCAGTCTGAACCAAATCCCTATTTTCCATTGCCAAACCTCCTCGGTGATCCAAAAAAACCAACCGTGTACGGTTTAGCATCATTAGGGACCTCTTCTAGCTCAAACTTAACGAGCCAGTTAATCAGGGTTTTAATCCGCGATTCAAGTTCATGACGCTGACTGTCCGTGATTCGTATCGTCGCAGAATTTCTCACACGGTCCTTGCTAACCTGAGTCAAATATTGTTGATAGCTTCGTTTAAAATTGAGTTCTTTTAAAGGCTCATACTCGAAAGGGAGATAAATCCACCTTTTCGAGTCATAGGATTCTTTATTGGTGGAATCTTCTTTCTTATCTACTAAACCCTGATCATAAAGATTTTCCACAAGTGGCTTAATCTTGGTTTTAGGCATACCAAAATGATCTGCAATAAAGTCGACCGAAACGGGTGATCCGATTCCGTACATGTTGATGAAGGTCAAAATTTCCATCAATAAAGGGTCTGTTTTCAAGAAAGCTGCTTGGCTTCTATTGATCACGAGACAATCCGAAGCAGACAGCTCTTTTTCAGGACTTACGCTGAGATCCTCTTCTCCAAATTCCGCGAAAAAAGACTTAGTTTCTTGACTTGGCATCTGTGATTTAGCCCAAGCCATAAGCCCACGCCGTTTGTCAATTCCAAGCGCTTCTAGCAGCTTTAAAGCGATCTCAACTTTCGGGACATAGCCATGTTCGACCTTCGAATAATAGAAGTACGTACAAGGTAGATCACTAGCTTCGTAAAAATCTCGCATAGTTGCGTGCCGTTTTTCCCTGGCTTTTTTTATCAATTCGTGGAATTCCATCTTGCCTCGAAAATAAACATTTTGTTGATCGAACTAAAGACCGTTGACAGGCAAAACTACTTACCATAGAACCAGTCTCGTCTCGAACGGTTTTTTAAACTTTATCCAGGGAGGTCGTATATGTCGTATAGGGAATTCGGTGGAGTTATCCACTAGGCCAAAAAATAAACGCCTCCCCACCCTTTGCCGAGGATAGGGAAGCGTAGGCCTGATTAAGGCGTGTAAACCTAACAAGCACTCCTTATCAGGTATTTCCAATATATTCAATTGTTATTGTGGATATTTCGATAGTTCAAAATCCAATCTAATTTTGGGACCTTGCGATCAAGGGGATAGTGGGTTCATTTTCGCCGTTTCGCGAGAACAGAGGGGCTGCTGTGTCGAGGAAAAAAACATTTGTGTTACTATGTTTTATTGGGTTTTTATGCGTGGGTTTGATGTTCTTGACGCGAACCCTAGATAAACAGAATATCTTGGAACCTGTAAATCCCACACTTCCCAAATCTAATATTGTAGAGAAATTCTCGGGCCATGGACTAATTCCCCAAAAGGTCGAACCAAATAGACCATCCGTAAATGTTGCGGCAAGGTTTAGCCAGGAGGTAAAAGAGGTATATTTCAGGGACGTGGAAGAGACTTTTACGGTGGCTGCCCAGACCTTGGACAAAGCCAGGCTCAACGGAAAACTCATGGCCCTCAACCAAAGGGGCCAGATTGGTGTCGACGCGATCCTGGGCAGGCTTGGTGGTCCTCCAGCCACTGACGCTGAGATCGTCAACCGCCTACACCTGGTGACCTACCTGAAGTACCGGTGCAAGTTCGACCCGGAGACCAGGGCCAAGCTAGCCAATTTTCTCCAAACCCCATACGAGTCTGCGGACATCAAGGAAACGGGGGTTATCGTGGCCGAAAGGGCTGAAATGCTGGGTGCCTTGGCCGGGCATGACTGGGCTAAGGCTGAGGCGGTGATTCGCGCGGAAAAGAAGACCGAATTAAAGGACCTGATGGCGTATGAGGCCTATTACAACCTGAAGGACAAGTCTGGTAAGAAGTATGCCTTCGACACCGTGAGCGAGGTGGTTCCCAATTTTCCGCTACCTCCGGGGGAGAGGCCATGAGAAATGGGGCTCTTACTTTGTTTCTTTCGCTGGCAACCTCGAAGCTCTCGTTGGCTACGGAATGTCTGGATAACAACCCCAGCGAAGTTTGCCAATTGAAGGTTTTGGGCGTAGACACCTGCGACAGGCTGGTCAGAATGACCTGCGATAACGACTTGGGCATCGGATCGGGCACCAAGTTTGTTCAGCCTGGGCAGTGGTTTGTCCTTCCGGGTCCCGATGGTCGACTAGTGGGCAGGTGCCAGTGCCCTCGTCATTATAAAAGAGTCAATGTTTTACCTGGTTCGCCGGTAGGCGGGTGGGGCGGATGGGGTGGCCGTGGTCCTTCAGAACTTGAATAAAGGAGAAAAAGTGAAGTCAGTAGCAAAAACGGCGGTATGGTCGGTCGCCTTGGCCCAATTGGCCTCGTGTGGCCCAGAGAAAAAAACGAAGAAACAGGATGTCCTCCCGGAGGCTCCTTCGGGCGAGGTAAGTTTTCCGCCTGCGAAGCCCTCGGTTCTCCCTGTGGTAACTAGCGGAAGTGCTCAGGTGTTCGTTTCGACTGGCAAGGACGCATGGATCGACCCGGACACGGGTGTGTCTTGGAACCTCAGCATGCATGTGGCGAACGACCGGGTCACGTACAACGAAGAGGCGAAAGAGGGGCTTCTTGGATTCAGTGCAGCCTTGGCGGAGCGAAACTCCCTTGGCAACCTGGATATCAGTGGATTCTCAATGGCTAATTATTGCAACCCCGCTGCCTATCTCTTTACCAGGGCTAATTTCGGTGTCTACGACAGGGGCAAGGAGTGGGACATGGGAGAAGCGAGAATCTACTTGAAAACCGCGGGCGGTCCCGTGGAGGTCGGCAGATTCCAGAAGCCTGACTCCACGATGACCGAGTATTCAAAGATGCTTCTTGCTAATCACCCTGTGGTTTGTGAGGAGAAGTACTCAGGCACTTGCCGTCTGGTCACCGTGCTTCATGGGCCAGTCAAGACACCATTAAACGAAAGAAAGCAAGCTGAGTTGCGTCTGCTTCTTAAGGATGGCGACAAAGAGACCGTGGCCCTTTCAGCTAGGACTGTTTTGGGTATGGCTGACATCAATGACCAACTGGTTGGTTGTCGATCAGTGGAATAGTGAAAACATTTAAGGAGATAGAATGAAGAAAATGCTTAATGTGTTGAGGTTGGCGTTCGTCGCCGCAGGATTATGGTTGACCGCTGGATTTGCCCTGGGTGTCACTTGTACGCCCGGTGATTGGGATGAATCTTTGTGCAAGCTGCCGGAACACGAAGGCACTAGGTGCGTCACCGCTGAATTCTTTCGGATGTATTGTGCACCAGGCACAGACGGGTGTTCAAATGTGGGTGGATGCGTTGGTTTTACCCCGACCGGTCACTGGTACGCCCTACTGGATTCCAATGCTAGACCTATGCAGAAATGTCGGTGCGGGTGCTTTGCGGAGGCCACTGAGTTCGCCAGTTCGGGAGGAATGACGTCGGGGACTAGACTTTTGGGCCAAAAGGATCGGATCAGCGAAGTGCAACTTTCGACCCTTGATGGCCTGGAAGGCGGGTTCACAGACCGTGGCATCAACTCGCTGACCTACGGACCAGAGACCGAAAAATCTTGGGTTTTCAAAATGCAGTCGGGAAAATCCATCACCGTCTCAAAGGCACACCCGATGGTGATTGGTGATCTGTCCGGCAAGCTAGTGGCCCTTAAGCCCGCCGAGCACGTCGTGGTGGGCGACTTGTTCCTAGGCGACAATATGGAGCCGGACGCCGTTATGGAAGTGTCGCGGACCAAGTACGAGGGCCGAATGATGAACTTCAACGTTGCCAGCGACAACGCCGCCAATCACATCGTCGTGGCCAACGGGGTACTCACCGGGGACTCCGGCTGGCAGGAACAGCTTAACAACACGGCTTCAAGAATAATTTGGAGAAACGACATCATCAAATTCTTGGCTAGAAACCAAACAGATAAAGAGAAGGCAAACTAATGAAGTTCCCAAACACCAAACCGTTTTTCCTAGCCATGGGACTGATGTTGTCCTGCGGACCGGTCAAGCCCAGCGGAAGTTCTTCGGTCCAAAACACACCTGGAGAAGACCCCAATGTGGCCCTCCTTTTGGGCCAGGGTTATAACTCGGTAAACAATACCGTCAAAGGTCACTGCGTTGAGCTTGGGCTCCTCCAGACCCAGAGCGGTCAAATCACGGGCTCCAACGCGGAATATCGCCTACTGGAAATTACTTCGGAAAAATCCCTTAGGGAGAACCTCAATGTCAGTGCCTCGGCCAGCATCAAAGGCGGTCTTTTCGGCGGCGGAAGCGGAAGATTCAGCTTCGTATCCAGCGTGAACAAAAACTCGGCATCCCGCTACGTACTGGTTCACGCCAGGGTGTCCAACCAAATGGCCTTGGCGTCGTCCTTCACATTCAAAAACAACGCGGCCTCACTTCTAAAACAGGGCAATCAAAAGGCGTTCTTTGACCAGTGTGGTAATGAATTCGTTCACGGTAGAAGAACGGGTGGCGAGTTCTACGCCCTGTTCGAGTACGAGTTTTCTTCCTCAGAGGAGGAGAAAAAATTCAGTGCGGCCATCAAGGCCAGCGGTGCCGGGTGGAAGGCCTCCTCGGAAGTGAGCAGCGAGATGGCCAAATTCTCCATGTCGGCCAAAGTCCAGGTGAAAATGCTTCGCCTTGGCGGTAACGGAGCACTTCCAGAGGTGTCCGACCTGCAAGACTATGGCAGAAAATTCACGGACCTCGCCTCCTCCGCCTCGGGTAGCCCGGTGACATTGGAACTAATCACCAAGGACTACTCCGGAGTGGAGCCGATCGACCTTAGCCTAAACCCAGCATTGTTGGAGCGGCAGCAATTCGTTATCAGCGACCTGGCCAAGAACCGGGACGACGCCAGGGAGGCCCTCGCCACAATCAGGTACGTCCGCAAGAACTCAAGCAACTTCCAGCCATACTCGGCCGCGGACCTAGGGGCTGGTGAGGTGGCCATGACGTCCTACCTAAACCTCCAGAACGACGCCGCGGTGGCCTGCTTCCAGGACATCTGGGGTAATTGCAAGCTGCCGGAGTCCGCGTTCCCGCAGGTCAACCTTCCGGCAAGAAGATGGGAAAGATCCGGCACCACTAATGCCAGCATCTGTCCCGCGGGATATAGCTGGTTCGTTGACGATAACAACTGTTGCCGCCTGGAAGCCAAAGTCACATGCGCCATGGAAGATGGAGCCGGCGGGTGCCTAGCCTACAAAACAACAAGGGAGAAAGTATGTTCTTAAAGCAAATGAAATCGAAGTTTTTTGGTCTGGCCATGCTAGCTGGGTTGATGACCAACGCGGCCAAGGCAGAAAACGACCTCAGCCAATGGACCTCCGTGGTCCTCAAGGCGGACGTCTACGTTGGCAAGGACGGGAGCGGTGCCAACCAACTGTTCTTCAGCATCCCCAACACCTACACTAACAGCCTGGACTGCGTGGTCAAAGCACAGGTGACCCTGGCCGGTGCGGACGGTCCAGTGGACCGCCTGGCGACAGCCAAGGTGGTCTCAGTGCCAAAACAGGCCTTCGGGTTCGAGTTCACATTCAAGCTGCCAGTGAGTCTTGGGAGCGAGGAGTCAATTGACGAGTCCTACACGGGCAAGGCCACGGCCACATGCAAAGGCCTAGGCGGGGAGACCAGCCACCCCCTCTGTAAGAACCCCAAGTTCTACCCCAACTTCACGGAGACATGCCGAAAGCTCCCCGACCAGAAGGTATTCCCCTGGGTAGCCAACGGAATTTGGGTTGGGTCCTGCCACTGCAGTGAAGACGACCTAAGTTGAATAATCGTCCTCCCAACGCGGCTGCCTGGGCAGTCGCCAATTGTTCGGCCCTGGTCGCCGCCGCGGCCCTTTCGCTCGCCCCCTCGATGGCCCCCTAGGCTACGGAGATGAGCGACGGGCTGGCCCTGACCAAGTAAAGCATGGCAGCCCTGGCCTGCACCGGGTTGACGATGTCATATTCCTTGAAGTCGGAGGCCGAGAACCCCCTCTTCCGGTACATCTCGAACTCGTCGTCGTCGGTGGTCTGGTCCCAGAAATCGCCCTCCGACTTACTCTCGGTAAAGGCCTTCATATCATTGATCTCGCCGGGGCCGTCCGTGGCCAAAATGCCCATGGTCCTCTCGACGTCGGTTACATCGGAGGCCTTTGACACCCCTTCGACTTGGGCGGTCGAGGTCACGAGGTCTCGATAAGATGTCCGACCGTATGGCTTGCCAGGGTTGACTTACTCCCAAGAGCGGCGATTTCTCGGCGGCCCCCACGGGTCCTGTTCGGTCGGGACGAAGCTCAGGGTGTGGGAGTTTGATTTTGGATAAAAAATCAGGTGGATACCAAAAAGTCACTAAAGAGGTCTTTTTTTTTTCCGAACTTGTTCCCTAAGCACGAAGACCGACTTTCGAAGGTCGTCGGGGGCGGCTTTGAGTTTAGTTAAAATTTGTCAAAGGAGGACGAGATGCTTTTTTTAAACGGCCTATATCTGGCCATGTTGGGTTTGGCGACGGTGTCGGTTTCGTGCGGTAAAAAGGACGACGATGAGACGATCCAAAAAGATGAGGTCGATGCGATTTTCAAGGACTCCAAAATCCAAAAGGAAGAACTGTCCGGTTCGACCGACGTGTCCCCCATAGCGGTCGATGGCCTCGTCGCTGAGGTGAATGGACTGACTACAATTTACAATAACGCCCCCAGCACTGGACCCGATAAGGAGGATTATTGTCTAACGACTGAGTTAAACAAAATTGTAGGAGAGGCCGGAAAAAACTACGTGAAATTTGTCAAGTCGGGATCCCTGAACCCCCAGTCATGCAGCGATGCTTCGACGACCTATTCACTTTTAAAATACGAATATTCCACGACGTTTAGCTGCGACAAAGGCGATCTGACCGCGGCCAACGGCAAAATATTTCAAGTGCTCGTAGCGGAGACTAACACTCTCTGTCCGGCAAGCGAAAATGCTTATTGGATATCCAAACTGAAGACTGAGGTAAAATTCACGAACACCGCGGATAAGGCGTCGTATCATTTGACCACATCTTGGACAACTTCCTCCGAGGACGGAGGACCATGCAAGGGTGTTTATGAGAATGACGTGGGCACTGACGACGGCTGCATTGATTTGTCGAAGACAACAGCAGTCTCGGTGACCGACGCGGGAGGGACCGTTATCCTGAAAGATAAGACTATCACCTACGAAAAATTCGTATCAAAAAATTTGAAATCGACGCGGGCTGACGTGACCTCGAAATATTATTCTTCGGGAAAATACCTGCTCACCTTAAACAACTGGACGGGCGAGGTCAATTATGTGGGCAAGGACACGAGTCCGGTATGGAGTCTTTCCAACGGATCGGTCGATCGATCGGGGACTTTCGTGGGCGAGACCAAGCTCGTCGGCGGAACGGATTCCATGGGCAGTGGGCGATTAAAAATCAAGTCCAACCCATTTCTTCGATGGGTGTTGCCCGTCAATTGATAGGTCCCGCTAGTCGCCACTGACCTCGATTTAACGGATTTTATGTAGTGGGGTCTAAATGAGAATATCGATGATTTTGGCGTTAATTTTTTGGGCTAACGGATGCGGGGATGGCGGGGGTGGAGGGAACACGCCGATGGAGTCGGCGATATCAGAAAAGTTTAAGGACGTCGTCTGGAGGCTGAAAACCTTGGCCGTGAATGGGGTGAGGATACCAATCAAAGGCGACGCCTTCGTTGAGTTCAAAACCGACGATACTTTCGTTTACCACCTGGCATATTTAGCGATTCCGAAGCTTGATTTTGGCCCTTGTTGGACGACGTCAAAGGGGGTATTGATCTCCAAGGAGTCATCATTTTCCGGTGAAAAAGTCGAACGCAAAGGCCGTGTTTTCTGCACGGCAGGTTCTTCAACTGAGTTGGATTTGTTCGAAAAAGCCTCGATCAAGGACGATGTGCTTACACTAACTCGAACGTCTTCGAAAGGTATCGTATTTACATCCTTGTTTGAAAAGGACGTCGGTCCCAAAAAGCTCGATCATGACGTCCTAGGTAAATTGGTGGATGGCAAAAATAGGATTAATTTAAACCCCTCGGCCGATAGCTCCATCGAAGACGCAAACGAAAACGACAATCTAACGCTTCTTCTCACCGAGTGTGATCTTGTCAAAGGAGAGGTTAATCAGTTTTACAAGTCGGAGATGCTTGGTGAGGGAAGAATTGTCAAAATGGATTATTATGTTCCTGGTGTGACTTCATGGTCAAACGGTAAATTCACCTCCGTGGAAACTGCAGGTTCATGCGGTGCGCCAGGTTATCGAAGTCTCCTGGTTAACGATCTGCAATCCGCCAGGGTATCCAACAATTTAGACACCCTCTACGGTTGCGGAGGAACCTGCTCATATACATTGATCAATGAGACTCACGATGACAAATCATACACGTCGATTTCACTATCGTGGGAATGCATCAACGTGGGCGTAAACTCATTAGTCGATCCCTCGCTGTTTGGTAACGTTATAGACAAGCACATAGGGAAGGCGTCTTGTCCAAAGTGATCGGCAGTCCACTTATGGGGGGCAGATACCTGTCGATCAGATGGGTCAACTTCTAGTAAACTTCAAAGAAGTCCCACAACTTGGACGGTAGTCGGAACTAGGGTGGGTGTAAAGACCCGCCCTTCAGTTAACCTAAGCTATCTCCTCGATCTCTTGGTCCTCGGCTTTAGCCATTCGAGCGATCTCTTCGTAAATATGCAAATACTTATCGAAAACAGCGCTGCTTTTATGGCCGGTGATGGTGCGGGCCAAGAAATTGCTTCTATATTCGCCTACGATATAGGTGGCGAAGGAGTGTCTGCAGGAGTGAAATCCTTTGTAAACTAATCCAAGTTTTTTATAAACATCCTTTAAAGTGATGGAGGCAAGGCTTGGGACGTCAAATAAAAGATAGGATGATTTTAGCTTGCCAAATACCCCTCTGGTCATTGATGCCTTGCCGGCATTGTACCTGCGGGCCAAAATGTTCCATAACTGTTTGTCCTTGATTGGAACAACCTTGGCATACTTTGGGTCTATCTTCTTTTTTCCTTTAAGTGGCTTGAATTCAACGGCGTTGTCCTCGTTTCTTATGTCCGCTTTTGGAAGCTGCCTGTCTATATAAAGATACCCAAAATACTCCCCAAAATTGACGTTTTCCATCTCTTCTGATAGAGGACCCTCCTTTACCATCCCTATATGGAGGGATTCAAGGTTGATCGCTCTGCCTTCGTTAAATCGCAAACCTGTGTGCCATAAGAGCCAAAAAAACTCGGCTATCTCGATGTCAACAAATTTGAGGGAATTGAAAACGGTGTCTCTTTCATTTTTGTTTATCACGAATGAGAAATCCCTGCTGTTGAGCTTGTCATTGGGATATCTGGGGCACTTAACGACCAAGGTGGGATCCACAAGGCTGTGTTGTTTTAAGCATGCCAAAAATGTGTTGAGGGAGCGGATGATGTTGTTTTGGGTGGCGTAAGCCAAATGCTTTTTCTTTTTGCCGTGAGTGGTGGTGGTTTTGAGGAAGGTCAGAAACTCCTGGTAATGCAACCCCCAATCGTTAATGTTCGAAGAGTGTTTTTCCGTGAGAAAGAAGGGGAAGACGTAGAGCCGTAAATAGGAAAGATTTTCCTTGTATGAATTGGGGGCCTTTTCTTGTTGCCAAGGCTCGTACTTTTTAAGAAGATCCTCAAAATTGTAGTGAGCCTTCTTCCATTCCAGTTTCTTCGCGGCCGCGGCTTTTTTGGAAGCCCTTATCCCTTCCTGGGAGTTGGCCCATGCCTCTGCATCTTTTAAATCAGTGAAATAAGGATGCTGATCTTTTTTAAGCCTGATACGCTTTCCAGCTTCGTCGTCGTAGCTGAAAGAAAAATAAATTTTCCTGTTTCTCCCAATCCTTTTCTGTATATACATAAGATACCCCTCCAAGGGCTCCATGTATATCGGAATCGACGGAGATCAGGTTTAACTTTCTAACCTGCAGACTTTTCTCTTGATAAATAACTATTTATAATCACTGAGAAAAATCACTTCTCCAGGTTAGAAACTGGTGCCCGCGGCCGGAATCGAACCGGCACGCCCCTTACGGAAGCACAGGATTTTAAATCCTGTGTGTCTACCGATTTCACCACGCGGGCTAGGAACGGAAGAAGTTAAACCTATCTCATCAAAAAAATCAAGCGGTACTCCAGGGACTTTTTTGGGCGGTCATCCTATAATACCTACCTAAGCCCTTTTGGAGTTCAATGCCATGGACCCTGTTCTGCCATTACCCCCCTTACCCTCGTCAGTCCGCGCTCTTGTGCTCTTTGATGCAGAGTGCCCCCTCTGTGTTAGCTTGGCCCATTGGTCCAGAGACCGTACAGGCGAAGTTTTGATCTTTAGGTCCTGGCAATCCTACTGTGCAGACCCTCAATCCCCTATGGGCTTTTCTCCCCTTTGCCAGGGAAGTCACCCCGAGCAGTTGGTGTTGATCAAGGGCATCCAAGTTAGGACTGGGGCCGAGGCATGGGGAGATCTCCTCAAGATTCATCCAAGCCTAAGGGAGCTTGGGTGGCTTGCGCGCCAATTAGGCTTTGAGTCTGAGGCAGCGGCTTATCTAGGGAGAGCGGCGGGTTGGCTTAGGTCCTCCTTGTGCCGCGCCTGCCCAAAACCACCGCTGCGGTAAGAGGTCCTACCCCTAGTATCAGCAGGAAAAGGCTCTGCCAAGGGGTGTGAGGGCGATGGGCGATGGTCCCACACACGATATCTTTAGGCTCGCCGGTGACGTAGGATGGGTCCGGATAGAGAAAGATCAGTCCAGCCATATCATCGGCACCTAACTTTAAATAACCGGTTTGTGTGCGGGAATAACCCATAATGGCATTGTAATTGGTGTGGGAATGGCCCAAGCCAAGGCAGTGGCCAACTTCATGGATTATCGTGTAGGCGAGGCTTTGGGCGGTGGTCTCCGTGTCTGCGATGCTGATATCACAGTCGACAATATTTGAGGGGTCGTCGGGATCCACAAAGGGTTTGGCAAATGCTGCCGTGCTGAGGTTGTCAGATTTATCAGTGACTATTGCAAATTTTCGGTCCTCTTGATCAAGGTCGATCGGTTGCTCACTACGACGAAAAGCCAGCTTGATATAGGCGGCCGGCACGGCACTCCAGGTGTTGAGAGCAATGGTCAGCAGCTGCTCCATAAATGCTGTATCATCGAGATTGGCATAGATCCCGTCCGAAAATTTTTCCTTGTCTTTGATGGTCGGGGATTTTCCATCCCAGTCGAAGGTGATAGTGGCGTTGGTCGGGTTTACAGGGAGAGTCGCTTTTTTCGAAGAAAGCAGCACATATGCTTGGCCTTGGCGGGTAGGAAAGAGGCTCAAGAAAACGATACCGAAGTAATATACAGTAAAAAATTTGATTTTTTTAAGCATCTTAATCTCCTATATGTCAATCTATTCGCAACAGGTTTGGGATTGTGGCCTGTCACAAGGGAAAGGTGGCACCGATTCTTAGGGCATAGGGGCTTACAATCCCCGTTGACCCTAGGTCGATCCCTAAGGCCTGTTTGATTTCGATATTAAACTTGATTCTGTCTCCCGCATCTAACCCAAAGCTAGAGTAGATTCCAGGTCCTCCGCCATTTGCACTGATCACAAGTCCACCGCCGACGCCCACATAGAAAATTCCTTGCTGGAAACGCCCACCGTAGAGGATTCCTGGCACTAGTCCAATGGACCATTCGCGCCCAGCATCCGTGAGGTAAACCACTTCGTATTCAACCGGATTAAGAGGGGGCAGGGAAAGTGGGTTGGATCCACCTGCTCCCACCGATGGCGGCCCCACATGGACCGTAAGGCTCTTGCCGTAAACAGTCCCTGCCCCTAAGGCAGCGATCGTCATGATGGAGGTCCAAAGTCTTATCTGCACCATCGTGTTGATGATCCTCAAAGTCGCATTCCTACGGTCACCGAGAGGGTTTGTTTACGTCCTGAAGCCAGAAAAATGCCAGCAATCCCCGCGGGGAAAATATGTGAATTCCACGAAGTCTCAAAGAGGAGTTTGCCGGTGGGAATCCCTAAGTTTAGACCGACGACTCCACCGATATTAAAGTTGTTTTCGGAACGGTCGTAGTCTTGATCAGCGGGCTGTGAAAATCCAATTTCGATCCGCTCGTTCATGATCACGGGTCCTACATCTGCCCTTAAAAACTTATTTTTAAAAACGGACCAGTGTTTGATGGCCGATAGGATGATGGTCCGTTCTGACACCGGCCCCATGTGACGGCTTGCATAGAATAGCCGCGAAGCATATTCATTTTGCCAACCCACCTGGGCCACCAGGGCACCCCTCATCCGGTCGTCACCCTCTTCGAGGGCTCCCAGTCCTACCCCCAGTTCGATCCCATGAACTTCGGCAAATACTGGACAAATGGCAGATAATACAGCTACCCTAAAGAGATGAACCCAAACCACGAAGCAAAGACGCCCCAACCTGATAAATCTCAGATGATTTTGTTTCCTGTTGACAAGATTGTCGAAAATAGTGTGACTGATTTTGACCTCTATGTGGAACTCGGGGAACAACTCGTCCTCTACGCAAACGCTCCCTATCACTGGACAGGAGAGGAACTCAATCGACTTAAGGCTGCGGGTAAAGACCGTTTATTTCATTCTACAGCAGATCAGAGCAAGGCCCTAGTCTATCTTGAAATTCAGAATGTACCCTCCATAGAAATAAGCGGAACTCCCCAGGTTAAGGTTGTCCGGATCACCGATGCAGCTGCATTCCTCACAAAAACTCTCTATGACTATCCGTTGACCTTGGCGGCTTTAGAAAAATTTAAGGATTTAGCCAACAAATTGGTGGCGACGATCGAAGAAGATCCCCATTGTGTTGCTGTCCTTGGAAAATTAGCGCGCCATGATGACTATACTTACTACCATAGTGCCCGGGTGGCCGCCTACGCTTTGGCGATTGCCATTGAGCTTTCCCAAAATCACAAAGCCCAGCTCGTGGAGATGGCGACGGGAGCCTTGCTCCATGATATTGGTAAAAGTCGAATTGACCTGATGATTCTCAATAAGCCTGGCATGTTAAGCCCGGTTGAATGGGAGCAGATGAAAAAACATCCAGCTATGGGGGAAGACTTGGTCCATGATACCAGCCTTAATCATGTCTCCCGCCAGATCATCCTCTCCCACCACGAACGGTTTGATGGCAGCGGCTATCCCCATCACCTGACAGAAAAAGAAATTTTAGAGGAGGTCAAGATCGTCTCTTTTGCCGATACCTTTGATGCGTTAACGACTAATCGCCCTTACCAACCTAGCCGCACGGCCTTTGAAGCACTAGACCTTATCCGGCATAAGCTGCTAAAAAACCTCCATAAGGATTCTTACCATGCACTGGTGAGTCTGATTAGCCAAGTCGATACCAAAAAACAAGTGGGTGGAACTTAAACGGCGATGTCCTTTGGACTTAGAATCAAGCAAAAACTCCATGCTGTTTGCCTTATCGGGATGGGATGCTTAGTGTCCTGGGCTGATCATGCCGAGGCAAGCGCGTCTGCTCTCCAGGACGTTTGCGACCCTGGAACCGGATCGCCACAAGTCGTTGACGACGGCGAGGATCAGGAGGCTGAGCTAGGTTTGAGCGTCGGGGAACTTCGCCTTGCCCACCCCAAAAGCTTTATGGTGGGTCTTGGGGAGGTGCGTCCCTGGAGAACCTTGACTGTTGCCGTGGGGATTCCCGTGGGTTTTCAGGGATTTGTCGGCCTTGATGCCGGCCTGGGCCGTCAATTACGAAATGGGATCTACGACAAAAAAACCTACGATATGAACCTGGCATTCCAGAGCGTTGGTGTTTTTGGGCGGATTTTTTTTAAAAAGTTTGAACATTTAAGTATGGAGCCGAGTTTATCGTTAACACAATGGTCTGGAAATATTTCTCCCTTTGGGGTTGAGCCCGAAGACCCAGCCAACGATGCGCTCTCAGGAGGCTACGAAGCAAACGGTGTGACCCTTGGATGGAACATGGTCTCCACCTGGTTTCTTGCCGACACGGTATCCCTGGACTGGACCTTTATCGGTCTTAAAAAATCCTGGCTCACCAGCCATTCTAACACCCGGCAGAGTCCATGGATCGACGGAGTCATCCGCCGCGTGATCACCACACCCCAAGTCTATGGGCTTACGGCGGTCACGTTTGGATTTTGGTTCTAAATAAAACCAAATCAATAGACTTCAATTCTAGGTTTGGTTTGATCGATGGTTTTGATTATGACCCGATTTTGCAACACTGATTGAAAGAGATCTAAGACCACCGGGTTGGCGATCCGAATGTACTCTGGACGGTAGTGTCCTGACTTATTGTTTAGATAAAGGGTGTTGGTGGCAGGCTCGTAATAACCTTCACCCCCCGCATAGATATTGCCCATCGGCTCGACGGCAAGATCGGTGTCGGTGAGGTCAACCGATGCTAAAACTCCGTGGCTGATCTTTTCATCTGGTCCCGAGCCGATAATGAGCTGGCCTGAGGGACGGATAACCCAAATAAAAAACTGGGGAGCTTTGGTACCTATCATCACCTTTAATTGGAGCGCTCGATCGTTGGTAATCAAACATTCGCGGGATTTCTTGCAGGCCCTAAAGGCGGCCATTTCGGCCATGAGATCGTAGTTTTTTCTAGGGGTTAAAACCGAACTGAACCCTATGAAATCATGGTGCTTTCCTATAACAAGGGGGCCCTCGTGGCCTAATGTAGGGCTTGGCATTGGTCTTGATACAAAGGGATTTGATGTCAGGTTTGTACAGCCGACAAGACCCAAAAATCCTGCCATAAAATGCAATCGAAAGGCCATGGAACACTCCAAGTAATAAGGTGCGGGAAGTAGACAACACTCAGCTTCAGGAACGGCAACGATGTTCTCAGGGGTACTATCGGCAGGATTCTCTAAAAACTTTAGCTAATTTTAGCTATGGGTTGGTATCTGGAGTTAGGTCTAGTATGACCAGTTAGGTGGACACGACAGACCTTATCCCAACGAGAAAACCATGACCCAGCATATCAAGATCTACGACGGCTTTTTACCAGGGCCCCTATGCGATAAAATTATCGAGCGATTTAATGGGGACACCCGTGTCAAACCAGACCCCCAGCCCCACTACAGCACGAGACGCTATATCCATACATCTCTCTATCGAGAGTGGAATTCTCTCAACCTCGAAATCTGCCAACAGGTCAATCAGGCTATAGGCCAATATTTTGCTCGGCCTGATTCCTTAGCCCATGGGACCTATCACGAGTGGGGCGACGACGGTTATGTGGTTTCGAAGTATGCACCGGGAGACGGCTGTATCCTCCATGTGGATGGCCAAACAGCAGAAGAACCCCATAATTTTTTAAGGATCGCGACGTTGATTTTTTACCTTAACGATGTGGCTGAGGGAGGCGAAATTTTTTTTCCCCTTCAAAATCTTACGCTCAAGCCACAAAAAGGCCGCTGCGTGGTTTTTCCAGTGGGCTATACCCATCCCCATGAGGTGTTAGCAACCAGGGCGGATCGTTATATTTTGCAGACTTGGGTGACCGATCCTAATTTCACCGTCCACCGAGCTGACCAGTAATCATTACTTGTTTATAGACTAAACACTGAGCCTTATTTAACTGGCAAGAATCTTCGCCATTTAAATGTGGCCTTGTTTGTGCAGTTGGTCTTTCATCATTTGAACGCGTGATGGATAGGCGGTGAACTATGACCTTAAAATCAGTTTTAAAAGCATTCCTGGTTGTCCTAGCTCTTTATTCTTCCAGCTGTAAAATCAGCCAATCTTCGCAGCTCGAAACCAGCGACTCCGGTGAGGTCCTGGCGGACCTCAAATGGATCGACCGTGCAGCCCGGGCTCTCAGACTGGGAAAGGGGCTTAACCAAGACGATCCCCTAAGGCAGATGGTCCAGAAACCTAAAAGCGAAGTCATCGATATACTGATGAAGGAGCCGATTTTTACCCACACAATGGTCGATTTTTACGCCTATTACTACGGCATGAAACAAGACGATAGTTTAGTTCCCGCATTTATAAACAACATTGCCTATAACCCCGTTACCAAAGTCATCTACAAATCCGACAACTGCCAATCGGACTCCAACTGCTCCCCTTATCTAAAGAGCGCCACGACCATCCTCAGACCAACCGACTCCATCCAAGGCCATCCAGCTGCCTTGAACGGAGCCTTGGCTGTCGCTCAGGGTAGCTCATTGCAAGTGATGTATCAGTTTGACCAACCCCGTTATCTATCGCTCTCCCAATTTTACCAGCTGCTATACCGTATTCTTCTACTGCCCGAACCTGGAAGCATGCGGAGCGGTTCTCAGGACCAATCCCCAAAACCAAAAAGCCTGCCCCAATTGGAACAACGAATGGCGTCTGTTATTGCTAAAAAATCTAACCTTGCCCGTGATTTGCTCGCCGCCCATCTTAAGGGCCCCCAACAAAAATCCGAGGTGATCAGCGGATTTTGCGGCGAGTTTGTGGCGCTAGATAGCCCAGAGGAAGAGGATGTTTTAGGTGGCATCAGAGATCTTGTCAATTTTGACCAAATTACGGCACTTTGCTTTGGCAAACCAAAAGTCTCCACAAAACAGGTCAGAGAGATCATCGCCTATTTAGACAAAGGGAGTTTGGTGATTAAGAGTGCCTTTGGTTTTATGGAGCAAATCCTGACATCCAAGGCCCCCATGATGGACTCAGGGGTGGTTAAAATCCCAGCAAACCTTGAAATCAACCCCACATCAAATATATTTTCCCAGACTTTTTGGCAAAGTCATCCGAATTCTTCTACCAACTTCAATCGTAAAAGGGCAGCTTACGTCTTTAAAACGTTTTTTTGTGATGACTTAACTCCGGTCAAACTAGAAGTCGCTGCCAATCCTGGTGACACCCGACATGGCACTGATGCCTCCTGTGCTGCTTGTCACTACAAACTCGATCCCATGGCTGGATTTTTTAGGTCTTATGGAGTGATCGGATTTAACTTTGGCACCCAACCCCAATCTTTTATCTTTGACGACGCTAAAGTGATCCAAGGTGACGAGCTTAAAAAGTATTGGGCATCCTGGGATTTTCCCGCCAAAAAAGGCCCCAATCAAGGCCTCAATATCGGAATGGTCCGGTCGGCAACAAACCTAACAAGCAACACCTATGGCAACGGACTCGAAGATTTTGGAAAATTGCTAGCTTCGGATCGCCGCACTTATACCTGCACCACCCAACGCCTTGCAGAATATTTTCTGGGCAAAGGCAGCACCCTCGACCGACAATGGATCGAAGAGCAGGCGCAAATCATCCAAAGGGCACCTGCCGTCACAAGTGGCAAGGCGGTGCAGCAGGTCATCAAAAATCTTTTGATGAGTCGGACCTTTAGTCAACAAAATCCTGTAGAAGGGACCTGCTACGACCGGTCCTCTAAAAGTGGACCGTCATCCTTGGATTGCCAGGTAGCCTCGACCCTGGACCAATACTGCACGAAATGCCACGGTTCGAGTGGTGATCAGGGGGGGCTTAATCTATCCAGTTGGACCTCGGAACGTGGCTTTTCGCACCTCGATGAGGGGGGTAAACAAATATCACGGAATCTAAGCTATGAAAGGATTTTAGATCGACTAGGTCCCAGCGACGAGGGCCCCATCATGCCACTCAATAGCTCTATGCCCGATCCCGATCGGCTGATTCTTAAAAAATGGTTTGAAGGCCAAATCGCAAACACCAATAAAGCTAAAAAGGTTGGTCCATGATTTCTCAAAAATTTTTCGGTCGTCTTATATCAAAGTCCCTGTTGTTAGCAACTCTTAGTCTAGTTGCCTGCAAGCAAAACTCGGATCACTCTGAGCTTTCAGCCATCCAAGTCCGTGGCAACAATCTTGGCCAACTGCGAGGACCCGCGGTGATTCAGGCAATGATCGGCCAGAGACTGGGTGCCACAGGTGCTGATTTTAATCTTTTTTTGTATGCCAGAAAAAATGAGCCCTATGCATCCTTAGCTCCTATTCTCGGAAGTTTTAATGGTAACGGGATTAAAAACACCTTTGCCAATGGTGCCCCCAATAGCATCAACATGTATTTGTGGGAAAAGGTTTTCACCCATTTGGGTCAAGCCTTAGCCAGCGACACCTGTGGGTCGCCCCTGACAAAACGGAGTGCGGAGGACATCCTGAACAGTGAAGTAGGGCAACCGTTTCCGTTAAGCTCTTATGTCAAACAGTCCTTGGCCTCCTGTGCCAAGGAACAGCAGGCCCCTGACCGATCTAATCCGTTTGGAGTCGATCCTAAAAACTTGTGGCAAATCCTCCTGGAAGAGGATGCTCCAGAAACCGAATTCACAGCATGGTCACGGTGGATAGAGAGCCCAGCCTTTTTGGCAGCCTATAAGACGCCACGGGAAAGGCTCGGAGCCGCCATCGCTGGTGCTTGGATGAGTCCATATTTTTTGCTTGAAAACTAAACAGTGGAGAAAAAACGATGATTTTTACAAACCCCCTTAACCGGCGGCAATGGATTCAAAGGCTCACTTCGGGATTCACGGGAATGAGTGTCCTTAACAGTGCTCCGAGGCTAATGGCACAGGGACAGCAAGACCCTCATTTTTTGCTGCTCTTGGTCATACCAGGGGGAGTGGACACGACCTATCTCTTTGATGCACGGCCCTTAAGCCATACGGCTGCAGGACTCCAAACGAACCACCTCGACAAAAATCCCGTGGAACCTACTCAATGGCGAGATTCTCGTGGTAACTCGACCCTAGTGAGCCGACTGGTGTCGGACCTTGAAAAATACCGGCCCTACTTTTCGATTCTTAATGGAGTCGTTATGGCCGATAATTTTGATGGCCATGAGCAAAATATCAATTTTATGTTGACCGGAAACGCTTTTGGCGGGGACTGGTTTGCTCCTTTTCTCAATGCTGATGGTAGGGCTTCGGTCGATGCCCTTGGCCTTGGCAATCTACCCTTTGCGGACAGACCAACCAATGGGGCTAGATCCCTAGGTTTTTCCCTCGAATCCCTGAAGAGTCTTGGTGGGTCAAAAACCAGCAATGAATCAAAAGTTGGGGAATCGATCGAAAAAAGTCTGATCCATCGTTTTGCAACTGAGCGCGCCCAGGCTCTTGCGGAGGCAGGAGGAGGAGGAGGGCTGTTGTCCATCGGTTCCAAAGAAATGGTACGAGGGTTGCAAGCTTCTCCACAGCTTGAAAAGCGCCTGCAAAGCTTGAAATTTGGGTCGTTTAAAGGGATTCCTGAGTATATGGACGCTGCACATCAGGTCTTTGCAAATGGGCTCTCAAGGACTGTATTGATTGATTTGCCAAAGGCGACTGGCATAAACGTCGAAATCGATGCCCACTCGGTAGGTATTGCCCAGCAATCCGCTGCGGCCTATACCCCGCTGATGAAAGCGCTCGCCGAGATTTTTGAGTTTTTGATTGAGACTCCCTTTCGTGGGACCAAACAGTCTTTGATGGACGTGACATCGATCATGCTGACATCCGAGTTTACTAGGACCACCCGGCAGATTGGCTCTAAGCTTGCAGAAAGTGGCACGGACCATAATCCTCTCAGCAACACAGTCCTCCTAGGAGGCAAGGGATTCCAAGGCAATTTGATTGTAGGTCAGACCGATCTCGCCCAGCTCACACCAGCGGCTAAGGGCCAACCCGTGAGCTACAGTAGCGTGTCCAAAGCCCACCGCAGCTTGGATCCAGAGATGATCAAAAAAATGGGGCGTCCCTTTGATCACAAGTCTTTAAAAGTCATTGAGACGCTTCCCGAAGTCTTTCAACGCCAGCAGTACCTAACCATGGAACATGTGGTCAACACCCTTGTGAAAGCTTTTGGGGTCACCGATAAGGCTTCCTATCGCCCCCTTGCTGGAGACCGAGCCTTGACTCCCGCGATGCCTCTCGATCGTCTCCTTAAGACATAAGTCGATGTATTAAGAACCATTAAAATTTACGACTTTTTTTATCGTATTCCACCTTGTCATGGACAAACAACTTTTGATTTTCTATGCTATTTATGGAAAACTTAAGCTGTATCTAACCATATTTTTATTTTTGTTTATAAATCTAAAAAATTTGACTAAGTTCACTCATACCATGGGAGGTTATACGTGTCAGACGAGATCAAACAAAGGCCACAGGACCCGACTCTAGATGCCAAAGTAAACTCTGACACAAAAACTGTTCCAAATACTTCGGGCCACATCGCTGACGACCATCCCAGCCCCTCCCATCCCATCCCCTCCCATCCCACGCCGTGACTTGTTTAGCTCTGGGACTAAACTAGCTCTGGGTCTTGGGCTCGCTGCACACGAACAGGAACTCAGCGCTTTTGGTAATATGCAGATGCTTTTGAAAAGAACTCGTGTCGCAAGCTACTGGCGTTGGGGGCGTAATTGGTATGGCACTTTAGGTCTCGGCGATTTTATAGATCGAAGCAGTCCAGTGCTCGCGAACTCTACTGATTGGGTGTCCGTTTCTGTAGGAAATTATTGTACCATGGGGATAAAGCCAGATGGCACCCTGTGGGCTACGGGAAACAACACCAACGGTCAGTTGGGCATCGGGTCGGTGATCATGAAGAGCAGTCCTGTCCAAGTCGGTAGCCTCAGTTCCTGGAGCAAGGTATCTTGTGGTTACACTCAATCTAATTTTTTGCGTTCTGACGGAACTGCATGGACGGTGGGTCAAAACAACAAAGGGCAATTAGGAGTAGGCAACACCATTGATCGAAGCAGCCCGGTGCAAATTGGCTCCCTGTCAAATTGGGCGACATTTTCTGCAGGTATTGTGCAAGTTTTTGGCATTAGGACAGACGGTACATTATGGGCTTTCGGTCAAAACCTAAATGGAGCCTGTGGACTTGGCGATACCATTTCGCGAAGCAGTCCCGTGCAAGTCGGCTCACTTAGTCAATGGTCTCAGATAGCCTCAGTGATGTGGAATACTTTGGCACTTCGTGCTGATGGGACACTATGGGCTATCGGGCGAGGTTCGAGTGGTGCCCTTGGAGTCGGGAATACCAACTCTAGAAGCAGCCCGACTCAAATAGGCACATTAAGTAGTTGGCAATCAGTAGCAGTCGGGTACCAACGTGGACATGCTATCCGCACAGACGGAACCCTTTGGGCTTGGGGCCACAATAATGGCGGTCAGCTAGGCATTGGCAGTACAACCAATCGCAGCAGTCCAGTCCAGGTGGGAAACCTTAGTTCATGGGCACAGATTGTGTCAGCACATTGGAACTCGTTGGCCCGTCGCACAGATGGTACCATTTGGTCCTTTGGTTGGGGTGATGTTGGAAGTCTGGGTGTCGGTGATACTATTTATAGGAGTAGTCCCATCCAGATTGGATCTTTATCAACTTGGGTCGATATACATGGAAGTCAAAGTTGGGGATTGGGAGCGAGCCGAAAATGACAAGCGCGGATGCCGCAGTAGCCCTAGGCCTAGGTTCGCTGCACACGAATAGGAGACCGAGCCTTGACTCCCGCGATGCCTCTCGATCGCCTCCTTAAGCTGGCTTCGACCCCACGGTTGGCCAACTGATTCGTCCCGGGCCCAACCCTCTCTGCGAACGGTCCTTGGAATTGCCGACCTGGATTTTTCGCACTGGGCTCCACCTCTGGAGTCACCGAATCTTGGACTGCATGCTTCTGGCGTCGTTCGCCCCAGGACGAACTGGTTCTAAAAACATTCTATTTTTCAGAAAAAGCTTGACGGGTTTTGGGGCTTACAAAACGGTTCCTATAATAGCCTCTGCAACCAATTTGCTGATTTTTCCCTATCAGATCGAGTCAAACCGACCCATAAACAAATTTGCCGCTTCGAGAGGCGTTTTAAAAAAAGACCGCAGACTCCGACTGAAATCGACTTTTACAACCCGTGTTATAACTTTTTTCTACAAGGTCTCGACGCCCCAAAGCGTCCTTAATGAGCGAGAAAAACAACGATGATATCAAGTGAAGCCCTCTCAAAAATTCTTGCGCTCCCAAAAAATTGTGACGCGTCCGAATCTACCTCTGACATCCGCGTGCTCCTGCGCCGGCAGTTTCATAAAGCTGTCCTGCTCCATCAAAAGGAGCACGATATGGTGCTTGATTCAATGAGGGTACTCTATCAGCTTGACCGACAAAATGCAGCCGGAAATCTCGGGCTCACCCGTGATCAATATATCGAAGCACTGGGACTTTCGCCCGACGTCTACTGGAAGAGACTCCAGGCAGCCAAAGTCCTCGCCCATTTTCCCGCATTCGTGGAGTTATTCAAAACGGGACAAACCCACGTCTCGCAACTTGCCATGGTCTTGGGTAAAATCACCGCAGCGAATGCCGACCTT
>JBGSUI010000016.1:0-5550 GCA_041736175.1 Oligoflexales bacterium | reverse complement strand
GACGAGAAACGCTGCGATGAAAAATAAAGCTGAATTCACAAGTGCATTGGGAGGCCAAGAAGCGGTAGCCGCCTAATCAAATAACCCACCATTTATGTTGCTCAAAGAAACCACGGTCCGGGGGCCTGGGCTGAGCATGTTGCCTGCGTTGGTTTTTGAGAAGTTACAAAAAATGGGTGGGTCAATTTACTTGAGCCTAGGTGGGTCAAATTAGTCAAGCGACGTAGGTGCCGGGAAGCCGTAGTAAAGGTGAATAGAGATAGGGAAATTTCGGGACTTAAACCCCTCTCAAGCTCGACTAGTGCTTACTGCCAAGCACGAGGACGATTATCTCTAGACCTAATAAAAGATTTAGCTGTGGAATCGGGAGGTTTTATTGAGTCAGCATCACCAATAGAATGGTTATGGAAAGGACATCATGCCAAGCTTCTCGATGGCTCTACATTGTCTATGCCAGATACGCCCGAAAACCAGATTAGATGGCCTCAACATGGCCAACAAACTGAAGGTGTCGGTTTTCCAATTATGCGAATCGTTGGCCTGATTTCGCTAGCTACAGCCAGCTGTTTGGGCTTATCATACGGCCCGTATAAGGGCAAAGAAACAGGGGAACATGCTCTCGCTCGTGATTTGTTGCCGCTTATTAGAGAAAAAGATGTCATAATCGCTGATCGCTACTATTGTAGCTATTTTTTAATAGCGCAGCTTTTGAGTCAAAATGCGCATTTGATCACTCGCCTACATGCTTCGCGCGATTATGACTTTAGGCGAGGCAAGCACTTGGGTGAAGGAGACCATATTGTGGAACTGCTGATACCGCCAAGACCAAAATGGATGGATCAACAAACCTACGACACTATGCCTAAAACACTTCGTCTTAGGGAGATGAAAAGTGACATTATAGACGAAGATGGAAATGAAGTTGTTGTAGTCACAACGTTGCTCAAACTCGATTCCTATCCTCGCAGCGAAGTACTTGCTGCATATAAACTTCGCTGGAACGTCGAGCTTGACTTCCGATCATTAAAGTCGGTTATGGGTATGGATATTTTATCATGCAAAACGCCAGATATGATTGAGAAGGAGATTTGGACCTATATTTTAGCTTATAACCTTATAAGGCAGCTTATCTGCCAAGCAGCTACAAAGCACAGCTTAGAGCCCAGGACCATAAGTTTCGCGGGAGCAATTCAGGTATTTAATTCATTTTTGCCATTATTCAGTTTAAATCAGCCTGAGTTAAGTCAACGAATGTATGTTGCGATGATTAACATGATTGCCCAAATGAAAATTCCCAATCGTCCCGGTCGAAGCGAACCTAGAGCAGTCAAGAGACGACCAAAACCATACCAACTTTTGAAAACACCACGAAACCAAGCCAGAAAAGGTCCTATTCCTTAACTTAGTGCCATTGACTTTTTCATTAATGAAATGTACACAAATACCGGTTCTATAATGCCCACGATCTTGCTTAGGGCTCAACCGTTGGTGAATTATTAGAACAGGGTCATAGATATGATAAATGTTCTTGGTACTTCCTGTCCCCGACTCTAATACTAATCCCGGACGTTTCCAGGTAGCTGCCAAATAGTCTCTAAGTTCCTCGACGATTGCTTTTTGGTTCATCAATTTAGATCCTTTAAAAGTTAAATTTGGTCCAAAGTATTCAAAGTGGCGATGTAAAATAAGTCTGTCTTGATAAAAATTTTCAGAATTCTCTCTTTCAATGTTTCGCTTGCGTAACAAAGACAGCGTGGTCTCAAAGGCAGGTAGCATGTAGGAACCCGTGTTCTCCCACAACAGGCCTTTCGGCAGGGAGCCGGCCACTTATGAGATAGATTGACAAGAATTTCCAGAGATTGGAGCTTCTAAGGAGAAAATGACTAGGAAATTGATGCCCTATCAGGTTACCTGATTAAAAGAGACCCCAGCTGGGGCTTGCACTTGCGGTCATTAAAGCCAATTTCACCAATATTTTGTTAAAATACCTTTAGCCCCAAAGTGGGCTAGACGTTCATTACTTGAACACCGTTAAATGTTGAAGCCTTAAAAGCTAAACTGGATTGAGCTTGTGCCGATTAGAAAGCTAAGATTAATGGTCATCATCCACTCATGCAGAGTTAATGCTGGAATGCGTAAGATCCTTGGCTTCCTGACTGACTTTGACCTCTTCCTTTACGACCATTTTAACAGCCTGTTTTCTAAACTTTTAATCATGATTTACAACAACCCGCTCTTTTTTGACAAAGCTTACTTGTCTGATGATATCCTATTAATACTCTAGCTTTTTAGAGTGTAAACCCGTGTCCGATTTTTAGAGGTAGATTAGGGAGCCGCGATGGGAACCTTCATGTTTTGGATCGTGCTCATCCTGGGATTTTTTTGGGTCATCGGGGCGATCTTGGAAAAGTGGCGTGCATCGGATGTTCGCAACGGCAACGAGCGCCAATTGAGGAAACTGGACCCCAATGGCTCCGACTTCGCTCAGTCGTTTTTCGACGCTGCTCAAATGGGCGTGGCTACCAGCGTTCGGGTACTTCTGGAACGGGGCGCGTCGCCACGGTGGAAGGACAGGCTTGGCCGTTCACCGTTGTTTCTCGCCGTATCCAATAACAGACTGGAAGTCGCCAGTATGCTTCTGAAGCACGGTGCAAACGCGTGTGAGATTCTACCAGTTTTACCAGAAATAGACACATGGCAGGGTGAGCGATATCAAATGATTCATATGGCTGCCAAGGCTGGAAACACCGAGATGGTACGCCTATTGTTACAGCACGGTGCGAATCCAAATGCTTTTGGCGGGGAACTTGAGGAGACCCCCATCGTTCTGGCCGCCATCGGCTTACCCGGCACAATTGAAACCCTTGATACGCTGTTGGCGGCGGGGGCGGAAATCGATTCGAAGATCTCTACTGGCGTGACGGCGCTTCACATATTGATCGAAATGCAACGCGGTTCGCAAGCCAAGACACTGCTCGAACGGGGGGCGAACCCCGCTGCTACCGACGACCAGGGTCGGACGGCGTTGACCCATGCCGTGGAGGCTGGAGCGTTTGACCTGGTACAAACTCTGCTTGACCGGGGCATGTCGCCCACGGAGGCAGATATCTCGATCGCGAAGTCGATGGGTTTTTCGCGAATCGAAGAGGAGTTAATAAAGCGACCTGCGGCTATTATAGCCGCAGGTCATTGAGGACCATCTATGTTTTGGATTTTTGTTGTCGTAGTGATAGGCATGATCTACATTGGTCTGATGACAAAAATTATAAAGTTTAATGATGAAAACGACCTGCGTAACGCGATTAGAAAAGGCGACAAAAAGGCAGCGATCAGGGCACTTGACGCTGGCGTAGCGCCGGATTCGCACATCGGACTCAAGTTTGCAAAGGATCAAGAGCCAGCGCTCATTCACGCCTGCGCTTCAAACAAAACTGACATCGCGATCGCATTGATTGAGCGAGGCGCGGACGTTTGCGTTCGGGGAAACAAAGGTCTCACCGCGTTACACTGTGCCGCGAGTTCAGGAAACCTACCGCTTGTAGATGTTCTATTGACTCGTGGAGCAGATTCGAATGCCGCTTTGGACGAGACTGACGATGAGGGAGCTGGATTTCCACCAATTGCCATCGCACTCGGAAAAGGTCACACCGAGGTCGTAAGGAGACTACTGGCCGCCGGAGCGAATCCGAACATGCGTTTTGGTATAAACGCGATGACGCCCATGTTCATCGCCGCGCTGGGGCTCCCAGCAAGTTTGGCCGCGATGCGATTGGCATATGAAGCCGGAGGCGAAATAAATACCCGGAATCGAAACGGCATGACGGTCTTGCACGTCGCCATTAACATGGAGAAATTCTCAGCGGTGCAGACACTCATCGAGATGAGGGCCGACATAAATGCGTCGGAGAATCAAGGGCTATCGCCCATCAGCTACGCGGCGAACAAAGGAGCCTTCCAGGTGGTCGAAACTCTAATAAATGCCGGGGCAAAAGTATCGCCTGTAGATGTTGGGATAGCGGCCGCGCGTGGCTTTAGCCGGGTTGAGAAGCTTTTGCGTGAAGCCATCCAGTTGGAGAAGCCATCAGATCCCACATGAACGAGTCTTGGGGCTATGTCCGTTCCGCCTTCCGGCTCAAATGCTCTCTGTCTAAGCGTAGCCCATTTCGGTACTTCGATGGAGATGGATATTTTCGGCATCACGCTGAGGCTCAAACACTTGGGGACGATAATTTTGGCTGAGTGTTTGGCGGTTGGGTTAGATCTGAGTTCCTGGAAGAATGCTCTTTCTTCCATTTAATTCAGAATATTAGCCGTTGACTAACGCGCTGGTTGAAACCGCTTAAGTTTCGCGAAGATTGGGGCCGGCTTGTTTCCTTTCACCCTGTCGTAGGACTCCAGGTGAAAGGTCTTTTTAATCCGATTAAATTTTTAAAACCAAAAAGTGATTTTTGGCCTGGCGCACTAGGACTGGTTGTATTGGTACAGGTGGTCGACTTTTGACCTCAGGTGACAAACATCAAGCCGATAACTCCAATGTGATCTTACTAGAAAAGAGGAGGTTTGATTATGGCAAAAATTGTCTCTCGAGGTTACAGGGGTTCAGATGATGCCGAGCACCATAAATATGAATTTGATCTTTTTGCTAACAATGGCGCATTAATTTTCGCAAATATGGACCGAATATTATCGGAACCGCGAATGGCAAGCTGCTTGTTTGGTCTAGCTTATTGTTCCTATCCCTATATAAGCGGTGATGGACCCTTAAGCTTGGAAACGCTATTCACCCTTTGGTATTTAAGTGCTCGATTCATCGAGGAATGTCAGCAGTGCAAGGGCAAAGCTCTTATCATTGGATTTGGCGGTAGCCCAGCTTCTGGTAGCGGCAGTGCATGGGGATTCTGCATCGACTGCAAATCCTTCCATAAGGGTACAGGAAAGTTCATAGACTATTTTAGCAAACGGATTGAATTATACCCAAATGGTCCAGACAAATACAGAAAAGATAGATATTCGCTTGAGGATGTCATAGTACTCCTAAGCGAGAAAGTGTAAATTGAATAACATTTTTAAAAAATGGTATTAGCTAGCTCTTTTATTCAAAGATAACTGGTGTTTATGCGTTTCAATGATAGATTCTTCGATAGATGAATATATCGATATAGGCACCTCAACAAAGGAAACTTCCACCTTATTCCCACTCTTGATCATGGTATTGATTTCGTCGATTTTTGAAGCGGTTCCTTCACCTGGCTTGATAAAGTGATCACGCAATCGATCGCTTGCGTTTTTGGTTTTTCCAACGTATTTAATTTCGCCATTACAAATTACAGCATAGATTCCCGCCTGACCCTTTTTTGAAAGCCTAAAGTCATTAGGGTGCAGTAGATTTTTTACAAGAATATTCCTTGTAATTATAGGAATATAAATATAATCTTCGCATAGAATACTCCCGAAGTTAGCCGGACTTATTTAAAGTGTTGCCTGTATCGGAGGATTGCTATGCCAAATGGTTGTGGTAGCTTTGATGAAGCAGAGGAGGTATTTGCTAAA
>JBGSUI010000245.1:0-3060 GCA_041736175.1 Oligoflexales bacterium | reverse complement strand
GATTGACCTTATCCGCCAGCCCGTGAGAGACCCGGCAGAAACCATCAACAAACTCCTCACCGAAAAAAAAGCCGGAGTCGTTCGTGGTACCACCGATATCACCTGGCTCAACGGCGAAAACTTTAAACTCGCTAAAAACTCCGCCCTCCTCTATGGCCCTTTTACCCAGGTACTCCCGTCCTACGTCCAGTTTTACGACCATCTTTCTAAAGAAAACAATCTTGATTTCGGCACCCCTGTCCTCGGCTACGAGGCTCCCTTTGGCAGAGCTCAGTTTGTTTTTGTTTACGACAGCGCCAAACTCAAAGACCCACCTAAAAGTTTTAAGGACCTTAAAGCCTGGGTGCAAAAATATCCCGGCAAAGCAACCTATCCGGCACCACCGGATTTTACCGGGAGTGCCTTTATCAGGCAGGTTTTTTATGGTGTAACAGGTGGCTACGCCCAATATTTTGAGCCGGGAGGCCTCGCCAAAGTCTCCCGCAATCTGCCCCAGCTTTGGGCTTTTCTGGGCGACCTCAAACCCTATCTCTGGGCCAAAGGCAAAACCTACCCCGACAGCTCCACAAGGCTTAACCAGATGTTTGCCGACGGCGAAGTCCTGCTCACCATGGGTTATTCTCCCACGACAGCCGAAGCCGATATTCGCAAAGGAGCCCTTCCTAAAACCGTGCGTACCTTTGTGATGGAAGAAGGCACTCTTGCAAACACCCATTTTTTAGGAATCCCCTTTAACGCCACCAACACCGATGGAGCCCTGGTGGTCGCGGATTTTTTACTTTCTCCAGAGGCCCAGCTATCAAAATTTGATCCTAGCCGATGGGGTGATTTTCCTGCCGTGGACCTTAAACGGCTGCCCCCGGAGCTGGCCCAGAAATTCCAGTCCATAAACCTCGGAGTCTCTACCCTACCCGTCTCCGTCTTAGAGTCCCACCGGGTCCCAGAGTTGCCCCCAGAGATCCTGGTGGATATGGAAAAACAGTGGGTCAAAGAAGTCGCCGCCAAATGACCACTGTGGGCTGGACCGGGCGATGGATCGCCGCTGCGTTGCTTGCTGGGTTGACTCTGGCGACGGTCTTAAGTTGGGTCCCCATTGTCAGCCTCACGAAACATTTAGCCCCCCAACAAGAAAAAGTAGGGGTACTTTTGTACGAATAGAGACAAATTGCAAGGCTTATTTTGATGGATGTTCATGACTTTGATTTTAAATGGGGCTCCGCCAAGGCGGCAGCAAATACTTTCCGCTTGTCGTTCTTTGGTGTAAGTGTGACTTTGGTTGAAGATAGGCCACTTTGGCCGGAGTCCTGGGACTCTTATGCGACATCTTTAGCATCAATTTCGATCGATGCCCCCGAATTATCTGCATCTCTGATCACATTAAAGAGATCTGTGAGCTTATTGGTAACTTTCATAATCTTAGAGAGCTTTGTAGCTTGGAGCCGAATTGTAAAGTCTTGATGCGAACTCATCATAGTCATGGCATCGGGCTTGCTTTCCCATTTTGAAACTTGGGAATGCCCCTTAAGACCCATAACATTCGCAAACTCAGATTGATTAAGACCCAAAAACCCCCTCATAAACTTTATCTCTCCACCAGTCAAGCGAGCAGGCTTCATAATGACAGCCTTAAAGGCTTTTTCAGATAGCAACTTAAAATTAATATCAAGCGTCTTCTGTCCAGCGCGTACCTTAAATTTGGGGTTGATCACAATAATGGGAAATCCCAATGCCCGTGTTTCGTACGTCTCCACCTGATCCTCCACTTAAAATGAATCGTCTTGATCAAGATCAATCGCCGACACAACAATAGCGCCATCATCATCGATGGCCACCGGTATTCGTAACCGTCTTTTCTCATCGTCTGAGATTTTGATGTCATGCCTGATCGAATAAGTCCAACAACTAAACTCTTTCTTAAATTGATCTTTACGTTGTTCGTTATGCCCCGATCTCAATACTTCAATAACTTCAAACCATGAAATATTCCTTTCGGACATTCTTTTATCAGCATGCTTTGACAGGACAATTTTGCCCTCGCTCATTGCAGCCTGAATATAACCTCGCACTTCCTCTTTTGAAAGCTTCGCAGGTTTTGCCACACGGCACCTCCGTTGTATATACAAAATGTGCTCCAAGCACAATCATAATGTGCTCCAAGCACTTATATACTAATTAATCTAGCGGATTTATTGCCATTTTATTTTTCTATAGCAATCACTAGATACAAGGTAACAAGCATCAATTATGATCATGATTTTGCCAGTGACCATCATTGATACATGATCCGAAATACGAATGTCAATCGCCCACTGATGGAGAGAAAAATCCTGTTGAACAAATTTTGGAATATATAGAATTAATCCAAGAAGGAAAAGCTAAGTCACGTAACGGACGTACTCTGCAAACAACGCTTAGCACCTATTTCTTCGGATATATTGTTTGCGAGTTGGATCCTAAACTTAAAAAATCCTTAAACAGGATGACGATGCGAGAAACTCCAGACGGAGATGAACATTTTTTCATCAAAAATAGGCGACAAGCATCTAAGACGTTATGATCCGTGTTCCCTACGAACTCTGACTCTTTAAAAACTGGAGAACGATTTATGCTCTCTTCACTCCCCACGGCGGCCAAAGCAGCTTTCGCTCTGCAAATATTTGTGGCCTCTTTGATTGGTCTCTGGGGCGTCGCTCCCGCCGCCACTGATGGGGCAAAAACCGAGACTCTCCCCGCCCATCACCCGTCCCTCGACGGGAGTCTGGGGACCCAGCTTTCCTGGAGTCCTTCCCTTGAGTCGGGTTGGAAAAAAATCACTGAGCGCGCCCGGGGCTCCCAGGTACGCATCACCATGTGGGGAGGAAGCGCTAACATCAACCAATGGGTCGACCAGTTTGTCGCCAAAGAGCTTAAGAGCCGCTTTCAGATTGACCTTATCCGCCAGCCCGTGAGAGACCCGGCAGAAACCATCAACAAACTCCTCACCGAAAAAAAAGCCGGAGTCGTTCGTGGTACCACCGATATCACCTGGCTCAACGGCGAAAACTTTAAACTCGCTAAAAA
>JBGSUI010000244.1:0-7335 GCA_041736175.1 Oligoflexales bacterium | reverse complement strand
ACCTATGGGGTCCCCTCCTGTAGGAGCTGTGTAAAATTGGACCTTCATGGAAAGGGGCCCCTCGAAAGACTTGCCGCTTTCTTCGGCGAGTCTTCCAGAGTAGCTCAGATCGATGGCGTTGGCCGTTGGTGTGCTGAGAGTCAACAGGATAAGCATTATAGGAAGGGACCGCGGGGAGCCAAGCAGCTCACCAGCCTTTGTATATAAACATAGGTTTTGCGTCGTCGGTAGATGTTGTTTTTTCACGAGAGACTCCTATGTAGAAAAAAATCAGTTCCTCTGACACTTCCCATATCTGCGGCATTCGGTAGTCCATGCTCCAAACTTTAGGAGGGTTCTAAAAGGGTCTCTTTAGGTCTTTAGTTTTGGGTGGTTATGACGGGTGGGTTTTAGGACTACTTTGGGGGGGCTCCTGAGGCCAGGAGCATGATTTTGAGCGGTCTCGACGGTATTCGACGGTTGCTATACCTGCTCATTTCTGCGTAGCCTCTAAATCATACCCAGTCCAGCCTGAATCTGCTCCTCAGTGGGCAGCTCACCGCACCCTAATGTGATATCCCGGGGGAGCTTTTTAAACCAGGTGCATTGCCTTTTGGCAAATTGACGGCTCGCCGCGAGGATGCGCCCTTCTAATTCCCCCCGCGGAAAATCTCCCGCAAGCATCTCCCTGGTCTGGCGATACCCGATGCTTCCCATGGGTTTGCAGCCGGGGTCGACTCCCCTGCTTAAGAGATTTGATACTTCTTCCACCAACCCCTCTTTGAGCATCGTTCGAGTCCTTGCAGCCAATCTCTCGTGGAGGAGACTGCGGGGTAACTCAAGACCGATCGTCCACGAGGGTGCGGGAAATCGAGTTTCCCGAGGTTGCTCCTTAAAACGTTCCTCAACAGGGGCCGTCGCAATCTCGATGGCTCGCATCAACCGCACCCGGTCATTGGCATGTATTTGTCGCAGTCGCACGGGATTTAATGTTTCGAGTCTCTCTGCCAGCTCCTTAAGGGAGCAGGCTTGCAGCTGGGCTCTGAGCAGTGGATTTTTAGGGACAGCATGATCAAAACGGTCGCCTAGGACCGCTCGCAGATAGAGTCCCGTCCCCCCCACCAGGATAGGAATCCCTTGGGCCTCCCAAATGGCCTCCATCGCTTGATAGGTGCTGAGCCGGTAACACTCAGCATCAAAGTCCTGGGACCACTCCACAACATCGATCAGGTGATGGGGCACTGCTTGTTGCTCTATGACCGTGGGTTTAGCCGATCCGATATCAAATCCCCTGTAAACGGCGACGGAGTCACAGCTGACGATTTGACAGACCCCCGGTCCTGGATACCCAAGTCTACCTCGCAGTGAATCGATGGCTTGGGCCAAGCGGATCGCCAGGTTTGACTTGCCAGATGCCGACGGCCCAAACATAACAATCCATGGTTTATCTTTCAAGATACATAACTCTTTGTTTGTAGGATTGCTTACGGGCGATCAAACCACTGACCGACCTGGTTTTTTTTCCACCAACGAAACACCCGGCGCCCATGAGGACAATTATGATAAAAATCCACCTCCCGGGCCTCAGCCAAAAGCCGGCGGAGTTCCCCCGGCATCAGATCTTCTCCGGCCCTCACGGCGCTGTGGCAGGCTATCCTAGCCAAGATGCCGTGACTAAGCTCGCCGTTGGTGACCGGCATCTCGGTCCCTCGGGCCAGTTCGCCAAAGAGTTCTACCAAATCCCGTCCCACAAGGAGAGTCGGGACGGCACGGATCTCCATGGTGGTCGCACCGACCTGGGCAAAATCAAAACCTCTGGCCGTAAGCTCAGGCAAGAATCCCAGCATCGTCTGCATTTCAAGGGGCGACAGCTCAAGGCCCTCGGGGACCAAAAGCCTTTGGCTTTGTCGCAGCAGCTCATCATTTTTAAGCAGCTTTTCGTAGAGGATCCGCTCGTGAAAGGCATGTTGGTCTACAAAAAGCAGGGCCTCATAGCTACGAAAAATAAGGTAACACTGGGCAAAAGCTCCCACATACTCTAGCTGGTCCCAGGGAGGGACCACATCGTCGGGGGCAACTTTCCCCTGGAATTCCTGACGAAAGCTCTCCGGTTGAAAACCCTCCGGTTGAAAGCTCTCCGGTTGAAAGCTCTCCGGTTGAAATCTCCCCTGGGAAACAAAGTCCCGTATCAGTGGCGGCTCCGGTTCGGGAGCAGACCCCCCAAGGGTAGGAAACCGCTGGCTCCCCCCTGGGGCCGGGTTAAAGATCTGCCGGGTCACCCGGTCTCCAGGAAGATCCCTCTTAGGACGATCTTCCCGGTAGGTAGCCCCAAAAAGCGGCTGCGGCTCGCCACCCCCCGTGCTGGGAAGGCCTCCCACGGGATCCGTAGGCATTGCCCAATCCCCCGACCGCAACCCCTCCCGCACGGAATCCACGATGAGGTTATGGATCTCTTGGGGATACTGAAATCTCACCTCGGTCTTTGCCGGGTGAACATTGACGTCGATCAGAGTGGGATCCACGGAAAGATGGAGCACGGCCCATGGAAACTTGCCTGGAGCCAGATGGGAGTGATAGGCCCTTGAGACGGCCTGACGGATCACCTTATCTTTGACCCAGCGGTTGTTGACAAAGGCAAAGAGGCCTTTTGATGTGGAGCGGCAAAGACCCGGTGGGGAGACAAGCCCTTCCAGGGAACCAAACCTGCCTTTTTTAGTCACATAGATCAGCTGCGCGGCATCTTTGCCGAGGACCATCTGAGCCCGCTCTCTCAGGACCTGTTCTCCTTTGAGATCTGGGGAATTTGCTTTGAGAGGTGGGGCGCGAAACTGCTCTTTGCCTTGATGTTTGAGGCTGATCCCCAGGTCGGGGTGACTGAGGGCCACCGCATGGATAAGTTCCAGGCATGAGCCATACTCCACTGCGGGGGTTTTCAAAAACTTTTCCCGGGCAGGCACATTATAAAAAAGCTTGTCGATCGCAACCGTCGTCCCCCCCGGTCCCGACCATGGCAACTCCTTGGGGGTTCCCGACTTCTGGCTTTCAGGGTCAACCACCAAACGAATCCCCGACTCAGCACCTTGGCGCACCGTCGATAAGGTTAGCTGACAGACAGCTCCTATGGCCGCCAGAGCTTCGCCGCGAAATCCCATGGTCCGGACTTCGAGGAGATCATCCATCGACTTGATCTTACTCGTCGCATGGCGCTTTAGGGCCAAAAAAGCGTCCTCCCGTTCCATCCCGCAGCCATCATCACTGACCACCAGGGATTCGATGCCGCCTTTGAGGAGGGACACATGGATCCACTGAGCCCCTGCATCCATCCCGTTGTCGATTAGCTCCTTGAGAGCACTCGAGGGCCGTTCTACCACCTCACCTGCAGCAATTTTATTAACAAGATCATCAGATAATATCTGAATCTGACCCATTAAGAGGTCCTCCTCAGGAAAGCCCACGGTCTGGGTGAAAAAAGTCTCGAAGGACATACTTTGTCCGAATCGGGGGTTAAATATCAGATTATTCCTTGAAAAGCCATGAGGTTCCTGGGGCGTCCATGGTCTGGTACCGCACAAAGCGGGACTCAGCTTAACGATTCGAATTGACATTAAAAAAGACCGGATTGATGATCCGCTCTAGCCTATGACCGCTGCGTATAGCCTGCGAAGCAAAAAAGAGTTGGCGCTAGGGAGATTGCGAATGGATCTAAAGGTTCAACAAGTAGCCAAAACACGCCAACTGAATATTAACATTCCAGGACGCGTCAAGAAGGTCAAGACATCCAACTTCTTGGTCCCCCTGTTTGAGGCGATCAGCAATGCTATCCATTCGATTGACGATGGCGCTTCTGGCGGAACGATTCGGATTGACATCCTACGACAATCAAAAACCATTTCCACTGATGACTCTGAAGTCTATGAAGAAGATTCTATTACGGGTTTTAAGATCACAGACTCGGGTACGGGTTTTACCGACGCCAACATGGCCTCTTTTTACGAAGCCGACTCAACTCACAAAGCAAAAAGAGGTGGAAAGGGTGTGGGAAGGTTTTCCTGGCTTAAATTCTTTTTGCAGGCAAAAATCGACAGCACCTATTTCGAAAAAAGTGCAATGTCCGCACCTCGTCGAAGATCATTTATATTTTCCTCAACCGGAATTGGCGACGAGAGAATCGTAGACTTGGATGCTACCGCACCCGCAGAAACAATAACGACGCTTTCGCCCCTTAAAGTAGAATTCGAACCTAAAACTCGAAAGTCCCATGACGACATTGCAGCGGCAATCGTTGAACATTTTACGCCTTATCTTGTAAATAAGGGCATGCCCCCAACAGTGTTGTTCGACGGAGTTGCAAAGATCGACATCTTGGACCTTTATTCGAAGAGTATCGGCAAAAGTGCCATAAACATGACCTTCCAAATAGATGACTCTATCTTTAGTTGCGTTGGGCTTCGCATTTCTTCAAGGGGCCATGGAAATGCAGCTCATCTTTGTGCAGATAAACGATCCGCCGAAAAAGTGGCGCTTAGTAAACTTGATGCGCTGTTTACAAAAAGATTCCAAGATGAACACTCCCTATCCTCCTTTGCTTTTCAGGTCTTTGTAGAGTCTGAGTATCTTGATACTATTGTAAACGATGATAGAGATGGCTTTCAGTTTCCCAACCAGGAATCGGACGATGGGTTGGGACATAAATGCATATCGAAAGACCAAATCTTGCAAGAGGTTCTAAAAGTCGCTAGAAATCAGCTTTTGCCTGAGATCGACAGAATTAAAGCACGAAACCTTGAAAAGATTGCTAACTTCGTCACAGAATCTGCGCCACAGTATCGACAAATTGTTCAGAGAAAAAAGATTCTTGATTTGCTTAAGAAAAGACTCGAAATTCAAGATGGCAGCTATTCGAAAGAAGAAGCAATCCACCAATTGATTTTTCCTATGCGGGTAACATCAGACGAGGTGAGTTTCGACAAGCAAAACCTCTGGATCATAGACGAGAGGCTGGCTTATCATCATTATCTTGCGTCTGATAAGCCGCTCAAAACTATAAAAGCAGCGGAATCACAAAGCAACAAAAAGCCTGATATCTTGATCTTTAATCGTCCCATAGCTCTGCACGATAGGGAGGACAATGGGCGTCTAGAATCGGTCGTTGTCATCGAATTCAAGCGCCCAGGAAGTTCGCCCACTGATGGAGAGAAAAATCCTGTTGAACAAATTTTGGAATATATAGAATTAATCCAAGAAGGAAAGGCTAAGTCACGTAACGGCCGTCCACTGCAAACAACGCTTAGCACCTATTTCTTCGGATATGTTGTTTGCGAATTGGATCCTAAACTTAAAAAATCCTTAAACAGGATGACAATGCGAGAAACTCCAGACGGTCGCGGTATGTTTGGCTACTTTCCGGACCCTCACAAGGCTTATATCGAAGTGATCGGTTTTGATAAAATGCTCGACGACGCAAACAAGCGAAATCAAATACTGTTTGACAAACTCCAAATGCCGTAGGGTCGAGGCCCTAAAATGCTGGTCCCCCTCGTAGATGAGGACCGTGGGACCAGCTATCCTTTAGATAAGTGGTCATCGTGGCTGATTTGATGGCCCTACCCAGGTCCGAATCACGCCAGTATTAATATTGTGTTCAGTGTAAGTCGAAACACCGGGAGATCGGGGATATTCAGTAATAAGCAACGTCCCATCAGCTACGATTCGGGTGATTTGGGACGGTTGATTTGGACCTCTATTTTCATCGATAGCCTGGGTACAAAATAAACCAACTGCACAATGCACCTGAGCTCCATCTGCTGCTTGAGCTCCTTGAGTGCCCGCAACACCCTGGGGTGACTGAGTTTCATAAACAGGCTGAATACCATTTATTCGGGTATCTTGAAATTCAGTAGCTCCCCCAACACTTGGATTCTCCTGTGACTGCTGCGGATCTTGTTGAATAACCTGTTCCCCCTGCGCTTCTTGCACCTGGCTTTGGTCTACATTTCGATCTTGGTCACAGCTCAATGCCAAAATTGGCAGCATACCTAAACTCAAAGACAACTGAATTTGCTGTACTAATTTATTTAACATACATAAACTCCTGTGAAATAAAATGTCAAATCTTGGAGATTGCTATCTTGTCTATCGGCATTATTTGCAAATTAATTAAGAATTATTTGCTCGATTGAATGTTTTACTCAAAACTAAAAATAGTCTAAATTCTGGTCACCTTAGCCTAAAGTTTGGATCTTGATATACCGATATGATATATGTATGTATGGGGTATGGTATGCCACGAATCCTAATAGACCTTTCCGAAGAAACCATTAAAGAGCTCGAGGAGTTAGCCTCAAAGCGGGGCATTTCTCGTGCCGAGATCATAAGACAGGCCACGGACGCTCTCATCAAGGCGGAGAGATCTAAGACTTCGAGTATCGCTCTCAAGACGGCTTTCGGGCTTTGGAAGAAAGACCCCCTGGGTGATGAAGAATTACAGGCTTTACGAGCAGAGTGGGGACCGTAATGCGGGCAGTCTGGGATTCCAATATTGTCATAGACCTCTTGAACGGCGTCCCTAAGGCCGGCCAGCAGGCACATCTCTATCAGCCAGTCCTATCGACCGTTACTTTCGCGGAGGTCTTGGCGGGCAGCATTCGGCGCAACACTTACAATGATGTGCTCAACTTCCTTAAGACCATGGAACTCGTGCCACTGGATGCAGGGATCGCCGAGTTATCTGCTCAGATCCGAGCGAAACAGGGCATTAAACTGCCCGACGCAATCATCTACGCGACGGCAAAGTCCCTAGGTCTTTTGTTGATCACAAGAAACACTAGAGATTTCGACCAAACCGACGTTATGATCCGTGTTCCCTACGAACTCTGACTCTTTAAAAACTGGAGAACGATTTATGCTCTCTTCACTCCCCTCGGCAGCTAAAGCAGCTCTCTCTCTGCAAATATTTGTGGCCTCTTTGATTGGTCTCTGGGCCGTCGCTCCTGCCGCCACTGATGGGGCAAAAACCGAGACTCTCCCCGCCCATCACCCGTCCCTCGACGGGAGTCTGGGGACCCAGCTTTCCTGGAGCCCCTCCCTTGAGTCGGGTTGGAAAAAAATCACTGAGCGCGCCCGGGGCTCCCAGGTACGCATCACCATGTGGGGAGGAAGCGCTAACATCAACCAATGGGTCGACCAGTTTGTCGCCAAAGAGCTTAAGAGCCGCTATCAGATTGACCTTATCCGCCAGCCCGTGAGAGACCCGGCAGAAACCATCAACAAACTCCTCACCGAAAAAAAAGCCGGAGTCGTTCGTGGTACCACCGATATCACCTGGCTCAACGGCGAAAACTTTAAACTCGCTAAAAA
>JBGSUI010000236.1:0-2364 GCA_041736175.1 Oligoflexales bacterium | reverse complement strand
GACGTGGAGCCAAACATAAGCCGCAGGAAGCGATAGCGACCTGCGCATCTGTGGTAGAAGCGTCAAAAAAGAAAAGGAAAGCAGCGAAAGCTGCTTGACCTTGGAAGCCGCACCCCTTTAGGGGTGCTGGTAGTTCACCAGATGTTCAAGATTTCCTATGCACTGGTGTTTTCTGTGTTTAATGCTGCGGTAAAGTCAGAATCACGCCCAATAGTTCAAGGTGATTAGGAATCAGGGAGCTAGAGAATTAAAATGGTGCCCCCGGCCGGAATCGAACCGGCACGCCCCTTACGGAAGCACAGGATTTTAAGTTCTTTCCGTCTACCACTTTCACCCCCCGAGCCAACCGAGGCATACGGCCCAGGGGAACTTTTCACCTTCTCTCAAAAAACACCAAGGTCCGTAAATTAGCATAACCAATTGATATAAATATGTTTAGCTGCCATTTGACCCGAATACGAATCATCCCAACTCACATCGCTTGTCCTATTCTCAAACTTTCTCGGAAACGCCCCAAACCTTCGCCATTTAAAAGGCGACATCGGGGCCAAAAAAGAGACAGGACAGAGCCGTCAAAAATGAGTGAATTGAAATTTATGCTAAGTATCAATATGTTGGAACATCACCCTGTTCGCAAAGGCGAACTGCGACCGCACGGGCAGGGCAGCGATCTCCCCCTGGCCACCCTATTGAATCAAATGAAATTACAAGAAAAGTTGATGCTCGTGGCCGTGTTTCTTTGCCTGAAGAATTGGCCAATTGCCATATAACGATCAGGAAGGCTCAAACGCTCCCCACCTGGATCCCTACCATTCTGCCTACGTGGGTGCCGGATCTGTTAAAATCCGGTACAGGTGCCCTGGCAGAAAAGTAAAGAGATTCGAGTTGAAAAAGTGTATGCGGTGATCGACTGTGGAACCTTAGTGAATCCAGGTCATGAGGAAGCTCAAATCACAGGTCGATCATATTTGCCTTAACGGCAACTCTCCACGGTGAGATCACCTTTAAAGCTGGGGTGGTGGAGCAGAGCAGCTTTGATGATTACCCCCTTTTAACACTTAACCGGGCTCCAAAGATCGAGGTGGCGATGATGTCCACCACGGAGCCACCTACAGGTGTCGGGGAACCTGGTGTTCCACCGCTCGCTGCTGCGGTGGCCAATGGGGTGTTTCGGGCGACAGGTCAAAGACTGCGCTCGCTTCCTTTACGCCTGAGGTGACCTAAGGTAAGTGGGATTTAGATTGAGCTGCCGGATTCTTAAACTACGAGATGGTTAATCCAAAACTCTAAAACCAACCATCATACCTGCGGAGATATGTTCCAAAATATGACAGTGCAGCATCCAACGGCCAGGATTGCTGGCTTTTAGCAGCAAATCGACGCGGTCGCCGCTACCCACTAACACCGTATCCTTCCAGGTAGGGTTTGGGTTGGTGACGCCATTGACACAAGAGATTATAAAATGTTGGCCATGGAAGTGGATGGGGTGTTGCATGGGGTGCATGGTATGCAGGTCGTTCTCTATGGAGATCTTGGTATCGAGGCTAGAGTGAGTGTACTAAAAATAGTGGCTGGTCAATGCTTTAATCGCAGTTATTGTTTGATACCGTCCTCCGCATGGTTAATTTTACTTGCTCTTTAGTGCCGTGCTCACGCCGTCGCCTGCAGTGACGAAAATATGCGTCATTTGTGTTGCAACAGGCGATATTTTTAATATCTTCTTGACATTCCCTCTTGGCATATTTGAACAAAGCGACGACATATCGGCATAAATGTTTATTATTCGGACCTTTTGAGGTTTCCCCGTATCGACAGAAGGATATTCAGCCGAGGATTCAAAGTTTTGAATTTTAATCTTGTCGTCTGGGCAAATACGATTCGCTGCGAACTCAAGCGTTATCCCATCCTTCGGGTAAACCTCGAAGTAATAGAGATGTGCAGGTTCACCTTGATATTGGGGATCACCGAGTGCCGTATTATTAACGGCTCCAGCGGAAAAGGAAACCAGAACAGTCCCCGCACGAGAAAGCAAGTTCCTCATTTAAAAATCTCCTACGATCAAAGGTTATAATCCATTCACCCCGGCTCATACTAGCCACGCTTTGACTGCTAGTCAATTTGGCGATGGCACGCTACAAGATGCTGGAGGGCTGGACTTACCAGATTCCAAAGAGCTGTTGGCCAAGACGTTAGTGATTCTCGCATGCCATCCAGCCTGAGGTCTTTAACAGGAGTTTAAGAGTTCGAGGGCACAAAACGGTTCATTTATCTTAAGAAACAATGTGTTATCACTTCGGTAACTGTAAGACCCATCCGTCCCCAAGTGTCCACCCGAAAGCTTCTAGGACTTCGCGTTGGGTCTTC
>JBGSUI010000235.1:0-19551 GCA_041736175.1 Oligoflexales bacterium | reverse complement strand
ACGTATTTGGAAGCCTTTCGAAGGCGTAATTCAGAAACAAACTCGAGAAAAAAGCCAGCGGAGGATCGAAGGACGCAAAATATCGATAAAGCTTCGTAAGTTACGTCAAAAATGCGGTTATTTTTGTGGAAACTTCTGTTTTAAGAAAAATATATACCAATACTTTACCATAGATCGTCTATCGGCGGTTTGTTTTTCTATCTAAATTATTGTTTGCCTAAGGATTTTTGATAATGTTGCAAATTCACGAGATATTCATTGAGATCTCCCATGGCAAGCAACCAGTAGTTGTACCCTAATTGAGAATCTATATTGGTGGGTGTAGGAGTGAATTCTTCAGGATCATTTCCACGATAATATTTTGCAAAATCTGCATATATACTGGGACTTGTAGCCGATAGTTCGGTTACTTTTGACGGGTCATTTTGAGGGGCTGGTTGAATCATGGGAATCTCGTGATCAAAACTGAAATCATCTTGCTTAAAATATATTTTGACTGTCTTCGGGTTACTAGGAGTCAAAACGATCTCTAAGACCCTCGAAAATCTTTTTCCGACGGTAATGGTAGCTTTGATGGAAGTTATCCCTCTTGTTGCCACATCTCGGATCTCGATAGCAAATTTAGTTGTCGGGCGACAGTAGTTCGGCGAAGGAACCATTTTAAAATTGGAGCTTCCGCTCTTTTTAAAATATTCAAGTACTTTCTCAAGACGGTCTATCAATCTGGTTTGGTCAAGTCGCAACTTTTGGTAAATCGCTTCTCTTGTTTCCATTGGCTCACTTTGAGAGTCTTTGGGTTTATGACATCCTAAAATTCCCATAGCAGAGATGATAAGACTTATGAAAGTAGATCTATAATTCATTTGTTGCCCCTTGCAATTCTCGTTATTCAGGGGATTTGATACTAGAAGTATGCCATTCTTTAGATCATGCAACATACTGGAATGACAGTCTTCAAAGGGTCTTCACATGTCTATAAAAAAATCAGATGTATAATTTATAAGCTTATTTATTCGCAAAAATTATGTTTAGTCTTAGCTCTTGCACCTAGGTCGGGCTTTCATGTTGGCTTTTATTTAAGAGATTAGACAAAATTCTTAAAAAACCTCCTTTATACCTTTGCAATTCTATAGGATTTTGGTAGCCTCTACCTCCTCCATCTTGCCAAGTCTAGGGCCTTTGCAGGATCATAGAGGGAGGGCATAACCCAGTCCGGTCCCTATAAGGACCTCATTTCCAAACTCCCTCCCCCCGAACAAGTATTCTAAGGCTCCCTAGAAACAGGTGGCCCATGTCCCCAAAAACATTTTGCTTGACTCATTGGAGCACAGTCCATGGCCGTTGATGTGAAAGTCCCCGCAGTCGGTGAATCGATTCAAGAAGCTATGATCCATAAATGGCACAAAAACAGTGGTGACTCGGTCCGTCGGGATGAGATCCTGTTAGAGCTTGAAACCGATAAGGCGACCGTTGAATTGACCGCCGAAGCGGATGGGATCCTACATATATTAAAACCCAATGGTGCCGTCGTGGCCATTGGGGAGGTGATTGGTCGATTGGGAGAAGGAAAAGCTGGTGACCCTCCTGCTCCCGTCATCGCCCCTGTCACCACTCCCGTCTCCGTTCCGCCACCACCCAAAATCCCAGCGGCACCCGCCGCAGCCTCCGCCGTAGGCGCCGCAGCCTCCGCTCCACTGAGCCCTGCAGTGCGCCGCATCGTGACCGAAGAGGCCCTTGATCCCGGACAGATTTCCGGTACTGGCAAAGGTGGGCGGATCACGAAGGGCGACGCCCTTGAGGCAGCCAGTGCAAAAACTAAAGGCCCCTCAACGAGCACGACCACGACTCCAACCCCCGCAACATCGACAACTCTAGGACCCAAGTCGGTGATCAGCGAAAAAAGTCAGGGGGCCGTACAGGGAGTGGGCCCACGGGCAATCCGTCGCGAGCCCATGTCGATGCTACGCCGTCGGATCGCCGAGCGTCTCGTCCATGCCCAAAACACAGCGGCGATCCTGACCACCTTTAACGAGGTGGACATGAAAGGTGTGATGGATCTACGTAAGCAGTACAAAGATCTCTTTAAGGAACGGCATGGGGTTAACCTGGGTTTTATGTCGTTTTTTGTTAAGGCTGCTGTCGATGCACTCAAAAAGTATCCAGCCATCAATGGGTGGATCGAGGCCAACGAGATCGTCTACCATGACTACTATGATATTGGAGTCGCGGTCTCCTCGGAACGCGGGCTTGTGGTCCCCATCTTACGTGACGTTGATAAGCTGTCGATGCCTGAGATTGAAAAGGCTATTATCCATTACAGCACTAAAGCTCGGGACAACAAGATCTCCGTCGATGATCTCAATGGTGGAACTTTCACCATCTCCAATGGTGGCGTGTTTGGGTCACTGCTGTCGACCCCCATTTTAAACCCGCCCCAAAGTGCCATCTTAGGAATGCATAAAATCCAAGAGCGACCAGTGGTCGTCGGTGGCCAAATTGTGATACGCCCCATGATGTATTTGGCCCTGTCCTACGATCATAGAATCGTGGATGGCAAGGAGGCCGTGCAGTTTTTAGTCACCATCAAGGAGCTGGTCGAGGATCCCTCGCGGCTGCTTTTAGGAGTTTAACGGATGAGCCCAAGCCAGGACGTAAAAGCTACGTCAGACGTCAAAGGTGTTTTTGATCTGATCGTGATTGGAAGCGGGCCGGGAGGCTATGTCTGTGCGATCAAGGCAGCCCAACTAGGGCTTAAGACGGCCTGTATCGAATACGAAGCGAGTCTCGGTGGGACATGCCTTAACGTAGGTTGTATACCCAGCAAGGCCCTGCTCCAATCGAGTGAATACTACCACCACGCGCTCCACGATCTGGAGAAGCATGGGGTTGCCGTGCAAAAGGTCAGTCTTGACTTGCCCACCATGATGAAACGCAAATCAGAAGTGGTGAAAAGTCTGACGGTGGGTATTGCCGGATTGTTTAAGAAAAACCAAGTCACCTGGCTTAAGGGGCGAGGCTCCTTTGTTTCGCCCACCCAAATCCAGGTGACCCAAGAATCGGGCGAAAAGGCCGTTTATGAGGCGAAATCTGTCGTGATTGCCACGGGGTCTAAGCCGATTGAAATCCCACCGGCACCCTTCGACCGCAAGGTGATCGTGAGTTCTACAGGGGCTTTGAAGTTTGATACGGTCCCTAAACATCTGATTGTTGTCGGGGGCGGTGTGATTGGCCTTGAGATGGGAAGCGTTTGGCTGCGGCTCGGGGCTAAGGTGACTGTGGTCGAAGCCCAAGCTCAATGTCTCGGAATGATGGATTCTGACCTGAGTCAGGGGTTGATAAAAATCCTTCAAAAACAGGGTATGGAATTTCTTCTAGGCACCAAACTGATCGGCACACAGGTTAAAAACGGCCAAGTCGTCGCCGCAATCCAAACCCCCGAGGGCCCAAAAACCCTTGAGGCAGACAGGATGCTGGTGGCTGTGGGTCGCAAACCCAATACCGAGGGACTCGGGCTCGAAGCCTTAGGGTTTAAGATGGAGTCGGGTGGGAAGGTGGCCGTTGATAGCCACTTGCGAACTTCAGTGCCGGGGGTTTGGGCGATCGGCGATGTCATCAAGGGTCCGATGTTAGCCCACAAGGCCGAAGAAGAGGGGGTTGCGGTTGCCGAGATGATTGCTGGTAAGGCTGGTCATGTCAATTACGATACGATCCCTTCGGTGGTTTACACCTGGCCAGAGGTCTCAAGCGTGGGCCTCACCGAGGCTGAGGCAAAAGCCAAAGGGATAGCGGTCAAAGTGGGGAAATTTCCGTTTCTTGCCAATGGCCGAGCAAAAGCCTTTGGCAACACGGATGGATTCGTTAAGATCGTCGCCGACGCTAAGACCGACCGGGTCCTGGGCGCCCATATTTTAGGGCCCTCAGCATCGGAGTTGATTGCCGAGATTGTGGTGGGTATGGAGTTTGGTGCCAGCTCCGAAGACATCGCCAGATCTTGTCATGCTCACCCCACCCTTTCAGAAGTGGTTAAAGAAGCCGCTCTGGGGACCGTCGGAAAGTCGTTGCATATTTAGGTTGCAAGTTTAGATGCCGATGCTATGGGTGGTGGTGCTTTGATTTGCTGAAGATGGGGGGGTTCATAGAGAAGCCCCTGATTTAAAAGAGAAAGGTGATTGAACCATGTCCCAAGAGGCATCAGGATCCTCACGCCAAGGATTCGCGACGGGCGCTAATGTCGCCTACCTGGAAGAACTTTACCGGGCTTTTATCGCCAATCCACTCTCGGTGGACGAGAGCTGGCGGAAATTTTTTGAAGGATACGAATTCGCCGCTAAGAGTCCTTTAGAAACCCCCAGTTTTGCGGCAACGGGCGCTGGCTCCGCCGGCTCCACCGGCTCCACCGGCTCCATAGACTCAGAACCTACATCTCCCGAGGATGATGGGATCGCTGCACGGGTTTCCCGTCTGATCAGTACGTTTCGCAAAGTGGGTCATTTTTCTTCCCATCTCAATCCGTTAGAAGACCAGAGCCCCGGACTTTCCAAGGATCTTAGCCTAGAAGCCCATGGCCTCGACAAAATTCCCCGTGAGCGGATTTTTAAGCCCGCCAATCTACCCATTCAAACCCTTAACTTTGGCGAAATCCAACAGCTCCTCCTGGACACCTACTGTCGGACGATTGGTGCTGATTTTAGGGAGGTCCCCGAAGGCCAGATCGTCGAGTGGTTTCAGCAAAAAATGGAAAGCTGTCGCAATCACCCCATCCTAAGTCCACAGCTCAAAAAGCATATCCTTGAAAAATTACGCCATGCAGAAGAGTTTGAGCAGTTTTTAGGGCGGCGATTTGTGGGCGCTAAGCGGTTTTCCATCGAAGGTGTCGACGCCCTGGTTCCACTTCTTGATATCATCGCTTCCGAAGCAGCCCAAGGGGGGAGCGAAGAACTTTGCCTCGGGATGGCCCATCGGGGCCGCCTCAATGTTTTGGCCAATTTTTTGGGCAAGGGTTACGAGTATATCTTTAAGGAATTCGAAGGTGCGGACTTTAATCCCTACGATATCGACGGCGACGTCAAGTATCATATGGGTTTTGCGAGCGAGGTCTCAACATTTAGCGGACACAAAATACGTCTCTATCTATCCCCGAATCCTAGTCATCTTGAGCAAGTCAATCCTGTGGTTGAGGGCTTTGTGAAAGCCCGCCAAAGACTCCTCGGGGATTCGGACCGAACTAAAGTGATTCCTGTTTTGATGCACGGTGACGCCTCATTTATCGGCCAAGGAATGGTGGCTGAGACCCTTAATCTATCCAATCTCGAAGCCTACAACACCGGTGGAACCATCCACATCATTATCAACAACCAAATCGGGTTTACGACGGAGCCCAAAGAAAGCCGCTCGACGGCCTATAGTTCGGATGTGGCTAAGATGGTTCGCGCCCCGGTCCTCCATGTAAACGCAGATGACCCGGAAGCTGTGATCTGGTGTGCTCAGCTAGCCTGTGCCTATCGCCAAACATGGCATGGTGATATCGTGATCGATCTTGTCGGTTACCGGCGTCATGGCCATAACGAAGGGGATGAGCCGGCCTTTACCCAACCCATGATGTACCGCAAGATCGCCTCCCACAAGACGGCTTTTGCCCAATACGGCGCATCGCTGGTCGCCCAGGGGGTTATCTCGGCAAAAGAGCTAGACGAAGACAATCTTGCGTTCCGTAACAAACTTCAGGCAGCCTACGAGATCGTCCACGGCAAAAAAAATCTCCAGCTTCCAGCTCCCCAGGTTCCTGCATCTTTTCAAAAGTCGATCGCCTACAAAAGGGCGACCCGCGAGGATATCGATCGACCGTCCCATACGGCTGTTCCTGGAAAGACGTTGAAATCGATCGCCGACAAGCTGACCAAGGTCCCGGACGGATTTCAGGTCAATCCTAAACTCAAAAGAGTTTTAGAGAGTCGTTCTAAAATGCTCGACGGTATAGGCCAGGTGGACTGGGCCTTTGCAGAATTGCTTAGCCTTTCGACCGTCTTGCTGGAAGGTCGTTATGTTCGCCTTACGGGCCAAGATGTGGGTCGAGGTACCTTTGTAAGCCGTCATGCAGTGTTTGTTGACTTTGAAACCAACGCCCGTCACCTGTCTATGGGCCAGCTTAGCAAAGACCAGGGTGGGGTCGAAGTGGTCAATAGCCCCCTTTCCGAATGCGGGTGTCTGGGATTTGAGTTTGGTTACTCGGTGGCTGACCCCGAAGCCTTGGTGTTATGGGAAGCCCAGTTTGGTGATTTTGCCAATGGAGCACAGATCATTATCGATCAGTTTATCTCGGCCTCCGAAGCAAAATGGCGCCAAACCAGCTCCTTGGTGTTGTTGTTGCCCCATGGCTACGAAGGCCAGGGTCCTGAGCATTCCAGTGCTCGCCCCGAGCGGTTTTTGCAGCTCTGTGGCAGTCTCAATATTCAGGTGGCTGTTCCGACGACTCCCGCCCAGCATTTTCATATTCTTCGTAGACAGCTTAACCGGGAATTTCGCAAACCGCTGGTCCTGATGACACCCAAAAGTTTGCTACGGGAACCACTCTGTGTTTCTTCCGTAGCTGCCTTCGAAAAAAGTCGCTTTTTTGAGGTTTTAGACGACGATTCTGTAGAAGAAAGGCGCTCCTGTGAGCGGCTGATTATCTGCGCTGGAAAAGTCTACTACGATCTCCTTAAGGCACGGACCAAAGAGCCAAGCTACAAAAATATCCCCATCGTTCGGATCGAGCAGTTTTACCCATTCCCCTACCGCCGGGTCGAAGAGGTGTTGGCATCCTATCCCAATCTTCGGGAGATCATCTGGACCCAAGAAGAACCACAAAATATGGGTGGATGGCAGTTCGTACGAGGACGGTTGATTGAAGGGGTTCTTCAGTCCCATCAGAGTTTGACCTATGTAGGGCGTAAAAATGCCGGGACACCTGCAGAAGGCTCCCTCAAAGCCCATGAAGCCGAGCAGGGAAGAATCATCACTGAGTCTTTAGGTAGAGCATCGGGAGTGGTGACTTCGGCGCCCCTACAGCAAAAAGGGTAGACCCAAGATCTTAATATCGTAGAATCATGGAGCCGTGCTCTTTTGGAGCCGTGCTATTTTAGCAGTCATCAGACTTTAGGAGAGATCCATGTCCCAGTCCAGTACGCCAAAAAAACCAATTGATAGCTTTGGCTGTTTTGACACCCTTAAGGTAGGCGCAAAAACCTACCGGTTTGCAAATCTCGCCAAGGCCGCCAAGACCTCATTGGGTGATGTTTCCCGGCTGCCTGTCTCTCTTAAGGTTCTCCTCGAAAACCTGCTGCGCCACGAAGACGGCAAATCGGTCACCAAACAGGATATCGAGGCGCTGGTCCATTGGCAAAAAACCAAAACCTCCCAGCACGAAATCGCCTTTTACCCGGCACGAGTCCTGATGCAGGATTTTACTGGGGTCCCAGCGGTGGTCGATTTGGCAATCATGCGGGAGGCTATGACCAAATTAGGGGGCGATCCAAAAAAGATCAACCCTCTCGCCCCCGTGGACCTGGTGATCGACCACTCGGTGCAGGTGGATGTTGCGGGGACTGCATCGGCTTTTAAGACCAACGTGGACTTGGAGTTTGAGCGCAACGGCGAGCGATATGAGTTTTTAAAATGGGCCCAACAGGCCTTTAACAACTTTCGCGTCGTTCCTCCGGGGACGGGGATCTGCCACCAGGTTAACCTCGAATACCTCGCCAAAGTGGCGTTTACCGACAACCAGGACGGGACTGACTGGGTCTATGCCGATACCCTCGTGGGGACCGATAGTCATACGGTGATGGTCAACGGCCTTTCCGTCCTAGGCTGGGGTGTGGGTGGCATCGAAGCAGAGGCTGCCATGCTTAAGCAGCCTCTCAGCATGGTGATTCCCGAGGTGGTTGGCGTGCGGCTTAAGGGCAAACTTTCGGAAGGGACGACGGCGACGGACTTGGTGCTGGTTGTGACAGAAATGCTGCGCAAAAAAGGCGTGGTTGGCAAATTTGTCGAGTTTTTTGGACCTGGGATCGCCGAGCTTTCCTTGGCCGATAGAGCCACGGTGGCCAACATGGCTCCGGAATATGGGGCGACCTGCGGGTTTTTCCCCATTGATCAGGAGACTCTAGCCTATTTGAAGTTTACCGGGCGTGACAGCCATCAGGTGGATTTAGTCGAGGCTTTTGCCAAGGCCCAAGGTTTTTGGTGGGACCTTAAAAGCCCGGAGCCGGTCTATACGGAAGTCCTCGAACTGGATATGACCAGCGTAAGGACTTGTCTTGCAGGACCTAAACGCCCCCAAGACCGGGTGGGACTCGAACAAGTGGCTGCTGGTTTTAAAAAAGAACTCGAAGGTTTTAAAGTCGCCAAACCTAATATTGAAGCAAGCGTCAAAGGCCAAGCCTATACCCTGAGCCATGGCTCCGTGGTGATCGCCGCCATCACCAGCTGTACCAATACGTCTAACCCGTCCGTCCTGATCGCTGCCGGTCTTGTGGCCAAAAAAGCCGTCGAAAAGGGCCTCGCCACCAAGCCTTGGGTCAAAGCCTCCTTGGCCCCTGGATCTCAAGTGGTGACCGATTATTTAGCAGCGGCGGGCTTGACTCCCTTTCTAGACAAGCTGGGATTTAACCTGGTGGGCTATGGCTGCACCACCTGTATCGGCAATTCTGGTCCTCTCAAAGACGAAATCACCGCGGCGATTCAAGGTAGCGAGTTGGTCTGTGCCTCGGTGCTGTCGGGAAACCGGAATTTCGAAGGGCGCATCGGCCCGGACGTTAAGGCCAACTACCTGGCTTCGCCTCCCCTCGTGGTGGCCTACGCCCTGGCGGGGGCGGTGACCATCGACCTGAGTCGAGAACCGGTAGGAAAAGACGCTAAGGGAAATCCTGTTTATTTAAAGGATATCTGGCCGAGCAACCAGGAAATCAAAGAGGCTCTGGCTAAAGCACTCACACCCGAGATGTTTAGGCGCCGCTATAGCGATGTGGCTAAGGGTCCTGAGCAATGGGCCAAAATCCCATCAGCGAGCGGCTTTACCTTTGCCTTTAAAGAAAACTCCACCTATGTACGTAATCCGCCCTTTGTCAAAGGTATGGAAAAAGCTTCCTCCCTGCGCGGTGACGTGGTCGGTGCTCGGCCCCTAGCTATTTTAGGGGATAGTGTCACCACGGACCATATTTCGCCAGCGGGTTCCATTAAAGAGTCGAGTCCTGCGGGAGCCTATCTGGTCAGCAAAGGGGTTAAAAAACAGGATTTCAACTCCTATGGAGCCCGTCGCGGCAACCACGAAGTGATGATGCGCGGTACCTTTGCCAATATCAGAATCAAAAACGAGATGGTCCCAGGAGTGGAGGGGGGCGTGACCGTTCACCAGCCAAGCGGCAAACAAACTTCGATTTATGATGCGGCAATGCAGTACCAAAACGAGCGGACTCCCCTCGTGGTCGTTGCGGGGCGGGAGTATGGGACGGGGTCTTCCCGCGACTGGGCGGCAAAAGGCACCTATTTGTTGGGAGTTAAAGCAGTCGTTGCCGAGAGCTTTGAGCGGATCCATCGGTCTAATCTGATCGGTATGGGGGTGCTTCCGTTGCAATTTAAGGGAGGCACTACACGTAAAACACTCGGGCTCAAAGGGGACGAGGTGTTTGATATCAAGGGAGTCTCCGGTTTAACCCCACGGAGTGACTTAGAGCTGCGGATCACGACCCCTTCGGGCCAATCCACCAGTGTGTCTGTCTCCTGCCGTATCGATACGGCAGATGAGCTGGAGTATTACAAAAACGGCGGGATTCTACCCTATGTGGTGCGACGGCTTCTCTAATTGATGGTGTTTAGATTATTTTTTGAGTGAGGTTTGACGATGGCGGAGCTGCGATCACCCAGTGCAATAAACGATCCTTTGGTGATCCGTCCGGCGACACCAGATGATATCCCTACTCTAGCTCGGTTCAACCAGCTCCTTGCTTTTGAATCCGAGCATATAACTTTAGACACAGAAACCATCACCCAAGGGGTGGCCATGGTGTTGGACCACTCCAGCTTGGGGCGGTATTATGTGGCCTGTCGGGGCCAGGAAGTGATTGGTCAGACCATGATTTCGTTTGAGCCTTCGGACTGGCGCAACGGACTCGTGGTCTGGCTCCAAAGTGTTTATGTGGTGCAGGAGCACCGACGCCAGGGGGTTTTTAAGGCTCTCTACCAGCATGTTAAAGACGTGGCCTGCCAGATGGGGTCGGTGCGGCTGATCAGGCTTTATGTGGAAAAAGACAACCTGCAGGGGCTAAAGACCTACCAGGGAGTGGGGATGGAACAGACTAACTATTTAGTCTTTGAAGGTAAAATCTCTGAGGTTTGACAACAGGCAAAAAATCGCTAGTTTCTAGGCGTGCCAGCTAGCCCAAAGGTCGCCGACTCTTTCGCAGCTTGTAGATTGACCGGAAATAAGAAGGTGAGTGCCAACACCAGCAAATTGTGAGAATGATACGAGGCTATAACCATGGGGGGGTAAAAGGTCCATTTTGCCCAAGAGGATACCAATATCATGGACCATTGGAAATTCCTGAAATCTATGACAGAGGTATGCCTTGAGGGATTTTTCCACAGCCTGTTGCACTAGAAAAAAAATATTTTCAATTCGTCCTTTTTTCCAGGATTCAGCAAGGACCTTTGCTGACTCAATATCCTGTTCCGCAATTTCTAGGAGTTCCTTGGCATAGCTGGCTTGAAATTTGGGCATCTAGCGTGGCTCTCCGTGGAGTAAACGGTGGCCTTCCTGAAACACAAGGGCGTAAACCCCATGTCCTTGGCCAACCTTTTTATCAAAATCAGACTTGTTTACGATGATCCAATCAACAGGAACAATTTTTGATATCGGCATTTTACCATAAAGGTCTTTAACTTTAACAGCGTCGGAGACAACGACACAAAAATCTACATCGGAAAATAAGTGCATTTCCTGGACTCCCTTGCCGGCAGAACCAAATAGAAAGACCTCTTGCAAAGACTCATTTAAGAGTGTTTGTAGCTGTTTTAGGAGCAGGCTGATCTCTAGGTCTAAAGCTTGCTGATCCAACGGAGATGGTTGGAGCCGATGCAAAACCACTTCTTTGCCTTACAAAAAAAATTCTTGAATCGAGGGAGCAACCTTCAACAATGTCTATTGAATATAATGGAACCCCCTGAAAAGTCAAGGTATAAGGTACTGGATGTTCATGACTTTGATTTTTGATGGGGCTCCGCCAAGACAGTCGGCTTTGAACATCTTGGAGACCAAATGACTTTTATCTAGGAGTGCAGTAGCATGCACCAATGCCCCTGGAATCAAACTGAATGATCAACCAGTCCTTAAAGGGCGCTAGGAAGCCTAGCGGATCGATTAAGGCTTGATAGACGCAATTTTTAAATATATTTTCACGCTTGTTTCAGAATTTGGACACCCAAGGAGCGGTGAAAAAAGATTGATCACATGTATGGCTCCAGCCACAGCTGGCGAACTCATCCAGGGCACCATCGATCACAGTGACTATCTCGTTAACTTTCCTATCGATTTGTTCAGCGCTGCCCGGATGAGCCTTACGGCAGCCTTCCAGGGAGTACGGGCTACCCATCCGACTCAGTATGCCAAGGCCGTGGCAGCCGTCAGCCAATTGCTTGACCTTACCGGCAAGAGAGACGGCCTTGAACTTGGGTTTCTCAGTAATATACCCCGTGGTAAAGGTCTGGCCTCAAGCACTTCAGAAATCGCCGCCGCTCTAGAGGCGGCTGCAAACTTACTTAACTATAAACTCACAGCTGAGACGAGTTGTTTAATGAACGCAAAGGTAGAAGCTACTGATTGCGTCCAGGCAACAGGGGTCAGTCTGGTGCACCAGCTGACGGGGCAAATTCTATCGTCCTTCCCAACACCCACGGGTATTTCGGTGATCATCGTCGACTGTGGAGGCAGCATTGCGACTGATGAATTCGACCGAGAGAAGTTCCACTACGTAGCCAAACAGAATCAGGCAGCCCACAAAGAAGCGCGCCAGAGGCTTATCCGTGGATTGACAGCAAACTGCGCTCCTATGATTGGTATGGCAGCCACCATCAGTGCTTCAATCAATCAAAAAGTAATTTATAAGGAGCAGTTTCCAGAACTCTTGGCACTTTCCCAGATGGAGGGGGGACTTGGAGTGAGCTGTGCCCACAGCGGTACCGTACTTGGACTCATGTACGACCCTCTTCAAGTTTCAGAAGATAACCTGTTTTCAAAAATGCAACGGATTTTTGGACCAGAAAACGTCTTTCCTCCACACAGACTTATCTCCGGAGGAGTGCATGCAATCTCCCACTGACCACGAGAATTTTTTACAAACGGCACGGCACAACCCAACCTATTTTGAAGTGGCATCCCATCTAGGACAAGTTATTGACTACTGTGTCCCCGCAAACGCCTATTTTCCTACACAAGAAATGCACCAAGCCTTGGTGGAAAGACTTCCCGCCCTGCTTAAATACTATCCAGATTACCGTCCAGAATCAGTCTCGATCCTCAGCGAAATCGTAAATGTAAATCCAATAAACCTTTTAACAGTCAACGGCTCCACAGAAATTATCACAACCCTGGTCAACAACCAGATGCAGGGACCAATATTAGTCGACATTCCAACCTTTGGGCGATGGACGGATCTGCCTAGGGATATCGGCAAAAGTTTGGTGACTTTTCAGAGGCGAATGGACCAGGGCTTTCATATAGACCCAGAGGAATTTATAGCTTTTGCCATCAGATCAAAGGTCAAATCCATGGTGCTGTGCAATCCTAATAACCCCACAGGGTCCTTAAGCAAAAGCACCGAACTACTCCATATAATCAGGCGACTTTCCCATTTAGAACTTATAGTCATTGATGAAAGTTTTATGCCTTTTGCTGACGACCCTTTATCGGAAAGTCTCGAAAAGTTGGTGTCTCAATTGGGTAACGTCCTCGTCATCAAAAGTCTCGGCAAGGCGATTGGGTGGCATGGCGTCCGTCTTGGATTCGTCGTTGGGAATAGACAATTGATTGATGGTCTGCGTCCGCTTATACCCTATTGGAACATCAACGGTATCGCCCAATTCGCTCTATCTCTGGTGCGCGATCACCCCAACGAATTCTACTCCAGTCTCGCCCGCATCGTCGAAGATCGCCGTTCTTTGGAGCAGCGTCTGCGGGAAATTCCCGGGCTGACCGTGTTCTCTAGTCAAGCAAACTTTGCGTTTTTTCAGCTACCACACCCCTTTGATGGACTCCAGCTCCGTGACCGACTCCTCAAGAGGCATAAACTCTTTGTCCGGGAATGTAGCAATAAGATCGGTTCTTCCAGCAGCTTTTTCCGAATCGCTGCCCGACCAAAAGAGGATACCGACCGGCTGACAAAGACGCTGCGCAGCGAGCTTAGGTTTCTTTGAGAGAGTTGATTGCCAAATGGATATCAGTTTCCCTATTAAACCAGTGGGGCGAAAGGCGTATGCCTCCCCCCCCGCAGGGACTCCTGCAAGATATCTGGGTTTAGTCCTGTCGGGAATGTTTAGAATCTACTACACAGATGGTAACGGCAAAGAGTCTGCCCCGCTTCGGGCGGGTGAAAAACTTGGGCCCGCATTTTTGCAATGACTAACATTTTTATAGGTCCCTACTTTGAGACGGCTGTTATTCTAGATTTTTTTGTATTCTAGTTATCGGCACATCTTTTGCAGAGTGGTTTGTATCATTTTTTTAAGAGGAAAAAGATATGAAAAAAATATTCACATTATTGATACTTTTGGTATTCCCTTTTGTAACCCATTGTCATCTAGTTCAGTTACCACCGAAAACAAACATGGGGGAGTCTGACCTCGACGCCACGATCACCAAAAATAGTCTAATCCCTGAGTTATCCACAAAAATTCGGGAGAAAACGTACTTTCTAGGAGATTATGAGGCGATTTCTGGGATAAATCTGGACTTAATGGAACGGATTTTGCTAGGACGACCTTAAGGCAAAAAAGTGTTTGCAAGGAGTCTTCGTGGAGCTTAAAAAAAAACCAGTTACGATGAAACTTTGGGTCCTATATGCATCGGTTCTTAATATACATTCTTGTGAAATGCGACCTGGGGCTTTGGTTAAGAACGAATCCGTCCTGAATGGGAACAATGAGGCGATGCCTCTTGAGTTTAGGCCACTCACGGAATCACTCGCAAAACTGTGCAATCGTCTAAGCCTTAGACAAAAGGATCCCAACGCATTGGAAGGAGGCACGGAAATCACCTGTCAGCCAACGCAGCCGCTTCAAAAGCCCGTGGTTCTCCAGATAGCCGCCCAGTTACCGGGTGATCAGCGGGATCCGCTCCAAACCCCTTGGACTCTAAGTCGTCTCAAAGAAAATCCGGGGGAAAAACCAACTGCGACTCAACTCGTCCCCGAGAACGTTGTTCTTCTTGAGGGGGTGTTTAAGGTCAATCCACAAGGGCAAGTCATACCTGTGGTGCAAAAAGTTTCCCAGGAGCAACTTCAGGGTTTTGATGGCACCACAATGGCATCTCTTTTATTTGCTGAATTTGCCCGGGTCAGGGATTTGGTGGGAAGAGGGGTTTCGGGGCTGGCGGGAGTTTCAGTGCCGTGTACCTTGCACCCTTGTACGAGCACAAAGAGTCTAGCTCAGATTAGTATCATGTCACTGGTGGCATCAACCCTCCAAGTTCAAGAGGCACAGGGAGCTCTAAGGGGTGGTGACGCAAACTCGTTTTACACAAATGCGACGGGATCCCTTCGTTCGTTTGTCTACTCAGTAAAAGTCGCAGGGCTTGCCCTTAACAGGGTGTGCCTTTGGGCGAGATCGGAAAAGAGATGAAGGTTAAACTAGCACAAAAAATACTGAGAATCGTGGTTTCTATGGAATACAAATTGCCAGTCATAAATCAAATGGACTTAGGAGTTAAAAGTTGAGTTGGAAATATAATATATTGAATTTCATCCTTTCGATGCTCCTAGCTTCATGCCGACTGCAGAGTCTTAGTGACACAAAGACTATGACGGCTGAAAATGCCACAGGGCTCGAAGATTTGAGAGGCAAGCTGCGGCCTATTCCAGAATATCATCCAACAACAGGAGTGGTCTTATCGGGCGCTTACGGGTATATCAACTTTGACCTAGTCAAAAAGTTTAGGGCCGGCGGTGTCAAAAATCTTTATTTGATCCACACTCAAGGTGATGATTATGTCCAAAAGAGCATCGAAACATTAAGCGATCAATTGCAAAAAGATGGACTAAATGACCAGATTAAGATCACACCTATCGAAATGCCATCTCCAGTCGGCGACACGGTTGCTGGTTGGACGAGGGATTTCGGTCCACTGACCTTTAGACGCCAAGATGACCCCCAGAATGTCATCCTTGATTTTAAATATTATTCGTATCGTCCTACTGAAAACGCTTTTAATAAGAAATTTGCAAGGGAAAACTCACTACCGATCGTTAAGGTGCCCATAAAGTTTGAAGGCGGAAATTTCGTAGCGGCAGAACTCCATGACAAGATGTATTGCCTTACGACGACGGTTTTATTTACCAATAATATAAATATGGCCAGAGAAAAAATCATCGACATCTTTAAAAATATCATGGGATGCGACGAACTATTGGATTTTCCTTCGATGCCATATGAGGGTACGTCCCATATCGACATGTGGGCAAAGGCTGTCAAAAAAGATGTTTTATTTGTGGCTGAACTGGGGTGTGCGGCGCAGAGGTATTCTAATAATCCGGAGCGAGCTCAGGAGATTGCCAATTATCTTGACAAAAATGCCAAAATACTTAAACGACTTGGGTTTACCGTCGTGCGTATCCCTATGCCCAGCCCCCTCTTTTTCGATCGAGGCTTCAACAAAAATCATCACATCTTCCGTTCCTATATCAACTCCTTGATCATCAACGACTGGGTGATGATTCCACGCTATTTAGCTCCCAATCCCATTCTCAGTAAAGTGGGAATTTATTATTACCCCGATGCAAGTTTAATCGACGAATATGAGAAAAAGACTTGGTCGGAATTTTTAGCGGCTGGACTAAAGCCAGTGTGGGTCAATATGGATGATCGTTGCCCGCTCGGCGGCAGTATCCATTGCGCGACGATGCAAGTTCCATAAATTGGAGTAGGATGCTACCTTTCGGTGTGGATGTCCAGAAAGGAATGGTCACGACGATGAGTCATAAATACGCAAAATATAAAGGTGATATGGACAAACTTGACCCCACTGAACGGGGGAACCTGAAGGCTTTTTTACAGCGTGATTTACAAAAAGAATACCAACCCAAACATAAAAACAAATCCCAAAAAATGCCCCAGGATTCTATCGAATCCCTAGAAGTGAACGGAGAAGATATTCATGTTGTGGTTAGAGACGGTAGCGATCTCCATAAGATCCATATAACGTTTCCCTTGTTTGATTTGGAAAGGGATATCACCAAAGTCCAGTGTTCCTGTTTGAGCCAGATCCGTCATTATGAAACGATACGGTGCCACCATCTCTATTATGTCCAAGACACCCTCCTTAAAATCCTCGATGATCTAGAACAAAAAGCGGTCGACATTCCGCCAGTCTCATCCGTCCCCCTTGATGATCTGTTCTCCATTTATATGGGTAACACTCTTCCGGACGGAGAAGCAGAGCTTTTTGATATCAAATGGCAGATCCATCTTGATAGATTGAAATGGGAAGTCCACATTGAAAAATGGGTGCAGCCTCGCTATGGGCAGGAAAAATCCTGGGAGCGAAAGGAGCGGTTGTCCTTTGAAGATTGGTTTAATGAACCTAGGGCGATGCCTTTATGGGAGCTGCTTAAAAAAAGCCAAGGGGAGTCCCATGATGAGTCCGTATTTACCATCCTCGAAAAAATAGCCACCTTCCCGGCCGACACCCAGCCCTTATGGATCGATGACCAACCGAGCGAGTGCCATGTGAGCGCTCCTCGCATCAAAATCCTTGAAGACTCCGAGGGCTATCGCTTGCAGGTGGTCGTCGGCGACCAGGAGTTTGCAGTGCAGCGTTGGGTCCCACTGCGCGGTCTTATCGCTTGGGACGCTAGAGTCCCTGAGCAATCTGTTCAATCAAACAAGCTTAGGATATTTGTGGCTCCCCTAAAAGGGCGGGAAGGACCACTGATCGAGCGACTCCTTAGCATCAAGGAGCCCATCTCCTACCAAGAGAGGGACCGGCTCCTGCTGTTACTTAGTCAGGTGGGGAGTTATGTGGAGGGCGCGCTGGGAGCGAAGGGATTGACCTCGGATCACAGGACACCCGTACCCTTGCTGCGTCTGACTCCCTTTAAACAAGGGGGGATGAAGATTCAGGTTATGATGCAGTGGTCGTCGGCAGTTCCCGTCGTCCCAGGAGAGGGGCCTGCTATGATCAGAGACTTTGCGGATCTTAAAGGGGAGGCGATCCCTCGTGATTTTGATAGGGAGCGCCAGCTTGCCTCCCGCTTGATGGGCCTGCTTGATCTTGATGAACTCCCTGAACCAGAGCCTTGGACGGTGATTGCCTACAATGACGAGCTTTGTTTGCAGTTTATCAGCCGCCTTGAAACCGCTAAAACCACGCTCCCGTTTCAGGTGGAATGGCCCCAGTATCTCGCGAAAGAACATCGTCCCTACCGACTCGCACCTAACATCGACCGCGGATCTCTTAACGTCAGTGTTGGAGAAAAAAAGGATTGGTTTGAGATGCAAGGCTGGCTAGAAATCGATGAAGGCACTAAAATCAGCCTGCGCGAACTTTTGGCGAGCATCCGTCGCCAGCAGAAATACCTGCGGTTGCCGGACGGACGGTGGGCTCTCCTTTCGGAGCATTTTTCGCGGCGCATGGCCCCGTTAGTGGCTTGCACTGAGGATGATCCAGAATCGGGCTTAGGGATCAATTTAGCAGCGTTGTCTGATGCTGAGGTCCATGAGAGTCTCCTCAAGTTTCCATTTGCTGAGGTGTCTCGAGCCTTTTGGAATCAGTTGCAAAGAATAGGTCATCAAAAGCCTGTAGATGACCTGGGCTGCGCCCTGCCACCTGGTCTTAGGGCTTCCCTTAGGCCCTACCAGATGGATGGGTTTCAGTGGCTGCAAAAACGGTATGAATGGCGTCTAGGGGCTTGTTTAGCCGATGATATGGGTTTAGGAAAAACGGTGCAGACGTTGGCGATCCTGCTTCGCAATTGCAGTGTCGGTCCCTCTTTAGTGATTGCACCGAGTTCCTTAGCCTTTAACTGGGCTGCCGAAGCCCAAAAGTTTTGTCCCGATCTCAAGATCACCCTGCTGCGAGATCTCCCGGGTCGTGGGGTCGGTCAATCCTTTGAGGCTGGCGAGGTGGTCCTTGCGAGCTACGGCCTTGTGATCCGTCATGGGGAGCACTTGGCAAAGGTACCTTGGAACATCATGGTCCTGGACGAAGCACAGCACCTTAAAAACGCAACGACAAAAACCGCCCAGTCCGTGCAATCGATCAAGGCCCAGTGGGTCCTTGCGCTTAGTGGTACTCCCCTTGAAAACCGTCTTAGCGATCTATGGTCCCTTTTCCGGACGGTGTCTCCAGGACTTTTTGGGGAGTGGGAGCGTTTTCGTCGAGCCTTTGTTTTCCCGATCGAAAGAGACAAAAGCCCATTGGCTATTGGGCGGCTTAAGGCAAAAATTGAGCCTTTTATCCTAAGAAGGATGAAGAAAGATCACCTTCACGAACTCCCTGCCAAGACCGAGGTGGACCTGTGGGTTGACCTCAACGATGACGAGCGCCATTTTTATGAAGCTCTCCGGGACGAGGCTATCGTAAAGATTCAAAAGTTTGATCCTAACGACCAAGCTCTCCAACCCAAAAGACAGATCGCCATCCTGGCTGCTCTGACGTCGCTGCGCCAGGCCAGCTGCCATCGTCAGATCCTGGATCCTCAATGGGTTAATGGATCAACCAAAATCGATTTGCTCCGTGAGCGGCTTTTTGAACTCAAAGCGACCGGTCAAAGTGCCTTAGTGTTTAGTCAGTTTACCCGTTTTCTACGGCTGATCCATCAGGATCTTGATGGCCACGGGTTTAAATTGCTCTATCTTGATGGTGCAACCTCTCTGGACGAGAGGCGAAAGGTTGTCGAGCAGTTTCAGTCTGGACAGTTTGACGCGCTCTTGGTGTCTCTTAAAGCTGGAGGGACTGGGCTTAACTTGACCCAGGCATCCTACGTCTTTCATATGGATCCCTGGTGGAACCCAGCTGTGGAAAACCAAGCCACAGACCGAGCCCATCGGATGGGGCAAAAGCAAGCGGTCACTGTCTACAAACTCCGGTCTCGCCAGACGATCGAGGAGATGATACATAAACTCCATGGTGATAAGACATCGTTGGTGGAAAGTCTATTTCGCTAAAAATTTAACAGGAGTTTAAGAGTTCGAGGGCACAAAACGGTTCATTTATCTTAAGAAACAATGTGTTATCACTTCGGTAACTGTAAGACCCATCCGTCCCCAAGTGTCCACCCGAAAGCTTCTAGGACTTCGCGTTGGGTCTTC
>JBGSUI010000231.1:0-31171 GCA_041736175.1 Oligoflexales bacterium | reverse complement strand
TTTGGCATAGCAATCCTCCGATACAGGCAACACTTTAAATAAGTCCGGCTAACTTCGGGAGTATTCTATGCGAAGATTATATTTATATTCCTATAATTACAAGGAATATGCTTGTAAAAAATCTACTGCACCCAATTCAATTTGGATCAGGACTAACTCGACCTTTTCGTTTTTATAGGCAATCAGACTGGCCACGTTCGTCCCATGATAGGAGTATTTTTTTTCTCCCCTAAGGACATCATAAATCTGCTCCTTAGTCCGTGCACTCATTCCTGATTGTCCCGAACTTCCGCTCCCCCCACCGCTGCTATCGGACAAAATCCCTGGGTCTTTGGCAAAATAACGCCGATTCCAAGCCTCACGGTACTGTTTTATTCCTGAAAATGCTGAACTCTTTTTGAAATCCAGAGATTCAACCAGCTTGCATCGATCTTCATTTTTTTCAATCTCTTCAAGAATTTTTTGCTTGAGTCTGTCATAGGGTAGTTGCTTAAACTCGTCTACAATGCTGGGTTCGTCTTCGTCACACTGGAGAGTCCATTTTGCGACTACTTTTTTCGCAAAAACCGGCAACGAATCATCAAACCCATCATCGATTACGGCAACCCTAAATACCTTGCTGTTCCCAGGAGAGTTGGCATCGCCGGGTTTACCCTCGGCGGATCCTGTACCGTCGGTCTCTGGGTCCGGCTGGATGGGGGCCTCGTCGCCCGGCTGTTTAGCCCCCCCGCCGCTCCCTGCGCCGCAATGGATCAAAACACCAATGCTCAAACCTATGATCAGGGTCACCCCAAGATACCGTGCCATAGCCCCTCCCGGCGTCGTCCTAAAACCACCCCAAAGGACTTTTCGGAAAATTTTAGCTCATTCATTAATCAAAATATTTAAATTAATGATATCAGATAGTTAAATACACCCATTAAAAACCCCCCTTCATCCAAAAAGCCCTCAAGCCCTCAAAGTCCACAATCTCCTGGCGCGGCACATAAACCGTCACCACCATGTGCCTTATTCACACCAAAGTGTGAAGTACACACCTGATCGGCATTTTGTAATCAAGACAAGAAGCAGCTTCGATTTTTGCGCATTGTATCAGGTCTTACTCAGCAGAAAACGGCCGATGCCCTCAACATGGATGTGAAGGAATACAATAAATTTGAATCAGTCGCCAACACGACTCGCGCCATGAGTATCGACCGGCAATTTCGTTTACGCGTCCTGTATGCTAGGCTTTTAGGTTTGGATCTGACCCAGCTCGCGAACTTGGCTGACCGCCAACGCCCAGATGAAGGCTTACAGCTGTCAACGCGCGTCGAAACGGATCCTGAACTATTAAGACGCTTAGCTTATTAACGATTTCAAAAGATTGATGTTGGGTCTGTTGGGGGCGAGCCGATTAAGAAATTCTGTGGGCAAATGAAAATCATTTGCCCACGAGACGATCCAAGCCGTCAAGGTCAGTTACTTATTGTACTGAACAACACCAAAGTAAGCGCCCTGGGGGCTGGTAAGGCCCGCAAACTTGCCGATAGATCCAGCCTGTGTGACAGGAACCACAACCTTAGCGCCACCCTTTGTTGCCTGTGCAAGGGTCTTATCAATATTGCGAACCGTAAAATAAACGCACCAAGCGTTGGGCATTTGAATGTTTTTAGTCAGAGGAAACAGGCCACCAATCAGATAGGATCCTTTGTAGAACTCAAGATACTCCATGTCTTTAGCATCGGTTTTGCGAGCTTCCCAGCCAAACGCCTGCTTATAGAATTTCTGTGAAATATCTGGTTGATTTGTCATAAGTTCAAACCAGCTGGGCACGCCCTCAATCATTGAATCTGCCGAGATACCCTCATGCTTGATCACTTCCCAAAGGTTAACGGCAGCGCCGGTTGGGTCGGCAATCACCGCTATTTTCCCCATATCACCAACTTCACTGGGTTTAGAAATCTCCCTTGCGCCGCTTTTAAGCGCGAGAGCAAATGCCTTATCGATCTTATCAACTCGAATGGTGGCTGCTAGATGAGGGGGTGTTCCTTTGGCGAGGCGCTGAAGGTCCATAAAGCCTCCAACTGCGCTGTCTCCGACAAAGATCATTGGATACGCGCCCTGTGGCATCGGAATTTCTCGCACATCCCAATTGAGCGTCTGTTTAAAGAAGTTGGTTTCCTTAGCGATATCCCTTGCTGCAACATCGACCCAACAAAACTCACCTACTGAACGCGCTTTCCCCAGATCCGATCCTTTTTTGACTTGATTTGCCATAATTCCTCCATTGACATTCTGACTGTTTACGAAAAAATTCACTGTGATTTTGTCAGCCAACTTGGCTGACATGGACCCCATCGGGCTAAAAGCACACCGGCCAAAGGGAGATCCATGCAACTTTTTAGTAGCAGTTCAATATCCGTAGATTTTTTTTTGGAGATTCGCCAAAATCAATATGCCCTGAAGATTCAACGAGCTTCAGCGACCTAAGGACTTTTCTTTCATCCTAATTTCCTTTCGCATTAGCAAAGCGGCAGAAACCTCTCCCTTTAGGGCGGGGTAGTTTACGGCGAGGCTTCTGGCATGTGGAGTTGTGGAGGGGGCCTCGAGCGGCGTGCTCTAAGCCTCTTTTCGAGCTTTTTTTGCTAAAAAATGTTGGTCAAGCTCCCTTTTAATAAAAAGCTTAATGACCGCTTGTCTGCTTACATTTAATTCACTTGCGATTTGATCCAACTCAGCAAGTACAGTCATACCAAAATCCACGTTAACTCTCTGAACCGCCTCTGAAATTGGCGGCATCATTTTGCCTTTAGTGAAGTGGATATTCACGTCCTTGCCATTTAAAGCCAACTCCTCAATCTCTTCGAGAGCTATTTTTTTTGAGGTGTTCCTAATATCTTTACTCTTTCTCATGCAAAAGCCTTTCCGTTTTAGTTGACGGCCAATAGGTGACTAAATGATAGTACTCCCCCTCGAAATCCTCACGGCATTCGTAAATTAAAGTGATCATCTTTGTACCGACAATACCAATTGCGCGAAACTGTTCAGGATCATCATTTTTTTGATCGAGATAATAGGATCGGCTAAATAGCTTCGAAACCATTTCAAAAGATAAACCCCGGCGGCGATCCGCCATCAGTCTCTGATTTTTGTTTTTATCCCACTTGAATATCATGGGTTAATAGTATAACTGTTATATTATTATGTCAACATCGAGTTTCTCACCTTTTAGGACCGAAACCAAGGAGGATACGCTTCAGCCCAGCGTCAGCCCGGGACCTCGATCTGAAATGGTCCCACTTTTGTGGACACCGTTGGCGATGAGAAATAGGACCTGCGAAGTAACGTTTCAAAAGTATTGAACTAAACATCTCTGGCTTAAGCTAGACAGGCATTATGCCGAAGAGTATTATAGCCATAGCTGTAGCTATGGCTGCATTAAGGGGATGGGGATGTTATGACAGTTAAACTAGAAGACCAGCGAATCGTCCCTGCTGGACAATTTAAAAACCAGTGCCTGGCACTTATGGACGAGTTACTCGTCCGTGGTGGCGAGTTGATCATCACCAAACACGGGCGTCCAGTCGCAAGGCTGCTTCCAATCTGTGATGATAAGCTGGCCGACATACCCATTTTTGGCTCGATGGGCGGCACGTTAACCTTTGTCGAAAGTGATATCACTTCGCCTATCGACATCACCTGGAATGTGGAAAAAGATGGTTGAGGATGCACCTATTCCTGATCAGCAAGTCGTTGTTCTGGATACTTGTGCCTGGCTTTGGCTAGCCGAAGGGAACAAGCGGTTTGGCACTGCCTCCTGCCGAGCTGCCGTCGAGGCTGCGGGACATGGAGGGAGGCTGTACTTAGCACCAATCTCCATGTGGGAGGTAGCGATGAAGGTTTCGCACGGAAAACTGGTATTAGCCTATCCAACGCTCGAATGGATTTCATTGAGTAAAAAACTCGCCCGAATTATCGATGCTCCTATGACTGCCGATGTCGTCGTCGATAGCGTCAACCTTCCCGGTAGCTTTCATCAGGACCCGGCTGATCGTCTCATTGTGGCGACAGCACGCCACCTAGGAGCCTGCCTCGTGACGGGAGACCAAGCTATCGTCAACTATGCTGCAAATGGTTTTGTGAAAGTATGGAAGGTGTAATGAGACCCAAGAAAGTAAACTAAGCCTCTCTATGCAACGTAAACCAGATCAGTAAAATCTAGTCTCATTAAAAACCCCTCGGTTCCCCTGATCGATGGGTTTTTTGGGAAGGGGAATTGGATATCCCCGTGCTGACAAGGTAGGCTGTGCACGATGCGAGGATCCCGGGGACTACCAGGGCCGGATTGCCCGTCGCCTCGGCGATAAAAATAGCTGAAAAAAGCAGGCTATTGTAGCTAGCTCCAGTAAAAGCAGCGATGCCAACCAACGTGAAAACACCGGGCTGGCTAGGCTGAAAATACAGATCGCAAAAGGCTCCCAGCCCCGCGCCCATGGTGGCTGATGGCACAAAAAGTCCGCCAACGCCTCCCATTCCAAAGGTGATGGCCGTGGCCAAGAGCTTTGCTACAAAAATAAGCAGACTTGTCTGTGAATCGAAACGGCCAGCAAGAAGTTTGTTAGCCGTGGGAAGTCCTGCTTGGAGGGTGATGGGTTCTCCCACCAGATGGTTCATCAGCAAGGCAAGTCCACTGAGTAAAATACCCCCCAGGAGGTACTTTAAATATTTGGAATAGGCATATTTTTCTTGGACCGACTTTATAAAACTCAAAACAGTAAGAAAGAAATTGGACCCCACACCCGCAACCACCCCGAGTGGAATACAAAACAAAAGATCCCGGAGTTGGATCGAGTAGCTAAAATGAATGGGAAAGTACGGTGTCCCGTTTCGAAGGGTGACAAAAGTAGCATAGCTTACAGAACTAGCCACAAGACCATGGAGTAGAGCGTCATAGGCCAGGTCCTTTTTGTAGGGTGATTCGAGGCCCATAATGGTTCCCGTCAAAGGTGCCCTAAAGATGGCGCTGATTCCTGCAGATGCCCCCACAAGCATGGTTGTTTCGATGGAACCATGGGCCCATTTCAACCAACCGAACCCATTAAATATGGATTGTATTCTGGCAGCCAAGGATGCTCCCAACCACTTGCTAGCGCCTTCCATCCCAGCGCTGCAGCCAAAGCCCATCGTCGCTATGGAAGCAGCTAATTTAGGAATCGATTCTTGAGGGCGCAGGCCCGAAGGGGGGTGGTGATAAGCCCGGACCACCTCATCCGCCATGGAGGATGTTTTGACCCGAAAGGTTTCCATAATAAGACCTGTCAGCAGCATTCCGATGCAGGGGAGTAAACACAAAACTGTAGTCGATAGTGTCCCAGTGAAGGGTACCCATAGGAGCGTCGTGACGATATAGTCGTAGGCAGCAATGGCGAGCCCTACCACGACACCCACAGGGACCCCGACAAGAGCAACATGGCTAGCGGTCTTTAAATGGGTCGGGAGAGCCAAAGCCTGCACCTCTAGTTCAGTGGGTCGTGTTGGCGGTCCCGAGGCTCCCTGCCCGGCTTTGCCAGTCGTTAAGGGACTGGAGCAACTGTTGGCGAAAGGCTTTGCTCTGGAGCTTTCCAGACGTCAATCCGGTCCTAACCTGCTCGACGAGGGCTTGGCATGAGGTCTCGATCTCAGATTTTTTCTGGCCCTCTAGGGCGAGGGTTTTCTTAAGCTCCTCAAAGGCACGGTTTTTGTCCTCGGACGACTGGGAGAGGTCCCTTAGTTTTTGCTCCGTTTGCCCTAGTTGGGTTTTAAGGCTCTCAATTTCGGACTTTAGGGTTTCCTCCGAGTGTTCGTGATTTTGAATCTCTAAGATCAGGAGCTGATTCTGCTTTTCGAGCCTCTCTTTAGAGGCCGTCGTGGAACAGCCATACAACCCTAGTAAACCAGTAAACGCGAACACGCCGAGGAATTTAAAACCCATGGAAAACCTCTTAATTAATGAGCAGCAACGGGACCCAAGGACCAATATTCCGCCCAGTGGGACGCAGCATACTGATGGCCGGTGGGCTTGTAGTTTTGGAGTTGTGCCGGCAATACAGCGATCTCAGAGCGCATAAACAAGGGTAGAACTGGCACCTCTTCGGCGTAGATTTTTTGCAGTTCGTTCATCAGCACTTTTCGCTTGTCTAAGGAAAGCTCTCTGCGGATTTGATCAAAAATCTCATCCACCTTGGGATTGCTATAGCCAGCATAGTTTTGACCGGCAAAAGAGTTTTTCTCGGTGGGGATTTCGGTGGAATGAAGGGTCGTCCGAGGAGGGCTATCAGGGGACGAGGTCCAGGCAAACATCGCTAACCCATCCCAGTGGCCTTTAGAGAGTGTTTCTCCAAAAAAGACTCGGGCCGGCTCGTTTTTAATGCTGATTTTAACTCCTGCTTTTTTCAGTTCCGACTGGATAAAAGTCTGGACCAGTTCCCGGGACTTGTTTTGGGACGTGGTCATAATCGTAAACTCCAGGGTTTTGCCATCTTTTTTGCGGAGGCCATCGGGCTGGACTTTCCAGCCTGCCTGTTCCAGGAGTTCCTGAGCTTTGGCGAGATTGTACTCATAGGAAGGAAGATCGGTCGTGTAGTAGACATCCTTAGGGTGAATCATCGACCGGGCGACAGGTTGTTTGCCGCCAAAGAGGGAATCAGAAAGTTTTTGGCGATTGATGGCGTAGAGCAAAGCTTGCCTAACCTTTAGGTCCGCAAGCATGGGGTTGCGAAGGTTGAGATCGATATGCTCATAGGTCAGACCATCGGTATAGGTCACTTTGTAGGCGGCTTTGAGCTTAGGGTCCCGGTTAAGGCGTTTTTCAAACTCTGTGGCCTGGTCAAAGGACATCCCAAGCTCGTTAATCATATCGATTTCGTTGGAGAGGAGGGATGCTTCCAGAGCCTGGGTGTTAGGGATCAGCTTGAAAACGATCCTTTCTACTTCTGGTGATTTTCCGGTCCAATGGGGGTTTTTCTTAACGATCACATGGCTGCCCATTTTGACCTCTGAAACGGTATAGGGGCCCGACGAGAGGGCTGGCTCTAGGGGCTTGGTCGTATAGGCGGTCAGCTTTTCATAGGCTCCCGTTTGGGTCTTTGTTTTTTCCCAAATAGGCCCTTCGATATGGGCGGGAACAGGGATAAGAGGCAGCTGAAAGTAGTTGTAGAGCACTTCTTTATAGACCGTCGTAAATTTTAGGGGATTCTTTGGGTCGATATTGAAGTCGGTGATGTTAAGGGTCTGTTCTTTGCTGGCGACGGTGACATTAGGTGCACGGGTGATTTCCCACGCCAGTTTAAAGTCTTTAGCTGTGATGGGTTGGCCATCTCCCCATTTTAGATTGGGTTTAAGTTCCCAATCGACGCTCACCACTTTGGTGCCGTTTTTTTCTATGATTTTCGCTGTGCCCTTTTCCAGGGACGGCAGCTCGACGCAGCTCATACATTCCCACTGCCATTGGGGGTTCACAACAGCGAGAGGGCGGTTAACCAGGGCGCCAATCCAAGTGGAGGCGCTCATGGAGGCTAAAAGGGGGTTGAGGGTTTCGAATTCCTGAGTCATGCCGATGGTGAGTTGGGCGTTCGACGGGACAGCCTGGGCTAGATGGGTGAACGGCAGGGTTGTCAGGGTCGCAAGGATCAGGGATCCTAAAGTTCGAATTCCCCGAGATAGGATTCCCCGAGATAGGATTCCCAATTTGTATGGATTTTCTAAAGGTTTATTCATCAAAATCACCCCCCCTTACAGAAAATGAATTGTCAAAAAGCCAAGGAACTCTACCGCGAATGGAAGTTGGATTCCACAAAGAAAAAATCAGAACCTGTCCTCCTTATCGTCAAGAAACTCCCGTCATGATACCTCTCTTCCGTCGCTGGTCCAGAGGCGGTGGTAGGCTCCTTTGATTTCAAGGAGTTCCTCATGGGTTCCCGATTCAAGGACGCGGCCGGAACCTAGGACAAAGATACTGTCTACGTTTTTTAAAGTCGACAGGCGGTGGGCGATCACTAGCACGGTCCGTTGGTGGCTCATGGTCTCGATAGCTTTTTGAATCGACCTCTCGGATTGGGTATCCACTGAGGATGTGGCCTCATCCAAAATCAGAATGGGAGGATCTTTGATCAGTGCGCGGGCAATCGCTAGCCGCTGCCTCTGGCCACCCGAGAGGGCGTAGCCCCGTTCGCCAATGGGGGTGTGGTAGCCTTGGGGGAGCTTTTCGATAAAAACATGGGCATCAGCAATCATCGCTGCCGCGATCACCTGATCTTCGCTGGCCTGGAAATGCCCGTAACGGATATTATCGAGGACCGTTCCATCGACTAAAAACACGTCTTGGGCCACAAGTCCAATACCCTGGCGCAAGGTCTTGGGCGAAATATCCTGAAGCCTTCGGCCACCGATAGTGATTTCACCTTGGGTTGGTTCTAGCAGCCGCAACAATAGACGAACTATGGTGCTTTTTCCAGATCCAGTCGTACCCACGATGCCAATGGTCTTTTGTGCAGGAATATGCAGGTTCAACTGCTCCAGGACTTTTTGGGGCCGTGATGGATAGGAAAAATGCACCTGGGAAAAGATAAGGTCGCCCCGTAAAAACTGTCGGTCGCGGACCAAGTCTTCGGGAGGAGTGGATAGGACGTTTTTATGGGAACCAGTGCTAGATGGCAGCCCTGTGGCCGCCAGAAGCTCTAAAACCCTAGCCGTCGATGCCCGAGCCCTCTGATAGAGATCTGTGATGTCCGCAATGGACGTCAAGGGCCATAGAAGTCTCTGAGTTAAAAACACCAAAATTCCAAAAGTACCGACGGAAATTTTTTGTTCGTAGGTCATCAAGCCACCGTTGACCAAAGTGGCCACAAATCCAGCCAGAATGGCCATCCGAATCAACGGTGTAAAGAGGGAGCTGACTTTGATGGCCGCTTGGTTTGCTGCACAATAATTGAGGCTGAGTTCTTCGACTTTGGCCTCCTCATAGGCTTCGGCGGCTTGGGCTTTGATGGTTTCGAGGCCGATCACATTAGTGGTGAGGCGGGTGCTGATGGCCGCCGCTTGGACTCTGACGTTTTTATAGAGGGGTTCCAGGAGTCTCTGAAAGTGAAAAGTCCCGATAATAATCACAGGAATGGGAGCCAGGGCCCAAAAGGCGATCTGCGGTGAGAGATACAAAAAAACCCCTGTGATCAGCAGGGTCGAAGCGATCACCTGGATGATCCCGTTGGCTCCTTGATCGAGAAAACGTTCGAGTTGGTTGATATCATCGTTGATCACACTGACCACATTTCCAGTGGAATGGAAGGCGCTGTAGAGAGAGTCCACCTGCTGGATGCGCCCATAGGCTTTGATACGGAGATCATGTTGGACTTTTTGGGCGAGGCCGCGCCACTTGAGTTTATAGAGGTATTCAAAGATCGATTCTCCGGACCATATGACAAAGGTCAACAATGCGAGAGTTAGGAGTTGGCCTTGGAAAGAGACGAGCCCCCACCGGGCGAGGAAAGAGGCTTCTTTCTTAATGACGAGATCGATAGCGATCCCTATCAGGATTTCGGGGGCGATATCAAAAAGCTTGTTAAGAAAAGAGTAGAGGGATCCAAGGATCACGTCTTTTTTATACAAGCCGCTCGATTTTATAAGGGCCCATAGTGGGGAGTCGTGGGTAGTTTGCTCTTGGGCAGCAGACGTCGGGATTTGATCAGCCACAAAAAAACTCCTCGGACCTAAAAAGAGCGTTTCGTCAGAGGTTTTGTCTTACCATAGGATGGGGGAGCTTTCGTTAGGATTTCTTGGTAGTAGAAGGGCGTCTTGGAATACTGTTTTCCCGGACGAAAGGAAATGGGCTGAGAAAAGTTAGGGCTTTCGGTCACGACCGTATGAAATTCTCCATTTTCACCGCAGGGGTCTACGGTCAGCGGTAGATCGTTGACAAAGCTCTGATCGTAGACGCGGCCTAAAAAGTCCTGGGGCAAGGAAATCCCATCGATACAGGTAACCAAGGCTTTGAATTTTTGGTGCAAAAAAGTATGGGAGAGCTCCTTTGTATCCCGATGCCAAAGGGGAAAGATAGCTTTAACCCCCACGGAATCTAAGCATTCCTCCCGACAATCACGGATATCGTCCAGGTAGACATCGCCAAAGGCAACAACGGGAGTATCGTCAAGGGTATGTTCCTGGGCGGTCAAGACGGCTAGCTTGCCAAGGTTTTGAACATGGGTCTGGCAGTTGGCATCAGGGGAGACATCAGCAAAGCGAATGGGAAGGTTGACAGCACTTGCTTGGGAGAGGAGGAGATTGTGATCGATACCCCGTAGGGCGACGGAGTGGTCTAAGCTGCTGACACAGCTCAGAAGACCAACGACCTGATAGTCTTTGGAATGGGTCAGCTCAAAGAGTGCGAGGGCACTGTCTTTGCCACCACTCCAAGCTAAAAATACAGGCACTTTGGCCTTGCTCATTCCGAGCCTCCTCCGTTTTTTGGGGACCGCGAGTTTACCGAATCTTGACACAATCAGCTACGTACTCCTTATCGGCGCTTGCAATTTTTTTTTCATCTTGATATTGATTATCAGTATCACAAAGGCCGTGATCGACCTGCGCGCCAACAACGCTGGTCTTTCTTGACCCCCTGCAAAGCAGTGTCTGCTTCTTTGTAAGGGGTTGTTTTTTCGATTATTTAGCCTTCTAATAGCTCCATCGATAAAGCAAAAAGCTGCGCCATAGATCGATATTAAGGTACAGGAGTACCAATGTGATGCAGACCATAAGTGGCGCAAAGATCCCAGGCTTGACCCTTCTAAGTCCCTCGGCGATCCCAAACCAAATAGGGAATAGGACGGAGCTATAGCGAAAGGTTCCGACAAACTCTCCCGACAGGGGCATGATGCCCACAAAAAGGAGACTGTAGAGGCCACTGATTTTTCTTTGGATCAGGAGCAAGTAAAGGGACGAAGCTGTTAGGAGCCAAAAGAGTCCGTAGCGGATCATGGAGCCTCGGTTGGTATTTTGCCACGGATTATCAAACCAAAAAGATTTGAAGTACGAGCCTTCACTCATCTCGGGGCGCCAGTGGAGTTGCACCTGGTAAAATTCAAGGGGATTGCCTGTTTTGAAGTAACAAAAGAGGGGATAGAGCCCAAAGATCAGCCCGCTGATCAGACCCGACGCTGCAAACCGCAGAAACACTCTGAGCTTTGGACTCGGTCGATGGTTAAGTGCGGCCCAGACACCTAGAGTGATCGCGACAAAGATCCCTTGATTTTTGGTGAGGGCGCAGAGACCTGCCGCCAGGCTCCCTAAGATCCACTGATTGCGGCTCATGAGAGTAAAAGCCACCAGGCTTAACCACAGAAACAGCGATTCCGTATGGTGGGTATGAAAGACATAAGACGCTGGAGTCCATGCGACTAGAAACCAACCCAAGGGGGAGACTGGGTCGGGAAAGGCGGGGGCCAGCTCTCCTTCTTTAGCGAGCCTTTGCACCAGAACCGCTGAGAGGACAAACATCGTACTCGAAAATAGACTCCCCAAGAGGGGCACTGGGATCGTATGGAAGGTGACTTGATCTAATAGGTAGATCGTCAGGGGATAGAGAGGGTAAAAGGCAAAGTTGGGACCATGGTACCCCTCCTTGATGATCTGGGTATACCAGCCACTATCCCAATGGTTAAGTACTGATTCGAGGGAGAGCCCCTTCGCGTAGATCGTGACGGTTCCATAGAGCCCGTGAATCAAAAACATCAAGATCGTTAGAAACCCATAGGGATTGGCAGACCAAAGGTGAGATACTTTGGTTCGGATCTTTTCAAACTCTTGTGGGACCATCGTCTTATTCCTAAAGTTGAGACCTAATTTAAAGGGTTGCCCTTTGCCAGCACAAGACATCCAGCAAACGCCAGAGACCAGTCCTTGGCTAGAGTACAATAAAATCAACCGGCGAGACGAAACCATGGCCCATATTTGGGTGGATCCCTTGGTGCGGTGGCTCTTAGCTGATGCCCCTCAGGGGATGGGTTTAAAAAAGGGGGCGCGGGTTTTAGATTTTGGCTGTGGATACCTGGACGCTGGGATTGGTCTTAGTCCCAAAGCAGGGGTGATCGATGGTTTTGATATTGATGCTATGGCTTGTGATGTGGCAGAACACCGTCTCAAGGCGCTAAGGCTTGAGGGGCAAATCTATCGCAGTCTAGAGAACATCCCCCTTAAATCCTACGATCTGATTGTGGTCAACAGTGTGGCTCAGTATTTTGGTGATCTTGAGGGAGCGACCAAAAGCCTTGCGCTTCTCTGCCAATGTCTGGGAGAGGGGGGGCAGATGGTGATTGCTGATATCATTCCCCCTGATTATTCCCCGTATTTGGACGGGTTAAACTCCCTTTGGATCAGCCTTAAAAATCGATGCCTCGTCGCCATGGTTAGGCATCTGTGGCACGCGCTCACCAAAAAGTCCGATTTAGCCCTGCTGCGCTATGACCGCAATGTATTGAAGTCCATGGTCGAAGATTTGGGAATGAAGATTGTGTTTTTAAAGAAAAACCTCACACCATCGCCCTCTCGCTATTCGGTCGTCGTTTTTGGGCGGTAGACTTTTTCGACAAAATAAAGCGGTCTCCCTTTGACCTCGATAAATATTTTGCCAATATAAAGTCCCATCATCCCGATAAACGTCAGCTGCAAACCGATATTAAGGCAGATAAGGGCAGCAAGGGAAAGCCATCCTTCCATTAAATGGACCTTGCCCGAGGCGATCAAGACCACCGACACGGCAGCATAGATTCCCACTATTCCCATGGTAAAGAGCCCCAGGAGAAAAGGGACTTTTAACCCAAAGGTGGAAAAAGACAGCAGTCCATTGGACGCCAGTTTTATGGATTGGCGCAGGGTATAGGAGCGCTGACCTGCAAAGCGAGGGGGACATTCAAAAGTCAGATAAGTTTGTTTAAACCCAATATAGGGGATTTGGCCACGCAGAAACTTAAAGTGTTCTCCCATCGAACAAAGGGCATCAACACACTTACGGTCCATAATCCTAAAATCAGCACTTCCCGGAGTGAGCTTGATGTCGGCGATCCGGTTAAAGAGCCGGTAAAACCAGTGGGAGCCTAACCGGTCCAAAAACCCTGATCCTCCTGATTGGGCACGGATGGTGTTGACGATTTCAAAGCCCTCCTGGCGCCACAGGCGTACCAGCTCTGGAATCAGCGAAGGCGGGTGTTGGAGGTCGGCATCCATCGTGATCACAGCATCCCCACGAGCTTCCTGAAGGCCCGCACAGAGGGCGGCTTGGTGGCCAAAATTACGGGAGAGTCGTAAGCCCCTAAGCTGGGGCCACTGATCACAAAGAGACTGAAGGATGCGGGGCGAAAGGTCCGTGCTGTGGTCATCTACAAAAATGATTTCGTAGACCCATTTTTGACTGTCGAGAGTTTTTTTAAGTTCTGCCACAAGAGGTTCAAGGCATTCTTGTTCGTTGTAGACTGGAATCACCACCGACAAAAGAAAATCGCGATCCTTGGCTGGGGTGTTATCCGTAGACATGGGGTAGATTCCTAAATTGTATGAGATTTATCTTGTATTCTTTGAGGAGGCTTGGAATTTCTGGATCAGTCAACGCCCTACGCTCGCCTTCCCAATCAAAATCCCGGTAGGCCCAGGGGAGTCCGATGCGAAGATGGGAGGCTTCAAAGCCGGGATGGGTCATAAGTTCGAAAGTCTTAGAGGTGGTCGACGGGGTCCTATGAATCTGGAGCAGGGTTTGCTTTAGGTAGAACTTATCGATTTTTCCCGAGGCATCAAAACCCAAAAATTCATCGCTACAACCCAGCCACTCAGGTTTTTGGCGGCGCAGACGTGCCCCTAAAAAAGCCATCACCGGACCGTAGGGAAACCGCCTGAAAAGACCGTGACCACTGGGGGCTCGCAGGTAACGGATCTTATACCTGCGGCAAAGTTCGACCACCATGGGAGCGATCTCGGGCAAGAGATGCAGATGTTGGGTTCCGTTGGCAAAGGGGATTGAAGAGTTGTCGGGAAAAGCCTCATAAAAAGCTTTGCACTGGGCTTCGAGTTCCCGCTGGAGTTCCCTTAAATTGAGCTGTCTTAAAAGGTAGTTTTTAATAAAGGGCCGCCAATGCCTATGGAGACAGTGCTGGCCAGGAAAATAAGAGATCGCATCTGTGATCGTCGAAACTTGGTTTACTAAAGAATACCCCTCCACAAACCCGAGGTGGATTCCCACCTCGAGACTTGGAAGGGTTTTGGCCAAGGCGACGGCTTCCTTGGTTTTTGGGGCGTTCATCAGGAGACTTGTAGAAGTGACGATCCCGTGGAGATGGGCATCGATGATGCCCTGGTTGGTCTCGTCGCTCAGTCCAAAGTCGTCTGCGGTGACAATAAGTTGGTGCACGTTTTTGACCCACTCTTGGGCACTAGTGACCAAACTGTTCTGATTCCGTAGAGCCCTCGTAGGCTGCTGTGGCGGCTTTACCACCCGAAATCGTCATCAGAATTTTGTCAAAATATCCAGTTCCAACCTCCCTTTGGTGCTTGGTTGCGGTGTAGCCAGTGGACTCGTTTTTAAATTCGCGAGACTGGAGGTCCACATAGGCAGGCATTCCGGTTTTTGCGTAGCCGCGGGCAAGGTCAAACATATGAAAGTTTATAGAATGCCAGCCTGCAAGGGTGATAAATTGAAATTTATAGCCAAGATCGGCGAGGTCCGTTTGGAACGAGGCGATCTGCTTAGGTGAGAGTTTTTTCTCCCAGTTAAAAGAGGGGGAGCAATTGTAGGCGAGAAACTTACCGGGAAATTTCTCATGGACTTTTTTCGCAAATTCCTTTGCTTCATTGATATCGGGCACGGATGTTTCAAACCAAATCAGGTCCGCATAGGGAGCATAAGCCAATCCTCGGGCGATCGCCGACTCAAGTCCTGCCTTGACTCTAAAATAGCCTTCGGGGGTCCTATCACCGGTTAGGAACTTGCGGTCGACGGCGTCCACATCCGATGTGATCAGAGTGGCGCCAAGGGCGTCGGTTCGGGCGACAATGGCCGTTGGGACATTAAGGACGTCAGTGGCCAGTCGAGCTGCGGTCAAAGTGCGGATAAACTGTGAGGTCGGAACGAGTACCTTACCCCCAAGGTGGCCGCATTTCTTTTCGGAAGCCAGTTGGTCCTCAAAATGAACCGCAGCTGCTCCAGCTTCGATCATAGACTTCATAAGTTCAAAAGCATGGAGAGGGCCGCCAAAGCCAGCCTCAGCATCGGCTAAAATAGGTGCATACCAATCTTCGACCGAGGGTTTGCCCTCACTCCGCTCGATAAGATCAGCGCGCATCAGTGCATTGTTGATCCGTTTGACAAGAGCTGGCACACTATTTGAGGGGTAAAGGCTTTGGTCAGGGTAGGTCTGGGCTGATAGGTTTGCGTCCGCAGCCACCTGCCATCCGGACATATAAATCGCCTTGAGCCCGGCTTTGACCATCTGCACTGCTTGGGCACCGGTCAAGGCGCCAAGAGCAATCACATGGGTTTCTTTTTCGAGCTGATTCCAAAAGCGTTTAGCCCCTTTCGTCGCAAGGGTATGTTCAATCATAAGGGAGGGGCGGAGGCTAAGCACTTGCTCAGCAGTATAGTCCCTTTTGATGCCCTTCCAGCGACTATCGGATTGCCAGTCTTTTTCTAGGGATTTCGTCGAAACTTTGCTGTCATTTTGCATGGAGTGACTCCCGTTGTAATGATTTATACACTATAAACAATATAAAATTTGTTTCAAACTTAGCCATTTAGCTCTTGGTATGCCAAGAGCGTCAAAAAATCAGAGCATTCAGGATTGAGGACCAGTTTGTCGAGGATACGGATGCTAGCTTTATAGGCTTCAGGGCCCCCTGGCAGTTTGTTGATTTCGGCTGTCTTGATCGTTTGATAAATCTCTTCGGTCATCGGACGACCATCTTCGAGGGTGACTTTATGATGGAGCCATTGCCAGAGTTGGGTTCGCGAGATTTCAGCAGTCGCGGCGTCTTCCATGAGGTTATAGAGAGCGACGGCGCCTAAACCTTGGAGCCAATGGTGAATATATTGGACAGCGACCGCGATGTTCGAAGCGACGCCCCCCGCCGTGATCTTGCTGGCAGAAATCTTGAGGTCAACGAGGTCTTGGGGTTTTATTTTGAGAGGATTTTTGGGGTCTGACTTGAACATATGTTTTTGGTTGGGTTTATCCTTAAAGCCTGCAGAGAAAACTTCGGTGGCCAGTGGGACAAGATCAGGATGGGCAACCCAGGTTCCGTCAAACCCAAGCCTGACTTCCCGCTCTTTATCTTCGCGGACTTTTGCCATGGCTGCTTTGTTGACTTCCATGTCTTTGCGGCTAGGGATAAAGGCAGCCATGCCACCCATGGCATGGGCATTGCGTTTGTGACAGGTCTGGACCAAAAGGTCACAATAGGCTTGCATAAACGGCACTGCCATCGTGACCTGGCCCCGATCGGGTAGGATGGAAGTCGGCGAGTGGCCCAGTTTTTTAATGATGCTAAAGATATAATCCCACCGCCCAGCGTTCAATCCGACGATATGATCACGCAACTCGTAGAGGATTTCATCCATTTCAAAAGCCGCAGGAAGGGTTTCGATTAAGACCGTGCATTTGATGGTGCCCTTGGGGACCCCAAGAGCCTCTTGGCTAAAGACAAAAACATCGTTCCATAGAGCAGCTTCTCGATGGCTTTCTATCTTAGGGAGATAAAAATAGGGACCTGTTTGCTGTTTGAGTGCGGTTTTAACGTTATGGAAAAAGGCCAAACCAAAGTCCACAAGGCTTGCAGAGAGGGGAGAGTCTTCGAGGAGTAGGTTTTTTTCATGGAGATGCCAGCCCCGGGGCCTTACCAGAAGGGTCGCAATCTCTGGAGCGAGTTGGTATTTCTTTCCCGTATCTGGGGCTGTATAACTTAGCGACCGTTGGTAGGCTTGGGTCAGGCAAGATTGGCCGGCCATAAGGTTTTTCCAGGTCGGGGACAAGGCGTCCTCAAAATCACACATAAACGCTTTAGCCCCGGAGTTTAGGGCGTTGATCATCATCTTGGCTTCGGCCGGTCCCGTGATTTCTACCCGGCGATCGAGAAGGTCCGCAGGGGTCTTGCCCACTTCCCAGGCGCTCTCGCGAATGGATCTTGTCTCGTGGAGGAAATCAAAACTTTTGCCCTTGCGGAGTTCTTTAAGTCTTACTTGGCGGGCATCAAGGAGGTCTAGGCGGCGCTGGTTAAACCTATGGTGAAGGCTTGCCACAAATGCGGTTGCCTTGGGGTCTAGGACGGTTCGTTCTTCGTCGTTTGTGGGAGGTATCACTAAAGTTATTTTTGGCGTGGTCATTTGGTAAAGCCTTCCGTCGAGGTGGGCTCCTGAACCCAGCCCATCAGACGAGTGGACCGAGATGAAAGGAGCGTCGTTTCGAGAGGTGACGGGGTGCATGAGTCCTGAACAGTGTAGGAAGGAATGCCAGTCGCTGTCAAGGACAGGTAATTATCCCTATATTTATAGCGCCTTGGATAATGCCATGATGGGGCTTCGGTGCTGTTTACCTAAGGTCCATGGCATAACATCCGATGCTTAGGACTGGCGGTCTGCTACCTATAAATGGGGCGGCGTAGCCAAGCGAAGGGTTACCATGGAGCAGGGATTTAAAATCAAAGACGCAACGCGCCAGCGATGCAAGATCGTAAAGCTCGATGCTAAAGGTTTGCAACGCTTTACACCCCTGAGCCTTGAGCTATTTCATTTTTTGTATCAAGCGCGGACAATAGATTTTTCCCTCTATTTTCGGATTGGCAACACTCTCATAGAGTATATCCGCCCCCACGAGCTATCCCAGGAGCTGTTAGGGGAGATGTGGGAGGCCATGCAACGGCCCCGGGACGGGCTGGAAATCTGCGTTCTTAAGGGCGACCGCAGTCGGTTTGATATACTCATCGATCAGATTCGCTCTGCAAAGATCAGCGCCGTCTTAAGGCATATGCCCCAGGCTGACAAAAAGACCCTCGACCTGTTTGCTCATTTGAGTTCCGTGAGCCAGCGGATCGTTTCGGGAGGCATCGATGCATCGGTCGTAGACCAGGTTAAGGCAGCCGCATCTTATATGGTATCTAATGTGATCGATAGCGATTCAGCGATTTCTACCTTGAGTCGTATGATTATCTGCGACCCGACCCTTTACGATCACTCTGCGACGGTAGCCATGATTTCCTCGGTGATCGCCCAGCGCCTAGTGCCCACGGCCTTTGGAGTCAAGGATTGCGAGTTGCTGTCTCAATGCGCCCTTTACCATGATGTAGGTAAAACATGTGTCCCCAATGCGGTCCTTAACAAACCCGGTAGACTCACACCCGAAGAATTTGAAATCATGAAGCAGCATACCACCTTTGGGTATGACGAGTTACATAAGCTGATCGAGGCTGGCGCAGGGATCGAGGAGATTATCGCTCGAGTGGCCTTAGAGCACCACGAAAAGTGGGATGGCAGTGGCTATCCCCATGGGCGCAAGGGCGCGGCTGAGGTTGACCATGACCATGGAATCCACCTTTTTACACGGGTGGTCACCATAGCTGATATCTACTCTGCCCTCCTGATGAAAAGGGTTTATAAGCCAGCTTTTGAGCCCCAAGATGCGATCAAAATCATGGCTTCAGAGTCTCCAGGATTTGACCCAAAAATATTTATGCCCTTTTTAAAGGGGGTGGTGAGCAGTCTCAATACCGAACAAGCAAAGACTAAAGACAAGGGTCGTATCCTGGTATTTGACAGCAATGGGACCCTTAACGAATGGAAGCCAGACGAGAAAAAGGCTTCAGGTACGTGAGCAGCAGACCTTGGGTGACCAGGTTGGTAATCTGGTATTTTAGGCGGTCTCCTCGTCTTCCCGCAAGCGAGCTAAAACGCTGAGGTCTTCAAGAGTTGTTAAGTCCCCTGTTGCGGTCTTGCCTGCAGCAATATCTCTTAAGAGCCGACGCATGAGTTTTCCCGAGCGGGTTTTGGGGAGGGCTTCGGCAAACCGAACCCTTTGGGGGCGGGCCAGGGCGCCAATCTGCCGGACCACATGCTCGCTTAATTCTTCTGCCAAGGAGTCAATAACCGAGGAGTTGGTCGCAGTTTGTTTGTCCAGAAGGGTGACAAAACAGTGGATGCTTTCCCCTTTCACGGGGTGAGGCACTCCCACAACAGCGGCTTCGACGACCTTTGGATGGCTGACCAATGCGCTCTCGATCTCCATCGTCGACAATCGGTGTCCAGCGACGTTTAGCACATCATCGATTCGGCCAAGGATCCAGTAACGGCCAGCTTCGTCCTGACGGGCTCCATCTCCTGTAAAATAGACACCTGGGATTTGGTTCCAGTATTGATTGACATACCGATCGTCATCGCCGTAAATGGTCCGCAGCATGGAAGGCCATGGTTTCGTGATCACGAGAAATCCTCCCTCCCCTGGTTTGACCTGTTTACCGGCCTTGTCGACAATCCCAGGGACCACTCCAGGCAGCGGCAATGTAGCCGACCCAGGGACAGTGGTGACGGCTCCAGGCGCAGGAGAAATCATGATGGAGCCGGTTTCGGTCTGCCACCAGGTATCAACGATGGGACATTGCTCTTTGCCGATAACTCGGTGGTACCACATCCATGCTTCCGGGTTGATCGGCTCGCCGACGCTGCCCAAGAGGCGAAGGGAAGAAAGATCGTATTTTTTGGGCCATTCCTCACCCTGGCTGGCAAAAGACCTGATCGCCGTCGGGGCCGTGTAGAGAACATTGATCCGATACTGTTCGATCATACGCCAGAACCGACCCCAGTCGGGCCATTGGGGGGCGCCCTCATACATAAAAATCGTCGCCCCATTGGAGAGCGGGCCATAAACAACATAACTATGTCCCGTGATCCATCCTATATCAGCAGTGCACCAAAAAATATCCGTATCTCTATGATCAAAGATGAGTTTATAGCTCAGGGTTGCACCTAAGAGATAGCCTGCGGTCGAGTGGAGGATTCCTTTAGGTTTTCCTGTGCTCCCAGATGTGTAAAGAATAAAAAGGGGGTGTTCGCTGGCCACCGGAGTGGCGTCGCACCGGGGGCTTTCGTCACGGATCAGGTCATGCCACCAAAGATCCCTTGGATAATGCATGGGGATATCCTGGTTGGTACGCCTGAGGACGATGACGTTTTCAACAGAAGGCGCTTTAGCAAGAGCTTCATCAACCTGCTTTTTGAGGGGGACCACGGCCCCCCGACGGTAGCCGCCATCTGCGGTGATGATCAGGCGGCTTTGGGCATCATTGCACCGGTCCGCGATGGCTTCAGCGCTAAATCCTCCAAAGACCACACAATGGACGAGTCCTAAGCGTGCACAGGCCAACATTGCAACGACAGCTTCCGGAACCATAGGCATATACACTGTGACACGGTCGCCCGCATTCATCCCAAGCCGTTTGAGGCCATTGGCAAATTTTTGGACGTCGTGGAGTAGCTCGCCATAAGTGATGGTGCGGACTTCCCCTGGTTCTCCCTCCCAAATGATCGCAGCTTTATTGCGCCGCCAGGAGTGGGCATGTCTGTCTAAACAGTTATAGCTAGCGTTGATCATCCCCCCATCAAACCATTTATAAAAAGGTGCGGTGCCACCGAGGGTTTGATTCCAGGGTCTAAACCAATGGAGCTCCTCTTGGGCTCGAGCGCTCCAGTAGGATTCTGGATTTTCTTTGGCTTCGGTCCAGAGTTTTTGGTATTGGGCCATGGATGACAGACGAGATTCTTTGGCAAAGGACTCAGGCGGAGGAAACGAGCGGGATTCTTTAAGGACGCTGGATATGTTTTGTTGGACTTTTGATTCTGGTGCCATGGAGGGTAGGTCCTAGGTCTAAGGTTTAACAATGGGATTATTAAGGGACGTCCACAGTCGGTAGCCACCTGCGAGGGAGAGCACTTGTTTGTAGCCCATTTTTTGGAGGCTGACCGCAGCTAGAGCAGAGCGGTATCCTCCGCCACAATAGACCACGAGAGGAACCTCGGGGTGGAGAGCGATGGTTTCGATATCTCGCTCAAGAATCCCTCGACCTAAATGACGGGCCTCTGGAAGATGGCCTTGGACCCATTCGTGATCTTCCCGGACATCAAGGAGGAGGCCGCCTTTACTTTTTAAGGTAGGCCAAAGCTTTTCAAACGGGCCAGGCTCAATCTCTTGGATCTGGGAGCGAGCTTCTTCGGCAATCATCAGGAAACCAGGACTGTGGTTTTTGTGGACCGACTGATCGCCCATAGTAAGTGCTCCTTGGGTGCGCGTGGTTGGCACAGAATAAACCCACGCGTACGACTATGCAAGGTAAGCCTTACTGTAAAGGAGCTTAGGTCAACGAGACTGGGTAGGATTAAAATCCACGGTCACGCAGCTCACCGATTAATTTCTTGAAGAATTCTGTGTGGTCAAACTGCCCGCCCGTTTGTCCTAAGAGGTGGCCGATGATATCCAGGTGGTCCGCAGGTAAGATTCCACGGTCTTCGCCGAAGACGGCTGAGGCACTCGGTACCAGACCATCGTTATCCCCAGAGACAAATTTCAGAAAAAGATAGATGGGAGAAAAGATCTCTTCGACTTTTGGCGGACGTCCTGGCCAACCCCAGCGGGAGGCGATTCCGGCAAACGACTGATAATAGACTCGTGGGTCAGGTGGGTTTTCGGGATTAAAGTGTTGCTCGGAATACTCTACGGAGAGGTCTCTGGCCACACCCCTAATATCCCAAGCGGAGCGCATAATGCGCCGTGAGCATGTTCTCTCCCAAGGTTGATCACAGGGGAGAGGGGTTCCGGTAAGACCTTGCAGGAGTCCTTGGATCGAATCGATGGTTCCTGATTTGATCGCTTGGTAGACCAAATCGGCAACTTTTGTCCCATGGTTTGGGGAGGCCAAAGTGGTGACGGTGGCAATCCGGTCGCCATACCCTAAGGAGCTGACCAAATAGCGGGCATCGAGGCCGCCCATGGAGTGGCCGATGAGGTTAACTTTCGTGGAGCCGGTTTTTTTAAGGATCTCGTCGATCTGGCGCGCGAGTTGCTGCGCTCTAACAGCGACCGTAGCCACGGGGTCGACGCTGGTCACATAGACCTCAACTCCTGCATCCCGGAGCATTCCCGGGATATTAAAATAGTAGTCTAAGGTCAAAATCTTGTCGTAGCCGAGGAGGCCGTGGTGCAGCACCACTGGATAGCGAGTGGTCAGGGTTTCTTCGCGATCTGCTTGAAATCCTTTGAACTGAAGGGGTGGCTCTCCAAGGGGGATTATTCCCTTATCTCCAGGATCACGGCGTAGGGATTGGGCTTCAGAAGGCAGCTTGCTACCGCATCCCCAAAGGGCTATCAGTAAACCTAATTTCGCTCCGACGATCCCTCGCCCCATGTATTCCCCCAAGATGCTTTTAAGTGTGACAGACCGAAATTTAACCCAATTTTTGTGAGTCGTCATCTATTATGGTGGAGCACAAATGTGAGTGCTGTCTATAGCTAAAATCTGGGGGAGTTTGGGCTGCCTGTTTTAACGCATTAAAAACATTGTAGAAATAAAGATATTTTAAAGGATTTTTAAAACCAAGGCCCCCCATTTAAAATGAGTGGTTGGACTCCATGAGCCATGGTTTTTTATGAGTGAGCCGACGGTGCTACGAGACGCCACCCCTTAACGAAGGGCCTGGTCAAGGTCGCTTATAAGATCCGCGGCGTGTTCGATCCCGCAGGATAGGCGTAAGAGGTTAGGGCTAATCCCTAGGGCCTTTCGCATTTCTGGTGGAACCGACGCATGGGTCATAAGTTCGGGGTGATTGATCAGGGACTCAACTCCTCCCAAGCTTTCCGCCAGGAGAAAAAGTTTAAGCTGCCCCACCACCCGCTTGGTTTCGGCGTAGTCCCCCCGGACATAAAAACTCACCATTCCCGAGAAACCGAGCATTTGGGTTTTAGCCAGTTGGTGTTGGGGATGGCTTTCCAGTCCTGGGTAAAAGACCCTTTCGATTTTAGGGTGCTTTTCTAAGAACGTGGCCACAGCCATTGCGTTTTTTTCATGTTGTTGCATCCTCAGGGCGAGTGTTTTAAGGCTTCGATGGAGCAGAAAGCACTCCATAACGCCGGGGACAGCTCCAGCGGCAAACTGGATAAAGCGGAGCTTTTCGTGGAGCTGATCATCTGCAACCATGACGGCACCACCGATAAGGTCACTGTGTCCCCCAAGGTACTTTGTGGTGCTATGCAGGACTAGATCCGCACCTAAGGCGAGGGGCCTTTGAAAAATCGGGGAGGCAAAGGTATTGTCAACAAGAACCCACGCACCGACCTTGTGGGCCATGGCACTTGCAGCTTTAATATCGATGATTCGCATCAGGGGATTGGTGGGGCTTTCAATCCAAACAAGTTTAGTCTTAGCGGTGATGCTTTGTTGGAGTTTATTGAGGTCGGTCATATCAACAAAACTAAATTTGATCCCGTACTTTCCAAGAACCCTGCGAAACAGCCTTCCGGTTCCACCATAGGTGTCGTCGCAGACCACAACCTCGTCTCCAGGTTCTAAGAGTTGGATCACAGCCTGCTCTGCCGCAAGGCCCGAGGCAAACGTGATCCCATGGGCTGCGCCCTCGATCATGGCATAGCCTTTTTCAAGGGCCGCTCGGGTGGGATTTCCGGCCCGTGAGTAGTCGTAAATTTTTGGTCGCCCTGGTTCGTCCTGGACATAGGTGGAGGTAAAAAATAGGGGAGTGTTGACCGCGCCGGTCACGGGTTCAGGGTCACTGCCGGCGTGGACGGCAGTGGTCAAAAATTTTGGATCGATTGCCATGGTGGGAGTGATTCCTTTTGGGTGACGTCATTGGTTTTACATAAGATTGATGGGGTCCACATCCACGGAGAAAACTACTCCATGGGGGAGGTTTTGGAAAGAGTGGGCGTGGGCGAAGTAGTAGAGCGGCCAGATTTTTGAATCATTCCGGATAGATGATCTTGTTTTAACTTGGGCCTTAAAGTTATTTACAGAATTTCCGATAATGGCTACATTAGTGGGGCCATTAATAGCTCCCCTTTACAAACTCAGGAGACGCTGCGGTTATGTTTAAAAAGACGATGACCCTATCGGAGCTAAAGCGCGATATCAATGACCTCTTTGGCGAGCTGCAGAACGATGAGGCTTTACAAATTATTCATCGAGGCAAAGGGATCAAAGTCATTCTAACACAGGAACGGTTTTTCGAGCTTCTAGGTCTCATCGATCAACTCAGAGGGGATGCTCCTGCTAAGGAGAGTTTAGTAGAGGACGTGTCGTCTTCTACGCGGAAGCAGAGGTTGAGAAAAAATCTGGAGAAGCTAGGGGATGACGAAAATCCAAAAAACGCTACATAAGATTGATGGGGTCCACATCCACGGAGAAAACTACTCCATGGGGGAGGTTTTGGAAAGAGTGGGCGAGCAGTGCGGCCAGATTTTTGAGTTTCTTGAGATGGGATATAGGTGCCACAAGCAAGAGCATCTGGCGGTAGGCCTCTCGCAGCCGTTCGATGGCGGGGACGCTAGGGCCTAGAACGCGGAGTTGGCTAAAGGCTTCGGGATCTTTTTGGGCCAAGTCCTGAAGCCACTGATTGAGTTCTCCCATCGCTGTGGTGAGTTTGTGGTGGTCTTTGGATTCAAAGCAAAAACGGATCATCCGGGAGTAAGGCGGATAGAGAAGGCTTTTGCGCTGGGCCAATTCAATCTCCAAAAAACGGTGATAGTTCTGCTCGGTAGCTGCGAGGACAATAGGATTTAGGTGTTGTTGGGCTTGTAAGATGACCCGGCCTGGGGTTGCCGACCTTCCAGCTCTGCCGGCTGCTTGGACGATGAGCTGAAAGGTTTTCTCGCCAGCTCTAAAGTCGGGGAGATTTAGGAGTTGGTCGACCTCCAACAGCACAACCAGGGTGACTTTTGGAAAGTCGTGACCTTTGGCCAGCATCTGGGTGCCGACGAGGATATCGAGGTGGCGCTGCCGAAATTTACCTAAAACATCTGCCAGAATGTCGCCAGTCATGGTGTCGGAATCCAGTCGCGCAAGCCTAGCAAGTGGAACCAACTGGCGGATAAGTTCTTCGATTTTTTGGCTGCCATAACCTACAGATCCGTAGGATTGGTCCGGGTGGTCCCTAAGGATTTGGGCTACTGATGTGCTCTGATCACAGTAGTGGCAGCGCAAGAGCTGGGTTTTGCGATGCAGTGTCATGGCGATGCTGCATTGGGGGCATTGATAGGATTTACCCGTCGTCATCGATTTTAGGTAGGAGGCAAATCCGCGCCGGTTGACAAGAACGATGGACTGTTCCCCCTTATGGAGGGTTTCCCGCAGAGCTTGGATAATGATGGGGTTGATGGTGGTATCGAGGGATGAGTCTTGGTCGAGGGTCACCACTTGGTGGGGGTGTTGGGTATCGGACTTAAGGGGGCTTGGTTTAAAGCGCGCAGGGTTCTCGATCGGAACCATGGTCACCTCAGGGAGGGTGGCGGTTCCAACCCTTTCCGGGAGCTTGAGTAGCTGATAGCGCCCTTCAAGAGCATTTGCGTAGGACTCCAGGCTAGGGGTAGCGCTACCGAGGAGGACGGGGATGTTGTGGATTTTACCCCGGACCACGGCTACGTCGCGCCCATGGTAACAAAGCCCCGTATCTTGTTTGTAGCTCGTGTCATGCTCCTCATCGACGATGATGAGGCCTAGGTTTTGAAAGGGGCCAAACACCGCCGAGCGGGGTCCAATCAAGACCCGCGCTGCACCGGTTCGGATCTTTTCTAGTTGGGCCCAGCGTTTTTGGTCCGCCATGGCCGAGTGGACCACGGCGACGAGGTCAGGAAATCTTTGAGAAAACACACCAGTCATCTGGGGTGTGAGGGAGATTTCTGGGACCATCACGAGGATTTGAAAAGGCGGCAGGGATGGGCATTTAACGAGGGTTTCAATCAGATTTAGATAAATCTCAGTCTTCCCTGAGCCTGTCACTCCATGGAGCAGAAAGACCTTGTGGACCGGAGTCAGGTTTTGGCCAGGTGCATCTAGATGACCTTGGTAGCCTTCCTTTAATAGAGTTGTCAGGACTTCCCTTTGACTAGGGGTGAGTGAGGGTTTTTTTGGGAGGGAGGTGTTGTCGAAAGCATTTTGTGGACTTTCAGGCTCTGCTGTGACCGCAGCAGCAGGACGGGACCGTGCCTGGTGGTCGGTGGACCGACTTAGCTTTACCAGTCCTCTTCGAGAAAGCGCCCGGAGGAGAACGTCTCCAGCTTTGGCGGTTTTGATTGTCGCCTCGTCTCGATAGGCTTCGGGTATCGTAAAAGAATCCTTTCCTGGCCTTCTGCTAGTCTTTGGTGACAGAAGAGCCCAACACCAGGACTCTGGATAGGGGAGCTGGCTCAAAAGGTATTTATGGATGCGACCAAGGAGGGTGATTTTTGAAACCAGGGGCAAAGGTGTCGCTTCAGGATCAATGCAGGGGGTTCTGAAAATCTCGGAGAGGAGCAGCCATTCTTTTTGGCGACGATGGACCAGGTCGTAACCTTTGGGGGTCATCTCTACCCATTGTCTGGTTTTTTTCTGGGTCCCCAAGGGCAGCATGGTCCTGAGGACCTCCCCAAGGGGATGTATATAGTAATGGGAGAGCCAGTGACCTAAGGTCAAAAGATCTTCAGAAAATATTGGCTCTTGGTCAATATTGGATGTGATTTGTTTCAGTTGATAGGTTTTTTGAGCCTTAAGTGGCTGGGCTGTCGGGTGTTTTTTGACCACGATGCCTATGAGGGATTGGCGGCCAAAAGGGGCCACGACCCTTGTACCGACCGCGATGGTGTCAGGAGCAAGGTAGGTGAAAGTTCCAGCGATTTTGCTTGGGATCGCCACCTCCACCGAGCACAGAGGGGGGTGGGTTAATGTTGGATTATGGTTCAAAGATTCCATGGGAAAGCACCCTTAAGGCCTGGATATAAGCTCCCAAAAATGGCTAAGAAATCGTGGCATATCACCAGATCCGTCAGAAGCCTGGAGGGGAGTCTACCCTGTGTTTGGGGGATTGTCGTGGTTGTCATTAGGGGGGAGATCTGGTCCCATTTTAGCTGCCAAAAAAGTAGATATCGAAAGATTCGCTCTTGAACATCTGGAAAGGCTGTTGTAGTTTCCGGACCTACTGCTAGGTTTCCCGTGGCCAAAACAAAGCCTGATGGAAAGTTTACAAGCCGTCAACTGCCGTCCGAGAAGTACTAGCCCTAAGACGGAAATGACAAGTGGAGAACACGAGTATGTCTGCGAAGACATCAAAGAAAAAACGACGTCGTTTCATGCTCCGCCGCAAGCGCAGCTTGGACCCTTCCATCCCCATCGATTTTAAAAAGCCTGATACTCTCAAGCGCTTTATCACCGATCGGGGTAAAATCATCCCAAGGAGAATTTCAGGTGCGACCTCTTCGCAGCAGCATGAAATCACTCTAGCAATCAAAAGAGCCCGCTACTTGGCGTTGCTTCCTTCCTCCGTATCCCATAGGGTAGAGCGAGGGTTTGCTGGTGAGATGGCTGCAGCCAATGCAGGTGTGTCAAGAGACTCTCGTCCTAGTCGATTTGGGGACCGTGATCGGGACCGTGGGGATCGACGGGATTTTGGTGGCGATGGCGGCCGCTCTGAAGAAGGGCGTGACGAAGAAGAAATGGAATTTGGTGAGATGGAGGACTGATCGCCATGTCAAGAGTTTGCCCTAGTGGAAAAGGAATCCAAGTCGGACATCGGGTGTCTCACTCGAACCGCAAAACTAAGCACGAGTTTCTGCCAAATCTCCAGAGCAAGCGCTTTTGGTCAGACTCCCAAAAGAGGTTTATTCGCCTCAGAGTGAGTACGGCAGCGATCCGAACCATCGACAAAGTAGGTCTGGATTCGTTTATAAGGTCGACCGGGGCCAAGTTCAGATAACCTGCTTAAGCTAGTTTTTTAAAGGAGCTAAAAAAGTATGGGTCGTGGTGATAATAAAAGCAGTCCAAAAGCTCGCCAGCGTAAAGCATGGCGCCGTAAAAAGCGTCGTCTTGCGAAAAAAACAGAAGCTGTACGTGCACTAAGGACAGGAAAGTCCAAATAGTCATTGAAACTTGATGGTTAAAGCAGGGCTTCTTAAAAAAGACCCTCTCCTTGAGAGTTTGTCATAGGCTCATGTAGGTTCTGTCTAAATAGGCACATATCTCCGGCGTTAAATCAGAACAAAACTGGTTTAGCGCTGGTTGTTTTTTTTGGATCGAGTTAGACTCCACCAGTATGCCGAGTCCCGAATTTTAAGACTGGCTCTTAAGTCATGGGGAGTTTTGAGTGTGCCACATGGTAACGATAGGCATGGAAATAGTGAGCAGCAAGGTCGCTGGCGTATTTGGGAAGTCCTTGACCGGGAGCCAAGTCTTGAGGACTTAGAGCAGATTGCCCGTCGTATTGAGGCGATGATTGATCGTGCCCAGATTGCGATGATTAAAATCGCTGATATCAAGAGTGGCGAGGTCCTTGAGGCGTTTTATGATGTCCAAGCGACGATGCTGCGGTTTGATGAAGCAGGGCGCAAACAGTTTAAGGACCTGCTTGAAGAGAAACGGGTGCGCTCGTTAGCCCAAGAGAGCTTAGTCCTAACCAGCGTCTTATCAGCGGCCGTGGCTCTCCTGGTCTTTAAAAACCAGCCTCGGACCGTGTCGGAGGCTCCCTTAGAACGGATCTTTGATAGAGTCCGGCGAGGCAGTGCAAACCCACTGACTTTAGTTACCTTTTCTATCGCTAGCGTCTATGCTGTGATTGGGCGCGGAGCTGTTCGGCAGGTTACGCGTCTCAGTGGGCGACGGAGTATTAAGATTAAGTCTGCAAAAGAGCCTTGATGGCACTTGACGGTTGGGTCCTGAGCCGATATAAGCGAGCGTCTTAGATGTGTGTTCTTAGCCTCAAGGGTTAAGGCGCCTATTGAACTAATGTGAGGATCAGACGTGGCACACCATAAATCAGCAATCAAACGGATTAGACGAAACGACCGAGTCAGAGTTCGCAACCGCCAGTACCTCGCGTCCGTAAAAACAGCGGTTAAAAAGTTTAAATCAGCTGTAGTGAGCAGTGCTCAGGGAACCGTAGCTGTGGATCAGCTCCAAACCCATTTTATGACAGCCCAGGCCGCATTAGCAAAAGCTGGCTCCAAGGGTATCCTTCATAAGAACAATGCCGCTCGGCGGATTGGCCGACTTGCTGGCCTCCTAAAGCTTGCAGAGCAGGGCAAGATTGTAGCTCCTAAAGTTAAAAATACCGGATCTAAAGCAAAAGCCTAAGGGTTTTTGGTAACGAGCAAATGCTAGAATCCTGACGACTCTTTTTGAGTAGGTCGGGTTTTATGCGTTTTTAATCGATTGTAAATGATGATATGATCAAAGCACAAAGTCTGAATCAGTAAAAGTTATAACTCAGATTAAATTTTAAAATGGGAGGGCTGTTTCCATTGAAATTGCTTAATCTGACTCCACTTAAATATAACCAATGCCTTATATCTTTACTGAGCACCTTTTTTATCTTGCAAAACTCTGCACAGGCCACCCCCCAGACCATTCAGTTAAGCGGAGATTTTTTAGGGATGACTCCCATTCGAGGGGAGTTTTCGGCCGAGCTTTATGTTGTGACTCAAAAGCCTGGACCTGGTAGGGGAGGACAAAAGCAGATAGAGATCTTTCAGAAAACACGGGATGGGATCCTTATGCCGAGCCGGGTGATCCCTCTCGATAAAGATGCGGTGGCCTTTGACGTTTGTCCTAAGGTGGAAAACCCTAAGGTAGAGGAGTTTCTGCTGATAGGTCCTAAAGGGGTTTTTGGTGCCTTATCAAAGATAGTGGTTGTACCTCAGGAAACCATCCTCGCCCATGAACGGGCAGATGTTTTGCCGCGGGTTAAGATTTGTTTTCCGATATTTAGCGGGGAATCCCGCTCGATGATTATTCCGAGGCTCCATGGATTTGACCTGTATAGACAAAAGCAAAGTGGTGGCGGGATGGTGCTTTACGCCCAATTTCCCATTAGGGCACTTGCCCGTTACCAATGGCCGGTCCTGCGAGGCGCTTTAAGCACGACCCAAAGGGTGGCGGTTCATTTTGAATTTCCCGATGTCACGGCTCCAGACTTCAATGGGGATGGACTTGCAGATCTCTGCTTTAGCAGCCCCGAATTTGTAAGCTGTCTTATCCAAGACAAAGTCAGGGGTTTTTTGGGCGGAGTCCTCCCCGTCGAATATCCTATTCAGGTTTTGAGTCCAGAAGAACGCAAAAATACCAGTATTCGCGTGGAGTCGAGGCTAGTGGATTTAACGGGAGACGGTAGGCCAGAGTTGGTGGTGGCTAAGTCTAGCTGGAATTTAGCTGATATCGGCGTTGCCCTCTATATCCATCACCAGGATCCTAAAACCCTGTTTTCGCACAAGCCTGTCCAGATCTTGAGGCGCACGGGGTATTTTGGATTTCAGGAATACCGCGACCATGATCGGGATGGGTTAGCTGATATTGTAGCACCGGTCGCATCTACGTCATGGACAGATATCGCAGCAGCTTATCTGACAAAGAAAGTTAATCTTGAATATGTTTGGTACAAAAATAAAGGCGGAAAGTTTATAGACCAGAGTTTGTCGCTTCATTCTTTAGGGTATCCCATAGATTTTAAAAACTGGGCGGGTCTATTGGGATCGTTGCCAGTGTGGGATGTGCGATTTGGACAAAAAAGTCCAGGAGTGTTGTTTTTCCCTATGGCTGACACCCTGGATCTTCGGACCATTCAAGGAGATCACACCCTGAGTAGTAGTCCCCATTGGAGTCTCACCACGGATGTCGGGGGAGACATCGCTAAAGTGGATTTAGACTTAGATCAAAGGGATGAGATGGTGCTGGCTTTTCCCAGGGATCCGCAGCGGTCTAGGGTGTTAAAATATATAAATACCCCTAAAATAGACGTAAATCTGTAAAATTAGGCTTCGACCACTCCGTCGGCCAAAAGTCACCCTTCGACGACTTTCAGTCTCGGCGGAGACTTGGGGCGTCTTGGCATGTCGACACTTGCTAACACCGCCTCAAACAACGATTTTGGCTCAGTCCTGAAGAAGCGGCCCGC
>JBGSUI010000174.1:0-21649 GCA_041736175.1 Oligoflexales bacterium | reverse complement strand
CTGGGGGTCAAAACAGTTTAAAATGCTTTCTGGACTCCGCGGGAATATCCCCTACTATCCGAAAGATGGGGAGACTGATTTTAGGTCCAAATCCTAGGATAGGATTTAGGCTCGTACCCCCCCTATTTGGACACCCCAATCCAGCCGTTGCTTTTTCCCGAAAAAGCTAGACTGTAGCCAACGGCCCCCCATATAAACCCCACGGCGCCGAGTGCGGCAAAGTTTTGAAATAAGGTGGAAAGAACATTCTTGACCCGGACCATGCCTCCATAAAAAAAGGCCAACCCAGGTGTCATCAGCAGAACCAATGCTGCAGAAGTCAAGACCCAGGCGGTGTCGCCTGTGTCTATTTTGGGAGCAGCGGGTGCTGCCGTCGTGGCATCTTGAGCCAGCGCTGTGCCCATCGTGATGAAGGCGGGGATTGTGGTTGCAATAACCTTCCAAAAAATAGATCTAAAATTGTTTAAATTATGATGATCCAAAATCTATTCCTCTCAATAAGTAGTTTTGGATAGTTTATCATAAATAGAATAAATTTTGGGTTGGACGTGCTTTTAAAAATAATAAATGTTTAATATCGGTGGATAGGATGAAGGGGGTGGTCGTTGGGAGCTAGCCAACGGATTGGTAAGGGGGGATGGGGATTGCGATTTTTTTTGTGGACAAAGGGCGTGGTCTGAGGTAGCTAGAGTGAGTCATTTTTGCGGACGTGATGAAATGGCAGACATGCCGGTCTTAGAAGCCGGTGGGGTAACCCGTGAGAGTTCAAGTCTCTCCGTCCGCACCATAATGATTTGATTAAGCAAAACACCATCAGGTAAACGTAGAAATGTCTAGGTCTGGCCTACATTCTAAGACTACCTCTGGCCTACATGTAGGTCAAAAGGTAACCTCCTTGAATGCTTGGCATGATGCGAAATATTTGTATGAAATCATAAAATGTGTTAATGGGTCTGCTTCCTTTGCCAAGATTTACCAAGACTGCTTGGAGTTGGACAAAATCGATGCAGAAAAAGACAGCATTCCTCCTAAAAGTACCAAAGGGTAGTCGTAAGACTTTCGCCTTCCAAAGGCGTATTCCCATTCCTGGGGAGATACGTAAGTATCGCTACGAGACCATCAAGGACCCTCGGATTGATATCCTCAACAGTCAATTAGGGGCTGGTGTGGAGGTAAAGCAGCTCCTGAAAGCAGCACAGAAGCTTAGGGATGACTTCTACCGAGAGGATGAAGAGCGAATAGGACAAACAATAAGAACCCACCATACAGAGAACGCTCAAATCCTTGAGCGGTATCTAAAGTTTCACTTCACCAAACATCCTAGGAATATAGACCCTCAAACGACCAGGCTGGAATATCAACGAGCAGTCGAATCCATAGGTAATCTACCACTCACTACCACAGACGTTTACCAACTACAGAAGGCCATCAATTCTAAGCACCAAGGCAATCCCCAAAGAAGACTAGTCTCTCGGCTTAAGAGCGTCCTCAAATTCCTTGGAAGGGCATTAGACTCCGAGCTGCTATCCCTCGATAAAGAGGACCTACCTGAAGTTAGGTTCCTAGAGAAGGGCGAATACCTGAAGGTCAGGGAAAACATCCTAGACTGGAAATCCAAGGTGTTCTTTGACTGCCTTGTTTACACAGGGATTTCGGGCTCGGCAAGTAATCTGCAATCTGGTAGCACCTGCATTTTTTTCGCAACTCATTATTCTTCTCTTTAATAAACCCCTCCCCATTATTCATGATGTCAAATCTCCTTTTGCTTCTTTCCCGATGAATTTGTTTTTGAAGGTTCTTCAGTTCCGGGCCACTTATCGGTAGAATTTTTAATTTACTAAAGTTGGCTGAAATAGTTGCCTTATTGAAAGCATCCAACCATATTTTGTCTTGTTCGGAGAGTCCTTTGTAGTCACCAAGCTGTTCTGTCAGGTGTGCATCGTAATGTCTCATGCTGCCACCTCAGATTCAGGTTCAGACTTAGAGAGCCATATCCCTAACTCTGCTGGAATAATCAGATTAGGTTCTGTCTGGCCTTCCTGACAGAGTCTGTGTTTTACCTGCTGGATATTTTCTAAATTTGCCAAAATATGTTTTTGCTGAATGAATATACCATCACTGAAACCAGACTCTGGGGAAGATAAAATCAGAAAATGAAGGCCGTAGGGGGGTATGTTGGGGTCTTGTTCAGAGTCAGGGCCCCAGTTTGGTATCTTCCTGCCCTCAATTCTGAAGTCAGGCTTAGGCCAGCTTCCACCAGGCCAGAACAATCGACTGACAACCTCAATCATGTCCCCAACCATGTATTCGTATCCAGGGGGTGCATCAATAATCTCTAGGTCAGGGCCATATTTACCAAGTGGAAGCCGTCTTGTTTTAAACCCCAAACACTCTAACAGAAGTTGCATCCCAGCTTGTTCCGCCTTACCAAATTTTGAATAATCAGTTTGCAAATAGACCTTTTTAAAATTGTTCATTCTATCTCCTTTACCCACCGAGTTTGCTTGATTGGTGGTATTTTTCTGGTCCTGGGTTGTAACTAGACGATTCCTTTTACAAACCTGGTCCTGTTTATATTTTAACCCAAATGAGAACCATTGTCAATAGGTTCATACAATAATTATTAAGGTCCTGTGTAAATATTTATTTTTTAACTACCTGATTTTGTTTATCTCTTTTTTGCGACTAATTTGCATCTCGATTCCCTTTGTTTCTGCCAGCTTCTTCCGGTCTATAGGTAAATTAAGATTGTTTAGTACAGTCATCGGGTCCTTCTGAAGGGCTTCCATGAACTGCTTCACCGACTTCTCTGCCTGGGACGCCTTCTGGAACTTCTCATCAGCGGCCCGATAAAGCAGCCAACCTAGAAAAAGCAAAAGCAAGTGGCTTTGTAGTCAAAGAGGATGTTCCTCTAGCTAAATCGGCCCTTGGTGGTATTTCTCAGGGCATAACAATGGGCTTAGGAGACGAAATCCTAGGTGCAGTAGAGGGTGGAGGTAACTATCTATTAGATAGAGCTGCCCATGTTGTGGAAGGCATTCCATATGAAGGTGATTCATTAAAAGAGAGCTACCAGAAGGCTAGGGATGAGCGCAGGCTAGCTTATGGTGAATCTGCTAGACAGAATCCAAAGACTGAGATGGCTGGGCAGGTAGTTGGTGGTGTGGTCGGTGCTGTAGGTGCGCCTATTGCAGGTGCAAATACCTTAAAAACCGCTGCCGGACTGGGGAGCTGTTGTAGGTCTTGGTAATAGCGATGCTGATTTAACTGATGGAGATATTGTAGGAGCAGCGAAAGATGTTGCTTTGGGAACTGGAGTTGGTGTTGCTACTTTTGGACTTGGAAAAGGCGTAGCTAAGACAGCTAAGGGTGTTAAGAATTGGCTTGGAAGTGGCGAAGCTGTTAAAAACACCGCTGCTAAAGCAGGTGACTTTCTTGGAGACCTCCCAGAGGAAGTCGGCAGAAAAATAATAGCCAACTCATCAATTAAAGACATGACGCCTAAAGGGAATACTGAATTGGCACAGGCAGTAGAGAAAACGGCAAATAGACTAAGAGATGAAATGGCCGAAGAAAGTGGCAAGGCTTGGAAAGCACTAGAAGCTGTGGATAAGGAGGTGGACTTGCATCTTAAAGGAGCTAGTATTTTTGACTTTCCTGTTCCTGGTTTTGAGAAAACAGTTCGAGAGGAGTTCGCAGGAATAGCTGACGATGTACTAACTACAATGAATATTAAGAACAGTTCCCAGGCTGCTCAAAAAAGAGCCGCAAGCTATGTACAGGCTGCCCAGGATGATTTCATTAAGGCAAATAATTTTGCAGACCTTAAGAGGGTTATTCAAAATATTGATAAAAACATAGATTGGGATGACCCCGGTAAAAGTGTAGCAAATGAAGCTTTGACCAAATATAGAACTTATGTCGATGACCTTCTAAAACAAATAAATACGGACTACAGAGATGCCATGGTCCCGGTAGCTAAAAAAAGTGCAATGTATGATAAGTTGATGCCCAAGTTCGGTCTTAAAAATGGAAAGGCCGGGGTTGAATATACAGACAGAAGTGTATCAACTGCAAAAAACCTAGTCGATGATATGACGAAGGATACAAAGAGTGTTTTGAAGGGGGATTTAAAGGAAGTAGACAATGCTCTATTTAATGAGTTTGATATTAGTTCCATCTACAAAAAGTCTGGTGGAGACACAGGTAGGGGTAGTAGAAGTGTTGTAGGCGGAGGATTAACGTCCGCTGCCCTAGGTTCAGTTTTTGGTGGACCTGGAGGGGGTATAGCCGGTGCTGCTGTTGGTGGACTTGCTGGCCTAGCAAGGGATAAATATGGAAGGAAGGTTGCCAGCTCACTGTTAGCTAAATCAAGTGACACAATCAAGGGCACTGATGTACTAGCCCAAAGGACAGTACTGGCGTTAGATGCGGCCTGGGATGGGTTAGAGGAGCCTGTAAAGAAGCTACTGGCTAATGCGGCTGAAAGAGGGCTCCCTGGCTTGGTAAGTACTTGGGCTACTCTAAATAAGTCAATGGATTGAGCTTAACCTAATTGATATTTTTTGGTGTAGGTGTCAATGAGTTAAACACATTAAAAATATGAATAAATTTAATAGTATTTCAATTCTTCTAAATATTTTGTGCATATTTGCCGATAAGCGATTGATACGTTAATAAAGGCACACTAGTTGCAGACACCAGTAAAGTTTTAGGTGTCCTTTACCGATTGAGCGGAGGGTGATATTCTATGGAAACCGAAAAGGATAAGAAGAAAATGAGTGCTGCTGAAAAATTGTCAACCTATAATCAAGTATTACCTATACTCGAAGGTAGGCTTTATTCCATAGCTACCAAGGTTGAGGTCAAGGAAATTGCTGATGTTGAGACAGGCAGACTGGTAAAATACCTTTTTTTTAAACCAAAATTCGGTGTTTCTGACGAAAAATGTCATGAAACAATAAAAGAGCTTTGTGAACTACCTGGCGCTAGTGAATTTGTTATTATGGAAGATTACTAAGGTGAATTGGGACTGGAAAGAATATCTTAAATTAGCTGAAGTCCTTAGTGGTTCCTCTAATGATGAAGCCAAGCTACGAACAGCGGTCTCTAGGACCTACTACGCTGTGTTCAATATTGCTTTAAATTTTGCTAGGAACGAGAATTATTACCCACCCAAAAATGATGTCCACCTAGCGTTAATAGATTATTTTAGAAATCGAAAATTCACCCCTAAATTTATAGCTAATTATTTAGAAACGCTCAGAGGATGGCGAAACAACGTAGACTACGACTCTAAAGTGGAAAATCTACAAGACAATGTCAGGAGTTCTTTTTTTAAAGCTAAGGCGTTGATAAAAGAGTTAGACAAGCTGGCTGAGAAATCCAAAAAATGAAGAGGGTGGGCTTCGCTAAGACCAAGCAACATAATATGAACAGCGGCCTCGCCTATGGATGTCGCCTTCCGAATCACCACCGCAGAAATAACTCCAGGAAGCGGAGTACGCTACACATCTAAAGGGACCTTCTTGATTAATACAGACTTTGGAACAAGCCCTCCTCTCACCTTAATTGATGGGTCAACAGCTACTGCTGCTGGATACTTGGGCTGTATTTATAAGTTTGCTAAAATTAGATTCACCATAGCCCAAACACCTACTAAATAGACGAGGAATGCTTTATGAACATTTTCAGTGAAGCCCTCGTTTTTAAGAAAAAAATGAACATCGAAAAGATCGCGTGGATGTTGTCTGTCCAGTGCAGCGCAGATTTTTCCGGCGTAGAGATCTTCGATGCTGACGATATTGGCGAATACCACGGGGCCAAAGTGATCAGTGCATTTTTGAGATAGTTTGCGTTCAGATGGAGGGAAAACAAATCCACGCAGAATATAGTTTGGTTCGATTTTGACAATTGTGTTTCCTAGTTCAACCAGGAGTTTCAGCTCCCTAGGGAAATGGCGAAAGGCTGGAGCGGGGTCGAAAGAGTTTAGGCAGAAACACGGAGCGGACGTGATGAAATGGCAGACATGCCGGTCTTAGAAGCCGGTGGGGTAACCCGTGAGAGTTCAAGTCTCTCCGTCCACACCATAATGATTTTGCTTGCATTTTAACGATTCGGAGCGATTAAAATGAAGGCGCGCGGTAATCATTTAGCCTTTTCCTAGTCTACTCGGTGAGAGTCCCGCTTAATCACAAACGACGCGGAAGATTGCTTAGCTTTGAATGGAGCCAGTCCATAGTATAGGCTAAAGGTGAAGGCCCACGGTGTGGACGCGACACAACGTACCGCAGCGCGGCGTCTAGGTGCTTTTGGTCGAGGTTATGGAATATCCCCCTAACCACCCCATGGTTATCAGCGACCACGATCAAACGATCGGCAAAACGTTCACCACGTCCATCGTCTATCATGGGCATTCCAATCGAACGAGCCTTTTCTTTGCTTTGAATCATGAGGATTGTTGCGATGAATCCATTCCCAGTCCGAGTCTTTAAACCCACTGAGCCACAGCCATCACCAACACAGCATGAGTCCTCTCCATATCCAACCATATAAACCGTCAAGGCATTGCTATTGTCCGCTCTAGTTCCGCCAAGATCAGAGCGACAGTCATGAGCCTTGATTGCCAACGGGTTACCAACACGGACTTTCTGTGAATACTCAAATAAAACATTGAGGCGCTCTCTTTCTAGCGGCCAGTATAGCCCAGGACGCCCCCCCAAATACCACCCCAACGCCACTGAAACCAGTGATCCGATCAAAGCAATCATCCAGGGAATCTTTTGGAGACGAAGTTTGGCGATAAAAGCAGAAAACACAGATTGAACACTCCTATTTAATGCGTTGGTCCGAGAGTATTGTCCAGATCTTCTATATCAGCGTAGCGATGAATTGCTGTAACGATTCCATTACCATTTGCAACAACCGTAAACGTCTCAAGGGGCCTCATACCCCAGCGATCAGATATGACTGGAATGCCCCAGGCTGTCGGGATCGTTCGTTCATTGGTAAATATATTTAAAGCAGTACCAGGTCTCTTAAAAAAGACCCCAAAGTCCTTTTCACACTCGAACTCGATACAATTTATAGGATCCTCGCCATCCCAGAAATGATGTTCGCTTCGCAATATGAACACATGCGTCCGATCATCCTGAGGCATCAGCTCTTCTTTCAATGGAAGCAACTGCCCTACGGCGAGCTTGTCACTAAACCGTTGGATCGAATAGGGCTCATGCCTAGGACTTATTTTCTGAATGATTTCGGGGAATCTCAGGCCGATTCCTAGCACCAAGAAACAAGTCCATAAAACTACCAAAAAAAAGCCAAAACGGAAGTTACTCAAGGTAACACCTCAAGGATCCCAATGGCCTTGGAATCTAGGCGGCAACGCAATAAAAATTTGCAGATACTGTCCCAGCTATCAACGGTTTCAACAGTCACGCACCCTGCGGAAACCCTCCCCGTATGGAGATATCGGTCCCCGGTTTCACCCAATCGAAACCAAGTTCGAGCATACTTTGCTTGATCCAAATAAGGACGACCTAATTCATGAGGCTCATCGGGAATCTCAACGACATAGCTACCCATTGGTAAAGGGTTGCGAGGATCGAGAACCACTGAAAACTCTCCCAAACCTGCGATTTGCAACCGCTGGGAGCTCTTTCGAAGATGTAAACGTGCACTTTCCTTCCGTACTCCGATCTCTTGACGGAGATAGTCGCTGCCAGCTGAACTTGAAATTTGTGCAAGCTCTCCTTTAAATCGGCCTTCAAGAATCCGAAAATGTGTTCCTTGTGAAGTCATTTCGACCAGTTCTACACCTAAGAAATGAGGTAGTTGAACCTGAAATCCCACATCTAAATCCACGGAAAGCCAACTGTTAGGGTTTAGGCCAGCTACATATCTCAATCCTTTGTCTAAACAGGTGATGAGCGTGATGCTGGCCTTGGACTGCTTGCGGATTTCTCGTCCCTTCCCATAAACGATGACGTCAAAGGTGGTTGATTGTTCTCTGGGCTCAGGGTAAGCAATATTTAGCTCTGTTTCTAGGGAGCCGGTATCGCTAAAGGGCTTGTCCCTCTCTAGGGCTTCGATACGCAGAGGAATTCGGCGGACCTCAGGTAACTCGGAAATGGAAAAGATGTCTTTATTTAATTCAGCTTCTCGCTTTTTTGTCATGTTAACTTTAATTGTTGCCGATTGCCCCGTGGCAGCAAAATTGAATTCATAATCAGGTCCGAGCTTATCCCCTGTAAATAATACTCGAGAAAAAACAATCTTTGTTAACCTTGTAATGCCTTTGGATTCATCCATATCTGTTGCCTTTTATGATTTTAATCGTTTGCCGAGTGAATCTAATTTTAAAATCAGGGTCATGCGCAAAATTATCACGGTGATTGGTTCCCTTGAACTCATTCCTATCACCGTCTTTTTTAAGGAAACAACTTTAGGCTGCTGCTACGATATCACTCAGTCTATTTTTTATATCATAAAACTTAACTTCCCCTTCGTTCATAATAGCAATGCTAATTCGTTCAACGCATGCCACGATAAATTCTTGCATGGACATCTCGGACAGCTCAGCTTGCGCTCTAACCTGGATATAGAATTTTGGACTTAAGCGCACATTTTCACGATACCTATCTTGAGCCAAAATCGATTTTTTTAAATCATATTCACGCTCAACAGCGTCAGCTAATTCATTATTCCTATCTACAAAATTACACCAAATACTGATCATTGCTCGAACCATTGCTGATCTGTTTTTCTTCCCAGAGAATTCTATGGATTTCTGCTCAATAAACTCAACGATATTTTTTGGTAACTTAACTTCCTGAACAGTGAAACTATCTCTAGGAAGAGTGGTAAGCCATTTATCAAATTTGCCTTGAATCTCGCCGTCCCAACGCAAAGCATTGCACTCATTGCAAACCAAAGCTTCCATTTTAAAAACCTGTGACCCAACAGATTTTGTGATTTGTTTCTTGGTTGTTGAAGTATGATTACAAATCATTTTTGATCTTCCCTGGCAGATTGATATTCTGCACCTACAATGTTTTTTTCGTGGAAAAGAAATCCTTTAAAATAATATTTCCGATTTTGGCCAAATCTCTTTCGCCAGTAACCTATAACAAATACCTCCTTCTCGCCTGTGGCTGCATGAGTACCTTTGTCACTAGTCCGAGGCTCCCAGTCGATCACAAATACATGAGCTATAGGACTTTTATCTGGAAATGAGGCAACAATCTCTTTTACTTGCTGAGCAGACATGTTTCGTTTGTTTGGATTTTCTGGTCTTTCCCAAACGATGGATTCTTTTGCAGAAGCCTCCTTAATAATCTGAGCATCCGATTTCCCTTCTATATCTACTGGATCAACTGATCTCTTTGTCAAGAATGCACCTCCACCCCACGTCCAATCCAGATTTTACACTACATTCGTGGTGCGTCAAGGTGTCATCGGCATTTTTTCAAAATATCTTTAATCACCGGAGTGACTCGCGAACCCGTGAGAGTTCAAGTCTCTCCGTCCGCACCATAATGATTGGACTGACAAAAATGTGTTTTGTCAAAGTTAAAATGAAGGCGATTGGCAGACACTGAAGGGCTATCTGTGACATATATGTTGGTCACGAGGCAATCTCTCATTGGGTCTCGCGTTTTATGCCATGGCTCCATAAGATGTATGTCTCATGTGCCGATGCATTGGCAAGAAGCTTCCCAGCTCACAAAGCTTTGAGACCTTCAGCCTCGACTTCAATGCATTGCAATCTCCATCCCGAACGCGTCAGCGAGGCATTTCGAAGATAGTCCGCATGGTTTGCCTTTTGGGCACGAAGGATAACTTCATCGATCAAGGCCGGATCTCCGTCAGGGGTGGCCACTATTGGATCTTCGGTATCGCAGTACTGCTGTTTAACACGACCAATGCTTTTGGTCTTTGCCGGATTTTCGGTTTTGGTCATCGAGACTAAAGGAAAGGTTATAAGATGTCTGGAGCAGCCGAACAACGCCGACGCTAGGTATGCAACTTGTAGTATTAGAATGTATTTACAGCTAAGTTTCATCGCTAAATCCTTCTCCTTTAATCAAAAAGCAGTGCTCAGCATAAAACCCATGGGAAGACGATTGTTCGATGATAGATACATTGCGCAGGTATTTGACCTGCTGATTATCCTGGAGTACTTGGAATGCCTTGGTCACACTAGGGATCCCCGTCAATAGGACCCAAACTTGTATCACGCAGTCCTTGCCTGTGACTGGGCCGATTAAAGTTGCCGACTTCGGTTTAGGCGTCAATCCGATATAGGATACGCGGCTGCCCAGAGTGTTACTCACTGTGAAACAACCTGACAGCAATAAAATGACAATACCGAAGGTTAGCATAGAAGTAACGATACTTCGACTTTTCCGTGGGAGCACTTCCCCCCCTTTTTTTTTATTCACGGGTTAGTGGGTAAAATTTGAGTTTAGAACGATGATATTCTGTGGAAGCAAAAAAGTCAAAGTTGATCCCGGCGCTCATTTGGGGCACATCTTTCTATCCTATCGGCAAGGTAGTTTCTTTGACGGAAGCTTGATTTTGGCTCCCTCCAGGAGGTTTTTATGGATCGATTTATAGGTTACTAAAAATAGCTAATGGCCCTAGTGAAGAGCCCCAATCAACCGCCCCACTCCTAGATCGTGCACTAAAAAAGCATTTAGGTGCGTTTGCTGTGCTTTCAGCATGCACTAAGCCACTCTTGGTCTAATGTCATTTTTAAAAACGTAACTAAGAAAGCCTTCTTTGTTTATGGAGCTAACTTATTTGATCTGAGCTAGAAAAATCAGGAAATTTGCAGCAGAATCTGTTATGGAACCCGCTTTGTGGGCTTCAAAATCCTTAAGATTTTTTGTGAAAATTTCAAGAATTTTTTATGTTGCTGAGCAGTAAACCTAGTGGTTCGCCTCGGGGTGAAGGACTCTGGGAAGAGAGGTGGACTTAAGCGCACATTTCAAAACCATGTAAGGTACCCTAGAACTTCCTAAATTTTACAGTTGGGCGTTTGCCGCCTGATTAATTCTGCCGCAGCTTTTTCTCGAAGCTAATCTTAGGAAGATAGCCCATCTTTGCCGATATCTCCGCGATAGTTGCTAGCGTCAAGTTGGCTTCAGCCTTCATAATCTTATTGGTTTGTTTGCTGCTGGTTTCAAGACGGCTCGTAAGTTCGACAATGCCAATGTCTTCATCGGCCATATAATGGGCAACCATCCGTGTTACAGTCTCCTGTAGAGATTTGAGAGCCGCTAATTCTTCTGAGACCTCCTTATCTTGTTGCTTGATTTGCTCTGGCGTCAGCAGCTCTTTACGAATGTCATCATAATTATCGAACTGTTTAATGCGGTCCTTTTTATACATGCTAAACCTCATCTTTCATTCGGGTATATGCCGTTCTGATATCTTTTTCTTGTGAAGCTTTATCACCGGCAATTAAAGAATGACTAACAGTACGCCTTCCCAGTGGTAGTACACGCGGTAACCTGGTCCGCCTTGGCGAGGGTCTCTTAGCTCAAACAGCCCGTCACCAAGATGCCTCGCGTATGGCATTCCTAAATTCTGACCTTCAGAGCGCAGCATCCCTATCAATTTATCGACCTGTTTAAACGATTGAAGGTCATGGTTCTTAATCCATGCTAACCAATCTTTTACCGTTTTTCTCCGGTACGGCTAACCCAACAGCAGACCGTTGGTTCCAGAATAGAAGTTCCTGCCGATGGTTGGCCTTTGCCTGACTTTTTAATCTTGGGTCGCTTCTTGTTTGGCAACCTCTTCTCCTTACCTAAGGTTTATCGGCAATAGCAATATTTTACTTTAGCAAAATGTTTTCCTCAAGCAAAATCCTCTTTGTCCCTGCCCTTAAATTGCCCCACATGAGAGCCTGGATCAACCTTTACTTGTTTGTTTCCACAGTATATCATCAATCTAAACTCAAATTTTACCCACTAACCCGTGAATAAAAATAAGGGGGAGACACTGCCACGGGGCACGCTGGGTCACGGGGCACGCTGGATCACCATGCAGTCGAAGGTGTTCTCGGGGAACTCCACTTTGACTCGTTCGGACCAGCGACCCCCGAGGTCGCCGTCAACGGCGTATGTCGCAAGGCCGAAACGAGAGGCGGCGAGGTAGTCGTCTCCCAATCGATAGATGCGGTTGACATCGAGGGAGCGGATCTTGCTCTGCCACCACTGACCCTTCGCCATCTCGCTGCGACACCGGTCGGGAACAAATGAGTCGTGGCTAAGGCGACCTAATTCGACCAGGGAGTCGCCACCCACGCCGAAAAACACCGCGCCAGAAAAGAGCACTTCTCGCTGAGTTTGCCATGGTGTAGACTTGGAAGGACTCTTGAGCAGCGTCACCGGAAATGCCACACGTCCGGATGCCGGATCAAAGTGGAACCCGTGGTGGTCGGCGATGGCGTCGCTATAGCTTCCCCGTTCGCCGAGGACAACGCTGTCGATTTCCTTCATGGCTGTTGGGTCGGTAACGTCAAACAGAGAAAGCTTGAGTCCCTGGAACTTGACCGCATCGTCTTCCGTGGAATTTGGATCCACCCAGACGTCGTAACCAAGCCCAATCAGGCGTCCGGGTCCGACCGGATGCAAATAGGTCGAGAATCCCGGAATCTTCAACTCGCCCACCAATTTTGGCGCTGACGGTTTCGTCAAGTCGAATGCGAATAGGGGATCGGTCTTCTTGAAAGTCACCGCGTAAGCCCAACCACCCACGTAACGGATGCTGCGAATGTCCTCGCCCGGAGCGATGTCTTGGATCGAGGTTTCGATGTCCAGCTTCTGGCCGTCCTCCCGCAGGATCCACAATTGGTTTGCCGCCCGGTTTGGCCCCTGCCAGAGGTCGCCGGTCGTGGTGAAGACCGCCAGACGGGTCGCATCTGCCTCGGTGATTTCCTTGAAGGCCCAAACATCTTTAGGGCGCCCCCTGAGCTCCGGAAGGGTCTCCGCCAGTCGCCCGAATTCGCCGAGGGAGACTTGGGTGATGCGCAACGCATCCGTCATCGGTACGGTCTCTTTGGCATCGAAAGGCGTCCAGAGGCGGCCAGTCTTTGCAATGTAGAGGTTGCTGCCGGTCATGTACACTTGGTCGCCGCCACCTATGAAACCCACCTGTTGTGGTTCCCAGGCTAAGTTGCTGGTATTGATCACCGACACTTTGGTCACCCTGAAGTCCATATCGTCTAGGCGGCTCTTGAGGAAATGGCTGCATCCCATAGCACCGCGACTCTCGTCGCCCGACAAGACGATTGGCTCCGCAGGAACCTCGTCCAAGCGCCGCTTAGAGTCGGTCAGGATCCAGCGGATAGGTTCGGCGAGGTTAAGCATTTGGTTAAAAATCAAGACCAGGCGACCGTCAGACAGCATGCGCGAGTTTACATAGGAGCCCTTGAAGTCCCAGGTCTTAGCATGGGTCGGTAGTTTGCCATTTTCCAGCCGAAAGGCGTCGATCGACGTAGTCGCCACAGTGTAGCATTCCAGGTCTTGCTTGGGCTCCCGGCTGCGCTGAAAGCCAGGTTTGGCGCGGGCGACCGGATCCACAATTCCGACCAATGCGGCCACTGCGGTGCCGAGAATGTTTTCGAAAACACCGCCGAGATCTTTATCGGCATCATCTTCCTCGCGCCCTTTGCCCTCGAAGCACTTATTCCGACTTTTCACGCGCAGCACAAACAAATAATCCTTAGTGACGAGCATCTCGCGGAGCTCAGATCCGGCAGGAAAGTTGAGCTGCCCGGCATAAGCGAGGGGCTCCCGATGGGAAACATGCACAGTGCCGGCACCCATAACAAAGACATGATCCTGACCCACTTTTGTGTGGTCCGGCTCGTCGATCGCTCTCTCCTGGACGTTGGTGTAAGGGGTATCTTCCTCCCCGGGCATCACTGATGGCGTTGCGCTCTCCGCTTGGGCAGGTGCGGGGGTGGTCACGTTAGAAGATTTAGAGTCCAGATTGGCCTGTACCCCATTCTTGTCGTCCCTCTGTCCTTGGGCCGCTGCGCGCGCCTCGTCACTGGCTTTCTTGTACAGGAGAGCTTTCCGGACATCGCTCTGGAGTTCCGCACAGTTTCCATAGGTATCGCCCAGGCCAAAAGCAGCTGGTTTAGGGGCAGTCGGGTAATTGGGGCCGGCTGGATCACCAGGGAAGACTCCTGCGGATGAAGTATCCGTCGAGGCGGGAGATTGAGCACTTCGCCGATCTTTTTGGGTGCTGCTCCCAGGTCTGCAGCTGGTGAGCGCCATGGTAGCAGTCGCCATATAGACTATAACTCCTGTGTTGTACGTCGTTCGCATGTTCCTCGAGCCTCCTCTGTTCTATAGTTTTAGTATTCTGGTGTTCTAGAGGAATTATCGGTACATTGACCCGCTCGAACGACAATTCGGGCGCACTTTCCGTATTCACGCGTATTCTGGGTATTCTAGATATTCTAAACAATCACTTTTTTGTTTTGATGTTGCTCAACGAATCCAGCGTCTTTGAGATCTTCAAAAATTCGATAGGCGGGCTCATAGGATATACCAATCCATTTGACGATAGTCGCAGGACGATCAGCGCCAAATTGAATCGCTGTTACAACGTCACTTCTCCAATCTGATCCATAAATAAGTCGGTTTCTATATTGCAGATTCAACTCAGCAAGTGCGCGCCTTGAAAGGACCCATTTTGGATTTGTCCTTAGGGAATCCTTTGGAATTTGAAATCGAAACGCTTCCGCCCATTTTTCAGGTCCATTATAAAATAGAACTGCTTCATCTGATAGATTTCTGAAGGTGCGGTCTGCAGTTGGTTCAAACTTTTTGACTAAGGAATTCCAGTTTCTAAGTTTTAGGCTTACAGCAAAGACTGAGGCTAGGCCAATGTAAGAGAAATTTGCCCCTTTAAATTCCCCTCTATCGATTACCTTTAGGAATTTAGCACTGTTTAAACACCATCCATGAATTTCGATCCATGTGAAAATAATGGTCACTAATCTATGTGATTCAGTCATATTTTGAATGCTTGTCAATACTTCAGCGAGAGTTTTTTCAATATCGACTAGGTATTCGCGGTGGTTTTCCGGCAAATCTTCATCGAAAGTACAGCCAATCATTCTAAGTTTTTGGTTCAATGTTAATGCCTTCATGTCTTATTTCTCCCCAGGTTCGAAGTGCCCTAGCAATGAACCTAGTTTTTTTGCATTGCTATTGACAAATTGAGACCAATTCGGATTTCCATCGAGTGGTGAAACCCATTCAACGGCTTTATTGAGCTCTAAGGACGAAGGAGCCATTGCCAGAAGATCGTCTATGTCTCTGGCTCTATCGCACATTGCCCAGAATTTTACGTTTATGAAAAGTTGCCTTTCCAGAGTTTTCAGAACTAAAGACTTGCCCGAATACAGAGGAACAAGATTTTCTCTCCAGTTGTCGGGGAAACTACGGATGAGATCAATTGGTCCTGTATTTAGCCAGTTATTTTGAATTCCATGATGGATTGCAAAGACCTTAGAAGCAGTTGCTATGGCTGGAGGTATAGGAAATGAAAGAAGATCTAGGTCTTGGGTGGTTCGGTTTATAATTCCCATAATACTAAGAGCGCTCCCCCCGATTGCAATCGCCTCAAACCATAATCCTTGAGTGCTCAAAAATTCGTCGAAGGCTGGGATTATTTTTTTAGCTTCGAATTCAGGCTTTTTCATGAATTCCTCCTTAAGCCCATTCTACACCTTTTTATTGGACAGTCCAATTTTTTCGTTGTACAGACCAATATTTATATTGGTCGCACCAATATTTAACCATATCTAACTGAAAATGCATCTGAAATTATTGAGTTTTTTATGACTCTTTCCATTGAGTTTTTTCGACTGGAGTTGAAAAGTAACCCCATAAGAAGATGCCTCGTTCTAATCTGGAAAATGTACTGTCTTGATGGCCTCCTTTAAGTGGCGACCTGCATGGATGTTTCCGTAAAAGCGTCCACGAATGGGTTCTGCCAAAGATTTATTCCAGATTCATCTAAACCAATCTCCATTGGCAGACCTGCCGGTCTTAGAAGCCGGTGGGGTAACCCGTGAGAGTTCAAGTCTCTCCGTCCGCACCATAATGATATTCCTATTACAAACGACGCAGAACATTGCTGCACCATGCATGGTACAGTCCATGGCATAGGCAGGAGTGACGGCCCACGAGGTTGACGCGATACGACATACCTTAGCGCGGCATCGAGATTCTTGTCGTCAAGGTTATGGAAAATACCAATATTGGCGCATCAGTTGCTTATGGTGACGCCAACTTCTGGTTCCACACAGTGGACTTCGATGCCGGTTAAACTTTTGATCGAAGAGATAACTTCGTCTCTAATGGACTGGACAATCGGATCTTTTGGATTTTTAAATAAGCTACGATCGAAGGCTATGCTAAAAAAAGATATCTTTTCTCCGAGTCCGCTTTTCCTGAGCGACTTAATCTCCTCAATCCAGTTTGTCTCTGTAGTTGCGGGTAGAGCGGTTGGATCGAATCCATAGGTCTCCACACGGAAGCCGTAGGTTCTAACCAGAGCAAAAGCTGTCAGAAGCGAAGGGACATCGACTTGGTCATGGTAGATGCTGACATTCCATTTGTCTGTTCGACAATTGCTAGACGTGAACGTTCTATCTGCTCCGTAGCCAACAGTGGCAGATAACAACATAGTCAACAAGAAACACAAACCGAGATTTTTCACAATATTCCCCTTTATTTGCCGCAAGGCGAAAGGTCCTTGCATGGATTATTCCCAGATCTTAAACATAAATTTCCCGCCAACGTCGAGAAACTTTTCCGACCTAGGGGCAGGATTCTCTTACACTTAATTTTGATATTTGTCAATGTTTATGCATTTATAAACATGCTTATTTTACCGTTAAAGAGTCATCGGCTATTTCCTAAATGGTTATCAAGGGTAAAGCAAATTAGTACGACAAAGAGTTTCAACTAGGATCGGTTAAGCTCCTGATAGTAAAGGCTAAATCTCCTAAGGAAGGAACAAAAAGCTTAGAAGTATCTTTAGCAGAAGCTAGAGGATGGCTAAAAAGCTGTTAAACTATAGGAGCGAACGTGGGTCGAGCATCCTTTTTCGAGCGAACAGATCAGGAACTTTCAAATGGACGAAGCCACTTATAAGATAATCGTTAGCAGCCAATGCGTAAGTCAGTTACTAGGGCAGCTTTTGACCCATGTGCGCGGGACTCGCAAGAGTTTTTCCTTATCGGAACTGTGTAACACAAGTGGGCTGTCGTCAAAAGGCTATATCTCTGAAATCATGCGCGGCAAGCGATTGCCTAGTCCCCAGGCAGCTGAAGCTTTGGCCAGAGGTCTCGGTCTCAAAGGCATTGCTGTTTCTTATGTCGTAACCCTGGCGGAACGAGATGCCACTGAAAGCCGTGATAAGCGGACTGTTCTAGAATCAACTCTGGCCAAACTCCGAAAGGCTATTGAGGTCAAACTTGCTCCTTTAACAGAGGCTCACCACCTCTCGGGATTCTCGATCGAAGTTTTCTGCGCCTTTGGCTTATCTCAAGGCCGACCTGCACGCTCCGATCTTGTTCAGTATTTTGGTCGGGATCGCGCTTTAGAGATTGACCGCGCTCTTGAAGGTCTTGAGAAGGCTGCATTCATTGAAAAAGAGCCTCATTCAGCGTCCGAAGGATCGAGTTCCTCAAATCCCAGGTATCGACTCATACATTCAGCTAACCATTATGTCTTTGGAGAAGACAACAAGGAAAAACGCCATCTTGAAATTCTTCGCCAAGCGATTGAGGCAAGCTCAAGGGTAGTGCCTTTGTGGTTTCCTCGTAAGGTTGATAGTCACTTCGAAGCAACTATTTTAAGTGTCCGTCACAGTTCTTATAGGTCGGCTCTGCAAAAATTCAAAGCCGATCTGCTCACCTGGGAGGCCAGTCTTGAGACTTCAGATGCTGATAGCTTAATCAGAATAAATGTGCAAATCCATCCCTTGGGCGCTCCTAAAGCATAGCAGAGTCTTGCAAAGATTCAGGCATAAGGCTTTCCGATGCTGCGGTATAGAAGCAGTAACCTGATGGAGGCGACATTAAACGGATGAGCACTTTTTATGCAAATGCTCCATCCGTCGCTTGGTAAAGAGTTCCGCTTCTCAAAGTGAACAGAACTTTAAACGAACCAGCTTTTACTTTTGCAGCAAACACCAAAGTACAAAGTTGTCTTTGCCTCTAACATCAAAGTTAGTAGGCCCGGGATCTTGAATCGTAGTAGTCTTATCGTCAACGATGATCTGCAGGACATCAACCGGTTCGTAAGAATCCCCGAGCAAATAGCGCACTGCGACCGTATGCCCTTCATAAGAGACTAGATCATTGCCCATTATCACTTGATTGTTTGGTAGAATCGTAGGAGTGAGAGCCACCTTCTTTTGACCATTCATGGACATCTCACATTCTAATGTCGGCTTCAGCTGAGTTCCTTCCGCAAAAGCTGCAAAACTAAACAAAGAACTCAACGCGACAACCAAACTTCCTACTCTAGCCATTGTGTTTACGATCATGACTTACCTCTCATTAAAAAATCAAATTTGAATATTCCACTACCGAGTCCTGGTATAGGCAGGGGCGAGGAGCTTGTACACTGAATTTGACGAACGCAACCTATCTATCGTTCTTTGAGCGAACGGATCATAGACTTGCTGGCATCACGTTGTGCAATCGTGCTGAGGTTGAGCAGGCGTTTAAGTGCTTGGTATAAATGTGTTATGCCAAGATATAAGGGTGACAACTCCATCGAGCTTGTCCCTCTGTGTAAGGCGCGGTAGCTTTGGACCCATCGCCCATAGCGGGCTCTAAACACCACACATTCTAGACTAAAAGATAGCGATATTATTTGTACCAAGAAAAGATAAACCTGGAAGTATCTTATTTTCAGCTTTTGTCACGGTTGGTTATGACAAGTCGAAAGGTCTCGTGGACAAATTATGGTCAGTTTCTGGGTAGCTGGATCGATTGGTGATTCAAGTCTAAGGACACCCCTTAAAAAAGGCCCATGAAAAGGGCCAAAACACTAACCTTCCAATTCGGCAACACCTCAAGGATCTTAGTGGCCTTACATGTTGGTCACGAGGTAATCTCTCAGTGGGTCTAGCATTTACGTAGGGACCTTATCCACTGGTAAAATCATTTACCTGGCCGATTCCACAAGATCAAATTGTCATGAGGGTGGATGGTGACTGATTCTTAAAAGGAATATGTATCGGTTTTTCGTTTAGTTTTGTGATAGTCCTGACGGCTCTTTTTAAATAGCGACGGCAGTGGGCCTTTCAGAAAATCGAGTCACTAAAAATTTTAAACGCCCTTCGAGATATAGTCTCTAGCAGCCAGTCTCTCAGCATGTTCGAAGGCGGCGGCGAAGGCGTTCAGTTCATGTTCATTCATCTGTACGTCCTTGCGCCCTATCTCGCGCCACTTAGCGACCGCAGACTCGACCTCACCAAGGATAGTCTTGGCTCGTAGCACCGAGATTTTAAAGTACTTTAAGACAGAGCAAAGTGCGGCGATACTGGCAGTGGGTCCGGTTTCTTCCGAGACCCAGGTTTTTAGTTCTCGGAAACGATCGGGGAAAGGATTCACATCGAAGGCTGGAGCAAGACGCCAAAATGGGCCCGAATAGTGAAGAAAACCTAGATTGTGAAGATGATCATCAATATTGGTAATAAGAATATTAAAAGCAATCCTTCGCCATAATTCTTCAATGTCGTCTTGTGCCGCTGCTCCATGAAGTCTTAAAGCATCGACTATTTCAGTATAGGTATGGATTTCGCTATCGGAAACAACACCTAGCATGGTCGCTGCAGAAATATATGGTATACGTTCACCGTTTGCAGTTCGATCAAACCGCCGAACGAGCGCTACCGGCACACCGACACTATCAACGATATGGCAGGCTGCTGCATTGATTCCAGCAGCCACCGCAAGTTTCAATGCTAACACCTCTCCTTTCGTTACAGCTCGGGTATCTTGGACGCTTGGAAACTTGCCTATAGAGAGGTGTCCCTGTTCGTCCAAGATCGTACATTTAGGCCTAAGTCCACCCAGTGAGGTCCCTCGACCTCTAAGATAGGCTAAGTCAGCTTCAGTCTCTGTCTGATTCTCAATAGCTCGCGTCGAGGTAAATAATTGTGACAACTCGATTAGTGGTGGCGTTGTGCGCTGTCCCGGTTCAGTCATGACCCGTTGCCACTCATCTTGGTCCTTCAATCGAAGTGCCCCCAAACGACTCATATCGTCCACAGAAAGCAAGATATCAAGACTGTTTAGTGGTGGCAGATCTTTGCCTTCCTCCAACCTCATTTTTTCTCGACGTTTCGCATGATCTCGTAAGATCACTCGACGTCCCCATCCATCCGGTTCTGTATCAGCAAGCGCCCCAGTAAACTTTGAACCATCTTTAGACGCTTTATGAAATTGAGGGCCACCGACAAGTGTAAGTGCCGGGTCAATGGCATAGCGGTCCCTTGATGTAAGCCAATCTGCATGATACTCAAACGCAGAGCTTTCCCGATTGCCTTCCTGAATATAGCGAAGTGTTCCCACACGTCGCGCCGCCGCTCCTAAAAAAACTTCAATTGATTTTTTCATCTTAAATGCGGCTCTTTTTTCAAGCGTATACGCTTTGGAGTTTTTTCAGCGTCGAGAAGGAGTCCTTGCTCATCATAGCTGGGATCGGCAATATCAAATGGTTTATCTCCAAGTCCCAAAACAAAAATACACATGGCGTAAATGCCCATGGCTACGGATGGATCCCCTTTTTCAACCCGTTGGTAGGTTTGCTTGGCAACTCCAATTCGCTCGATCATCATAGCTACGGTAAGCCCACGTTTCCTCCTTGCTAGGGAAATGTCGTGGCCAAGCTTTACCAAGGATCGCCGGATGCGCGGTGGAAGCATGTCTTTTGAGGGGGAATGCATGTTGACTCCTGCATGGACTCTGTCTCTATAAAATAGAGATAGATCATCCTTTATGTCAATTAAAATATGATAGATCATCCTTTATTATGCTAAACAAAGTTAACTACCGTGCTGTTTTGTTGCTCCCAGATGGATCGATGTCTCATTTTCTCTCTAAAGAATTATAAATCATCCCTTAAAATTATTTAAGGATGATCTATCATATATTATCTGGGTCGAGAGAGGCCATTTATAGCGCCTGAAAGTCTCGCCTTAAATCTGTTCAAAATATCCTACACGGTACCCTCCTGTAGCCTTTTAGCGGTCCCGTGGTGTGGCGAAAAAAGGGTTGACACCCGCGGCATTGGTCTTTACAACAAGTGTACCTCATGGAGGCAATTACCCGGGCGGGTATAGCTCAGTTGGTTAGAGCGCCACGTTGACATCGTGGAGGTCCGCTGTTCGAGTCAGCGTACCCGCACCACCTCCCCATTTTTTTTCTTCAGTCGACTACGCTCCAACCCGATATTATAGATCTACGCACATGAAAAGATAGATTTTAATTTTTTCCGTGGTATAATGATCGTTTTGCCAAAAAACGAGGATTGACCACCATGCATTCGTCTAAAGGTAAACCGCTTTCACCTGAGGTAAAGTGGGTCACGGT
>JBGSUI010000027.1:0-7280 GCA_041736175.1 Oligoflexales bacterium | reverse complement strand
CTCACACTCCCTTTTTGTTTTATTTCTGATTCCCTCTAAAATAAGGTCGGCATTCGCTGCGGTGATTTTACCCAAGACCATGGCAAGTTGCGAGACGTGGGTTTGTCCCGTTTTGAATAACTCCACGAATGCGGGAAAATGGGCGAGGACCTTGGCTGCCTGGAGTCTCTTCCAGTAGACGTCGGGCGAAAGTCCCAGTGCTTCGATATATTGATCACGGGTGAGCCCGAGATTTCCGGCTGCATTTTGTCGGTCAAGCTGATAGAGTACCCTCATTGATTCAATCACCATATCGTGCTCTTTTTGATGGAGCTCAACAGCTTTTTGAAACTGCCGGCGCAGGAGCACGCGGACGTCAGAGGTTTCTTCTGAGTCGTCACAATTTTTTGGGAGCGCAAGGATTTTTGAGAGGGCTTCATTTGAAATCATCGTTGTTTTTCTCGCTCATAAAGGACGCTTTGGGGCGTCTAGACCTTGTTAAAAAAAATTATAACATGGGTTGTAAAAGTCGATTTCGGTCGGGGTCTACGGCCTTTTTTAAAATCGAGATTCAAAGCGGCAGATTTGTTTATGGGGCGGTTTGACTCGATCTGAGCGGGAAAAATGAGCAAATTGGTTGCAGAGGCTAATATAGGAACCGTTTTGTAAGCCCCAAAACCCGTCAAGCTTTTTCTGAAAAATTCCAAGAATATTTTTAGAGCCAGTTCGCCCCGGGGCGAACGACGGGCATAAGCTGCTGCCCCAAATTCGGTGACTCCAAAGGTGTAGTCCATTGCGAAAAAACACAGCTCTACAATTCCCATGGCCGTTCGCAACGAGGTTTGGTCCCGGGGCGAATCAGTTGGCCTACCCTAGGGTCGAGACCCTCTTTCCCCAATCAACTGTCGACGCTGACGTCCAGCGGCTAGCAACTCTTGAGACTGAAGTCATGCTGTCCCTCCCCCTGCGAGCGGCTGTGCATTAAAAAAACCTGATCCATCGAGCTGGATATGTATAAACAATTATTGTCTACATATTTTACAGAAACAATTTAGTTTTTACACCAAAGGCATACTTGGCCATCGATATTCATGGCATATATTCCGGCCCTATTCTTGCATGAACCTTGTGGACAACCATTTTATCAGTCAAATTTTTTGGAATACAAAACTTCGCTTTTGCAAAGAAAGGACGTACTTTTTATGTTAGATACCGACTATAACGTGAATAAAAGATCACGGTGGTGCTCCCATGAGGATGCTGGCGATAAAAACCCAACCAAATCGAATCATTACTTGTATTCTGCCATCGGGCTTGTCATCTTGTCCCTCATCGGAATCGTAGGATGTGTAAAGCAAGGCGCTGAAAGCACGGTTGCCAACTCAAATAAGGAACTTCCATTTAATGGTTTTCGCGCACTTGATTGGAACAGTTGGATACTCAATATTCATCCCGAACAAAAATTTTACGACTCCATCTCCCTTGAAGACATCTACCCCGCCAACCCTTACAAAGATCAGCCAGTGATTTGGCTCAAGGTAGCCGGTGATAGTCATATAGCAAAAGATTCCCAATTTATTTGGGTTAAAGAAGCCAATGCCAGATTTGCTCCATTTTTAGCCGAAAATTTATGGGAATTTTGGCAAACTGGATCTAGTTTAAATCCAGGTACCAATTCAAAAATTTCTCTAGACGAAATAATCATTCTGTCACGGGGCTCGAAAAGAGGTTTTCCCATTTCATTTTCAAAATTCACCATTGGAAAAAAAAGTCTACCAAAGGAATTTTGGCAAAGAAAAGACTTTAGAAAGGCGAACCTTGAGGACGTTCAATGCTTGCAGTGCGAGTTGAGCAATAAGGACTTCCAGGGAGCAAATCTCAAGGACAGTATTTTTGAATTTGCAACATTCAACTATGCCAACCTGTCGAACGCGTTCTTAACTAAAGTCTCGCTATCGAACGCCAAGGCATATTCTGCTCAATTTGATAATTCCGATCTCAGTGAGGCAAACTTAAATTTTGCAGATTTTACCGGCTCTAGGTTCAGAAATAAAACCATTCTCTCAAAGGCTTATGGTACAAAAACTTATTTCAGTTGGGCCAAACTCGCGAAGGCCGACCTCACTGAGGCTAGGTTGATAAATGCTGATTTCGAGGGCGCCGATCTCAGCGGTGCAATCCTAATAAAAGCTGATCTCAAGGGCGCAATATTCAAAAATGCTACTCTCGACAAAGCTGATTTTAATGATGCGATCTTAGAAGGCGCGGATCTTTCAGACACGAATCTCAAAAACGCAATAAATCTCCATCTAGCAAATACCCGAGGCGTGAAAACAAATAAAAAAACAGTATTTCCCAAGGGTTTTTGCATCAGCAAATAAACATGTTCAGGAAATGTGCTTTCCATGGTGCTGGCTTGAGGGACCTAAAGATTCGATCCGGAGCTTTTCGATTCGCCATCCTCGCGCACCGGTTTGCGCTCGGGCAAGGCTGTGGCTAGCTCTGCATCAGACAGTGAGAGCTGCTCAAAGCGGCGGTTCTCAAACACCTCCCGCTGGATCTTCCACTCTCCCTTAGAGTCCTTTTCCCAGTAGAGGACCTTACGGCCAATGGAGACATAATGCTGGTCTCCGCGGAAATCTTGATTAAAAAAACTTACGGCATACTTTGGATGGGTGACGATTCTCAGGCGATCGTGGAGCACCACCATTTTTTGGTAACCGGCGAACACTCGCTTTTTATAATCGATGTACCCCTTGATGTCGTACTTTGCAAACCGAAAGCTAGGGCTATAAAAAGCTTGGTAGGCGCTGATATTGCGGGCTGCCCAGGCATCGATCCAATCAAGAGTTTGTTTCTTAATGGCGCTGATATCTTCCACCTGATTAACGCCTTTTTGGTCCTTGGCGATCACAACGATGCCTTGGTGGGATTTAAGCCAATTGGAAAGTATCTTGATGTCGTTGTTATAGAAGGCCACGCAGCCTTCCGTCACCTTGGCCTCCTCGATCCTTTGCTCCCGGTCCACACCGTGGAGCCAGATACCGTGTCCGGTCTTTCCTGACACTTGGTCGATGGGGTTTGGAAAATCGATAGGTATAGCCAGAGGGCCGTATTTGTCGGGAAGAGTCTGTCCGTCGATATGGTTTTGGACAAAATAAATCCCTTCAGGGGTGCGGTTGTCTCCTTCGAACTCCTTATCCCCATCTGCCTTGCCGACGGCGATCTTGAAAGTCGTCAGTATGGACGAAAGCCCGCTGTTTTCGGGCCAGGTTCTTAATTCGGCTTTGAGCATGGATTTGTCGACGCTGAGGAGGATCGTATCGAGTTGCGCCCCCTGGACGGAACTGGAGAGATTTTGGGTGAGAGGATTCACGGGGGGCATGGGCGTCACAGCACTTAATGCATCTCCTGTATGAGAGTCGGCGCCGGCAACCGGTGCAAACCCATAACAAACCGCTGCGATCAAAAACCCACCAAGGCGGGACCGGTCCATGACTCTGTCCACAGCCCGGCCTGGTAAAGGACATCGGCCCATCCCTCCAAACCTCGATCCATGGCCCATGAAAGCTCCCACTCTGTATTTTAAGTTCCTATCCCTTGGCATTCTTATTGTCTCCTAATGGCGCGGGCTCTTCAAGATCCGATCTCCTTGGTTCCCCTTTACCATCTGGATCCTTATCGGAACATTCTAGGCAGTCCTGAAGGCTGATAGATTTTCCACGAGATGTTTAAACGCCTCTGGATATTCTGCCATAAATAGCAGCGGGTTGCCAGTCTTAGGGTGGACGAACCCGAGTCTAAAGGCATGGAGCATTTGGCCGGGGAGCGCAGCCACCAGCGTCGAGAGCCTTTCGTCCACAAAGATCTGCCGGCCACCGTAGAGCCGGTCGCCCACCAGGGGCACCCCCAGGTCTTTTCCGTGGATCCGGATTTGGTGGGTTCTGCCGGTTTTGAGGGAAACCTGCATAAGGGTCAAGCGATTTCCAAATACGGCTAAGGGACTGAAAGTACTTTGTGACCAGCGGCTTCCGGTCTCCTTTGCGGGTTTCGAGCAGTAGCGGATGCGGTAGTGGGGATCACGGCTTAGCCAGCTCTCGTGGACCACAGGAGCTTTGAGCACACCATAACCTAAGGCTATATAATCTCTAGTTATTTGTGATTTATTGCGAAACTGCTCCGAGAGGTCTTGGTGGGCAAACCGGGTTTTGGCCACCACCATCACTCCAGAGGTATCTCGGTCCAGGCGATGCACGATACCGGGCCGCAGGGACTCCATAGGGTTGGTCGATGGACGCTCAGTCTGGTTTTTGAGAGATTCAAGATCCTGATCTTCTGCCGAAAACTCATCCCACATGGCAGCGCCCACATGGGCTAAAACCCCCTCGATCAGGGTCGTTTGCTGGCGGGTTCCGGCTCCTGGATGGACAGTCAGGCCCTGAGGTTTATTAAGGACCAGCAGGTGGTCGTCTTCAAAAAGAATACTAAGGGGTATGGACGCAGGCTTGAGGCGCGGATTGACGGGCAGGGGGTTGGCCAACTGGGCAACAACCTGGTCTCCAGCTCTCAAGGATGTCTTTGCTTTGCGAGGGGTTCCGTTAACCGTAACCATCTGGGAACTGATCAACTCCTGAACATAAACCCGAGATACGCGGTGTCCCTCGAGGTTTAACTGATGGGTTAGCCACAGATCGAGGCGGTTAGGACCAGACCCGTAAAAAGCTCCGTTGCCAGTGCCGTTGCCAGGACCATCGCTGCCGGGATCCACTTGGTGTTTAAAAATGGGGTTCTCCACGTAGACGTTCACTCCTAAAAGTAGGGGATCACTCGAGACCATCAGGGTTCAGAGGAACTCTCCCTTAGGACAAAATCACGCTTATGTCAAGGGTATTAAATAATTTATTATTTAATTTTAGGGCGTTAGCCACCCCACCCTGCCTAACTTCGATGTTTAGTCTGCCACTGGGAGAGACGCAACGCAAAGGCATCGACCATGGCCTCAGCCTGGGGTGCATTGATATACCTAAAGTAGCTGCGCAAAAATCCTTTGACATACACAGCCTGGGGGAGCCGGTCCAAGCGGTTAGACTCCAAGGCGAGGAGATACCCCACCGAGATTTTGGTCCGGTCTTGCATCTCGTCTTGGCCGACGCCGGCAATCTCTCTTAGTTTTTTATAGAGTTCGCCATCACCAAGATCCGATGTTGCGAGGAGTTCTTGCATCTGCTGGTTTACGGCCTCGTTATCCGAGTTTTCCGCCTTGAGTTTAACCACGGGCAGTGTGGATCGATTGGTCTGAATGGTGCCGAGTCCATAGTCTGGTCCATTCGCGCCGCCGTAGTGGTGGATACTTGCGCCAAAATTACGATCCGGGTCACGGGTTCCAAAACTTGCAAGCCGCTCGGCCCGCAAGGTCTCTTGGGCATAAACAAGACGTTCAGTATTGGAATTTGATGGGGTCCGAGAGTCCATCCGTGGCGAGGATATCTGATGGGCGTGCTGAGGTCTCGCGGACGACGGTGCCTGCCCCGTCCTGTCTAGACCTAACTTTAAATCATAGGTGCGACGGGAAACATCATCGCTGAGGCAATGATAGGCCAGTTCAATCTCACCGAGTTGTATTTTGGCTTCATCATCAGGTATGAGCGAGTAAAGGGCCGCGCTGCCTTGTTCATAAGCAGACTTGAGTTTGATATAAGCCTCCCGAATTTGGAGTCGATTCGCATGGGGCTCTAGGTTCAAGATCTGGTAGAGATTGGGCTCGTCCTTTGGATCAAAGGGACTTTTGGAAGAATGGGACTGGTCTCCACCACCCTTTACGGATGCATCCAAGTCGTTTGGTGTTTTATCCATGATTCAAACCCTTTCAATATCCTAAGTGATTCATAACTGTTTTAGCAAGATCACTAAATTTCTTAGCAAGGATGGAATGGGGAAAATCAACTACAAGTAGCCGTCGGTTCCTAAGAGACTTCCAGGCCGCTTCGTCATAGTTTAGGTGGCCACACCCTCTGGCATGGAATCCAAAATAGCGCTCACCGATCAGCTCCATTGAGCGACCTATATCGATATCCTTCTGGCTACGAACCTGATTCATAGTGATCCCAAGGGTCCGTCCTGAAAGTGCGAGCGCAAGCTGGGTCACAAAATGGGGATGATTGTGGGCAATCAACCGCAGCTTTTCGGCATATCCAGACACCTTATGGCCATTGACCTCGGGCTGTTGGTCTGAAAGGAGTTGGCTCTTAATCAGCTCTGCAGTCCCGGATTCATTGAGTCTGACTCCGAGGTGTTCGATCATTCTAAATAGGGATGTTTTCATAAACAAATAAGCATTTTCGATAGAGGTAGGCTCTGGTAACACCGTCACGATACCTAGGTGGGCCGCAAGAAAAAAATCTAGGGTATGCTGGTGCGTCCCCGCGCCCAGATCAAAAATAAGGACATCGATCCCAAGCTTAGAGCCACTGGTCAGTAGATCCGTAAAAAGCAGAGATAAAGACTCCTCTGTGATTACGGCGGGCCCGCCCCAGACCTCCTCGCCGCCGCCTGCCACGAGGCGTACCTGCTCCACGGGCGTCTGGATAAGGATTTCCTCGAGACTCTTGCGCCGATAGACCAACGTATCCGCAAGATGACACTTAGGATGACTGATCCCAAAGTAAGTGTGGAGATTCGCACCCCCGATATCCAAATCGACAGCGACCACGCGCATCCCCGTCGCCGCTAGGCGAACCGCGAGGTTGGCCGTCACCAAGCTTTTGCCCACACCGCCTTTGCCCCCGCCGATGGCGACGATAAGAGGTGTTGTATGGGGCGGATTAGCTGTCCCAAACGGAAAGATGGGGCGATCAAAGCCAGTCGCTCCCTCAATCACAGATTCAAGGTTAATGTAGGCAGGCAAGCCAAGTCCCCAGCCTCGGCAGCGGCGGTCGATCAGCCGCGGCGGCTTGGTCAGTGTCGACCAGTTCTTGCCATAATGACCTAGGGTCGCCCCAAAGCTAGGTCCGAGGTTTAAACCCACGGCTGCTCTCCCATGGGAGGAGCCATCCAAATCCTTGATGGTCGAGTCAGTCATTACGGATAAACTCCGTAGGGCGTTGTTGAGATCTTCATACCTCCTATCATAACAAACCCTCAAGCATATTGGAACTTTCCTACCCTATCGATGGCTTTATAAATCGGTCAATCCCCATGCTAAGCTGCTTCAGCGACTTGGCATTCAGCGCAAAATAGCCACAATTGCCAGCCACCACCGGAAGTATTCCACTGCCAAAAATCCGGACCTAAAGCGTCGCCAA
>JBGSUI010000069.1:0-86509 GCA_041736175.1 Oligoflexales bacterium | reverse complement strand
TCAATCCTTAAAAGCAACGACCTTGATGCCTATTGGAAATATCATATTGAGCAGGAGTTTTGTAGAAATCATGTAAAGAAATTCTCTAACTCAATGAAATTCATCAGAAAATCATTGTAAAAAAACTACTGCACCCAAATCGATTCGATGGATCGGGCTGATTTTTGGTCGATGACAAAAACCGCAGCATAACGAATCGTCGAGCCACAATGGTTTGCATAAAAACTGGCGACACGGGGGTTGCGGGTTGCGCTACACCATTTCACGCATTTACGACCAAGTTGGATGGGTTTGTTTGTCTCCAAGGCGTTTACGTATTCTTTAAGGTCAGCCGGTGATACGTCGTCTACTCCACGAAAGATGCGGCCTGGGGATGGATCCAATAAACCAATTGAGCGTATGATTTCCTCGGCAGTTTTTACAAATCGAGGTTCGAAATCCCAAGGCATTTTAAATTTTCCCAACCCTTCTGCGGCTATAGTGATCTCTGTAAAAAGCTGGTGTTCTGTATAGTAGTTTACGGCACGGATCTGTTCATCAGTAAGGCGTTTTTTTATTTCCTCTTTGGTTAAGACGCGGACCTTTGTGGATTGAAAGGGTACTGGGACCCGACACCCTTCCACCAGCACTTTGGGTACGGTTGGGTCATTTCGTACCCCAAAAGGGTATTTTTCGCGCATTTTAGCCTGGTCCACCCGACAGGCGTCGCTGGAAATACCCGCATTCATGTTTGGTTTTGATCCCCCAGATTCATTGAGGTCAGATGATTTTTGGCACCCAAAAGCCCAGAAACCGTGGATTAACAGCCCGAGATAAAGACTAAAAGTGCTATAGGAAGTCATCGATGACGAAAAATACTTCACGGTTGAAATCTCCTGTGCAATTGTTAAATCAACTTCAAATTCACAGTGTACCTGCAAGTTTCAAGCCACCTTTGCAATAGCTTCAAAGTATCGTCCAAATGGCCAGTATTTTAAACCATTTTCAATGGATAGGATTCTTTGAACCTTAACCCCTAGCTTTCGCAAAAGCTAAACTGTTCAATGTTTTAAATATTGAACCTAAACTAGGCAAGTTTATCATAAATATACGATCATTGCAGTGTTTAACTAATGGATAGGACTCCTGCAATCCACAGATGTCTGTCCTCCACCGCCCTCCGACGCAATGTCTCCCCAGGGGAATACGAGTTTTCCAATAATAGGTATGTCGCGGATGGCATAAGTTTCTGGCGTCAGCTCGATTCGTTTGACTCCAAAAGAACCCCATATCTTTTGGGACGAAGCTCGTACACCGTAAAACTCAAACCCCACCCCATTTTGGCCCACAGAATAAAACTGTTTAACACCAAAAGTAGCGTCTAAACTTAAAACCAATATTCCACCGTTAGCACTGCAACGGAGAGCAGCATCTGGGACTTGAACGATCTTGATCGCACTCTGGTCATTTTTCGAGCTACTTTGAAGGCTCTCAAGTGATTTCAGGATACTGACAAGTGCTGGGTCGACCGTAGGTATCAACGCTAATTCATCGGCAGCTCTGTTAAAAAACTTGCGCGATAACGATAGGACTCGAGAGGGCTGATTCAACCAGTTTAGGAGTGGAAACAGACTACTTACGGCACCCATACTCGACTCGGTCGTTTTGCTGAAGAGGGTTGCATCTTCGATTCCAAAAATTTCGCCTAACATCTGGGCCACAAACCATGCGGGCACTTTTTCGATAGAACGGTCATCTAATTCGACGATAAGGGTCTCTGGCTGTTTAGGATCGTACTGCAGGGCGCGTAGAGGCACCTCCCTCTCCCCATCACCTGTCCCTAAGGTGAGACCTCGGGTGACGATCCGATCTCCCACTTGAAACTCAAAAGAACTTATTGGTTTGATCCCAAGTTGGAGCCCCGATTTTGCGCTCAACCGACCGCCACCTTTTGATGCAAGTTGCAAAATGTTTCCTGACAATCGAGCATCTTGCCAACCTATTAGATCAAGCTGACGCGCCAGGGGCGTGAGTAGTCCATCGATGGCCAAGACTTTTAAACCCTGCTTAAGATCTGATGCTTCAAGATCGGCACGGGAAACTGCAAATTTTGAGGGGCTTTGTAAAAACTCAATAAATATTTTGTTAAATGTCCGCCGCACACTTTCGTCAATAGAATTATCACCGAGATTGCCGATCCGCCGCGTCACACAGTCTATCTGCCACTCTTTACACCATTCTTTAAATGTTTGAATGGGCATCTCCTCCCCCGATTTGACAGCATAACCATCTTCAAAGAGAGCTTTCGATGTGGGACTTGCATTTTCACAACCCGTGGTAAAAATCTGCAAAAAACAGAGACAAACGACCAGAAAAGGCAACAGTGTGCAAGGAATTTTGGCTAGCTTAGGCATAGGTTCCCTTTTTGTGATTTTGAAAGCTCACTAGATATATAGGAAAATGCTTTTTTTTTCTAGATCTCTTTATAAAAGTTTATGGAACTTTCCTGTTTCCCAGGCTACCAATCTAGGCGCCATTGAACAGTAACGGTCGATGGCCATCAAATTCTTTTAGTTTATCGACAGTCGTCAAACATCAGCGCAGGTCTTCGCGACCAGAGTTCATGGCAACCCGCTGAATTGAGCCTCCTTTGCAATGGCACACATCTTGAATAAACGAAGGAACCTGCGCATTGCTCAAGGACACTAACACGGAACTATGGGGCTTTATCTATGTCACTTTTCACTCCTCTACGAGTCGTTGCCTTTCTATTACTTGGCGGATGTCATCTGAAAACCCAAACAGCAACCAAGGTTCAGACGGTGGAAACAGTGACGACCGGGGTCGACGGCTCTGTAAGTACCGACCATTTCAACATGTCGCAGCATTTCCCGATTCTTCTGCGATGCCACTATTGGACGCCGGGAGAGCGTTATGGTGGTGCCAGTAGGCCCTTCGACTTGAAAGTTCAGATGCGCAGAGCGACCCAAAATTCCAAAATTCAGTACGACCTTTATGCTGATGTCATTCATCAAGGTAACTTGGTGAGAGTTTCTGACAAACTGACGGAATTAGGGAATAAAGTCGGCGACTTTACCCTGATTCTTCGGAACCGGCCGGCCTTCGTATATCGACGTAACTCACCAACCGGTTTCTCATATTTCGCTTGGCAGGGGCTCGACTTCAGGTCACTTAGGTGCCAGGAGGGCAGCAAGCTGTCGGCGCAAAGTCCGCGCCCCGGAGACCAACTCGTAATATCAGCGTTGAAGGGTAACACTTTCATCCAGCTTGCTGTGACTGGTGACTTGCATATAACCGAACAAGGCTCCGAAAAAATGATGTCTAACTCCCAACCCGGCGGCCATACTATGGCCGACACGAGCATCAAGGGAGCGCCCGTTTTTAATGGGAACAACGAGCTGGTCGGCTTTGTCGATGAGTATAATCCTGAGGTGGCTTTGGGTATAAAAATCCAGAGTATCCATGACCCGGTCTACGGACCCAGCCTCAACGATGTCGTTGCGCAAAAGAACTGGGCTCCCGCGCCCCCGCGCCCTGACGACGGGGTCATGAGCCCGCGGTTTATAGCCCTATGTGGCGCGTGTCCTGACACCTTTATCAAACGCGTCTGTGCCAGCGTCGGCGCGAGGACCCGTGATGTCGCGCCCAAGCATTGAAATCCGTCCACTATAGGAGGTTGCCTAGGCTGCTGTTTCGGTAAGTGAGTCTAACTCAATCGAATTAAAAGTTTATAGAAATTTCCTGTTTCCCAGGCTACCAATCTAGGCGCCATTGAACAGTAACGGTCGCTCCCTGGGGGAGGTGCGTGGTCAAAGGGGAAAAATCCATCTTAAAAAGAGCCTCGCGGGCACAGTCTGATATGTTTTTGTGGGGATCGATAACCTTGATCACTTTGATATGCCCTTTTGCATCGAGCACTGCCGAAAGACCGAGACTGCGGTCACCTCCACCCTGATTTTTTTCTTCCTTGGCCAGGCAGGGCGTTAAGTCCACCGCGGCTTGGCGGCGAAAGGATCGTAAAAACCGTTCGGAGTCTACCTGTAAACCTCGGTCTGTTGGCAAACGGAGACGGGGGCTCCCCGGAGTCTCTTTGAGGACTTTAGTCGCAGCTTTTGGCTGAATAGTTTTTTCGACCTCTGGAGGAGAACCAGCAGGGATTTCTTCCCAGCCTATTGGTTGGCTCCATAGAGCCACTCCAAGAGCTAATACCTTAGTCAAGGGATGGGTTGGAAGAGACCACAACAAAGGTTATCGCACCTCCCATTCGGTAGAGCCAATGCGGCGCGGGATCGCTAGGAGCTGTTTAGGACTTAGGGACTGGGGAGGCTTCCAAGCCTGATCGCAAGGGAGGAGGGAAACCCCCTTATTGAGGTCCACCACTCCCGCTTGGACGACGCCCCCATGGACTGTCGCCACACCCTCCTGGAAGCGGTTGGCAGTCAGAGCAAAGCTCCAAATCTTGCGCAACTCACCTAAAACCTCCTGGGTTCGCCCCCTTTGGGGAAGGGAGCTTATAGTGTCGAGAACAACTTTAAAATAGGGGGAGACCCCCGGTTTTTCTTGGGGCTTAAGCCCTAAGCTCCGTTCGGCCATGCGCTCGACAAGGGTGAGAGCTTGCTGGGGTTGGGCTTGGACAAACTGGGCCCAGATCCGATTAAACTGATTTATATTTCGTTCTGCCATGTGCCTGAGCAGCTCTAAACCCTGAGGGTTAAAGCTTAGATGAGGCCCTCCAGACTTTTTGGGACCCAGAGAAACGATCCGATCAAACTCCCGCTTTTGGCCACGGAGCCCGTGGTCGATGGCAATTTTTTGGAAGATCTGAGTCCACAGGGAGGGAGGTAACAGCGTTTGGATAGCTCCTAAAATCGCCGGATCGTATTGATACTCTGTGATCAACTCAGTAGCAAGGTGCTCGGCCTGGGTCTCCACCTCCCGGTCTCCATCCGACTCCCCGCCCAAAAGGAGTCGCCTGATCATGGTTAAAGCCAAGGTTGTTTGGCCTCGAGTATAGGCGATCTGGGCTCGGTTATAGAGGAGGCATCCCAGTGAGGACTCAGAATCTGATTTTTTTTGTAAGACTTGGTCGAGAATCTCTTGGTGCTGTGCCAATGGGAACGCCCGCACATCAAGCAGGGCATACCAGGTCGCGGCATCTTTTGAGGTCAGCGCAGATCGAGCGAGCAGGGCTAGGTGGCTTGCTTCCGAGGAGTTAAACTTATAGGGAGGGGAGGGGACCCGTTTAGATGATATAAACTGGCCCCAAAGATAACGCTGTTCTTCAGGGTCTAAACCTTGCCATACCTCTTTTTGTGGAAGCTGTGGACCTTTAGGGCGAAACTCAAAGGAGTCTAAAAGTTCTATGACCAATTTCTCGTCACCATCCGAAAGGGGCGGACTTGATTGAGGAACAGAGTTTTTTGGTGATGTATTCATAGCCAACCAGAGGAGTCGCAGACGCACCGCCGTCTCACCGTAAAGATCTGGCTGGAGGTTCTGCTTTTTTAAGGCCCACCAATTTTTGAGTTGGACAAACTCCAGGTGCTGGCGTTCTCTGGGGTCCCGTAGCTCATCTTCGTCCGAGGCACATCCCATTCCCCGCAGGAGCTGAGTCTCTTGGTAGCCGCCCAGCTGGGCAATGGCCACAAGATAGGGGAGTTGGTTCCAATTCAGATAGGAAAGCCTGCGCCCCCTTGCGGCAATCTCATAGGGGTTTACCAGTTGGCGACTTTTGGAAAAGCGAACCCCAAAACGGTAGATATGGGCCCGCGCCAAAAACCGAAAATAGGGAATCTCAACCGGAACATTAAGGGTACAGACTCCCACCATCATCGCCGCAAGCACCTTGGAGTAGTCCAGGTCCGACCACTGGTATCCTAGACGCTCTGCTACTAGATGGAGTTTCCAGGCTTCCGTGCCATGGTTAAGGCGAAGGCGCCACTGGATCAAATCTTGAATTTTTGTCTTAAACAGCGGGTCCGACCAAGGGATTCCCCCATAGACATCTTCGGCTGCCTTGAGGTCTTTTGAATTCTTTGCTGTCGTCAAGGCGTGACGCCCTTGTTCAAGCCTCACATCGAATCCCGAGGGAGTAGCCCCTAGGGCCGGCTGAATCAGAAGCAAAATTCCCCAAAGCCAACCCTTGAGCGACTTGTGTCTGTTGTTTAGGGAATCTCCCAAGCCAATCCTCCCTCAAAATACCGCCATGACTTGAGATCCTGCCCCCCTGACCTGGGCCTAATATAAAGCCATTCAAAATAGAGACCAATATGGATCGGTAAATAAACCTGAGTGCGAAATCCTAGCTCGGCACCCAAGTTCGATGTGATCGGCTTTTGCCCGAGCTTTGATGGAGGTTTTCGCGAACTCCAAGGCTGCCAGTCCTGGGTCGAGCGAGAATAATGCAGGCGACCGACTCCAAACAAAACAAACTCTAGATCCGGAAGCCACGGGCTAAGCCGCGACATCGCCCTGCCTTCTACGAGACTGGCGGCGAGTCCCCCATAAAGCTCGTAGCGGGATGTAAGGGCCTCCTGAAGGTAGGGAGTAGCCCCAAGTTGGTTGGTAGAAGGAGTGCTATAGACTAAGGTACGCCGCAGCCCTCCCTGGATCAGATATCCATCGCCCGTCGGAATCCCAAGCCCTAGATTGAAAGATTCGGTATCAAAATTGTTAGCCTCATCCGCGTAGCCATAACCAAAAGAAAGTTCGGTGGCCATCTTGCGCCAGTCAAAGGCATGGAGTGACTGGGAGGCTTGGACCACCTCTCTGGCAAGAGACATGGCGCTGAGGATTTCACTACTGTTTTCTTCAATCTCGGGATCCGAATTCGCATCACCTTGAGAATCATTTTTTTGGGCCCATGCGAAGGCATCTCCTAAAAACAACACCAGCACGATAACTCGCTGAATGGATATGCGGTCGATCAAGTTCCCACCTCATTATCGTTCCACCGAGAAATTTTGGGCGTTGTGCAGTCAGAGCGCAGGACATCATCCCACGCAGCTCCTACTTGGTATTGTCCCCATTCATCAAAAAAGGGATGGCCACAATAGGCAGCACAGTGCTGGATCGCTTGGCCGAGAGGAATCGTCTCCGTAGACCATTTAGAGTCCCCTAGCTCCTCGTAGGCACTAAACGACCTTGTGTATGGTATCACGCTGACAACTTTACCATTAAGCGCACCCTTATAGGAAATTCCACCCCAAAATCCATAGCGCCAACTGATCCCAATCCGGTACTCCCCTGCTCCTGTTTCAGACAACCAAAGGGCATTGATATTAAAGAGACTGATCCCCTCAATGGAAAGGTCTTGGTCAAAGGGTTTTATGACCATATCTGTAATACCAGGAACCAGGCGGTTTCTGCAGACCCGCGCTTTTTCTCCCTGGCCAATGACATATCGCTGGCTATCAAAATAGGTGATCCGACGTTCTTCTTCGACGATTGTTAGATTGGTTTGGGGGACGCTGTACATCTTGAGCTGTGGGCTTCGTGCCAATCCAGAGTCTCCATATCTCTTAACATACTCGGTGTAGTAGTCTAGCGAAGGCAACGGTCCCAAGGGGGCTACAAAATTAATAATCCGCAAATCAAGGCTCAGCAAGGGAGAAATCGTACAATTTTGCTTACCTAACGCCGCAGTTGGACCGGTCAGCACCTGGTCAAGAAGATTTTGTGGACACCAAACAAGATATTTTTGTTGGTCAACGGTGGGTACAAAATTCACTGTGGACGCATAGACGATCCCACCGATCAACCTTGGCGAAACAAAATCAGCTTCTAGAGCTGATATTTTACTTAGAGACTCTGCGATTTTAGATTGGATATCGCTAAATTCGAGAGTAAACTTGTCGTGAAGAACCACAACAAACATATAGTCTCGGTTATCGGGATTGGGCTGGCTTTTAAGGCTTGAAAGTTTAGAGCTTAAAACGTTTTCCAATTGTTCCCTAAACTCTTCACTCCGCCCGATACGAAAACACACATCTTGGGGAAAATCCGGGTAACCTAATACATACCGTTGGTACTTGAAAAAATCCTCGTCCACCATCGATCCCCGAGCTGGATCGTCGTCGCAGATTTTGATGACCAGGGGTATCTGGAGGGTCTCCCGTAGCGGATTGGTCAGACTAAAGCTTGTGGCATCCCGAACCAAGGGATTGCGTAAGCCTGCGGCAGCAACCGCCTGTTTAAGGAGTGGCTCCCCATCTTTTCCTAGGTACTCCACCGTAAAGCAAGCTCCCGTAGCGGGATTGGTCGGTGTGAAAGATTGCTGCGACCAAGCCGAGGACTTTTCCAAAATAAACTCCGGAACTGTTGGACCGCGGGCACCGACTTTACAATAAGAGGCAGGAAAAGCCAGGGGTGACCCCGTGGTGGTTTTAGCGGCGATATAATCACTGAGGCTGATATTTTCCAGTTGTGCGCCAAAAATCCGGTATTTCCGCTCCATCCCATAGAGGGGCACCGCCTCGCTTCCAGGGACGCCAAAGTTAGGGACGGCGCGCACTTGGAGATGTTCGTTGGTTTGGTCAAAAACGCCAAACAGCTGGGTGCTGAAACTCTCGGAGCGGTCGCTAGCAAAGTGGTTTTGCACGGAAAGATCTTTTAAAAGCCCAAGCTCGCTCATGGGGTCATATTGAAATTTAAGGGTGCCGCTGCTGAGCGGTTTTGAACTCCTCACCGAATAGCTACCACAAAGCTTATCTGGCCCACACTTTATAAGGCGATGCTCGTGGACCGCCTGGCTCCCATCAAGGACGAGTTGCAAAGTCTCTTCACCACCAGAAACCTGGGACTTCATTTTAAGAGATAGGCTAAAGACCGGGTTTAAGAGTCGTGCTTCTCTCTCTGACAGGGAGTAAAACACATAGGCCACACCTTCGTTTTCAAACCAATGGGCGATGGCTAAATCCAGGACCCCAAATTCTCCGGTAAGCGGGATTTTTTGGCATGCGGCACTCACATAAAGAAAGTATAAACAAATGATTTTTGCCACAGACGTCACTGCGCAGTCTCCAGGAGCCACTGTTTAAATGCTGCTTGATCTTTGCCCACCACATTTCTGCGATTCACAGCCCCTTGGTCAGTCGGGTCGACCTGATTGATGGGATTGCCGCTCGCCCAAGTGGTTTTTGGCATCGCCCGTTGCCACTGGGTAAAATGCCCGCTGCCTCCGTTTGCTATCACAAAGTAGCTCAGACTTTTGCTTTTAATACCCTTTGCTTTAAGCGTGCTTACCGCAATCCAGTCCTCTTTGGCGACATTAGGTGAAGGCGCCGACGCTGGCTCTCCCTCCCACAAGACAGCCTTTACATGCACCATCAGTCGTCCGAGGGAGTCACTGGCCGGTGCGGACTCCGGCAGCCAGGGAGCTTCTTTAAGGGCCTCGTTCAGTACGGACCCCAAAGCGGTGCAGTCGTTAACGGGAACACTCACCTCCCTAGTGACGACCTTTTCACTTAATTCACCTAATACAGTCCCAAGGGACAAGGCCCGGTCTTGCCATTCCGTCGTTCTAAACTCCTTGAGGTCTTGGGACGGAAAACACTTGGTGCTGGCCATAGCTGCTGGTGCCAAGCGAATGGTCGTCAGCAGACTATAGGAGTATCGTTTAGGGGTGTTCACGCCGGGGGGAGTTTGGGTACCATCGATGGGTCCTTGGCCAGGTCCCTGGGCAGAGGGATCCTCCCAGCCTTCGTAACATCCGGGTGAGCCCAGGATAGCCGCGCAAAAAAAAATCCAATCCCTGCCAATCTGCCGGACACTTCGATCTTGATACAGCATGGTTATTCCTTTGCGAGACGAGCATTGATGGCAATGAGATCTAGGGCACCAAGGAGATGCTGCTGTTTTACAAAGACAGCGATCTTTTCCCGTGCATTCCAGGCAATCTGGGAGTCCACCTGGTTGCCAAACCGAGCTTTACGGATCGCTTCCGCAAGCCGCGGATTGAGGCGACCTAGAACCTGAGGTGCCCAAGTAAATCCAGCCAGGTAGTGGGAAGCCTCCTCGGGTGTCACGAGCATCATGGCCTCGGCGAGAATTGGGTCGCTCAAGAGAGGGAGGGAATCGTCTAGAAACACCACCGGGGCCACCGACTTGAGAAATGCAGGATTTGCTTGGCTGAGGTCTTTAAGGAGCTGCCGCCTTTTGTCCGGGTCCAAGGCATTGAGAGCTTCTTCAAAGAGTGGAATCGTATCCCGCCTCACAACCCTGAGGGAGTCGCCCTTTACTTGGTGGACCTCACGGAGCTTTTTGGCCACATCTCTTACAAAGGAATCGGACATCTTTTCTACTTTAGTCAGATGCTCGACAAATTTAGCGGTAAAAGTTGGATTGGCGCTCGCAAAAAACTGTTCTCTCAGTCGACGCGGGGCATAGGAGACCGCTGCTATGGCTTCTTCCTCGCTGATTTCGCGCAAAATTCCTAGGAATTCATCGACACCCAGAGTGCTTAAAAACTGAAAGTTTTCGGCAAGAGGCTCCACATCGATCCGGACTTTGGCGGCGATCATATCTCTTTCGATCCTGTTTAGAAAACCCCAGATCTCCGAGGGAGCATCGCCAGCATCCGTCTCCGAATACTTTTGACTTAAGACACCGAGGGCCTCTCTAAACTCTGGTTTAATTTTAAATGGAGACAGGAGTTCTGGACCAAAATGCCGGACAAAATGGATCAATTCGTCATAGTTTTTTTCTTCAAAATATTTTTTGAGGGTGACCTCTACGAGATGGGGATCTTCGCCAAGGGAGTGGGATAGTTGGGCCACGCGACGCATCAACATATGGGGGCTTGGCTCGGGCTCAAGTGGCGCCGGTAAATTGCGGTCCATCTCCCGAGTCCTTGCCGAAGAGCTGCGTTTTTCGACCCTTCCAACCCGTCGCCAACCCCATAGGATAAGCAGCAGCACGAGAGTCGACAAAATCAAGAGTAAGAACCAGGGGACAAAAGGGATCAGTCGTAAGACAAATTGGTCCAAAATCGTTGGAGGTGGCAGCGGAGGGGAGTCGGTTTTGGGACTACCTTTAGAATCGAGATCAACCTTAGGCGTCAAAGGTCTCGTGCCGATACTCAGCTCGACACCAACGTTTTTGACCCGTTGCCTGACCCTTTGTTTAAGGTTAGCCAGCTCCGCAGGATCGATCGACGGCTCGTAGGCAAACTCACAGAGGACCGCCTCTAGACGGTATTGGGGTTTTCCATCAAGTTTAGTTTCTTCCAGACCCGGCAGTGAAGAACCCTGAACTTGATCCGCGGCCCCAAAACGAGAGACCGAACACCCCACAGCAAAACATCCTTGGGTAGGGCATTCCTCCTCTAAAATTTGGTTAAACTTGTCGTTGGTGGCTGCAATTTCCTGTTGAATATTGCTGGGAATCTGAACACCTTTGTCTTGAGAAGCAGCAGGTGTAGCAGCAGCTACCCGGTAGACCGACAGGAGATAGAGCATTATCAGCATCGATTTCAGGTAGCTTTGGGACTGTTGCTTCACGGCGTGGCTCCTTTGGAATTACCGAGATCGTTTTTCAAGATTTTGGATCAACTCTTCGACCTTTTTATCGGGCTCAACATCTTGGGCATCTCGGTATGTCTTAAGAGCTGCGTCTAATTCGCCCATTTGGAGGAGTAGAGATCCTTTGGTCCGTAGGGTCTTGACGTGTTTAGGATACCGCTTCAAGAGCTGGTCCGCATACTCCAGCGCCACAGCGTAGTTGCCTTCCTTGACAAGCTCGCGGATTTTCTCGTGAGTCTTGACGATACTGACGGGTGTACTCTTTTGTTGGATTGGCAGACCGCCTTCCACATAGGACTGCTCCAGGGATTGGTCAGCAGGAGCAGGGGGGATCGGTAGGACCGACAGAGAGCTAGGCTTCGATCGACTTTTATGGTCAATAACAATTTGTTGGCCTGATGATAACACTGGAATCACGACTTCGGTCGAAGTCGAGCCGTCGTTATAAACGACTCGGACATTATGGGGTGACAACAGCCGAGGTGCATCCTCCTCACCCTCCTCGCGCGGGGGGATCGGTTTAGCGATTTCGTCTTGGACAACATACTGCCAAAACTCTTTGGACGCATTGCATCCCACTTGGAAACTCGACAGGACGAGAGCTATTAGGATGCCAGTGAGATCATAGGATCTTCGCAATTGCAAGACTCCTTACAGGATAAATGGGAAAAAGAGAGGATTGTGAAACACCAACCCAAGACTCACTTTTCCTTCACTTGAGAGAGAGAGACCCAGGGCATAGGTCTTAGAGAAAGCATACTGCCCCATCACCTGAAAGACAAAGCCATTCGTTCCCTCATTCGCCTGATCACCCTGGGTCAAGACCTCACTCAGCGGCATCAAAAGACTTCCGGATACGTGGAGATTCTTAAAGTTTCGAAACAAATAATGATAGACGACCCCAAGGGCAAGGTCAGGGTTGATTAGGGAGAATCCTATCCCCGTAATATGCTGGTTAAGGCTTCCCCACTGCTCCACAAACTCCAGCTGCAAGAGAGGATTGGGATAAAGCCCTAGGTTGATAAAAGAGTAGGCAAGAGCCTCTTCTCTGAGCCGTCGGTCTCGCTCCTTAGAAAACCCAAGCCACGGTTTCTGTGTATCTAGGTCGCTGTTTCCATCCGCTAATGCGCTAAGCAAAACCCGGCCATCGGCTAACTCTACAACCCTCAGCTCAATCCCACTGGGGGTTTCTCGAATCATAGTCAAGGACTTTGCCTGCTGAAACTTAAGATTCTCCTTAGCCCGACTTATCTCTGAGAGGGACCAGTCGCCGTTGTTAATCTGTAGTCTCTGGCCGGTGACAACGTTAAGACGCCATGCATTGCAGTCCTGACACAAGATGACGTCGTTGGCCCCATTGAGCACTGTTTTGAGGAGAGTTGTCGCTTGGGCTGCAAAATCACCACTAGACTGGGACCAGTGGTGGATCGGAGTTGCTAAAAGTGTTGGCACGACTCGAGCTTTGAGATCTTGATCGTTGCTGAGTTGCTCGTTAAGGATATCGCGAAGCTGCTCAAAATCACGGCCTGTTTGGACAAAGAGAGCGGCAGCCTGCCCACTCCAAAAGAATAAAGCGAAGAGTAAAAGGAGCTGTAGATATTTGCCTACCATTTGATAAGAACCCCAAATCCATAAGCCAAATAGGGAATTCCAAGAAAATAATCTTGGTCAAAAGCTTCGTTTTTCTTTAGAATAGGGAGATCTTCTAAGAACAACAAGAAACCGAGGCGATGTTTTATGTGAGCCTCGATCCCCAGGCGCCAGGAAACCAGAGTTGCTTTGGGTTCCCGTTGGATATTTCTGATGGTATCAATATCCAATTGTTTTGCGCCAAAGGCCGCTGCCCCAGGCCCCCTGAGGCGTATATAATGGGCTCCGAAGAGCCAATAGAGGTCTGGATTCACAAGGGATGGTCGGTCTCGGAGGATCAAACCGGCTAGGTGCCCTCCCACACTCCAGCCACTTAAGGATTCTTGAATGCTGGTAAACCCAAAGGTAATGGCCGACCGAAGGTTTCTTTGGGGGAGTGGGACCACCTCAAAACTTTGCTCTAAAAAGGGCAGAGGAAGGGCCGTCTGGGACGCATCGCTGCCTGGGCGAAAGATCCGCACGGCGATCCGGCTTGTGACCTCAAGAGGATCATGGCGATTCAGGATATCATCCTGTTGTTTTTTGGCGGCACTCAAACTGATCAGCGGAGTTTCGTCCCGCAGCACTCTACGGGCTGTGCTTGCTGTGGCGATGGTCTTAGCCCAAAGGATCTTTTGATTCCCCCCTAAGGTAAAAATCTGAGCGCGCAGCACGAGGTCATGGGCTTCACTCTCAAAATTCAACACCAAACCATAGCGTTCGGGCGTCGCCGCCATGAGATCCTGGAGCACCTCGGGTTGGTCAATAGCCCATGCTAAAACCGTCCCCGTAGGATTGGACTTAGCCACCCATTGGCGGCAGGGACCACAGTAGGCTAGGTTTACCTGAATTTTGGGGTTTTGCCTAAGGAGTTCAAAAAGTCGATTTTCGACCAGCTCTTTAAAGCGGACGTCAAGCCCCAGGGGTGCTTGGACCCCCACCAGTACCAGGGGAGCCGGGTTTCCCAAACCTCCAAGCGGGGGAGCCTCCTGCCACTGGTAGACCATTTCATCGACTAAATCGGCACCCATTAGTCGGATATCCGCAAGGATCACCTCTTGATTTCCTGCACCAATCGCGACACCGCTGGGCATCCCCAGGAGGATGGCAAGAAACCCTATGATTTTGGCTAAAGTTAGATTTTCCAAGACTGCACCTTTGCCTCGTCTATCAAACGGACCTCACCATAAAACAACAACTGTGGGTCAATCACAGCTTGGGTCCCTACGGACAAAAGCACATGGGGTTTGACTGAAGATCGCTGTCTAAGAACCCTTCCGGGACCGAGGGCCTGGACTAGGTTTGTCTGTAAGGTTGCCAGCAAGGTTTGGCGCATTTCACGGGGAACGTCTTCGTTAAGGCTTATGCTCCAGGACAGACCGCGACCCCGAGGGGTTTCATCAATGATCTTTATGGCACGCCGCCCCATGGCTTCGAGGACCTGGGAACTTCGATCAAACACAAAGTTGTAGTAAGTATTGCGGTCCCGCCGCCCAAAGAGATTTCGGGGACAAATCATAGCTTCGCGGCGGGAAAACCGCCACGCCTTTCCACTGCCTTCACGGTACCTACTTGCCGTTTCAAAGGGGGTTTCAGGGCGGCAAAGGGGTGGTTCAGCGGAGACCAATCCCAGTTCAAAAGCCCACTGGGGCGACAGTAAAAACTGCACTGGCAACGACAGAGAGACCACGACCAGAGAAGCAACCATAAACAGGGGTGTCATCTTTGGTCTCCAGACTGTGCCAAAGATTTTTTGGCGAGCTGCATCTGAAAGCTATAGAGGTGGTTTTGGATTGTTTGAATGGTATCTCGTCCCAGCCTTTGCTTCCTAAAGCCGCGCTGGTTTGCGGCTGGACGAAAGAGATCGACACCTATAAAGTAAAACACCCAGACTCCATAGACAGCCGTGATGTCAGCCGCTAATGTCAATTTCTTTTCATATTTCCCATGGTCTCCAAGAAAAGTGATAACTGCTTGTGATTTAAGGTATTCTAAACAGGGAAATAAGGTGAAGCTTAAAACATAGGGAACAGCCGTCCAGCCGCAGTAGTCCCGCTCAGGGTCCATATTTAGGTACCTTACCTTAAAGTCAGGATCAGTCTGCGAGTCAGGATCCCAAAGGTTGGCTCCCAAGGATCTGATGACCTGAGCCATCCTAAAACAAGATAGAGTGCTCAGACCTGATTCATTCATTTCAGTATATTGGTTATCAGATTCGAGGCCCCCCACTTTTTTTGGGGAGAGGACTCTTTCGCCCCTTGCATTGCCTTTTTGCGATTCTTGGGGTCGATAGGGCTCCCACTTTTCTAGCCTATTAAAAAATTGAAATTCTTCCCATCCACATTCGAGGCCGATGGTTTGCCCCTTAAGGGATTCCTGATTGAGTTGCAAGTCCACCGGCTCTAGCCATCCCCCCGCAGGTGTCACAAACTCTACACAACCCAGTGTTGTGAGGATTGGCAAGAGGCTCAATTTTTGGTAGGGGAACCTCATGGGTTTCTAGCTCGCAAAGGTCGCGGTGCAAAGCGTGTTTGTTAAGCCCCAGTTTACAGAATCATTTTTAGTTTGTTAATAAAAAAACTTAGGTTTTCGAAGATTGATCCTGGTAGACTAAAATGGGTTCATTGAACTCTTATCCACAAGACGCCTGGAGACCATCCGTGCTCACTCCTTTACTTGGTATCTTGATCCTCGCTGGCGTAACCTACACTGCCCTGATGGAACGATCTGGGGTTAAGATTGGTTTTTTTGATCCCCATGCGGCGATTGTGGTTTTTGGTGGTGTTCTAGGAGCGTTACTGGTCGCAAATGATCGCAACGCACTCTTGGCCATGATGCGGTCTTTTTGGGAAGTCTTCCCCGCGGCCCGGCCCTTTTCTAAAACCATCGAAGAGACCAGACAGGGGCTGCAAGAGATTCGTTCGGCCTGGCGGGAGGGGCGCCGCAGCGTGATCCTCGGGTTGGTGGACCAGGGTAAAACTCCTGAAATCCGCCTCGCTGCCGATGTGCTCCTCCTACAGCAGTCGGGAGACTCCCTGAGCGAACGGTTTATGCAGCAACGCACCCGCTATCTACAAGAATTTGGCCCGGTCGTCGAGGCATGGGAGATGGTGGGCAAACTTGCACCATCCTTTGGCATGGTCGGAACCGTCACGGGAATGGTTCAACTCTTTAAAAATATGGGAGACGATCCCAGCAATCTCGGCGGATCCATGGCGATGGCGCTTTTGGCGACCCTCTATGGGATCGCCACAGGTGCGGCTTTAGGTGGCCCCATGGCCTCTCGGATCAACAACCAACTCAACGACCGATTGACACAGCTGGACCTTATCGAAACCACGATCACCGCCCTCGTTTCAGAAAACCGACAGCCTAAATCAATCGGGGATCATCCATGACCTTGCGGCGTCTTAGGTCCTCAAACGAAGGATGGCTGACTTCCTACGCCGATCTGATCACAAATCTATTGATTTATTTTGTCTTGATCTTATCGGCCTCGGATATGCGCACGGTAAAGATGGAGCAAATCGCAGAAGCTTTAGGCCAAAAAAAACCTAGCGCCACAAGCCTTAAAGCTGCTTCAGTTGAGGTCAAAAAAGCCCTTGAAGAACAAAAGCTCACCCAGTCCGTCCAGGTACAACTCACCACTGATGGCCTTGAGATCTCCTTTCACTCCGGAGTCACTTTTGACTCTGGCCAGGCCGTGGTGAAAGGGGAGATGGAGGAGCCCCTTGCCAAGGTGATGCAGTCTCTTAAACCGTTTAGCGAAAAGTACCGGATCGCCATCGAAGGACATACCGACGAGACCCCCATTAATAATGGAATCTTCAAAAGCAACTGGGAACTCTCCAGTGCGAGGGCCATGGCTATCAGAGAGCGTCTTGAGCTTGCTGGAATCAATCCTCAAAAATTAAGGGTAGAGGCCTATGCAGATCATAAACCACCGCGGGAATGGGACGAGAAAAACCCGCCGCCAACCGATAAGACTCTCCAGCGGGCTGCCATGCGGCGGGTGGTTATTAGGCTTTTTTAGGCTGTGGGCTGCCTTAGTCATGGTGGCGCTAAACTTAAGCTGCGCAAGCATCGTCAAGAATTTTCAAGATCCTGAGACCATCGAGATCACTTCGGAGCCATCCGGTGCATTCGCCGAGGTAGAAGGCTATGGACCATGCACCACTCCATGCAATCTCGCTATCGACAAAAACAAAGATTTCAGCATGAGTGTATCCAAACCGGGGTATAAACCTCTCACCTACCAGCATAGCTCAACCCTAAATCTTTGGACCTTAGGCAACATCCTTTGGGGGGGATGGTTAGGACTGGCGATTGGAGGAGGAATTGACTGGTATAACGACTGTATATGGAAGGTCAGCGATACCGAAATCTTTTTTGAGCTGACATCGATTGCCAAGAGCCCAAAAAAGGGGGGGAAAGCCCCCCAAGGCAAAGGCCATGAGGACAACGGGGACGAGATCAACGAAGAATGGGACGAAAAGCGGTCCAACCAAAATCCTCCCTCTCCAGCACCAAAACCAGCTCAAATTCAGCCCCCCTTAAAAGCTCCAGCGCCACCCCAGGTCAAACCGCTCACACCCCGAGAAAAAGCCCGCATATCTGAGATTATACCAGCCTCAGAAGTGCAATCTCGCTTAAACCAATACTACGGCAACCTTTCGACAAAGGCGGCCAAACTCTATGAAGAACGAATTTACCAGCAACTCCGCGATATGGAGATTGAAGGCAGCCCCCTAGACATGGATGAAGCGATCCGGCGGGATTGGTTCCTCCACAAAAACAGTGGACCATAATTTAACCAGTATTGCGTAGCCCGCTTGCAATCCCATTAATCGTGGTAAAGATCTTTTGGAGGAGAGCCTCTCGCCTCACGGTATCCTTGGGATCGCTTCGCCGCCACTCTTGGAGTTGATAGATCTGCAGGTCATGCAAGACCTTAAGGCTGGGTTCCCTGAGCGAGATGGTTTTGACCACATGGGGACGTCGGTCCTCGATCGGCGAACCAAAGACTCTGATAAGAATCTGCCGGGTGCGACGATACTCGCCCAGAATAAGGTCCATATAGGTCTTTCTTAAGGCGGGATCTTGGATAAGCCCACCATAGGCGAGCATGATCTCCTCACTGGCGGAGGCCACCGTAGTTTCCACATTATGCAGTACATAATTAAGCAGTGTATTTTGGTTTAGATGACTCAGTAATGATTTGAAGTCTTCAGGATGATTTTGCTCAAGCTCGGCCAGTGCCGACCCGACACCATACCAGCTCGGAAGATAAAACCGCGCCTGGTTCCAACTAAACACCCAAGGAATAGCTCTTAAATCATCTAGGGTAGCTTGTCCGGTACGCTTTGGAGGTCGGCTTCCAATGCGGCTGTGTTCAAGGACATCGATAGGGGTGGCTTGTCTAAAAAAGGTCATAAAATCGGATCGTGTAATCAGTTGGCGGTAGACCTCACGGCTCCTGGCAGCTAGCTGTCCCATCATCCGGGAAAACTCCTGCCCCATCTCCTGCTTTTGTGGACTCCGCAAGGTCTCAGCGGTCACACTGGCTAGGAGCAGCTCGATATTATAAACAGCAGTGGCTTGATTGGCATACTTGCGGGCAATGGTTTCCCCTTGCTCCGTCATCCGAAAGGCTCCCGTAAGCCCGCCTGGAGGCAGCGACTGCATAAATCGGTGCACCGGACCCGCGCCCCGGCTGACGGTCCCTCCCCGACCATGGAAAAAACACAGCTCCACATCAAATTTTGCGGCCATTTTTGCCAACTGACTTTGAGCCAGGTAAAGGTGCCATTGGCTCGCAAAAATCCCACCATCCTTACAACTATCGCTATAGCCCACCATAATCTGCTGTTGGGGGCGCTTGAGACCTCGCTCTTTTTGTTGAAATTTTAGGCTGGCAACAGTCATCGGGTGACTTAGGAAAGCCTCCATGATCCCAACGCTCGCTTCAAGATCATTGATGGTCTCAAAAAGCGGTACTACGGGCAGAGGACAGATAAGCTGACGATCTACGACCTCACAGAGGCCAGCCTCCCTGGATAGGAGGTAAACGGTAAAAAGATCTTCGACCGTATGGGTCATACTGACGATATAGGCTCCTAGACCTTCTCCCCCATAACTCTGGCGGTAGTGGAGAAAAACCTGGAGGCTTTCCATCACATCTTTGGCTTGAACCGTGTAGCTTTGAGTCCGCGAGGTAAATGGACGGGTATTTTGTAATTCTTTCTCAAAAAAATGGACTTTTTTATCGCGACTCCATTGGCTGTAGGTGCTGCCCTCATCAACCCCGGCAATCTCTAAGAGTTGTTGGAGCGCAGCCTCGTGAAACCGGCTGTTTTGGCGTAGGTCAAGCCGCGCCGAGTGAAACCCATAGGTTTCAAGGAGCCGTACGGTATCATGGAGTTCTGTATTTGCAAGCCTTTGGGCTCCGATAGCCTTGAGCGAAAGGGCAAGAACCCGGAGGTCAGCTTTCATCTCTTCAGGGTTTTTATAACTGAGAGGGTGTTCCTGGAGTTCCGTCACATGCTCTCTGACCACTTCGATCGGCAATCGTTCTAAGATGATTTGAACCAAGTTACGCCATGACTCCCTTGGATTGCGCTGGATGGCACGTTGGTACAGGGAGAGATCGCGATCTTTATAGGAGTTCAGGCGTTCCACGAGGATCGCAGGAACTTTTTGGTGATCATCAGCCAAACTGAGCTTTTTGGCCAGATCGATCAACTTATGCCTCAGCACGATCAGAGCATTGAGCCGCAGCTCAACCAAGGCCTTTTTGGTGATTTGGCCGCTCACAAAAGGATGTCCATCCCGGTCGCCACCGACCCAGGTTCCTAGCTGAAACTTGGGAAAATCCCCCTCTAAAAAATCCAGCTCAGATTGGTATCCCATCTCTTTCCAGGCCCGTTCAAAACGATTGTCGAGCCAGGGCAAAAGCTGAGGAAAAACGTTTTTGAGATAATGCAAAATATTCCGTAGCTCTGAATCCACATCGGGCCGCTCCAGGAAAATCTCGCCGGTTCGCCACAAACGCTCTAGGATGGTTTTCATCTCTTCTTTGTGCCAGAGCTTTTCTACGGGGGTCCACATCTGGTTTTCTCGTTTAACGAGAAGCAGATAGAAATCCCGGTGATGCTCTAAAATCGTCGATCTCTTAGCTTCGGTAGGATGGGCCGTCAAGACGGGCTCCACATGGAGCTGTCGAATCGTTTCCCGAATAGCTGCTTCGCCATAACCTTGTATGTCAAGCTCCTTTAAGGTCCACGGCCAGAGCCCTGCTTCCATCTCGAGACGTCCCGTAGACTGGGCTGCTCGCCGCTGTTGGACGTTGACGTTTTCTTCGACCATATTGAGCAGCTGAAACGAAAGGGACAAAATTTGGACAAGTTTAATGGCTTGGGCTGGAACAGCTGTATAATCCTCTTGATGCTTGCCAGGATCTAAGCGAGCAAAGGGAATAAAGGGTAAGAGTTCGTCGTGGCCTAGGTCCTGGAGAACTTCACGGAGACATTGAAGTACGTATTCTAAATCTTGTTCAAACTTTGAAATTTCAATACCGCTCATGATGTTCCTTTACTTCGGATTGGCAGATTCCCCCTGCACATTATCCCATGGATGTTGCCGGCACCCCAATTAATAAAGCGAAGTTAAAGAGCATTGATTGTTAGAGTCAAGGACGACAGTGACATTGTACTTTTGAGATCCCTGGCCAAAGCCACATATAAATTGCCTTTCGTGATATCCAGGGCCACTTGGGTCGATTGGGTAAGGAACTGCTAAAGGATTCAGAAAGCACGTCGTTTTTTGCTCTGAAAGAGCTGTTACTAAGGATTCTAATCGGTGTCCCATACGCCGGTAGCAACCCGGATCTTTCACCAAAACGGTCAGGGGGTCACTGCTCAAGGGAGGCTCACGGCTATCAGTTCCGAAATGGGCAAATTTCTCGTCCCACTGGATGATAATTCGTTTTACATCTCCACAGGTAACCGCAAACTGAAAGTTACCACCAGATACATAGTCAACTTCTTCAACATCACAAGGACCTTCTGCCTCAGGAACAAGAAGATTCATATAAAAGACTGCGGCCAAACTTGGATCTTTTGGTAGGTTCCCATAGGTTTCGGCATTTAAATTAGAGCTGTATAACCCTAGTCCAACAATGCTTGATATGGATAAAAGTAAGGAGTGTCTCATGGGTTTTCCTTTAATAAAATCTTAAGTTAACAGACCTTGGCTATCTATTACTTAAAATGGCAAGCACTATCAAGCCAATTTTTAATATTCTAAATGGGACGCCCATGGATTATTTTGCGGCCAGTCCAAACTATTAGGCCTGGGCGGCTCCGTGAAGAGAAAAATTACGGTTTAAAATACATTGTCAGTAAGATCAGGTTGCAATTTGGTTATATATTAGTTAGGTTTTCGGCATGTTTTGCCGATGCTCCTTATAAGGGGGGCCACTATAATAGCTCTACAACTCGAAGATCCTTTCATTAATGCACAAGGCGAGCCGGATCTTGCTCAATTCAAAATGTTTCGAATGAACTTGGAAGCATAATTGAGGAGTATCCCAGCAATGTTAGGCAACAGCATGCGCTGAAGCTTCTTAACAATCCAAAATTTGCGCACCTTAAGCATATCGCGTCCGTTTTGTTTCTGCAATTTCGAGATATCAAACAGTGCCGACGTTGGCTTCTTTCAGGTCGGCCCGAATGGTTGGGTGAAAGCCCTATGGATTTGATTAAAGCAGGACGTATTGAGCACGTTGCTCGCTATCTAAAGCAAAGCACTAACCCGAAAGGAATGAGCTTTGGTGGGTAACTGGAATGATCGGGAAATCACTGAGTATCTACTGCTGGTTAACGATTTAGGATTAGCTCGTATCGATGACCAATTGCGGAAAAGACGTGATCTTCTAAAAAAATCTCTAGAAAATTCGATTCCTGATTTTTCTTCTAAATCGTTTTAGTAGCTTCGAAAAAAGAAGTTCGGCTCTAAGTTTTCTGGCTACATGGTTAAGAACTTCAAATCTGGCTATATACATTAGCCACTGAGCACTGATGGTTCATTATTCTCCGATGGTCGTTTTCATAGGACAGAATGGGCAAATCGTTGCTTCTATCTCGCTCCTAATGAGGTGGTTGTTTGCGCCGAATGTAAAATAAATCCTTTTAAAGTAAAAAGCCATCGAGTCAACGTTTGCGTAATATTAAGCCTGATAGATCCATCAATATCTTTAGCTAGAATGTGCAATTTAACGCCATAAAAAACAACTTTTAAGGTATCATTCCCCGAGATTTTCTGATCTGATCATGCTAGGATTGTCAAAGAAATTTCAACCGGTTCAGAAATATTTTTAAGGGAGACCCTTATGGAAGAGTTCGCCCTCACCCGCTCAGGAAGTGTTCAAGTCATCAGACGCGTCCACCCCGTGATCGAAGAGGCTGGTGACCAAGCAAGCTACCGCTTTCTAGAATTCTTCGCCGCATCCATCAGAAACGCCGGCACCAGAACCATGTACCTCCACGCCGTCCATGAATTTCTTGATTGGTGTGACACCATGGGGTTTAAGCTGCAAAGTATTTCAAGTCTCGCAGTGAGCGTTTATGTGGAAACACTCGATGGCTACTCACCTTCAACCATCATGTTAAGGCTCTCAGCGCTTAAAAAACTTTTTGATTATCTGGTGACCGGGGGTGTTTTATCTGTTAACCCAGCCGCCGCGGTGTTGCTGTTACTCCTCCCAAAAAACTCAAAAGTCGAGCTTTGCCCCCAGTAAATTTATTTATTCAAAGAAAACAATTGGTTAATTTTGATATTAAAGTTTTTTGACCATTATACCGAATAGTGGTATAACAATTTGGGAGGGTAGTATCCTGATTGAAAACTTCCGAACCGGCGGTAGCGGCAAAATAGCAGAAGATATCTGGAATAATGGTACCTCAAATAAACTGCCTGATAAAGAGCACTGTAAGAGGGCCAAAGCTTTGCTTCAGATAATGAATGCAACTAATTCTCTCAATGACTTGGAATCTAAAGCGCATCCACCTCATATCAGGGTGCACTCTTTGAAGGGTGATCGAAAAGGTCAGACTGCCATCGACATCAACAAGATCAGCGGATGGCGTATTGTTTTTCTCTGGAAAAATAATGTTTTTCATGACGTTGAGATAGTAAATTACCATAGTTGAAAAAGGAATTCTTATGCCCATCAAGACACCAAACCATATATTGCACCCAGGCGAAGTCCTCGCTGAAATTTATATGAAAGACCGAGTCCTGAACCAGTCGACCTTAGCCAAACATCTGGGATGTCAAGCGCGTAAGATCAACGAGATCGTGAACGGTAAACGTGCCATTACACCCGAATTTGCTCTGCAGCTCGCCGAATTCTTTAATACTACACCCGAAATGTGGGTTAGGATGCAGGCCGAGTACGATCTGATTGTCGTCAAAAAAAAGCTGGAAATTGACGCAATCGTTACCAAGACAACCAAGAAAAAGACTGCAGCGCCACTGGTATGACAATACCTATCAGGGATCAGGTGGAGAAGTGGTTGTCGGACGACTTTCAATTTTGACCACTTTTGGCACCTAGCGCAATTAAAAATTAACCCGGATTTTCTCGTCGCTTAACAAGCCCTCGGTAGGCTATTCTTTATAAATAATTTCAATTTTATAAAGCCTAGGGGTTTTCCTGTGATCAAAAGAATAGCCTTGACGAGCGGAGTTTTTGGTCTTGTCTTCTCTTTAACCTGTTCATCGGCAACGACTCCCCACCCCATCCCCCGGCTGACGAATCAAACATCTATGGAGTTAGGTCAAACCAGCCCGTCACCCAGACAGTACGCAGGTGACGCCCTCCAAGGGTTCCCTCCTCCACCAGATCTTACCCCTGGGGAACTCTGTACTCCTGACGACAAAGACTTCGATGGTTATCGGTATCCATCCCAGATCGCCCACTGCCGGCGCAACGTATCCCGTAGAGAAAAAATAGCTGTCGGCGCATCCTATGGAGTGTCTATTGATGAGCTGCATCTTTATGAGATCGACCATTATATCCCGCTCAGTATCGGGGGCGACAATAGCCCTCGCAATCTCTGGCCCCTCGTCAAAAAAGTAGCCCGTGCCAAAAGCGTGGTGGAGGCCCTAGTGTACCAAGCAGTGGCCAAGGGCGAGCTCAACCAAGACGAGGCCATAGAGGTCATCAAGGCTTGGCGCCCGTACAGCAATTCCTTCCGAATCGATTAGATCCATTTTTCGAAGTTAGCAAACTACAAATCGTCGACCTTTGCATAAGTACATAGGCCTGAAACTCTTGGAGTTCTCGGCGAGGGTCAGCTCTTTCAACCAAAACTCTAAAACCAGCTGTTGCATTTTGGGATTAGAGTAGAAAAGAGCGTGGAGGGCCTCGTGGTTGATTGCTTCGGCGTAATCTAGGCTAACAGCAAGCAGATAGAGCTTCGGCTCGGAGCCGACCTTTTTTTTGCAAGTACTCGGACCAGAATTTACGCTCAAGGCCGAGACCGTTGCCTAGCTCGTCAAATCTTTCGGGTTGGGCGTGTCTTAAAGTTGGGGCGATGATGCAGAGCTGATTCGATCCAAAAGACCGTAAAGATCCTATGACTAAAATGCAAATTCTAAATCACTGCAGCTGCTGCTTTTCGATTATAATGGTCTTGCCTTCAACCCGCCGATCGAGAAATCTAAAGATTGTGCCTGGAGCAATCAGGAGCTCCTTCTCACCGTTTTCGCACCAAACACCGAAATCCGAAAGCCCAGGCCATTAACGTAATCCGGAGACAAGCTCCCCCCCTCAGATGGACTTGCTTATCATCCGCCTCCCAGCTAGTCTGAATTTGTCGTTGGCAAACCATATAATGGAATTAAAAATGAGATTTGTGATCTTCCCAACTTTTGCCCTGGTGTTTCTGTCAGTTACACTAGGGGCGGCTGCGTCCAAAAAGGCTCCAAACGAAACACTCCCCCAAGAGACGGTCCTAGCGATACAGGGCGACCTGAAAACCTACCAGTACCAGCTCCCCAACGGACTCACCGTAGTCCTGACTCCAAACCCCAACGCCCCGACCACGTCGATTTACCACTGGGTCAAGGTTGGTAGCTTGCAAGAAAAGCCAGGTATAACGGGGATCGCTCATTTGTTTGAACATATGATGTTTCGACCCCTGTCCAAAGATACCCCCAACTTCGACACGTTGGTAAGACCTTTGGGTGGTGACGTAAACGCCAACACCCGTTATGGAGCAACTGTCTACACCACGACCGTATCTAACGGCAAACTCAAAGATGCTCTAAAGATCGAGAGCGATCGTTTCAAAAAACTCCAGGTTACCGACGAACTCCTCAAAGTTGAGAGAGAAGCGGTCCGCTCCGAGTACTCGATGGGAATAGATTCCAAGCCCATGATGGATCTCTGGTTTACCCTTTACCAAAAGGGGTTTCCTGGGCATCCCTACGGCTCGACGATTATGGGGGCTCGGGAGGACCTGGACAAAATCACGGCCAAAGATTGCAACGAGTTTTTTCAAAAGTACTATAAGCCTAACAACGTCGGACTTTTTGTGGCTGGAGATTTTGACATTAACCAGATTCGACCCTGGATTGCCACCTACTACAGCGATTGGAGCCGCGGCGAACCCCCGCCAGTCCCTCAACCCTTCGCGAATAAAGGTATGATTTTGGCCGAAGGGCGCTTGAGCGCCTTGTCCAAAAACCTACTCCTGGGTTATCGACTGGAGCCGCTGACAGCGGAGAATTTCACTCTGTTCACACTAGCCGACCATATCATTGGGGATTCCAATAACAGTCTAAGCAAAAATCGACTTGTTTATGCTGAAAAGCTAGCAACTGATGTCAGTAGCTTTAATACCGAGTATGATTTTGGACTTTCGCAGTTTTTAGTCGAGCTGAAGCCTATGAGCACTTATGGGGCTGTGATCGAGCAGTTCGCACACCTCCCCGATGATGTTGCCAAACTATCTGCGGAAGAATATGCAGCCTACCTAGCAGAATATCACATTGGTCTAGCGGAAAAAGTGTTGCGCAACGCATCCCTCAATGAAGAACTGGCACTCTATTGGGGCAAATACGGCAACCTTGGGGCGCTTGCCCGAGCCCTGAACCAAAGACCTAAGATCCCGCAGGTCGAAATGGTCGCCTATCTTCGAAAACTTCTCGACAAGAACAATCTGATTGCAGTGCACAATAAAGAGAGCATGAACGACAATAACAGCAAAAAATCCACCGTTCCAGTGAAAGGGAGCGCCAAGCCATGACCCAAAGTTCGCCTTGCAAACTCCTAATCAAAAGTCTGTTCTATGGAGTCTTAGCCTCCGTCCTAGTCGGACCTTTCTTAAAGGCTGCAACCCTCAAACTCAAAAATGGAGCAGATCTAATAGGGGAACAGGACAAAAGATCCCCCCGGGACTTTTTGATGATCACCTTTCAGGGAGGAAACGGCCTCCTTCCCAAAGAAGAGCAGGGAGCAGGTCAGATTCTCACTGCCATACTTGATGAAGGCCCGGCTGGGATGGCGAGTGAAGCTTATCGAAAAGAGCTTTTTCTCTTAGGCGGCGAGATCCATTACTCCACGAGCGCCCGTCTGGCATCAGCCTCCATCATCGCCCCCCATGATCGATTGGACGATGTCCTTGTTCTGGCCCTTAAGACCCTTAAAAAACCCAAATTTGATCAGGAGACCTACCAGCTAGCACGGGCCAAGGTTGAAGCGAACTTGGCACAGCGGGAGGACGATATGGGGTCGACGCTGCGCTATGTGGCTGTGAGGGATGCTTTCAATTATCACCCCGATGTTCTCGACGGAACACCTTCCCGTTTGAGTCTCAAAAACGTCGATTTCAAAAAGGTCGAAGCAGCCCTTCCGATACTTTTTGATGCCCGTTACTTGGTCACGGTTGCTGTTGGACCATCGGACCCTAGAACCTGGCAGAAAATCCTGGATACAAGGCTTGCAAGAGAGGGGTTTCTCAGTCAAACAAGCGCAAAACGCTCCTTTTCGCCCCCAAGCCAAGAGTCCAAATCTCAGGGCCCTCAGAAAGTCGTATTGGTACATCGTGCCGGAGCCACTGACAATCAGGTGCTCTATCTTATGCGTCGCAAGATTCCCAAGGACAACAACGATCAGATTGCCCTTGAACTTGCCAACAAGCTCCTCGGTGGTGGTATGCAGGGGTCGCTTTTTAGAGTCCTACGGGAGGAGCGCGGGCTCACCTATGGGGTCGGTTCGGGAGTCAACGAGGATTTAGGTTACTGGTCGGTGGCTTCTTTCGCCTCGACCGACAAGCTCCGTGATCTTATGGCTGGCATCCAGGAGGTGGTTAAAGCCCAGGCCCAAGTCAAGGTCGACCAAGCGACTGCAGATCTGGTAAAAAGCGACATGCTGACCCAGTGGCGCGAAGGTCGCGAGCTGCCCTCCGATCGCCTATCGGATGCTCTTGCCGCTAAAACCTTTAACCGTGATTTGAATTTTCAAGAGACAATGGACCAGTGGATTATGAAGGCTTCCGAAACGCTGATCACCCAGATGGGAGCCACCTACTTCAATCTTTCCGGGGCTTCTATCTATGTGATGGGCGACAAGGCTAAGGTGCAGCCCTTGCTGGAACAGCTCGGCTATAAAGCTGTGGACATTCGCATTGTCGATGGCTTGAGCATACTTTAGGAGTAAATTATTTCTTGCCCCGGTGAACAAACGCAAGATGTGATTTTTAAAAAGGGATTAAAATGAACCTGATGGACGCCTACAAACAGAACCGTCGGACCTTTATTGGCATCAGTTCGGGGCTAGCTTCAGCAACCTTGATGGTCAAGTACTTGGCCCAGGGCGATGCTGAAGCCAAGGAGCAAACCGACTATGATAAAAAAAATCAGATTTTAGATCCCGGACCGGCATGGAGTGCTGGTCCAGGCAAGGCACGACATCGCTACGATGGTCTAGCCAAAGTCTCCGGTCGCAAGATATATGGCAGAGATTTTCATGCGGCAGATATGCAGGGATGGCCGACTGATGAAGTCCGTGTTTTAGTCCTGCGGGCCCATGCGGCAGATCGGATTTTTTTAGGGGTTGATGTCGCAAAACTAGAAAAGGATCTTAAGGTATTCAAAGTTGTCACTCATCAGGATTTTGTGCGAGACCATCTTAAGATCCCGTTTTATTTTGGCCGCATCATGATGGCGGTTCCTGGCGGGCGTCCTGATTATTTGGGACAGCCTGTGGCTCTCGCTTTTATCAGAAACAAAGATTACTTGGCTTTACTTGCAATCGAACCAAAATTTTTTGATCTTAGTTCTTATGTTCAATTGGGATCAACAGCGAGTCTAGGTCAACCAACCTCCTACGGAATGACTCGATTGACGCGCTACCGAGAATCTCCTACTAAAGACCTCTTTTCAGTAGCCCAAGATGGCATGAGTTCCCCACCATGGGAGGCTCCCGATCCAAAAGGGTCTACCAATGCTCGTTGTGTTTACTACGGCAACCTTATTGAACAGGAAATGCAGAATCAAGGTTGGCATATCTTCAGTGAATCTTACGTAACCCAATCGGTCGACCCATGCTTTATGGAAAGTGAAAGTGGCATAGCCTGGTTCGAAAAAAAGAAAAACACGCTGCATCTCACTCTTGGCACCCAGTCGCCCTACGAAGATGCTGATGCCTGTGCCACGATTTTTGCAGATAAAACCAGCTCTTTTCGTGTCCAAACGGTCAAGTTAAACGCTTGTTATCCGGGAGGGGGTTTTGGCGGACGAGATCATTCTGATTTCCCTCTCTATCTTGCTATCGCAGCAGTCTATGGGGATGGTAAACCCATTCGGATCGTTTACAATCGATTTGAACAGTTTCAGGCGGGTATCAAGCGTCACCCAGCTCGGATTCAGGAAAAGATAGCGGTCGACAACGATGGTATGATCCAGGCATTAAAGACAGATATTCAACTGGACGGTGGAGGGCAAAACAACTTTAGTTTTGCGGTGCAGGCAGTTGCTGCCCAAAATGCCACCGCTGCCTACTACATTCCGAGGGTTGATATCCAGTCCCAAGCCCTCTCGTCAATCGCCGTAACAGCAGGGTCTATGCGCGGCTTTGGCACGCTCCAGGCCATGTTTGCTTTGGAGAGTTTAGTAGACCAAGCCGCATATAAGCTTAAGCTAGATCCGATTGAGCTACGACTTATAAACCTGCTCAATAACTTCCAAAATACCACCATGGGAGGCAAGCCGACCTATGTTATCCAAAGCGAGAAGGTACTCCGCGCTGCCCAAACATCCAAATTTTGGGTGGAACGGGAGTTATCCAAAAAAACCAAGTCGGACTCAAAAAATATGTATGGTGTTGGTTTTGCCTTGGCGCTGAAAAGTTATGGAACCAATCTGGATGCCTGTCTTGCAGCTGTCGAAATAGCTGCAGATGGCCGTGTCCTCGTGAAAAGCAATGGGATCGATATGGGCAATGGGGTTGCGACCACCCTATCACTGGCCGTTGCAGACCTTTTTGGTCGCAATGCAGATCGAATCTTGATGGGAGTCACTGAGGACTTTGAGTCCTTGCGGCTGACGTCGTCTTTCGAATCTAGCCAGGCCGCTGAAGATTCCAAAGCCAAAAATCCCCGCTGGGTCCCCTATCTTTCTATGTCTCAGGCAGCAAGTGCGGGTGCCTACCAAATGCGTCATGCTGTTCGCCAAGCAGCTACCCTCGTCCTTCGTCATGGTGTTTGGCCTGCGGCCTGTAACCTAGCAAATATCGGCAATCGTACATTTGATATAAAACGCATAAAGTGGAAACAAGGCGAAATATGGATTGATTCTGAGCGTAGAATTGGCTGGCAGGCTCTTGTTGAAAATTTATATAAACAGAAAATGGTGTCTGGTGCTATGGTCCACGCCTATTATCGCTCCCAGTGGGCAGAGGCCTCGTTCAGGATTGGTAACGCCATAGAAACACTCCCCATTGATGCATTAGCACTTCGTCTTGCACACCACTCGAGCTATACCCTGCTCGATCGGATAACTGTTCAAATGCCTCCATTTAAAAATAATCTGTTTGGTGTTGATATGTTCACGCCCTATGGACTCTTAGTCGGCGTGGCGGTCAATAAAGAAACCGGAGTGGTAAGAGTCGACGCAGCAGAAGGTTATATCGACGTAGGTCAAATGGGTCAGCTTGAAATCGTGGAGGGCCAAGCCCAAGGTGCACTCGCCATGGGAATAGGCCAAACCCTATTCGAAAATCTACCTTTAACGAAGGGTGGTCCAGGTGAGGGAGGTTGGAATTTTGGACGATATCGTGTACCCCTTATGGGAGACATACCAATAAATCGCTTTAAGCTCCATGTGATAGAACCTATTCCTAATGATCCGCCTAAGGGTATGTCAGAGGTGGTCGAATGCGCGGTCGCACCTGCTATTGCCAATGCTATAGCCCATGCTACAGGTAAAAGGTTTCGAGAGCTTCCCATCAGTCCCGATAAAGTGAAAGGAGCTTTAGGATGAGCGACCAAACAAAGGTTACATTTCAACTCAACAACACTAAAATCTCTGAAACAGCATACCTATCGATGATGCTTGCCGACTACCTCCATGAAATCAAAGGCCTTACAGCGACCCGAGTCTGCTGCGGAATCGGTGTCTGCCGTGCCTGCACCGTCGCGGTGAAAAGGGCGGGAGAAAAAAGCTATGAAGCAACCCGTGCCTGCATTACCCCAGTCAGCAGCCTGGATGGAGCCTCGATTAAAACAACAGAAAGTCTAGCCGATGGAACAAAACTGCATCCATTGCAAGACTCCTTCTTAAAAAACTTTGCCTTTCAATGCGGGTACTCAACATCGGGATTTTTGATGGGAGCCTATGTCATCCTTGATAAGCTGCAAAAAAATCCCATTTCTGCTAGCGGTATCGATGAGGCCATATTGGCAGGACTTGGGGATCATATTTGCCGCTGCACTGGATATCAGCAGTATTATGCCGCGGTCAAAGAGGTCATCCTGACAACACCTGGACTCGTTAGAGATTAAAACAAGGATTTTTGCCTTTTTTAGAGTGTTAAGCTTTGCACGCTTAGATCTTTTGCACCAGTTGGCGCGCAAGGCGGCGGTGCAGGGCTGCATGCTTGCCGACGTCCAATCGAGTCAAAACTCCATCTTGAACGACGACTTTGCCGTTGATGACGACTGTTTTTGCTGGTGCGGGGGTGCAAAAAACCAACGCTCCCACCGGGTCAAGCTCTGCACCAGCGTGGCCGAGTCCTTGTACATCAAAAGCAACAAAATCTGCGGCTTTGCCAACCTCTAAGGCTCCGATATCATCGCGCCCGAGGACTTTAGCACCTCCAAGAGTCGCGAGTTCTAGGGCTTCTCTAGCGCTCATGGCTGAGGGACCGTAGCCAACCCGTTGCAAGAGCATTGCTTGACGAACTTCGGCCAGCATGTGCGAACTGTCGTTGGAGGCACTCCCATCGACACCAAGACCAACAGCGACTCCGTGCTGCCGCATTTTTTGGATGGGAGCAATACCTGAAGCCAGCCGCATGTTTGAACTAGGGCAGTGGGCGACTCCCGTTCCGGTGCGGGCAAAAAGTTGCATTCCTTCCTGGTCAAGTTTTACACAGTGGGCATGCCAAACATCTGGCCCAACCCACCCCAGATTCTCTGCATATTGGGCAGGTGTCATGGCGAATTTTTCGCGAGAATAGTGGATATCATTTTCACTTTCGGCGAGATGAGTATGCATGGAGACCCTGAAATGGCGGGCCAAACGCGAGGATTCCCGCATAAGATTTTGGGAAACGGAGAACGGCGAACATGGAGCTACGACAATGCGCAGCATGGCGTAAACATCAGAATCATGGTAACGCTCAATAAGCCGTTGGGTATCTTTAAGGATTTCATCTTCGTTTTCAACGACGCTATCCGGAGGTAGCCCCCCTTGGCTTCGCCCAACGCTCATGCTACCCCGGGATGCATGGAACCGCATCCCAATGGTTAGGGCGGCATCGATGGAATCGTCTAAACGACAGCCATTAGGAAAGATATAATGGTGATCACTAGACGTCGTGCATCCTGAGAGCATTAATTCAGCCATGGCCGTAAGGGATGATGCCCGCAGCATTTCAGGGGTGAGTCCGGCCCAAATTGGATAGAGAGATTGCAACCAACCAAATAACTCTGCGTTTTGCGCTTCAGGCAAGGCTCGGGTTAACGTTTGATACATATGGTGATGAGTGTTTATGAGCCCAGGAGTTACGATCGAGCCCTGGCAGGGTAAAACGACAGCCTGACCCTCGTCGATTGCCTGACGATAGATCACAGGTAGGTCTGAACTTGGGCCAACCCAACGAATAACACCGTCTTTGGTCACAAGACCACCATCAGGTATTTCCCGACGCTGGCTATCCATCGTGACTAAATGATCGGCATGGAGAGCGATCGTAAGCGAAGCTTGAGTCGACACGAGATATTAACCTTTCAAACATTGGGCGATGGGCTTACCCAATGCGCGTTTTCTTGTTGCGTCTAATGTTCACCTGCGGAATTATGCCCATGATAAACGGTAAAACCCAGAAAACTCTGGATGATAAATGCTTCTTGGGCATGAGTCTACGGGTTTTTACGAAAACCAGATCCATTTTAATCCGATCCCCTATGGAGTATCCTTTGCTACAAAATTCCATCCCTAACATTAGATCGCCCGAACCTATCAAGCCGCGCCCCTCAGATATTGTCCATGAACAGTGGCTTCGCACTCTAGATTTTCAGGGGTTCACAGGGGTCCGTCTACTGGACCTTGGTTGTGGCTCCGGCTACTTCCCCCAACTTGCAGCCAGGCAAGGAGCCCGCAACGCTGCAGGTGTCGATATGGTTCCACCTCCCGATGTGCATGCCAACTCCCTTTGGGAGTTTTATCAGGTCGACCTCGACGGCACTCAGTGGCCTGGCGAGCTTAAGCACTCGAGGTTCGACCTTATCTTTGCGTTCGACATCATTGAACACCTCAAAAGTCCGGTTCTCTTTCTAGAGCAGTGTCATCAGTTGTTAGCTCCAGAGGGTCAGCTTTACATGACAACTCCAAACATCCAATCTCTTGAACGGTTTAGAAATCCAAAAGGGTGGTCAGGAGCCCATGATCCTCAACACCGCATTCTGTTTTCTAAATATAGCTTGGCCTTTCTCCTCGCTCGGACCCAATTTAAAGTCCAAACCCTGAAGGCACCCCTTCAATCCTTAAGCTTTCTGCCCCCGATGCTGCAATGGGATCTTGGGGGACAGCTCCTGGTCAAAGCATCTAAACTCACATCCTGAAAAAGATCCCCTTATTGGTTCGGCCAGGAACATCATTATAACTATCTGTATTTACTTGATATATATAATTGGTGCGAATTTGCATTGCATACATATTATTTGTATGCAATATACATGGAACGGGGCAGCTTAAAGCCTTAAGCCACGCTCCGTCGAGTCACAGCTCAAGCAAAGGCAGAAACCCATGGAATATCTAAACAAAGAAGTCATCTTAAAAAGCTACCCTCAAGGGATTCCCCAAGATCAGGATTTCCAAATCCTTGATACAAAAGTTTCGGATGCCTTAAATCCTGGAGAAGTCCTCATTAAAAATCTATTTATGTCGGTTGATCCCTACATGCGCGGACGTATGACGGGACGTCGCAGCTATGTGGATCCATTTCCATTAGGAGAAGCCCTAACGGGGGGCGCTGTGGGCCGAGTCATCGCCAGCCAACGGGCCGATTTGCCTGTGGGGAGCCTGGTGAACCATTTTTCCGGTTGGCGCAACTATTTTGTCGCCGCCAACGACCGAAGCGATCTCAAAAAACTTCCGGAAATCTCTGGATTGACCCCAGAGATTTGGCTAGGAACCCTCGGGATGCCAGGAATGACAGCCTATGTAGGCCTCCTCAAAATCGCAAACCTAAAATCTAATCAAAGGGTTTTTGTTTCTGGAGCTGCAGGAGCAGTAGGTATGCTTGTGGGGCAAATAGCCAAGATTAAGGGTTGTTATGTCGTCGGGTCCTGCGGTTCGGACGAAAAAGCCAGCTATTTAAAAGACGAGCTCGGCTTTGACCAAGTCATCAACTACAAAAAAGCTCCCATCAGGGACCAGCTTGCCAAAGTCGCCGGTGAGGGGTTTGATGTTTACTTCGACAATATTGGCGGAGATCACCTGGAAGCAGCCTTGGACTTTATGAAAGACTTTGGTCATATCGCTGCTTGCGGCGCCATTTCCCAATACAACGCAACAAAGTCGGTCGCGGGACCAGCTAATCTTATGCAAATCGTAGCAAAGCGACTGACTGTCAGCGGATTTATCGTCTCGGATCATTCAGAGCTCCACGACGAATTTGTTAGGGACATGAGTGGCTGGCTTCGTGAGGGTTTGATCAAAGATCGGACCACTATGTTTTATGGAATCGACCAAGCCGTATCGGCCTTTCGCGGCTTGTTTTTAGGGGAAAACACCGGCAAAGCTTTGGTCAATCTAGAAAATTAATATCAATCTTTTAGCAAAATTTCTCGACTAAAATTACCAAAGAGGATACCAATGAAAAAACATACGACCCTTAAGGGACGTGACGTTAGACGTGGCCTGTTTTTATCCATCCTCCTCGGATCTGGAGCGATCATTTCATGTGGGGAGACAAGTCCCTCTGCTCAAGAATCGACACCAAAAATCGCAAACGGCGATGCAGTGTTGCCGAGCGACCCTGTTGCCTGGAGCACTGTTGGTTTAGTCCAACCATTGCCTCAAGGGGGATGGACTCCCTATTGTTCAGGGACGCTTATCGAACAGGATCTAGTACTCACAGCGGCCCATTGTGTTAGTCCGAGGGTTTTCGTCAGTTTTGGCCTAGGTCAAGTCGATCGATCAACAGTGATTCGTGGCACGGCCTACGCCCATGAAAACTTCAGTAGCCCATCGAGTCCTATGTTGACCTATGACATTGCTCTGATACGCCTCGACCGCAACGCTCCAGCCTTTATGCAACCTGTGGCAATGGGGCTACCGACAGATTTTTCTGCAGGTGACCCAGTGATCTTAGCAGGATACGGACGTATTATCCCTAAGGGAAGTAAGGCTCCTTACTCCAATCCAGGGTTGCTCTACCAGGTCGAGACGCGGATTTCCCAAATTTACCCCGAACCCCCTCTCGAAGGGAGAGTCACACAGGACCTGTTTGGTTTAATCCAATTTAAATCTGACGACGGGGTCTCTGGAGGATGCCAAGGAGATAGCGGGGGACCAATGTATCTACAAAAAAATGGTGAGTTGCTCGTGATTGGTTCGACTGTGGGCGGTCCAGGAGTGTGTGCAGCGACTGGAATCTACTCTAATTTGTCACAGTACGCACCTTGGGTCCGCGAGACCGCCCAAAAAATCTAGATCTCCTTAAAAAGGTTCGGAAAGGTGTGGGGTTTAATGCCCTTCGGCAACTTTCCGGACTTTATCGCAGATGGCATAGGTTTTTCGGAGCGAAACTGCCTAAATATTTTGCAGTAAGCTAGGCCAATGACACCGTGATCCCGAGGTTCAGGGATTTAACTTTGCCAAATTGGTAGCGATTTTTTTGGATCGATGGTTGGAACATTTTTTGCTGCAATAACTCTATTCTAAAAATTGTTATAAGTCTAGATTATTGGCACATTCAGCCCTTAGATGCTTTTAAATAAGGAATCAATATGGTTTTCAAGCCTACTTATTTTCGTTTGATTATACGAAATATCAAGTTTAGTTTTTTGCTGATAACCCTTGGGTGGGTGACATCTTGTAAGCAAAAAATTACAGAGTCTTTGGTATCAGGTAGCGAATCCACGGATATTCTGTTGGAGTATTTAACACGCCACCAAATCGAATCGATAAAATCAGCCGTCAAAGGTCCTGGTGATCAGTGGCATCTCGGAGCAAACGGAATCGATCTTGATAAAGCCCTTTTGAACTATGGAGAGCCTAAAAATCCAGTGGTTGTTGCGGTGATTGACTCAGGTATTGATATCGATCACCCAGATTTTAACGGTAGAATTTGGACCAATCCAGATGCGTCTGATGGAAAATACGCCATGACAACGAGCGCCAAAGGAACCATGGACCAAAGCAACGGTTGGAGCTTTTTTCCGGATCCAGCGAGGACTTATCAATACCAGGGTGAAACAAAGAAGTTCGAACTTAAAGGTCGGATTGATACCCTCGAAATCACCAGACTCTATGCTGCATTACCTAAAAATGGTCCTTTGACCGAAACACAGCAGATAATCAAAAAAGACTATGAATTGGAGGTTGCGGAGATCGATAAGGTACTCAATCACATTGAGCGTACCATGAACTCCGATGAAGTCGGTGAAATCGAAAAAAATGAATTTGCAAAGAATGTGATTAATCGCAGTTTAACTATTTCGCCGGTAGAAGGTGATCTTTATTCTGGAAAGAAACTTGATTTTAACAGCGTCAATTGGGGGAGTCGTGATGTGAACCCCGTTGAGCAAGCGGAATTTCATGGGACTGCTATGAGCAGCCTGATTGCCGCGAACCGAGGAAACGGGGCCGGTATTAATGGGATCAGCTCCACAGCCCTAATCATGCCATTGGCAGCGGTCCCCACGTCTGGGGATGAGCGAGATGAAAATATCTACCATGCCATCCGCTATGCTGTCGATCACGGAGCAAAAATAATCAACATGTCTTTTGGAAAGAAATACTCTCCTTTTCCCGAAAAAATCAGAGAAGCCCTCCAATACGCAAGAAAAAACGATGTGTTAGTGGTGAGCTCTGCTGGAAATAAAGGTGAAAATAGAGAGACCATTACTCAATTTCCGGATAGGGACGAACCCTTTGCAAATTGGATCATAGTAGGTAGTTATGGGCGATCAGTCGAGAAAGATTCCAAACTTCGAATCTCTGCTTTTTCCAATTTCGGGACCAAAAAAGTCGACATCCTTTCTCCAGGGGAGAATATTGTTTCGCTCCAACCCCTCAATTATGAATTCAATATAACCTCAAGTGGCACAAGTCATGCAACAGCCATAACGTCTGGTGCAGCGGCTTTTCTCTTGGGTCATTTTCCCCACCTTAAGGCGGCTGACCTTAAACGCATTTTGCTAGCATCAACAGAGAAAATGGAGGGGACCATGTCAGTACCAGGAGTTGGTCAGTCCAAGGATAAACAATTGAGTACCGCCAGCCAGTTGGTTGGCACAGGTGGTAGATTGAATCTCTTCAATGCGATGGAAATGGCAGCCAAGATCCAAAAGAGCCCTTGAAGCTGAAGGCCGAAAATGGGTCAGTCGCTGCCTTGATAATAGACAGGTCCCTCTGGATAAAGCCTCTCCGACAACGGGGTCTCTGGAGGATGCCAATTGACCACAAAAACATGATACGCTCCAATAATATAGGATATTTACACGACCACAACCGCGGGGCGGTTCCGTGCTAAAAAAAATCGAACTAGATTTTACAGATTTATTTTGATACTGGGCTGCGAGAAGGATGAATGTCAAATTACTGTCAATATCCTCCATATGAACGAGGTTGAATTTTGTTAGAGATCAAACCCAAGAAAGAAGGCGATATTGAGGCAGCAGCACGGTTTCGATTCGAGTCCGGCCCACTAGCCGGGTCAGACTACATCGGCACGACAAGCGTCTGCGATCTGGCCTCTTGCCCTTGCGAACTAGTCCATTTTAAATTGGCCCCTAGCGAGGGAACCAACCCTGAGGTCAGCTTTGCCCTCGAAGTGCGCAGTCGAAAGGTCGATGATCTCGGCAATGCAGGCGGTAAAGCCTTAAGCTTTGCCCGACATATGGCACGATCACTCACCGAGAAAGAATGGCTGGACCTGCTCACCGTATACACCAAAGCCAAAGAAGAAATCACTGAAACTGCGGATATCCAAAAAATACCGCTCTACTTTATTGATGACGGCGACGGTTCGGTCTATTGGTACCGGGATTTTCTGCCCCATGCAGCCCCCTTTCGTTTTAGCGTGGGCGGCAAGCGTGTCGACGCTTTTGACTCCTATTGCATCAATCCAAAGTGCTCATGCACTGAAGTGTTTTTGACCTTTGTACTTCCTGAGGCTGACTACCGGCGGCAAAATCAAGCGGACTACAGCACCGTGCGCCTATCCTACCAGGATCCCAATCTGGTAAATATTGTTAACGAACCAAAACAGGTGCTGGCTCAACCACAAGCAGTCATCGATGCAATGGTCCAAGACATTCCTGAGATCTGGCAAAAGGTCCGAAAACGCCATGATAATATCAAGGCGCTTTTTGGTAGGTACATCGCGGAAAACCAGGCCCCAGATGATCCTGTGAGCGCAAATAAAGTTGGTCGTAACGACCCATGTCCATGTGGAAGCGGCAAGAAGTTCAAGAAATGCTGCATGAATTCTTAGGAGGTAAAAAGAATGTTTACCACAGATGTCCTTGGCTGGAACTTCCGTGACAAATATCCCGACTTCCCTAGAAGTTTTGATGGAAACTGCACTTTTGCTGACAGCTACGATGCAATAAAGGAAGCTACGGACAGCGTGGATGTTGTTGAGCTTGCTAAGGCCCATTTTAATGAATTTGTAACTCCACAGGCTATACCGCTCTTTACGCTTGATCATGAGTCTTTTTTCAATCTTTTTAAGGGTGTGGCCGAGCTAGCTCGGCAACACCCTACTGACTAGAACTGATCGCAACGCACGATATAGCATGATTGACTAGAATTCTGCTCGCAGGTACGAAGGGCACTGTCATTGGCCATATTGTAATCTACACTGATGACTCCATTCCACTGGTTGAGACCATCCTGAGTTTGAGCTAAGCAACGATACTGTACTGGGGCAGGAACCGGCACTGGAATAGGATAAGGTCTTGGGACCGGTACCGGGATAGGCCGGGGAATCGGCCGAGGAATCGGCCGAGGAATTGGACGGGGACCAGGTCGGGGACCAGGCCGCAGTGACTCAAGGACGCCGACATTATCGTCGTTTTCTACAGGTGCTGCCGAAAATGCAGCACCCGGAAAAGCCAACCAAATACCGAGTAATATCTTATTCTGTAATCTCATAAAAAACCTCCTTGTATTCAGAAACATCCTTAACAACGAATCCAATGGATGACTTACACTTCTTTAACCTGAAAACCTAGTCCAACCTCGCTGAGGATTTTTTTAAAAAAGTGGGTTTTCAGTTCACCCAATATTTTTAACTATCGATCCCAACTTTGCCGGTCCAAGTGCCTCTTTATTGTGCATTCCGATCGAACACCGCAACAATTATGTTGTTGTATGATTATAAATATACTACAACAGCAATTATGGTGATGTTGTTGTAATCTAACGGACCAATTTTGTTGGTTATAAATCCCAAATCCTTGCAAAAAACAAAAATGCCACCTTTTCGTTCAAAAAACAGATGTCTTTTGAACGCAGGTCGCCTAGCGATTATGTTCAATAATAACAATTAGTTACAGCATTTTTGGGTGTCTTTTGAACGGCTAAGGTAGGGAAACCCCTAAAAAGCCGCCTAGAATCGCCGTGAAACCCAGAAAGCCGACCGGCTTAAAGCTGAGTGCTTAAAAAAGAGGCATTTTAACGTTTTGAAGGCTCTACCAAGAGACCTAGACTCCGCAGCCAATAAACCCAAGTCAATCGCCAAGAATTAATGAACATTCCTGTTTAAAAATGATCACAGCGCCAGACGATCATTTTTTAAAAAAGTGTTTAGACAATGCACATGGCTGTCAAAAGCTCCAACAATCAGCAACTCAGGAGCTTTAGTCATAAAGGTATCCCTATATAAAAACTCCTGATTTCAAATGGCCTCTCCCTGGCTTTTTTTTTGCAGGGATTATTAGGCACCTCGCTTTTTTACCCCAGAGGAGAATCCAGATGAAGATATCCCCTTTTTTCGCGTTTTTAGGTTTATTCGGGCTTACAATTGCCTGCAGCAACCTGGTGTCCCATACGGAGGGTGAGAACTCTTATCCCAAAGCGATCCAAGCTGTTAACGTTGGGGATGCTAAAAGCCACAAAAGCCAAGTCTTGATGTACTATGCCAACGAAACCATCGTCAAAGGCCAGTATAGCAACGACTACAACCGCATCGTAACGGCCCTAAAAAACAATCGGGAGGCTCTTAAGGATCTCAATGTGCCCGATAAAGATCTGGACCAACTTTCAGCAGATCTCCAGACCTACGGTGAGACCATCGAGGCAGACAAGAGCTGTCTAACCAGCCTCATTGACTTCGAAGTAGAAGCGCTTAAAAAGAATATCTGCGATAATCCGAAAAATAAAAACCTAGGACTAATCGTCTTTCGTTCGTCGCTCCTTCAAGAAGGTAGGTTTTTGTATTGCAAACCAGGTGGTGGAGCCCAGGTTGTCGAGTTTCCGGCACTCAAGAGCAGTGCTCTCGCCAATAACCTCCAAAAGTATCCCCTGCTTGACTCAAATCCAGCTGTTTATTCCCCAACCCTTGTCGCTGCACTGCTTCAAACAGCCGACACCTTCGATTTTAAGAAGGAAAAATCAAGCATTAACCTTGTGATTAAATCCCATGGCAAGTCTAATATTGGACAAAAATCCAATGGAAAAGACCTCACTGACTTAGACAGTATCTTGGTCGCACCTCGGATTCCAATCACCTGGAATCAGGTCCCAGGGCAAAACGATCGGGAAAAGCAGAAGAATATCGTCCAAATATTTTGGGATAACATGAAAAAAATTGGCAGGGTTCCAAAGTTTTCATGTCCTAGTCAGGCCACGATGAACAAATTTTCACTCCTCGGAAGCGGCGATGGCCTTGGGGCCGAAGGGTTTGCGACCGAAGGATTTTCTGCGGAAGGTTTTGGGGCCGAAGGGTTTGGAACTGAAGGTTTCGGAGCAGAAGGTTTCGGAGCCGAAGGGTTTGAAAGTTTAGGCACCACTCTTGGCCAAGAGAACGGCTGGATTACCAAGCGAGCTTTCCTGACGATTCTCAAAGAATCAAGGTTTAACTTCCCCGTGATCGTAACCGAGTCCTGTGATAGCTACTGGGGGGACGTGGTGGCTGAGTCCAAACTCCCCCTTTCCAATGTGGGTACCATATTTGGGTCAGGAAAAAATACCAATGCGGACCCCAATGCCTCGACGGTGGACTATCTAAACGTCAGTTACAATCAAGTCTTTCAGTCTTTTTACGCAGATCCAGAGGCACATTTCTCAAACACCTTTCAGTCTGAGCTTCAAAAGATTTCAAACTAATCTCTATAAAGCTCGTGATACTACCGATTCTTCAGGCGGATAGGCAGACAAACCTTCGCGAACTGCACGTTTGCTGCCCACAACCAGCAGGGTTTTATCGTCGACAAGGACGCTTGACAAACCACAGGAAACCACCAATCTAAAAAGCCCTTCAAACGACGGGTGCCGAGATTTTTCTGCTAGGAGTTTCTGCCGGAGATTTTTTAATGCCCTTGAGCCTTCGAGCACACCGTCGGTAAAAGTCATCAGGGTAAAGTCATCCCCGACCTCTAGCACAACTCTCCCTAGATTCAGGGTCTCACGATGGCCTAGAATCCCACTGCGTAACGGATGATATTCGACTTTGTCGCCAATCATAGTCATCCAGCCTATAGTACCGGCATTGATCAGCTCTATCCTGCGATCTTGTCGCAGCGAGACCACGGTCAAGGTAGTGGTGATGGTTCGATTAAAAAAAGCAATAAGATGTTTATTGATCTTTTCAATGCATTCGTCAATCTCTTTGCCCTCAATTTTACATTCATTCACGATACTAGCGACGACCGAGACCGTGAGGGCCGCCTGGGGCCCTTTACCCACGACGTCGCCCATCAAAAGATGAGTGGCCTGGGGGGAGTCCCAGCAGTGAAACCAATCTCCCGACATTTTTTCCGCCGGTTCATAGAAAAATTGATAATCAATGTTTTTGTTTTGGCCGCTGAACTCCCGAGGAAGCAGCATCCGCTGGACGGATTGGGCAAGTTCCATGCGTTCGTCATTGGCTGCCAATTCCTTTTCTAAAATAGCTTTGGTCGAAAGCGATCGCCCCACGTCAATAATGGCCAGCGCAGTCAACACCACAAACATCACCAATTCGTGGATCCAATGCCAAGATACTCCCATATGAAGGTTCAATCCCAGCCAGTCAGAAATCACATGAAAGAGCCGAAGCCCCGCAGGGAGGATCGAAATCGCGAAAAAGATGGCAAGGGAACGATCGATCCCGGACTGCTTCTTAGCCCTAGACAGATAAGCTCCATAGGCGAGGCTGCTCAAGTAGACTAGAGCATGGGAGATCCGCCAAAAATGAAAGCTTTTTTCATGATTCCAAAAATTTTGGGTCGTGGCAAAAACGGTGATAATACTCAAGACCGTAACGAAAACCCGCTTTAGGGTTTGGTTTTTGCCGGTCCCGAGGCGTTCCCAAAGAAATCCTATCAGGAACGGAACACTTAACATCCTAAACAAATTTCCGTATGCATCATATTTTATCGAGAGATTCAACATTTCAACGGCAAATCCTGAATACATAAAAGTATCGAGACTCCCCAGGAACGCATAAAAAATAAAACAAAACATGGCAAGAGAAGGCGTAACGAAGAGATAGACCAATGAAAAAATAATACAAAATATTATTTTAGGCAGTAAAAACCACAAATAAAATGTTGTTAACATTTCATCGGCAAGAAAAGCTTTTTTACCTAAAGTCGCTTTACTTCCGATCAGCAGCGCGTATCGATTGGCGATTCCCTGGGAGTTCAACCCATCAGCATTGATGACAAAAGCCATGTTGATCGTGCGGTTGGCTGGAATCAAGTCTCGGGGAAGGGGGATATTAAAGAGTTCACTAGGCCCTTCGGCAACAAGTTGGTCATTAAGGTAAAATTGATATTTTTTTGCATAAATATATACAGAATGCAGCGCCAAAGGTGCACCGGAAACCATTAGCTTTTCCGGAATTTCAACCCGAGTCCTCAGATAAATCATATCTCCAGGTTTATAGTCCTTAAGAGGAAACTCCCGCGCTGGCAGCACCATTTGTTTTTGGTAGTTTTCCTTTGGCCAATCCGAGCGGGCAAAGCAGTCCATAACACCGCAAACCGGGGACTTCCCATAATAAACGTCCCAGGGCACCTGAGACTCAGTCAGGTTAAAGAGCGTCGGATCCTCGTAAATTTCATTGAAGGTAAAATACCGACTAATCCTGATGGAGATAAACCAGGTTAGACCTAAAAACACCAGAATAACTCCGACGAGTAGTCCCTTGGGACCTAAGAAAACCCCAAAGGATTCCCCTGAAATCGAGGTATCCATTCCCCGACTCCATGCTTTTTTAACAACGCTAAAAAACTTTGCAACCATAGGGAAGGTATCGGTAGACCAATGGATTCAATAAATCGAAGGTTGACTCTAAATCTTTGGCACTAGACCAAATTTGAAGTATAAAGCCATCGGAGCGCTTTTGATTTGGATCTTAAGATTTTTACCTTTTTCAGGAAGATAAAATCGTGCAAATGGTAATCTGATGGGGCGCACCTCATGTCAGAAATGTGCTGGTGACTGGTATAGTATCTTTCTAAATTCATGTATGTATTCTAAAATATCCTAGATTTAGACAACGGATCAATCGGCCATTTAAGGGATTCCTATGTCAAAAAAACCCAACTCCAGACCCCATGGTCTTGGCAAAGTGGCTGTCTACTACCGTGTGTCGACAGATCGACAAGATTTAGACAGTCAAATAAATACTGTCCAAGGTTGGCTTGAGGCCCTGCCGGAAGAGCGTCGCCCCCAATCGACCACCGTTTATCAAGACGAAGGGATCTCCGGAAAGACACTCAACCGCCCAGGTTTTCAGGCACTTCTCATAGATGCCAGGACTGGCAAATTAGACACCATCATTTGCTATCGACTTGACCGATTTAGCCGGCATGCCACGACGGCCATTCGGCTGCTGCTTGACCTAGATGAAGCTGGAGTAGCCTTTATCTCTGTGACTCAACCCGTCCTAAACCTGGGCCATGAAAACCCCTTTAGGCGGACCATGCTGGCTGCCTTTGCCGAAATCGCCGAGATCGAGCGTGAGACTATCGTCGCTCGGGTACGGGCGGGACTGGATGCCGCCCGGAAGCGGGGAGTCAAATTAGGAGCACCTATCAAAACCAATCTTGATTTGAAAAACCGAGCCACGATCCTCAAAGAAGAAGGTAAGACCTTTAAAGAGATCGCTCAACAACTAAAACTTAGTGTGGGGACGATCCACCGCATGATCCATGAAGACTCGCTTTGTGAAAAGCCCGATAAAAGCTAAACTATTTTTATAAACATAATTTCGAGGACTTATTTTGAGATCATCCAATTGGGCCTAAATAATAGACCATTGTGGTTTGAGGCAGACCGCAGTAGGTTCTCCAAAACTCGAAGCTAGAGGGATCAAAGATCGTGGCAAAATTCGCAACCATATCCCATCAAACTAAAAATAAGGGGGTTGTGATCATCCGAACCCTATGTCCAGAGGATGGTCCGAGGCTCCTCAAGCACTACCGGCAGGTGGCGCTAGAATCAAACCACACCATGCGCCATGTCGACGAGACTTACAGCAGTCCCACTGAGACCAGCAAAAAACTAGAGTTTCTCTCTAACGATGCAAAAAGTCTGTGTTTAGGGGCCTTTTGCCATATGAATTTCTCAGATGAATGGCCCGTCGAGACAAGACTTGTGGGCACAGCCGCCTTTCATCTACCCTATACCAACCACCCTTGGTACCAGCATCTAGGGAGCTTTGGCATGATGATCGAAAAAAGCTGGTGGGGCCAGGGTATCGGGAGTGCTATGCTATCCATCATGGAAAGATATGCTCAAAAAATAGGCATTTCCAAGATGGAAGCCCTTGTCCGAAGCGAAAACACCCGAGCTTATAACCTTTATAGGCGCCTCGGTTATACCGTGGAAGGGACTCGCACCAAAGCCGCTAGAATCGAAGGCCAATGGGTCGACGAATTGTATCTTGCTAAGTTTATTTAATTTTCTTTAAAATTAGAGGTCCTAAAAGACACCTACGATTCCCCATGGCGCCCGCCAAACACCATGATGGCACATTTATTGCTGATTCCTCGCTGATCGGAACCGAGAATCAGCATCTCTTTAAGGCAACAAAAAAATGAATCGACATAAAAAGCTTTATGAGCTGTATTTCAAAGAACTTTTATTTAGTCTTGTTCTTTTTTCCTTCATTGGACTCGCTTCTTGCACTTATGGATTAAAAAAAGTGCCAAGTAATTCTACACTTAACACCCCCCAAGGAGGCAGGCTTTATAAGTGTAGTTTTGTGTCGGCCTACCAAGCAAGCCTAGCGACTTACCAAGTCCAGATGGTCACTGGGGACCGTATCAAAACCGAAGGCACCATTCAGGTCCTCCTTAGAGAAACGAGTGATCAGGAGAATTATTGGACCTTTGAGGTCAAAGATTCCCAAAATCCTAAATGGGGAGCACTATTTAGATTTTATAAATTGAAAGAAGTTCCTAAAATTGCCAGTGTTTTTTCTGGAACCCAATGGGAACCTCATCCATTTTACCTAGAGATTATTTGGATCGATTCCAATAAAAGTCCTTTAAAAGTCTATTTTAAAAACGATGTAGACGGACCAAATAGAGACTTGATTGTAGAAGGAATGACAATCTTAAGTAAGGGAGTCGACATTTTAAGTCTTCCCACGTTTGCACGGGCTGTAAATCCTTTCCTGAGAGCGCCAGGAATCTCGACACTATACCTTGACCACGAAAGTCTTGAGGAAGTGGTTGAGATTTTTGAGGGCAAGCTCAAAAAAAGCGAAGAAATTTGCCGTATGTCGGTTCATAAAGGTTCTAAGGGTGATATTTTCAAAATTCGGATACAGCCCGGAAGAAGTGGCCAAGGCTTAACGTTAGGGGCGTTCCTATTGATTCCCTTTCCATATACAAATATGGATAGCTGTCGTGAATTTAAGATAGGGACTAAAGCAGAATTTATCCATGGAACTAACTCCTTTAAGCTTTATGAAGACTTTGACATCAAAGCCTGCCCCGCAGGAAACCCACAAAACCCCTTTGAAGACCATGTCACCCAAAAAATCGTCGCCACCCAAAAAAGCGGATGGCTGGTCAGTAGCATACTCCATTGTCCTTTTACTGCGGGTACTTTGTTCCAATCCCAAAGCATAACGTTTTGCGGTACAAACTTAAAGGCCACCAACAAGTTGGTCCAGAGTGGAACGATGGGTCTTATTTTAACAGTATTAAATATTGAAAATCAAAAAATAGAATGTGAGGACATCAAACTAACGGCCATCCAAAAGTCAGGCCAATAACAAGGAATCCACTAACCAATGATTTATCCCTTTAGACATAAGAAGGTTCTTTTCAGTTTCATCCTCATACTGTCAGGATGTATACAACAGGTAACCAAGACCAAACCTTCTACAAAAAGTGAATCAAGCCTTCTAGGGAGCGAAGATCCAGATAGTATGTCGCCCCTTGCCCTTAAAATAAGAGCTACTGGATTAGCCTATGTGCGAAAAAATGTTTTCGATCCATCGCCAAACACCGGTGGTGATTTGTATAAACTACCGACTGTACAGGGAGAGCTTCCTGAATTGCTCAAAAGCGTTTTGCTTGAAATCTTGGCAAACCAAAAGGGAGATCTGACATCTATGGCAGATAGACCCTGTTTTGTTGACAAATCATTCATAAGTCCAGCAGTCATTTTTGCTGCTTTACAGAGCGCTGCTGCAGGAAAAATTCCTGAAGACCCCCAGCATGACGATAAGAGATTATCAAACATACCCAACATCCTGAGGGGGGTTTCCTGGCGCAAATTACTAAATTATAATCCTGAAACCATCCCACTTTTGGCAGTCCTAGAAAAATGGCATCAGCAATTGGAGACACGAGTGGATATTACCACGACGTCCGTTGGCTCTTCTTTAGGCATAAAAAAAATCAGGTTCCCCACTCACGAATACAAAACCGCGGTGTTTAGACTTTTAAAAGAAAACGAACTCCTTAGCCCGGATCGCACCATCGATTCCTTTGATTCTATATCATGCATGACGGCATCCCAGGTTCGTGGCCTTAAAGTTTCTAATGGGTATTGGGAAAATAGAAGTTTTATAATTCCACTGTTTAATAACTTTTATTTGTTTGAAGATCTCCGGATATTATATGGGTTTTCAGCAAGCTTTCCCCCATCTATCCATGATCTCAATGCGATGTTTGATACAAAAACAAATATCGTTGGTCTGCAGGTGGATGGGATCCCTCATAAGGACTTAGAAGAAAACCTTAAGCTAACCGTCCGTCAAAGGATAAGACATGTTATTGTGTCAACTTCGTGGCTGTTTAAAGCTGGTTCTGGATATTTGAAGCGGGTTTTCCCTAATATAGACTCTGTTAGTGTTATCGATGATACCTTGCCAAGGTTGACTCCTTTTACGTGGAAATCTGAAAAAATTGATGGCAAAAGCCAGATCGAAATGATAGATTTATTGAATAAATTTTTACAAGAATTAAATCTTTTCGGAATCAATAGGCTGCGCCTTCAGACCGCCTATGCAAAGATAGTGCTTCCCCGGCTAGAGCCCCTTGGGGGCATAAGGTATCTTGTTATGGAGTCCCAAGACCATAAGCAGGGGGGACCCTGTATCCCTGACTCCAGTTCTCTCGAGGGAATCGATATTCCTCACGTCGCTCGAGTCTTCCCCCGGGCGCAAACCGTTTGGATTAGGTCCGCACGGGTGCTAGAGACTATGGGTGCCTATCCTTACCTTAAAGACACCAAGATCGAGTGGGAAAACTTAGCCTTCTCAAGCTGTATTGCCAACGGTAAAAACCTTCAGCTAAAGCTTCCAAAAGAGGTTTTTCCAAGACTTAAACCAGCAAAAGCTTATGGATGTACTTTAGATATCGAAGAAAAACTTGATCTTTCCGATATGGTTTACGATCCACTTGCTGTGCTGGCGACCAAACAATAGGGGTTTTTAACACTTTGATTGCGCGGCATATCCGTCTACTACTGACTGCGACTCATTTTCAGATCAACCAATAGGGCCAAAATAATATCCCGCTTTCAATCCTTGGGACGCCTTTATAGAAAACAATGGGGCGTGCAAATGTTCCATCGCGAGCCATTTTAGCAAGAAGAGGCACATCAGATATAGTGATATTTTCGCCGTATTTGGCCTCGCAAGCTACGGGGTCCGACTGGCCAAAGTTTAATACAAAGTCGATTTCTCCATCTTCAAACCTAAGTTTTTGCTCTCCCATTTCGATTCTCATTTTATATGGCTTATAGTAACTCAATTTGTGTTTTTTAAAGCCGTTGAGAAAAATATTTTCTAATCGGGCTGCTAGGTAGCTTTCGATGAGAGCACCCTTTTCTTCATTGCTCAAGATATCTTTTTGCCAAAAATAGCTTACGATTCCTGGGTCTATCATAGAATAAACAACATGATATGACCCAAATCCTTGATCTGAAATATAGGGTCTCTTTTCGGTAAGATAACCATGTCCTATCAAATAGTTTATGACTGTATTGACAGCATCCCTCTTCTTTAAACGAAGTTTGCGAAGGATATTTTTGTAAGTGAATTCATGACTGCTTAAGAGTGAAAGCTCGTAGGTAACATCATCAAAAATATTTTGACTATCCTTTTCAATCAACTCGAACCCCCTCTCGACCACTGCCCTTAGAGATTCGTAGCTCCCTGCCCTGGTTTTTGACAGATAGCTAAGCGGAATACCGCCCCTTAACAGATAGAGCTCTATCGAGTTCAAAATACCTTGGCTCAATGATAACGGCAGGGTCGAAAGGTAATCTTTGAGGCCTTGAATCGTAATTTCCCCATAGACATAAGAAAGAAAAATACCTTGATGGCTAGATAGATCAAAGTCTTTGCCAAAGCACCCCTGGTGGGAGAGAATTTCGAGAAGTGATAATGGCTTTAAGTCAAAATGGCGGGACCTCCGTTGCAAGGCACTTTTAGCTTTTGTTTTCATATAGTGTGGATTTGAACCAGTCAGGATAAAGTGAATACCCTTGTCCCAAGCCACTTTAACAGCTTCAAACATCTCTTCCGATTTTTGTGCTTCGTCGATAAATATCAGTGTTTTTTCGAGAGCCGTGGTTTTAGCCCTCACAAAGTTATAAAAAAAAGCACTGTCGTCCCGGACGTTCATCCTATTTACGGTTTCATCCATATTAAATTGGAAAACAGTGAATCTTTCCTTAAAACCCTTTTGTTGGAGGATTTGGGCAATGGTCGTCGTCTTACCAACCCCCACAATCCCCTCGACCACTGCGACTTCGGGGTGGCTGGCCCCTCCTTCGTAGGTTAGAAAGTGGGTTGAAATTTTATTCTCAATCATTCTTGGTATATACATGCAGTCTGTTCCAGTTCGGGGCCACGACACCATATACATTTTACCAAAATTTTGGAAAAAAGGATCTCCTTTGTTCTAAATTTTAGGATAAATGTATTGATGGTGCCATCTTTTGGTGGGCTCCTAATACTTAAAAATCACCCCAAAATCGTAACTCTTGGCTTTGGTATCTACCCGTGGACCCTCCTTAGGGGTTTTGATCAGCCGGTCCGTATTGCTGTTAAAGCGAAGTACGGGTGTCACCCCTAGGTGACCGATATAATCCATGGAGTGGGAGACCGAGAGCTGCATGGTGGCGCGTTCTTCGTAGACATCTTTAACTTCGAGTTCCAACATGGCCTTTGCCATATTCACTTTGGGGTCAAATCCTTTGGTGTCACCAAATTTTTCGAGATAGTCAAAGTGCAATCCGAATCCACCAAACTGGTTGGAATGGTACTCGACTTCGGCGCCAAGTTTATACCCACTTGCCGTAAAGGCATTTCCCGAGTTGATTTCGTATTCACTGTAAACAGAATCTTTATAGGGTGTATTGGTTTTAGGGTCGGGTGCTTCGGAGGGAAACAAGATGGCCCCCGTTTGCTTAAACTCTTTTTTGTCTCGACTTAGGACAATCCCACCACCAGAAAGACGCACAAGGGCCCAGGGTGCCTGGTATTTAAATTCGCCGACGATCTGGGGGAGCAGAGATTTGGCCGATTCGGTCCTCGCTCCGCTTACGGGGATGTTTTTGGGTCGCTTGGTTGCTGGATCGATATGGGAATTTTTTTGGGAGATATTGGTCTCCGTTTTGGAGTCCGAGTAAATAGCGCCGACTGCCAAGCTGAGCAGCACCTTTGCTTTACCGAATTTAAATTGACCAGGGGCATAGCGAAGCAAGTCAATGTTAAAGTCGGTCCGCTTTGTGGCAGATGACTCCTCTGATTCTGTGTTCAGAGTGATCTCTGGGGTGTCAGCGGTGGCTGGGTCGGTGGTGGAGGTATTCTCTTTTTTTAAAAGCGCCGTGGTCCTTGAGTAGTAAGTCAGACTGCTCTGTAAAACTGGCGAATAATTGAGTGAAATCTGACTATAGTTGTTGATATCTTTGTCTTCGTTTGGCAAGACTCCAAAAGAAACATTGATGTATTTAAATTGGTTGAGACCCTCTTTTATTTTATTTTGAGCGTCTTTTTTAGCGTTTTCGACTGCTGCTTTGGACTCTGCCGCAGTGTCCTTAAGATTTTGTTGAAGATCCTCCGATTTTTGCTCCGCTTTTTTGCGGGCGTCTTTTTCTGTCTTGAGCTGTTCCCGCAGTTTCTTGACCTCGTCTTGGGCGGCGGGGGCAGGTTGGGTCGATGCTGGAGCTGAGGCCGAAGGAGCCGGCGATGTTTGGGCAAAGGAACGGGTATGGGCGGCCAAAAACAGACAAACAATCGCTTTCGTTAACATATTTTAGCTCTTCGTTAGGAGTGAATAGGATTTAAAGAATCCTCAATGACCCGCTTACCAACCTAAAGTTAATGTTAATCAGTTTACTTGACCGCAAGAAATTTACCAATGGGGTCTATCCTTCTTTCTCATATTTGACCAAGTCCCCTCATGATGAGTCAGGCAGTGGCGTTAAAACTTTTGGAAAAAACAGTTGAATTCCCATTTTACCCAATATAATGTGAAACTTTGGGCTGAAATAATTTTCCATTTTCCATTTTCCTTAGTTACGCACCGGTAGGGGAGTTCACCAGATGGGACTAGATAAAAAACTGATCGCGGCCAATGTCCGCCTGAGCTATTTTGGCGTTAAATATATACCACTGCTCTTTTTTGTCACGCCGAGGATCCACTCCTGGGATGAAGAATCCTTTACCGTGGTGATCCCGCTCACCCGACGCAGTCGCAACCACCTGCGCAGCATGTACTTTGGGGCTCTTGCCATCGGCGCAGATCTTGCGGGTGGATTTGTAGCTATGGAAGAAATCCGGGCCAGTAAACAAAAAATCGCCCTTATTTTTAAAGATTTTAAAGCCGATTTTCATAAGAGGGCCGAAGGGGATGTGCATTTCGTCTGCCAACAAAATCAGGCGATCAAAGACCTTGTGTCCCAAGCTGTCGCAACGGGCGAAAGAGTCGAGCTACCCGTCCTCGTCAAGGCCCTGGTACCCTCTAAGTTTGGCCAAGACCCAGTCGCCACTTTTACCTTAACTCTCTCCCTTAAAAAGAAATAGGCCTTAAGTCCCTCCCAAGAACATCCAGCACGAAGGAAAATGCGGTTATGAGCGGCGATCCCAACAAAATCATCTACTCCATGGTCAAAGTCGGTAAAACATATAAGTCCACCGGCAAACAGGTGTTAAGAGATATCTCTCTGTCTTATTTCTACGGAGCCAAAATTGGAGTCCTCGGTCTCAACGGATCAGGGAAATCGACGCTCTTGAAAATCATGGCTGGTGTGGATCATGAGTTTATCGGCGAAGCCCACCTTACCGGTGGCTATTCCGTAGGCTATCTGGCCCAGGAGCCGGTGCTTGATCCTCAAAAAACAGTCAAAGAAGTGGTGCAGGAAGCCTGCGCCGAAACCGTCGGACTTTTGTCCAAATTCGAAGAGATCAACACCAAACTTGGATCCGAAGACTTAGTTCCCGCCGAGATGGACAAACTCATCACCCTCCAGGCTGAAATCCAAGACAAGCTCGACAGCTCCGACGCATGGAATCTCGACGACAAACTAAACTTTGCCATGGAAGCCCTCCGGTGCCCTCCAGCAGACCAGCCGATTCAGGAGCTCTCAGGGGGAGAAAGGCGGCGCGTAGCCCTTTGCCGCTTGCTGCTACAGGAACCAGATATTTTGCTCCTTGACGAACCAACCAACCACTTGGACGCCGACAGCGTTAGCTGGCTCGAACGCCACTTGCAAAACTACAAGGGCACGGTCATCGCCGTCACCCATGACCGGTATTTTTTGGATAACGTCGCGGGGTGGATTCTGGAGTTGGACCGCGGCCATGGAATCCCCTGGAAAGGCAACTACTCGTCCTGGTTAGAACAGAAAGAAAAGCGCCTTGCTGCCGAAGAAAAATCCGAGGACAAGCGGCGAAAAACCCTCCAACGGGAGTTGGAATGGATACGGATGTCTCCCAAGGCACGCCAAGCCAAAAGCAAGGCTCGGGTGGGAGCTTACGAATCTCTCCTAAACCAGGAATCGGAAAAGGTCCAAGACGATGTGCGGATTGTGATCCCCCCTGGACCAAGACTCGGGGATATTGTGATCCGGTTTGAAAACGTAGCGAAAGCCTTTGGCGACAAGCTCCTCTATGAAAACCTCTCCTTTGAACTCCCTCGAGGCGGTATTGTCGGGATTATTGGTCCAAACGGCGCTGGAAAAACAACCCTCTTCCGCCTTATCTCGAAACAGGACCAACCAGACCAAGGAAAGATCACCATCGGGGAGACCGTCCGTTTAGGTTATATGGAACAGTCGCGCCTTAACCTGGATCCATCAAAAAGTGTTTATGATGTCCTCTCCGGAGGCCAAGAGATGATTAAGCTCGGCAAGCGGGAGGTCAATGCTAGATCCTATGCGGGTCGGTTTAACTTTACGGGACCTGACCAACAAAAAAGCGTGGCCGACCTATCAGGAGGGGAGCGCAATCGTATCCAGCTCGCTCTCCTCCTAAAGGAAGAAGCCAATCTCCTCCTCCTTGACGAACCTACCAACGACCTAGACATCAACACCCTAAGGTCTCTCGAAGATGCCTTGATGGACTTTCCTGGATGCGCCGTGGTGATCAGCCATGATCGCTGGTTTTTGGACCGGATCGCCACCCATATTTTGGCATTTGAAGGAGATTCTAAAATCTACTTCTTTGAGGGTGGTTACTCTGACTACGAAAAAAATCGTCGGGAACGCCTGGGCAAAGATGCTGATACTCCCAAGCGGATTCGCTACCAGCAGCTCAAGAGGTCGTGACTCAGTGCTTCCAGTTATTTATTCCTAGAGGCTCTAACTGATGGACCACGACACCCGCTACCGCGACGCCTTGCAGATCCTGCGCGAGCTGGAGGCCAGCGGTTTTGAGGCCCGATTGGCGGGGGGATGTGTTCGTGATCGGTTGATGGGAGTGGTGCCTACGGACTACGACATCGTAACTTCAGCCACACCCGATCAAGTCTTAGATGCCATGAAAAGTCGCTCCCATAAGGTGATCCCCACAGGGATTGCCCATGGGACGGTGACGGTCCTGGCCCCTTCAACCGCTATCGAGATCACAACCCTTCGTAAGGATGTAGCGACGGACGGGCGACGGGCTGTGGTCGCCTTTGGGGCGGGATTTGAGGAGGATAGCCTTCGCAGAGACTTCACCATCAATGGTCTTTTTGAGGACCAACACGGCAAGGTTTATGATTATGTTAACGGCATCAGAGATCTTAAACAAAAAATCTTAAGATTTGTGGGAGACCCCGCCGAGCGCATCAAGGAAGACACCTTGAGGATTCTCAGGTTTTTTCGCTTTTGGTCGAGATTAGGATTTTCTCCTGCTCCGGGAACCCTAGAAGCTTTAACGCCCTTGACCCCGGGCCTCAAAAAAATCAGCCAAGAGCGGATCACAGCGGAGGTGTGGCAGATCTTCCGTGGGGATTTTTTTGTGGACACCGTCCCGTCCCTGGTCAGCAGCAAGACCATGGAACAGGTTGATCCTCAGCTAAACCTTGGACTCAGCTCCTTTGCGGATTTCCTTGCAACCAACCAGCACACCATCCCAGAGCGTTACCAGAGTTCCATCGGCAAGCTCTTATCGGGAGCGACCCCTGATAAACCTTTGGCCATCGTGACGTGGCTGCTTCTTAGCTCGCTTAAAGAGGCTCGCGCAGAGGCTCATCCAAATACTGGGGATCTTGATCTCTGGAAATGGGGCGCCCGCTTTAAAATAAAAAACCGAGATAAAAAAATCTTGCGCCAAGCCCTCACCATCTCCCGAGGTCTTGAGGAATTCTCAAAACTCTCGGATGGGACCCTTGGCTTTCGCCTGGACGACCTCCGGACCTGGGTCCTGTCTAACCCTGGTTTTTTGACATTCTACCAACCGATCTTGCGGGCGACTCTGGCTCTGTCCGAATCCATCGACCCACAAGAATCTTACCTAGACCAAGCGCAGCAGCTTATCGAGCGCTACAACCATAAGGTCCTGGGAAAATTCCCCTTAAACGGGACCGATATCCAGATTTCTTTGGGAATGGATGCCGGAGGACCTATAGGTTTTATCCTCCAAAAGGCCCGCCATGCTTGGTACCAGGATCTCTGGACCACTCAGGAGAGTGGAATCCAGTGGATCTTAAATCATCGAGATTTATGGGATCCGCCTTTTAATCTGAGCCCCATTGTGGACCTAAAAAAAACCCCGAAGAAACCAACCCCATAAAATAACTAGGTTTTTATTCAAAATCTATTTCTCAAGACCAGAGTGCCTCGGTCAACAATCGATAACCCAAAGATTTTTATGAAAAATTTATTTTGCTAAGAAATGATTTTAACCGGCCAGCCAATCTCATTAACCTAGATTTAGAAACATCTTGGGAGTTTGCTCTTTTCTTCTCTGGCTTGACGCCAAACCTTTTGTGCGCGTATGGCGCCCCCTCACCCCCATAACCACCCCTATCTGTAAAGCCCATCGGCCTCATGCTCAGAGGCTTAACCCCCCAAAGGCAACCTCCCAGGATTTTTTCTCAACTTTTATCGTAATATAATGGACGGTATTTATGTGCAGTTATCAAAGTTGCAAGCACCGGTCATTTTTTCGCGGCCCACTGAAGTCGGGCTAGACGATTCAAAAGGCCCCAAGAACAAGTCTTGATCACAGCAGTCCGCTCTTTACTTGCTGAGTTGGGAAACGCGACCGGGTTCGGCATTCCCAGACTCTTCAGCAGCGCTCAGCTCGGGCAGTGGGTCGCCTTCACCAACAGAGTCAAAGAGCGACGATGACATTGTACCCAATTGCGCCATATAGGGGACTGGAATGGCCCCTTTGACTGCTTTAATCGATCCGAAATAGCGCATTTTTCCGGTCTTAATATTGACGAGACTCGCAAAAAACTGCACCTCTTTTTTACCTTCCCAAGCCTGCTCGTCCCCTTGAACATGGGTCAAGAGCACGTAGTCAGCGTTTAATTCAGCCATGATCGCGCCGGCACCGGTCTGGATAAGAGGTAATATGTTTTTTGCTTTGTCAGCTGCGGCCACCATTTTTGCGGCATCTCCGGCTTTGAGGGTGGTTGCAAGTTCCGAGATCGCTGCGACCTCGCCACCGAGGCCCTTGGCGAGGGAGGCAAGATCTTTAATCCCGGTGAGCTTTAGGCCGCCGGAGGGGGAAAGTTTAAGACTCACTGGTTGTTTACCGTCTTTTTTAAAAGCTTCGATAGCCTTCACAAATTCTATCTGGTATCCGGAAAGTAGCACTTCATCAAACCCCGCGGGTAAACCAGGGATCTTTTGGATCACTGGAGCTAATGCCGCTACAGGACGCGACCTTTTGCCGTAAGCTGCCAGAGCTGATGCCAAAAGAGCTTTGCCGGTGTTGCCCGTGGAATCGATCCCAGTAACATTGGTGACCACGATATTGGCTACTTTTTTATGACTAGAAATTTCTTCCTTTACAAGAGAGACACTTGGCTTTGGCCCAAGGGCTGCACAACCAGCAAACAAAATTGATGATAAAACAAAATGTTTCATTTTAAGAACCCGCATTTAAAACTCCTTCGTGACATTTTGGACTGCCTATCAGTCCAGATGCCGTCTCATCGGCCATAGGTCATTGAGGCTGAGTGATATTTGAATAAAAAGACAAATATCTAAGGAATACAGTAGGTCATAGATTTTAAAAAGACTGGTCAACTCTTCTAGAAACTGGCAACATCATAGACAGTATACGTGACACAAATTAAGGATTCTTGGCTATCACACAGGAGCAAGACCCATGACCACTTTCAAACTCACGATCAATGGACGCGATCACCCTGTAGATGCCGATGAGTCGATACCTCTCCTGTGGGTGATCCGTGACACGATTGGATTTACAGGCACTAAATATGGCTGTGGTATGGCCCTCTGCGGTTCCTGCACAGTGTTGGTCGATGGAGAGCCGAGCCGAAGTTGCCAGCTTATGGCCTCGTCTATGGTTGGCAAAAAGATCACGACCATCGAAGGATTGGCCCAAGACCCGGCCCTAGGTCAGGTCGCAAAAAAAGTCCAACAAGTATGGAACGAAAAGAGCGTTGGTCAGTGTGGCTACTGCCAATCTGGCCAAATCATCGCCGCGACAAAACTCCTCAGCTTAAATCCCAAACCTACGGAGGACCAAATCAACCTCGCCATGGATAGTTACCTGTGCCGGTGTGGTACCTACATGGATATCCGGAGGGCCATTAGGACTGTTGCCGAAGAATTAGGATGATTCTTGTTTCGTTTGGTGGTTTTTAAGAGGACGCTCAAGGAGGGACCAGCCATGGAAAAATCAGGAACTAGTCGAAGATCTGCAGTCAAAACAAGCTTGGGACTCGTGATAGGGTTCCACCTGCACGGGATGCAAAAGGTGATGGGTGCGACCTTAGAAGAAAAAGAAAATTTTGGATCTCCCCACCTAGCCAACGCCTTTATTAAAATTGGGTCTGACAATACAGTGACTGTCGTCATCCATAAGCTCGAAATGGGGCAAGGTGTTTTTACCTCCCTAGCCCAACTCCTCGCCGAGGAGCTAGAGTGTGATTGGAATCAGATTCGCTGTGAACACTCTCCTGTGGCGCCAGTCTACAATCACATGTTTGCCCCTGTACAGTTTGTGGGCGGGAGTTCTTCGGTCGCCACGTCTTGGGTCCAGCTTCGCAAGGTTGGTGCCATGGCTAGGGAGATGCTTATCCAGGCGGCCGCCCGTCGCTGGAAGGTGCCTCCTAAAAGTTGTCGAGCAGAAAAAGGGGTTATTTATCACCCCCAAAAGGGATCTTTAGCCTATGGTGCGGTGGCAGCATCGGCACAAAAAGAAATTCCACCCGACTCCCTGGTCTTAAAGGATCCAAGCCAATTTAAAGTGATTGGCCAATCCATGCCGCGGATTGATGCCCCTGTAAAAAGTCGTGGGGATGCTGTCTACGGCATGGATCTTCGCGTGCCAGGCATGGTCTACGGGGTGTTGGCGCAGCCTCCCTTTGGAGCGACTCTCAAAACTCCTGTAAACCTCGGACCAGCTAAGTCCGTGGCCGGAGTAGTCCATGCCGAAGTGTTTGGCAACCTTGTGGCTGTGGTCGCCACCTCGACCTATGGAGCTTTTAAAGGTCGCGAAGCTCTGGAACTCAAGTGGAATCTGAGCTCAGATCCCATGACCACCACAGAAACCCAAAGCCAGCGGTTTAGCCAGTTTTTTGAAACACCTGGGACCCCGGTGATCAAACATCCTGAGACCCTCCCCAATCTCAAAAAAGCCGCTAAGACCATCGAAGCAGAATTTGAGTTTCCGTGGCTAGCCCATGCCTCCATGGAGCCTTTAAACTGTACGGTGGATTTTGACGGTAAAAAAGCCAAAATCTGGTCCGCATTCCAGATGCCGACCTCTGACCGTGCAGCCGCAGCAAAGGCCCTTGCTCTTGCGCCCGAAAAAATCGAAATGATCACCACTTTTGCGGGCGGCAGTTTTGGCCGGAGAGCATCAAAGACCAGCGAATTTGTGGTCAATGCCTGCCTGATTGCTAAGAGTCTTAGGAAGCCAGTTAAATTGGTTTATTCGCGTGAAGACGATATGCATGGCGGCTTCTATCGACCTTACACTAAACATCGGGTCAAAATTGCCCTTGATGCCAAGGCCGCGCCGATCGCTTGGCACCATCAAATCGTCGGCCAAAGTGTGATGCTTGGATCATCCTTTGATGCCCAAGTCAGAAAAACCGGCATTGATGGCGGCGTCGTCGAGGGAGTCCAAGGCACCGCCTATCAGCTTCCTGCTATGAGCTTAGATCTCCATATGCCGGAGACTCCCATTTCCTCCCTATGGTGGCGGTCCGTGGGCCACACCCATACAGCCTTTGTTATGGAAACCCTCTTGGACCAACTGGCAGAAGCTGCCCAACAAGATCCATTGGCTTTTCGGCGTCCCCTACTCAGTAAAAATCCGCGCCATCTAGCAGTCCTCGACCTCCTTGAAAAATCATCCTTCTGGAAGGAAAAACCCGCCGCTGGTCGTAGGTTTGGCCTTGCGATCCACGAATCTTTCAACACAGTCATCGGCCAGGTGGTAGAAGTATCCTTAGGTCAGGACCAAAAAACCCCGACGATCCATCGGGTAGATGCTGCCGTTCACTGTGGCACGGTGATCAATCCTACCAACGCTAGATCCCAAGTGGAAGGATCTATAGCTTTTGGTTTATCCGCATGTCTCTTTCAGGAGTTAACCTTTAAGCAGGGCCAGGTTAAACAAAGAAACTACCATGATTTTCCAATCCTAAAAATGTCCCAGATGCCCCAAACCCGAGTCTTTTTTGTGGCATCCCAGGACCCTCCGACCGGCCTAGGGGAGCCAGGGCTGCCGCCTATCGCTCCAGCAGTGGCCAACGGGCTCTATAGGTTGACCCAAAAAAGATTGACCCGCTTGCCGCTACGGCTGAGCTAAATCCTCTGGTTGCCGAGATCAGGAACTCCGACTACCCCCCTCCGACCTAAAGCTGGTATTTGTCACAGGGTGGTACCCATGCTAGGATAGCTATAGCGTTACTTACGCCTTAGCTTCGGAAAAGTGTCATGCCCCTGGCCCTTCCATTCTTGACTTTTTTTACGACAACATAGCGAGATGGTATGATAAAGCTCAGTCTTTTTGAACTTTTTCAAAAAACATGGTCCGTTTTCTTAGTGTTGGCACCGTTGGCATGCGCCTCCGGGGGCGGCGGTAGCGGAGATGTTCTTGGCAACGAAAGCGGTTCAGCTCCCGTCAATGAAAACGAAGCCCAGGATTACAAAAAAGCAATCGTGCGCTGCTATAAGACGGGTGGCACCCGCGTCGTCAAGATTATGGGCACCCTTCGGTGCTATTAATCGTCACGATTTTGGCTAAGCTAAGGCGTAGAAGTCGGTTTTTGCTGAATGGTAGCGTTTATCTTAATGGGACCAGAAGCCTGGGTCGCCTGGAGCAATTCCACAGAAGCCGTTTCCGCATCTGTATTAGCTTTGCCTTCGGATATAGAAAAGGATTTTGACTCGTAATTTGCTTGTAGATCCTCTGAAGTCGCCTTCAAGGTACAGTCTGCCTGGGCTTTTGTAGAGACACCCTCGCACTTAACCTGACTTTTGATTGAATCTTTAAAACAAGATCCAGGGTTTTCAATCATTCCACATACCAATTTAAATTTTTTAGGAAAAAGTTTGTCGTCTGCTTGGGTGACTGTAAAGGGAATAATGACCGCACGGGAGACCCTTTCGGGCGAGTCATAGATCGGTATTAGAGTCACATCTATGACTAAACCTTTGCCACCACTTGGTGCTGCCTGTGTTTTTGCAGATCCTTCGTAAACAATGGTTTGTCCGCCCTCTAAGGCTCCCGTAAATTTATATTCTGCGGAGGATAGCTTGGAAACATCAGTAGCCATCTGGACTTTACAATTGGCGCCCTGAGCGACCCTTACATTGGGAAATACGATATCGGCACCGGCAGCAGGGTTTATTTTATGGGAGCCTGCTGGATCACCATCGCATTTTAAGATGTAGGTAAACAGGGTGACTCCTGCTGTAAATGGCGGGGTTGGTGTGGGTGCACTCATAGTGATCGACTGACCACCATCGCCCGGTACACCACCGATGCCACCTGCTCCTTGGCAACCATAAAAGCCGATAAGGGCCATACCGCTCAGGATAGACAAAAGGCACCATTGTTGTCGCAAAGTCATAGCAACCCCCATATATTTTAAAATCTAATCTATGGGATTACCTGCAAAAGCCGGTCTCAATCTCTCGGGAGGGTTGTTTAAATCTTAAGATGCCAGAATTGTTTGATGATTTCGATTTATCGGCAAGAGCATTAAGCGGTAAACAGTGTTTAAGATTGAGACACTGTCAAAAAACCATCTTTTCGCAAACTGGTTTCACAGCCACACCCAAATCCAATGGCAAAGATTTAGGTGAGTTCCGCTAGCCGAATATTGATCAGACCAGCAATGGTTCCAATAAGCGCGCCAAGATCAGAGATATTAAAAAGCTGGGTATAAATCAGAATCGATTCCTTTGTTATTTCTGCAAACTGCCATTCAATTCCGTTTGTTGCTATTCCAAACGGCAATATCTTTTTCCCATCTTCCTCATTTCTAATTTTTCCAGCAAGAAGCTCAGAAGCAAGCTGGCCATAAGCCAAGTATAGATCATCATTTTTCGCTTCCACAATCGTGCAAAGAGGGCTTGAAAGCACCAGTCGGTTGGGCTCTGCGCTGATAGCAAAATCAACAAACCCAGTCAGACGAGGGTCGGAACAGGTTAGTTTTGTGCCTGAAAAGACGGAAATAGCACCCGGCATGATTGCCTCTATTTCAGAGAGCACAGGTGCGACAAAGTTTTCTGATTTTGCCTTTTCTGTGGCCGACCGCATGGCGATCGCCATATTTCTTTTAATCGTCTTTACAATGAGTTCTGATGGTTCAATACGCGCCTGTGTAGGAATTTCCGTATTGGTAAGACGTACCTTGAATCCAAAATCCGATTCAAATTTTTCAATTGTATATTCGTTATATGGAATGCTGCACCTCTCTCACAATCTATGACGGCAAACCCCATGACCATAATCCCGAATTCAAGTGCGGGCTCATCTTGTTTTTTTTCACGCCCCTCCACCCCCCTCCAACTCCACCACCTTCGGATCTAACTTTTGAAAGGGAGCCGCCGGCTCACGCATGGCTTTTCCCGGAGCTAGCCGGGTCGTAGAATCCCAGGTCCCCACCGCACCGGCATGGTCGTACCTTAAGACCAGGTGTTTTGAGTGAGACTCCTCCACGGTTTCAGTCCACTGCCGCCCGAAAAGCGGTCCGTCATACCCAAGAGACTCGTGAATCTTTTGGCTACTCTCAATCAAGATCGGGGCCCACATGGTCTTAAGCCAGTCGATGCACTGCAGAGCCACATAGACCACCGTCGCAGCCCGCGCGGGATCTGTTTTAATGAGAGTCCACGGGGCATGATCGCTAAGGTATTGGTTACACCTTTGGCTCAGGCGCCGCAGCTCTTCGAGGGCATTGCGGAGCTTGACGCCCTGAAATAGCTGGCCGACAGAGTCAAAACCAGACTTTATCTCGTCTAAGAGCCTCTGGTCTTCGGGGCTAAATTCTCCTGGCTGGGGAACACACCCCTCGTAACGTTTGTAGGCAAACCCTAACACCCGGTTGACGAGATTGCCCCAATTAGCCACCAGCTCGTTATTTACCTTTTCGACAAAATCATCCCAGGTAAAATCCACATCCCCCGTCTCTGGAGCAATCGCAACCAGAGCATACCTCCAGGCATCCACCTGGTACCTAGACAAAACATCTGAAATGCCGATCGAAGTGCCGCGGCTCTTGCTAAACTTACGCCCGTAGCTATTCAGGTACTCGTTGGCTGGTACGTCGTAGGGGAGGTTTAGCCCCTGGCGGGCCATCAGCATGGCAGGCCACAAAATAGTGTGGAAAGTGATATTATCCTTGCCGATAAAGTAATAGCTTTTAGCACCCTGCTCTTGGACCCAAAACTCCTGCCACGCCTCAGGGGCCCCTGTGAGCTTGGCCCATTCCATCGTGGCCGAGAGATAGCCTTGGACCGCTTCAAACCAAACATAGATACGTTTATCATCATACCCATCGATTGGGATCTTTACACCCCAGTCTAAGTCCCGGGTGATCGCCCGGCCCCTCAGGTCCTGCTTGTCTAACTCCCCTCTCGAAAAATTAAGGACATGCCGCCTCCAGTGATCTTTGTCAGTCCCAATCCATTGGAGGAGCGTTTTATTAAAAGGCGCAAGATCCAAATAGAAATGCTCCGTTTCCCGTACTTCTAAATCAGTAGATCCAGAAAGGCTGGAGCGAGGATTCTTAAGCTCTGCCGCATCATAGGTCTTGCCACATTGATCACACTGGTCCCCCCGGGCATCTTTAAAACCACAAATGGGGCATTCGCCCTCGATATAGCGGTCGGGCAAAAAGCGGTTGGCGGTGGTATCAAAGAGTTGTTTAGAACGCGCCGTATAGATAAAACCTTTTTGCATCAAATCTTTAAAAAAATCTTGAACCACTTGGGCATGGAGTTCGGTATGGGTATGGGTAAACAGGTCAAAGGTCAAACCAAACTTTAAATAGGAATCGATAAACCCACCATGAAAAGCCTCAAAGACCTCGGTTTCGCTACGGCCTTCACTTTGGGCCCGCAAACTCACCGGAGTCCCATGACTGTCGGAGCCGCTCACCATCACCACTTTTTCGCCGCGCATCCGTAAAAACCGCGCAAAAACATCGGATGGCAGGTAAGCCCCCGTCATATGTCCAATATGCTGTGGGCCATTGGCATAGGGCCAGGCTACACAGATCAGATAAGGCCGCCGTGGAGTCGATTCACTTTGATGCATATCAATCATTCCTACTTAGTAAACAATAAAACTAAACTCCCCAGAGAGATCCACACTCTTTACGCAGGTGCTCAATAAAGATCGCGGGTGTCATGGCCTCTAGCTGCTGGCCCTGCCAAAACCGCGGGCTTACGGTCCCCGTCTCCCGTTCTTTTTCCCCAAGAACCACCATATAGGGGACTTTTGCTAGCTGGGCTTCGCGGATTTTAAACCCAAGTTTTTCGTTGCGAAGGTCGATTTCCACCCGCACCCCAGCTCCTGCAAACTCCTTGGCCAAGACCGCCGTATACTCTTCCTGGTCCTTGGCGACGTTGATGAGTTTGACCTGGACAGGAGCGGCCCAAAGGGGGAAATGCCCTGCATAGTGTTCGATAAAAATCCCCATAAACCGTTCCAAACTCCCCAGGACCGCCCGATGGATCATCACGGGAGTATGGGGTTTGTCGTCGGAGCCCACATACTGCAATTCGAAACGGGATGGCATCGAAAAGTCCAGTTGGACTGTCCCACACTGCCAGCTCCTCTCTAGGGAGTCGATCAGGTGAAAATCGATTTTAGGGCCATAAAAAGCCCCGTCCCCTGGATTAACCTTAAAGGGACGGCCGGATTTTTCCAGGCAGTCCTTAAGGGCTTTTTCTGCCTTGGTCCAGATCTCCTCTGAGCCGATGGATTTGGCAGGCCGGGTCGAAAGCTCCATACGGTATTGGCTAAACCCAAGATCCTTATAAGCTGTGTCGATTTGGTCGAGCACTCGGGTGATCTCTTGTTCGATCTGATCGGGAGCACAGAAAACATGGGCGTCGTCTTGGACAAAAGTCCTCACCCGCATCAACCCGTGGGTCACCCCGCTCCGTTCGTGGCGATGGACTCGACCAAATTCAGAGAGCCGAATGGGCAGTTCCCGGTAGCTGTGCCGGGTGGCCCCATAGAGGAGGCAGTGGCCCGGACAGTTCATGGGTTTGATCGCCGCATCGGTTTCATCGACCTTGGTAAAGTACATGTTTTCGCGGTAGTTTTCATAGTGACCGCTTTTATGCCACAGATCTACGTTCATCAAGAGAGGGGTATTGACCTCCTGAAAATCATGGGCGGCATTGCTACGGCGCATAAAATTCATAAGACTCAAATAAAGCCGCGCTCCGGGTGGATGAAAAAAGGCGTTTGCAGGAGCCTCGGGATGAAAGCTAAAGAGCCCCAGCTGTTTGCCTAAAACCCGGTGGTCCCGTTTTTTGGCTTCTTCCAGGCGGGTCAAGTAATCCTGCAGGTCTTTTTTGGAAGCCCAGGCCGTCCCATAAATCCTGGTCAGACGCGGGTTTTTTTCGTCACCACGCCAATAGGAGCCCGCTACGATCGTGAGTTTAAAGGCTCCAATCTTTCCCGTCGAGGGGACGTGGGGGCCTCGACAGAGGTCAAACCAGTCTCCCATACCGTAGATCGAAATCTCCTCGGTTTCAGGAAGCTCCTTGATAATCTCAACCTTAAAGGACTCTTTAAGGGCGGTAAACCGCTCGACCGCTTCCTGCCGGGACACCACGGTCCGAAAGACAGGGAGGTCTTGGGAGACGATCTTTTGCATTTCATCTTCGATCTGGGGCAGCTCTTTTTCAGAAATTTTCACAGCCTCTGGAAAAGCAAAGTCGTAGTAAAAGCCATGATCCACGACGGGACCAATCGTCACCTGGGTCCCTGGCCAGAGTTTTTGGACTGCCATGGCGAGCACATGGGCTGTGGAGTGTCGAATCACCTCCAGACCTTCAGGGGACTTTGAGGTGATGATCTCTAAATCTGTATCTGTCTTTAGGGGGAGTCCTAAATCCTTAAGCTGACCATTTGCCCTCACGGCAAGAGCTGCCTTTGCCAATCCTGCTCCAATGCTCGCAGCCACATCTTTATAGGTAGCCTCTGCACCATAACGGCGCTCAGAACCATCGGGCAACCGTACCTTAACCTCACCCATATCGCCAACCTCCCCATCTCTAGTCCCCTGGGGACCGAGGATCCCCCGGTCCGCTGTTCTGGGTATCTTATTAACGATTGCTGGAAAGTCCACTGATTCCTTTCGCAGGTTTCCAGCAGCTTGTGTCAACATCTCTTGGACCCCACGTCCAAGAAGGTGTATTTGTAGAGAAAGGAGGTCTACCGAGATGTATTACCGCTTAAAAATTGGGGGAATGCGCATCAAGGAGCCGTTTTCGGCGATTTCCCATGGGGTTGGAGCCTTGATCGCCGCTGTATTTTTAGGGGTCATCGTAACCATGCCCCATTCCCCTTCCCTAAATTCGGACGTAGCAGTCTTATCCTACACGGTCTTTGGAATCGGAACCGTCGCCGTCTTTGTGGCAAGCACCCTCTACCATGCCCTACCCCTACCCCTACGTTGGGAGCGGCGGGTACGCAAACTCGACCAAAGTGCCGTGTACCTGATGATCGCTGGGACCTATACCCCCGTTTGTCTAATCGGCCTCAGGGGACCTTGGGGCTATACCCTTTTGATTTTGATTTGGACCCTTGCAGCGGTGGGTATCTTCAATCATTGGTTCTGGTGGGGACGAGGCCGCAGGCGACCCCGGCTTGATGCTGGGATTTTCCTGGCCATGGGCTGGCTTTGTCTTTTGTTCTCCTATCCCATCATCAAGGCTTTAAGCACGGACGCCTTGATCTGGCTGGTCGCCGGTGGAGTCCTCTACAGCATTGGAGCTTTGGCCTACGCCGTCAAATGGCCCAACCCTATCCCTAAAATCATCGAATCCCATGAGGTGTTTCATATCTTCGTCTTAGCTGGTGCCGGCTGCCATGCCTACCTTATGGTAGGACCACTGGTGAACGGTTCCCTGTGATCGACCTCTCAGTGAGCCCCGTAGAGCCCTTGGTCTTTGGTCAGCTCATAAATAAACTGGGCTGCCTGATCGAGAAAATCCTCAGCCTGCTCATGACCTAAGTCATGGGCGCTGGTCACTACATCGATGATATCGATCGAACCTTCGATGGAATAGCGATGCACCAGATCGTCCAGAATATGTCCCACAAGGATGCTTTTAGACTCCTGGGACCCGGTAATCACGCCAAAAGGCAGTGTGATCCGATTGAGACTCAGGGGCACGTTTGCATAGGCCTTGAGAAAACCAACATATTCTTTTAGGGGTATGCTTTTTTTCATAGATGAGGGCCCCTCGCATGCTGCCCAAAATCGACAGGACGTTAAACATCAGAAAACCACAGGTGTTATCGGCGTTTTCTTTAAAGTGTACACTGTAGCCATCTTGTTTAGACGATAACTTAGATCTATTTATTTAATCTTAACCAAATTCTACATGCTTTTTGAGGCGTTCGCTTTTTTGAATCCTCGCTCAACAAATCCTGTTTTATGGGTTAACCTAGGAGGGAACCTAGAAGCTCCCAGAGAGGACCCATGAAAGCTGCTGTGCCAGTCTCCTGCATCGGACTACTCTTTTGGTTTGCAAGCTGGATCCCTCGCGCTGCGGCAACCATCCATACCTCTCCCGTCGTGATCCAAGGCTCGCGCATCATCCAAACGACCCAATACCCCCTCGATTCTTACCGCCTTTTTAAATCTGACGGCAAAGGCAATGCGGTCCCGATTCCCTTTCAGATCGATGAAATCAATAGCTGGGGAGATTATGTCTTGCCGGAAGGCGGCTCCGTCACGGCTAAGACCGGAAATGGTGTGTTTGACATTCAGGACGAACTATCATTTATGGGAGATGACGTAGGGCCTGTTAAAATGCCAGACCATTGGGGACAAGGGAAACCCGCCCTGACCTTTGAAATTATTTTGACTTCAACCATCAAAAACCCTGCCGGGGATCAACAAGGAGCCGTCTACCTAGCCGTCTTCTTTAAAAACCCCCCTCCCCTGTCAGACCGCAAATATGTCAATTTCGATATTTCGCAAGCTGAGGTCACCACCAGCCGCTACCGCTATGGGTTTGACAAGAAAAACTGGCTCGTCGCCCGGCGGATTGATATGCGCATCCCGACTCCCCAAGGGGATATGACCAGCAAACCCGATTGGACCCCCCTTATTGAGTCCACGACCTTTTATATGCGGGCTGATCTCAAATATTTTTTGACCATCAATGCTAGCCATCGTTCGATAAATAGCGAACTCGAAGCGTTTAAAGTAGGCCCCATCAGATCCATCACCCGGATCAGCTTTCACTATAGTTTTCTCAAGCTCAACTTCGAACTCGGCATGTACACCGAGGTCTCGTTTTTTCCTAACGCTGTCTATCTCCCTGCAATCCTCTACAATCCCTTAGAAGGAAAAAAAGCTCTGAATGGGGGCAGCGGCTTTTATTACGGCATGGCTATGCGGGACAATCCAGGAGACTTAAACATAAAGACGAACATGCCTCCCTACCAAATCAACTCTCACAAAGGTATTTTTAAATCTGAATCTGCTAGCGAAAACAATTATTGGATTACAGCATCCGCCAAAGACCGCATGCTTTACGTGGAGCTCACACCATCTGTAGATATGAAACTTCGAGGAGCTATCCCCCATCTCTATCAGGAACATATCCTGGGTCGAGATGCCGTAAGCCGCAACCGGGAGGAGCCAGGTCCCCTGGGGGAGGGTCCTGTCAATATGGCCCTTTACTTTGATATGACTCGATTTAACGAGGGCGAACACTCCATGTCGTTTAGACTTTATTTTGAAAATCTAAACGCACCCGATCGACTGGCTGGATTCAAAAATCTCGCCACATGGCTTGTCGAAAGCCGAAGGCTGCCATGAATTCCAAATTGTCGACAATTGAAAAAAAAATTCACTATGAGTAAGTGAACGGCTCGGATTCTTATATCTCCCAGAGAATGAAATATTAGTATTTTTTTAAATACTTACCAGAAGAAGAAATTTAAAAAGTCCCACCTATCCCCTTTGGACTGAATATTGCAGTCACTGGAAGCAGATGTCAAAGATGAGTAAACTCTTTAATGTTTTCTTTTAGAAAGGCGCGATAATGGATTTAAATATAATATTTTTAAAACTTTGGGTTGTAAGTTGCCTTATGATAAGCGGATGTCATCAAGGAACGCCCGCATCAAAATTAGAGAGCGATTCAATGAATGCTGCCGATATAGACTGCAGTAAAGTTCCTAGGTTCAGCTTAAAGGGTGCTGATCTTCGAAACATCAACCTCGTTAGCTTCAGAAGCCTTGTTTGCGCAGATCTCGAAGGTGCTAACCTAAAAGATAGCGATCTAGATATGGTTAACTTGCAAGGTGCAAATCTTAAAAATGCCATCCTTTCGGGAGCCAGCCTCGTCGGTGCTAATCTTAAAGATGTTAATCTTGAAGCTGCTAACCTCGATGGTGCTGACCTTACGAAGGCCCATGTCAAGGGTGCAAAAGTTTCAAAAACAAAATTTAACAGGGCCAAAGGCCTAAATTTGAGGGATCTAGACAACAACCTCCTCAAAAGCGCGGAACTTAGCTACCTAGATCTTAGTGCCATGGACCTGCAAAATCTTACCATTTCGGATTTGAACCTTGATCATGCAAATTTTGAGGGTGCCAACCTAAATCGTATCGATTTCTTCTTCATCTCCCTTAACGAGGCGAATTTTAGGAACAGTAAACTTCAAAGTGCAAGGTTCAAAGTAGTCAAGCTAAATAAAGCAATGTTCGATAATGCTAATCTAACGAAAACCACAATTATCAAATCCGAGTTAAAGTCGGCGATCCTTAGAAATTCTGTTCTTGATCGTACCTCTATTTTGGGCGAATCAGACCTTGAAGGTGCAGACTTTCAAGACGCTAAAGGTACTCATGCAAATTTTGAATACACGAAAATGAAAAATGCAATTTTTAAAAACGCGGTCTTCAAATGGACTACATTTAGTACTTATAGTATTGAGAGCGGTGATTTTCAGAATGCCACACTTGAGCATTCCTTCTTTGGGCATGCCAATTTAAATCATGCAGACTTTACAAATGCCTCACTTAAACATAGTCTGATGGGTAATACGAATCTCTTGAAAGCTGATTTTACGGGTACCGACATATCAGAAACCAGCCTTCCTTTGAAATGGCAATGCACAGTCAAAGGATTTAGGTCAGTAAAAGGCACACCTATACTTTACTACTGATTCATTTATACTGACTCTTCCCGCCACCACATCATCGAGAAGGGTTCCCCAAGGATTGTACCTCGATCCTATCATCGAATGTAGTTTGTCGAGCAGCAGGTCCTTAGAGATCTTATAAATGCCACCCTGCGATAATGAATAATATTAAATACTTAATTAAAACATATTCTTTTAGCTTAAGTACCGACTTGCTTAATCCGATAAAGATATATATCATTTGATATATACTATGGAGGCAGCACAATGAATATCGGCAAACTCTTCAATAATGGACGCTCACAGGCCGTGCGCCTGCCCAAAGAGTTTCGCTTCGAGGGGACCGAAGTCTACGTTAAGCGGCTTGGGAATGCTGTAGTGCTTATCCCTACCGCAGACCCTTGGGCTAACTTGCGGATGAGCCTTACGATGTTTCCCGATGATTTCATGAAAGATGGCAGAGAGCAGGCCCCGCTGAAGGAAAGAGAGAACTTTTAATGTTCATGCTTGACACAAATATCTGCATTTACCTTATTAAAGGGAAGTACCCAGCGCTTGAAAAAACACTTTATATGAAAGTGCCGATCGATGTCTGTCTCTCCTCCATCACTGTGGCCGAGCTGTATGCGGGGGCCAATAAGAGTCAGGCAGCGGAAAAAGCCAAGAAAGCTTTGGAGAGTTTTTTAACGCCATTCGATGTATTGGGTTTTGATTTTGAGGCTGCCGTTGTTTATGGAAAGCTTCGAGCAACCCTTGAGAAAAAAGGGACCCCAATAGGTCCACAGGATCTTTTCATCGCAGCGCACGCTCTCTCACAAAACCTTGTGCTCGTGACTCACGATAGCGATTTTCAAAGGGTTGAAAACCTTAAAACCGAAGATTGGACCAGCTGATCTGAGGGTTCACTCGCAATCTTTTGATAGTTGCTATTGATTTTTTGAGGGAATCTTCCCCTGGACGCAATATCCCCTTTTAGGGGAGGCCTTTTAAAAAAAAGCCCCATGATTTGGAGACCTAAGGGCAATCCGGGCAGAGACCCCCAAGTCCCAGGAGCAGTCTTTAAATAACCGAGTCCACCGCCAGTAGCGCCCCAAAGCGCATAAAATGGACATAAATTGCGACCTTTCGCATTTAGCATTCGTGAAAAGTATTGCCCAACATAAGACTCTAAGGAATTTCATACGTATAACTTTAAACTTTTTCATACGCTTGATTTTAAATGTTTTTCTAAAGTATTATCTATGGTGTGCCGAGCAGAATTCGAATGGGAGGTCGGGAGGGGCCAAAAACCAAAGCAGGACGACGCTCTTATGAGCGCTGTAACCCGCCTAAGGAGCAAGGAAAAGAGCCCTCGGACCCTCATGCTTGAAACCGCGTCGTTCGTTCTTTTTCAGGAAATCTGCAAAGATAGGGATCTAAAGCCTTCTCACCTCGTCGATGAGTGGATTCGGGACTTTGTCGAAAAGTGCAGTAAAAATAGTTTAGTAGAGTCAAGCCGTGACAAGTGACAGCCCAAAAATAGCCCCAAAATTGCGCGATGACGGTGCAAGATGAAGTGCAGTATCCAGGGTTGTTCAGGGGAGTACATCAATAAGCGAGTTAACCAGTCCTTCAATAGAGACGAACATCTGCTCGTCATCGACGGTATCCCAGCGCTCGTCTGCGACGTCTGTGGTGATATGATTTTTTCCGCCGATACCACCAAAGCGATAAAGGCGCTGCTGAATTCAACGCTGCCGCCAAAGGAGCATGTACCTCTCTATAGGTTCGGCTAAATGATTTAACACTCAGTCTCTGGGACAACAAACTGATTCTAATCGTCAACTACCCCGCCCTAAAGAGGCGCCTAACCACTGATAGCTCGCATTCGGGTATAAACTGATGAAATCATGAATCAAATGCTTTCCCAATGGCAAGAGGTGCAAGATGAAGTGCAGTATCCAGGGTTGTTCAGGGGAGTACAGCATCTTTAGCCATAATCGGCCTTTAAAAGCTCGTTAACAGTCGTACCCATGGAATGCCTAGGTACCATAGATCAAACTTTCCCCAGCAGTATCACGCGCTGGACCTATGGACACCAAATTTCCGATGCTCCCGCCGCTCCCTACAGCGGACAATGGAGCCATCACCGTTTCCCATGAAACTCCATTTGGTCAGCTAAGACGGAGCAAAGAAAAGTGTGAACAAGGAGAATTCGCTTTGACGGGCTGGTTGCGTCAGCCCTGAATTGATTTACCTATAGGCTTTACGTGTAAGGACTACGACCATTGCCTCTACATTTAGTTCGATCTTATAGGGTGAAAAAGTACCTTTATAAAACTCCGGTTCAAGGGGGTTTAATTCGGCGTAAAATCGGAATGATATTTGATCACCATTGCGAGCCCCCTCAAAAACAGTAGATCCTACGTCACGAAGACATATCCCTTGGACTGCACTAGCAATAAATTTGCCATCCAGTTCATCTATTTTGGTATGGGAGTGCTTTGCTCTTTATCTCTCGAATTTCCGCTAAAACTAGAATTGCTACAGGCGATCGCCCCAAACAGACCACCTACTAAAATTACCGAAGCTATCAAATCGAATTTTTACATATGTGCCCTTTCATCTAGTGATTTGGTGGCTGATCATTTGAAATAAATTCATTTATTCCCAGTAACCATGCAAATTACATACCAGTTTACCTGAGTATGAAATCAAGAGCGTTACAGAATTTTTGACGGGACCCGCTGTTTATTCTTCGAACAGTGTCTAAAATGGGCACAACGAGCAAAGGCTAACACCGTTCAGATAGTAGGTATCGAATAAATTAAAAAAATCGAGGTTCTCTTTGTAAAATGTAAAAAATACAAAGTTGGCTCGATGGAGCCTACATTTTCCCAACTGATTCGTCCCGGGACTAAACCTCGTGGCGAACGGTCCTTGGAATTGCCGACCTTTATTTTTTCCCAAGGGGCTCCACCCCTGAAGTCACGGGATCTCGGACCGCAGCTTCCGGGGTCGATCGCCCCGGGACGAACAAGGTTCTTAAAAAATTCTTGGAATTTTTCATAAAAAGCTTGACGGGTTTAGGGGCTTACAAAACAGCTCTTATATGAGCCTCTGCAGGAGATTAGCTGATTTTTTTAGCTCAAATCGACTAAGATCGCTCCTTAAACAAATTTGCCGCTTCGAATCTCGCTTTTAAAAAAGACCGCAGACTCCCAGCGAAATGGACTTTTACACACCATGTTATAAATTTTTTCGACAAGGTCTCGACACCCAAAACGTCCATAATGAGCGAGAAAAGTAACATGATATCAAGTGAAACCCTCTCAAAAATCCTTGCACTTCCAAAAGGTTGTGACGAGTCCGAAACCACCTCTGACATCCGCGTGCTTCTGCGCCGGCTTTTTCAAAAAGCTGTTTTGCTCCATCAAACAGAGCACGATAGGGTGCTTGATTCAATGAGGGTGCTCTATCAGCTTGACCGAGAAAACGCTGCCAGCAATCTCCGGCTCACCCGAGACCAATATATTGAAGCACTCGGACTTACGCCAGATGTTTTCTGGAAAAGACTCCAAGCAGCCAAACTCCTCGCCCGTTTTCCCGCATTCGTGGAGTTATTCAAAACGGGACAAACCCACGTCTCGCAACTTGCCATGGTCTGGGGTAAAATAACCGAAGCAAATGCCGACCTTATTTTAGAGGGAATCAGAAATAAAACCAAACGGGAATGTGAAGCTTTTCTATCGAGGGTCACTCACAAGGGGACCCTGTTGCCAGGACAAGAGACCGTTCAAATAACTTTGACTTTAACTGTTGAAGAGATGGCACTTTTGGACCGTGCCCGGGAAGTGTTGTCCCATGGCGGTCATGTACCAAAAAATGCTGAGGTGGTTATCAGTGCTTTAGGGGATCTCCTCCAACATCGTGATCCATTGCTCAAAGCTGAGAGGGCAAAACAGCGACAACAAAAGAAGGACCAGGGGAAGACCTCCGACGAGGCTGTCGCCCCGGGACGAACGGCGACCGAGACAGTGGTCCCGGTAACACCGGTCCCAGATTCAGTGACTCCAGAGGTCGCACCAGCTGCGAAAAAACACAGGTCTGCAATTCCCATGGCCGTTCGCCATGAGGTTTGGTACCGGGACGGAGGACGCTGCACTTGGACAGAAGTGGATGGGAGTCGGTGTAAGGAAACAATTATGTTAGAGCTCGATCACGTCCAGACAATGCACTGTCATGGGGGTACCCACGATGTAGAAAATCTAGCCCTTACCTGTCGGCACCACAATCAGCTTTCGGCGAGGGAAAGGTTGGGAGAGGTATTCTGGGCGAAAAAGAGGCAGGAGTGGGATCTAACTCTCTAGAGGTACGCGTCGCCCCGGAACGAACGACTCGGACTCGGAGTGACTTTTGCCTACTCATCCGCGCGAGCGCCTTTCGACTCCATAGTCTTTGGTCTGAGCGGCAGATCTAAACAACACTGATCAACTTTTAGGGGAGACCTTCTAAAAGCCCCATGATTTGGAGACCTATCAGCACCAGAGCCGTGACTCCTCCCGCCAACACATCGTCGAGAAGAGTCCCCCAGGGTCCCTGGACATCGCGGTCAAGGTAGCCAATAGGGCCAGGCTTTAGGATATCCAAAGTCCTAAACAACACAAAACCAATGATAAGACTCAGAAGTGTCGGGCTTACAGAGCAGAGGGCGATGGCCTGGCCGATCACCTCATCGGCGACAATCCGCGGCTCATCGTGAAGTCCCAAAAGCCGTTCTGTCCTGCTGATGCTCCAGAACGCCGCAAAAACCCCCACCAGAATCAAAACCACCAAAAGGAGGATCGACCAGGGTTCGCCTCGATCCGCACTGACCTGAAAAAAGCAGATCCCTAAAGGGATCCCAGGCAGCGACCCCCAAGTCCCAGGAGCGGTCCTAAAATACCCCAGGCCTCCGCCCGTGGCGCCCCAAAGCGCTATTTTATCGGCAAAGGTCCGACATTTCCCAAAATCCTCGCCGAGTTGTCGGGAATTAAAAAAAGGTCTAGGACTTGTCTGCACCGCTAGGACTCCCTGCCGCTGCTGCCATAAGAAGCAGCTTAACCCGCTTCATATCTTCCCATACTTCCCGTTTCGCTTCACCATGTCGAAGCAGATAAGCAGGGTGATAGGTGCAGATGACAGGGATCGATTGAAACTGAAAGGTTTTACCCCGGAGCGAGGTCACGGATTGGGCAAGCCCTAAGACGCCAAAGGCTGCCGTACTCCCCAAACAAACAATAACCGGTGGTCTCACCACGGACAACTGGGTCCACAGATACCCCTGGCAGTTGCTCACCTCAGCAGGAAGGGGCTTGCGATTTTGGGGGGGACGGCATTTGAGCACGTTGCAGATATAGACCTTGTCACGACTTAAACCGATGCTCCCTAAAATGCGGGTAAGAAGCTCCCCAGCATCGCCCACAAAGGGCTCCCCTGATTGGTCTTCGTAGTATCCAGGGGCCTCCCCCACAAGACAGAGGGACGGGCTTCCTGAAGCTAAAAAAGGCACGCCAGAACTAAAAACTGTTTTGGTCCTGGTCTGGGCGAGTTCCGGGCAGCGGCTGCACTGGATGACCCGCCGATTGGTTTCGGCTAGACCCCATTGGACTTCGTCCTGGCTTACCGTAGCCCAAGGAGAGGATACCTGGGACTGCCAAAGTTCATAGGACCCGGGAATGGATTCGATCTTAGGAAGCATCGATCACCAAAAGCTCCCGCCCACTTTGGATCAAATCCCCCGACTTGACCGCCACAGTGGTCACTTTGCCTGGGCGAGACGCAAAAACCCGGTTTTCCATCTTCATGGCTTCGATCACGATTAAAGCTGTTTCAGGTGTGACCATGGACCCCGGTTCCACTAAGACTTGGAGGACCTTGCCTGTCATCTGGGAGCGGATCACCTGTTTTTTGGCCTTTTCCCTCGCCTTGGCTTCAGACTGTCCGTTTTCGGGGAGATCAAAACCAACGCGAGCTTCGAGGCAGCCACTGCGGCTCGTCACGATCTCCGCTTGGACTGTGGTTTCTCCGGTCTCCTGGTTCCATTGGCAGGTTTTATGGCGAACCCGTAGCATCCGTTCCACAACAAGCCCACTGTCAGACGTGGATTCAAGGGTGATCACCCCAAGATGACTGTTGTAGTGCACACCTTGTGGAGTTTTAGAGGGAATTTCCACAAGAAACCGCTCCCCCGCACTGCGAGGCCAGGATGCCTCCAGGAGTTGACTTTTGTTGGAGATAGGTTCGACAGGGTCGACAGGGTCTTTGGATAATTTGATTTTAAACCGCATGGTCTTGGCCTCCTGCACTAGGGTCTGAACTCAACGCTAAAGCAGCTTTTGCTAAATCTCCAGCATCGAGATTGGTCTCAGGCGTCAACGACTGATCCCAGTAAGACTGATTCTCTTCGATAAACCTAGTTGTTAAAGCCCCAGCCCGAAAGCCTTCGTGGCGGAGGAGTGCTTCGTGAAATCGTGTGGTCGTCGCCACACCTTGGATGCGAAACTCTCCTAGGGCCCGCGTCAGACGCTGGATGGCCTCCTCGCGGTTTTGTCCCCAGACGATCAATTTCGCGAGGAGGGAGTCATAGGCATCAGGGACGCGGTATCCAGAATAAATATGGGAGTCTGTGCGGACAAAAGGCCCACCCGGAAAAGACACTGCAGTAATCAAACCTGGGTTTGGTGCAAAGCTGCGGCTGGGATCCTCGGCATTGATCCGGGACTCCATTGCCCAGCCATGGATCTTGATATCATTTTGTTTGAGACCTAAAGGCTGACCTTGGGCCACCCGGAGCTGGGCTTTGATCAAGTCAATCCCCGTGATCATCTCGGTGACCGGGTGTTCCACTTGGATACGAGTATTCATTTCCATGAAATAGATTTTTTCGGGACTCTCGCAGATAAACTCAATGGTCCCTGCCCCCACATATCCTGCGGCCCGTGCGGCAGCCACCGCTTTTTCTCCCACCGCCATCCGACGCTCATGGCTCAGGTAGGGACTCGGAGCCTCTTCCAGGAGTTTTTGGTGACGCCTTTGCACCGTGCAGTCCCGCTCAAAAAGATGGACCCCATGACCATGGCCGTCAAACAGGACTTGAAACTCGATATGCCTGGGATGCTCGATAAACCGCTCGCAAAAAACCTCTGGATTACCAAAATAGGCTTGAGCTTCCCGCGTACACGCTTGGAAGAAAGGATCGAGGTCTTCATCCCGGCGCACCACACGCATCCCACGGCCACCACCCCCCGACGCAGCTTTTAGGATCATGGGATAGCCAATCTCACGGGCCATACGCCGTAGATCGGCAATGTCTTTAAGGGGCGCCGTGCATCCGGGGACCACGGGCACATCGTGGGCTTTCATAAGATTGCGGGCATGGACCTTATGGCCCATCAGTTCTGTCGCTTCAGGGGGAGGACCGATAAAAATAGCTCCCGCTTCGATCACCGCGCGGGCTAACTGGGAATTTTCTGACAAAAAACCATATCCAGGATGAAGGGCATCCGCTCCCGTGGCCTTAAGGGCAGCGATAAGAAGATCCATCCTCAGATAAGTATCCGCAGAGGCCATACCCGGCAAGCGCACGGCGTAATCCGCTTGGTACCGGTGGAGGCTATGCTGGTCAGCATCGCTATAAACCGCGACGCTTTCTAAGCCCATCTCCCGGATGGCACGGATAATCCTTAGGGCTATCTCACCACGGTTTGCGATCAGGACCCTTTTAAAAGGGCCACAAAAACTAGATTTATTAAGAAGCATGGCATGGTTTCCTTATGGGTTAAAGCGGTATATTGCCATGCTTGCGGTCAGGTATGCTGGTGACCTTATGGCGCAAGGACCGTAGACCCTTGATGAGGTAGGTGCGGGTTTCATGGGGAAAGATCACCGCGTCCACATAGCCTTTGGCCGCCGCAGTGTAAGGGTTGGCAAAGGTGGCGCTGTAGTGGTCGATCAAGGCCCGGCGTTTCTCCTCAGGCGCTTCTGCCGCAGCAATCTCTGCCTTAAAGATGATATTACAAGCACCGGACGCTCCCATAACGGCGATCTCTGCATGGGGCCAGGCAAAGTTAAAGTCAGCACCGATATGTTTAGAGTTCATCACATCATAAGCTCCACCATAGGCTTTACGGGTGATTACCGTCAACCTCGGAACAGTGGCCTCGGAAAAAGCATATAGGAGTTTAGCTCCATGGCGGATGATCCCTTGATGCTCCTGATCGCTGCCTGGCAGAAAACCCGGGACATCCACAAAGGTGATCAGGGGTATCTGGAAGGCATCACAAAAGCGCACAAACCGAGCCCCTTTCACCGAAGCATCGATATCGAGGACGCCAGCCAAAAAGTTGGGATTGTTGGCAACAATACCGACCGACTGGCCCCCGAGGCGGGCAAAGCCTGTGAGCATATGGGGCGCATACTCTGGTTTGAGTTCAAAAAAACTATCAGGGTCCACGACCGCTCGGATCACAGCCCCCATGTCATAGGGGTGGTTAGGATTGTCTGGGACGAGACTGCCGATGGTCTGGAGTTGTTGCTCGATTTGGGCCTTTACCTGGGGATCTTTGTCAGGGTCACGGCCCTCCGGGGGGAGACTTCGCGCTGATTGGGGCACATAGGAAAGCCAGGTCCGGATCCCTTGAATCAATTCCGCTTCGTTGGCAAATCGCCGGTCCGCAACCCCGCTTTTTTGGGTATGGGTCTGGGCTCCCCCAAGGTCGTCAAACGTAATGGACTCGCCGGTCACGGCCTTGATCACGTCAGGGCCGGTGATAAACATATGGCTTGTTTGGTCAACCATAAACACAAAATCGGTGATCGCCGGAGAATAGACAGCCCCCCCCGCGCAGGGTCCCACCACAACGGAAAGCTGGGGGACCACACCTGATGACCTCACATTGCGGTAAAAGATATCCGCATAACCACCAAGACTCTGCACCCCCTCCTGGATCCGGGCCCCTCCCGAGTCATTAAAGCCAATCACCGGCGCGCCACTCTGGACCGCAAGGTCCATGACCTTGCAGATCTTTCGCGCCATCGTCAAGGAAAGGCTTCCACCAAAAACCGTAAAGTCTTGGGAAAAAACATAGACGATCCTTCCCTCCACTTCACCAAAACCAGTGATCACTCCATCCCCGAGGAATTTTTTATCGCCCATCCCGAAATCCACGCAGTCGTGAACGGCAAAGGCATCGAGTTCGATAAAGGTCCCGGGATCCATAAGGAGGCCGATCCGCTCTCGGGCGGTCAGTTTGCCTCGCCGGTGTTGGTCGTCCATTCTTTTGGCCCCGCCACCGAGGGAAGCTTGGAAGCGTTTTTCTGCGAGTTGTTCTTCAGGAGTCATAACGATCCTTTCGTAAAGGTAACCACACCTATTGATAAACTTAGCTACAGGGTTTTTCGTCCCGGAAAGTCTTGCCAAAGGGGCTCGACAAAAAGCCTTGCAGCCACATCATCCCAAGGTGGTGGCTCAAGACCTGCGGCATTCACAGATCCCGGACCTGGCGAAAGCCGCTTTTCGGGTAGAAAAACCTGACGCCCCCCCGCCCATAGGAGCTTGCCTGAGGCTGTATCGATTAAAAAAAGGCTCACCTGGGACGCTCGTTCCGCGACCGCGATCCCGCGATCGACGTACCGGGACTCTTCAAGGGAGACCACCATGGGAATCAGCAGCGCATCGGCACTGCGAGCTGCTTGGCTGACCTGACCAACCCATATTTCCCAATCCGGAAGGGGCGCAATTTTGAGGGTATAGTACTGGGGAGGGTTAGCACATCCAGGACAAGGGCCCGCCTTTTTAGCCCACAATTTTGCAACGATCTGGTTTAATAAAGGCAAGTTTTTTGCGGCAAGGGATTTTTCCACAAACTTTGGTGAGAGTCCTTTCATATAAGGCTGTCGATCGAATCCTTGGAGGATAAACTCATCATATTTATTACAGATATACTCTAAGGCAGATTGGGGGGCATTCGTCGGACGTCGACCAGGGTAGTAGGCGATGGAGGGCCATCCTTGGCACGGGACGATCGCAATGCGAGCTGGAACAAATCCATCCAGGCCTAATTGGACACCGTAGTCAGAGGATCGACCCGCTGACTGGTCCTCTTCCATGGTCGTGCAGCCCATAATTGTAAGGAATATCAAAAAAGGGATATGCAGCCCACGATGACGGCGGGGCTTAATTAGTTTATGAGTGACCACCCGTTTGCAGTTTGGATCAGAGTTGGGAAAGCCATCCATGACTTGGTGTCCTTATGGGTGTATGTGTATAATGCCTCGCCGTACTCTCTTTACCAAATCCTGGGCATGGGGGCGAGTGACAGTTTGAATGTTAGCGCAAAATCTAGGGGACTTCGCCACATCATCCTTTCCTGCGTTTTCTTTGCAGCCATGGCAAACTTGGCCTACCTCGCCCAAATCCTCGAACCAGGGATGTCAACCCTCAGTGTTACGGGACCACGGATCAGCATCAACTTTGTAGGGGTCCTTCTTGTAGGACTTTTTGGAAAGTTCTGGCACAGCCGCGAAGAGAACTCTGCACTTACTGATCAATCTCTTTCTGTGCGCTGGAAAAACCTGGTCGGTGATGGGCGGGCTTCCCTCTGGGGTCGAGGAATCTTTGGCAGTCTCGCCATGATTTTTTATTTCGCAGCCCTCAAAGCCATAGGAGCCGGTGAGTCCACATTTTTACAGTCTAGCAATAGCATTTTTATTGCAACCCTAGCCCCACTCTTTCTCAAACAAAAAAACTCCCTCCTGGGCTGGCTTGCCCTGGCTGGTTCCGCAGTGGGGTTGTTTCTGCTTCTGGAGCCTAGGATCACCGACGCCAATCCCCTAGGCCGTTGGTATGGCTTAGGAGCTGGTTTTTTTTCCTCTATGGCGTACCTTATGATTGCCAAGGCTGGGCGGACCAATCGTCCTGAGACGGTGGTCTTCTACTTTTGTGCGGTGGGCTGTCTCCTCCATGTCCTATTGATCACCTTTGTGCCCGTCGTCTGGCCCCACCAGGTCCAAACCTGGCTCCTCCTCCTGGGAGCGGGAGCCTTTGGCACCGTTGCCCAGTTTTATTTGACCTCAGGTTACCAACTTGCGCCCGCAGCCTTAGCCAGTGCTGTCAGCTACCTCCAACCTGTCCTCAACACTCTCGCTGGAGTATTCTTTTTCAGCCATCCTATCGATGGAAAAGCATGGATAGGGGCACTGCTGATCTGTGGATTTGGCGTGTGCCTGCCCTTTGTGATTCGCCCGAAAGAATCGAGAACTTTCTCGAAATAAACTGCGCATCTTTTAGGCGGGTTTCGGGGCGAACTGTCTATGAGTTATACAGCCTCCTGGTAACACCCATGGAAGGACTGGGTTTTTCATTTAAAAAGCCTGGCATGATTTATGAATAATCTACTAAACCCTAACCCAACCCACCGGGTTTTGCGCCCTTTGTCTTAGACAGGCGTCAAAACCTTAAACGCCCAGCTTCTTTCCTTCTAAAATCTAAATCCCTGAAAAGACTGCTTTTGCCTATCTAAGCGCGAACGGCACAGAGCTTGCTTTATAAATACTATAAAAGGAGCCAGACATCGTAAGGAACTTAACAAAATTTTTGGAGGACACGCTATGGATCGCCGCATACACAATGCAATCAAACTTTCGGCAGCAGTCTTTTTACTAAACGCCTGTGGATTTGCCGTCAAGGAAAAATCCGCAACCGAACAGCCCCAAGCTACAGCTTCATCGACAGATTTCGTCGTCGGTCAAGCACCCACAGGGTGTTACAAGCAGGTTTCTGCAAAATCACAAATCGTAAGCATAGACGAAAATGGTGATTTATTTACCTATCATTCTCCCCAGGCCCAGACATTTAGATCAGACCAAGTCGTGATGTCCGATACTTCTGCAGTTGTTGCTGATGACTCTTGCATCTGAAGTCAGTGTTTCCTTCCTAGTGTGAAGTCTCTTGTTGATGATGAATGGCTAAGCCCGCAGCTCGCTGCGGGCTTATTCCCATTATCCTAGAGACTATTAAAGGTAACAGGGCATTTTCGCGAATGTGTTGACTCCTTAAACAGTCCACAATCAGAGCGGCGCAACTATTTGTGGGCATTTGGTAGAATAGAAAACTGGTCTTGATTTTGCAGGACGCTTATTCAGATCTAGATAAGTTAGATTTTTAAGGACAACGACGATGAATAATGATTTGATTTCCAGTTTCGTTACTTTATCCCTGTTTTTTACGATCGCAGCCTGCAACGCTCAAAATACCGATACAACTCTCAAAGTTATTGGTGGGACCGAGAATGACACTATCTATCCCGAAGCCGTCGCTATATTTATTAAAGAAATTGACGGTAAGTTTACAGTATGTACCGGGACAGTCGTGCGGGATGATCTGGTCTTAACGGCTGCCCACTGCATCCAAGATGCTTCGACTGTCACCATGGGCGATTACGCAAGTCATGGGATGCCAAAAAAGGTCGTAAAAAGTCAAACTTTTGTGTCCTTCCCTACTTACGACCCCCAGGCCGCGATGGCTAGTCAGCTCAGAGCGGATGTGGCCTTCGTTGTCTTGCCAAAAGGCTCGTTTGCAGGCCATGCCATCGGAAAGATAGCCTCATCTAGCCCAAAAAAGGGGGATGCCGTGGGTTTGGTCGGGTACGGACGAACTGATGAAACGCTTAAAAGTTCCAATTCCGAATTTAAGCGACATGCAGGAGCCAACACAGTCCATGATATAGCACTCCCTTTGGGTAGTAGCATCATACTGACAACAACGGCTGTCGGCATGTCCACATCTGCGGTAGGTCCAGGTGATTCAGGAGGACCGCTCTTTAACTCTGCAGGTGAAGTTGTCGGGATCGCGGCCAAAGTTGGAGGGATGTGGGGACCAGTAGGCAATAAAGATATCAGCAGCAATAACGCTGAATTTAGTTATTATGTTAACGTTAACGATCCAGGCGTGGCAGAGTTCATGAACATAGTTCTGTCCACACCAGATCCTACCGCGAGCACGGCACAGTCCGTGAAAGCGACTCCCATCGATCTGACATCTCCTCCATGGCGCCCTAGTGTGATGTCTCTTGTTGATGATTAACAATCAATTCTCCACCCGAGAGATTTGGCATGCCTATTGCATTGGAAATTCTTGGATCGGAATAATTTAATGCTTAAAAAACAAATTTCATCAAAGGGGTCAATATCACAATGTTTGGACTGAATGCTGCGGTGTTTACTAATTTTTTTCGACGGGTTTCTGTAGTACTGATTTTTACGGGCGCCTTCGCTTCGTGTACCGACCGGTCTGGTACAACCTCAAACGCTACGGCCGACAACCAGCCTGCGGGTGACGAATGCAAAATCGACATCGAAAAGATGATTAAAGCTTTGCCAACCATATGCCAACGCAAAATCATTGCACAGTTAGATTTTAATACGATCCTTAAGATCTATCCTAGATCAGACGTTCACCTCCAAGAGATCATCGAGAAGAGAGTGACAGGATACTGGCCCGAGTGGTTTCTAAACCAGATTAAGCAAGAGTATCGGTCTAAATACCGCGAAATGCTGGTGGTATACTACTTTGGATTTTTTAAGCTACCTTCTATCCTGGTAAAACAGGAAAATCTGAATCGCCTGCTCAAAATGCATACGATAGCCTCGGGACTCACCGAGGAATTTAGCACCGCGTTCGTCGGTGATCATCATCTGGCCTATTTTAATAACCGAACTGGATTAATCGGGATTTTTGATACCATTTCTAAAAAAATTGTTGGTGAAACCTATGTCGGCATTAACGTTGGGTTAAATATGAAGGCTGACATCGTACGGTTAGGGAAAAGCACCTTCTTGCTCGCTATGGCTCAGAAAACTCCCTCAGTCACTAGACCTGATGCAATTATTTGGGAGTGGAACCAATCGGGAATCCGAAAGATCAACCAAATAATGTCTCTAGGTTTGGAAGATAGGTTTACAGACGAACAAGTTTTTAGAGTATCGGACAATTCCTTTGCAACGCTGCGTAAGTCGCAAAGAGATTATATGTTTCCTCGTTTTTACGACACCTCTGCCGTCGTGTCCACCTTCGATCGTTGGGAAATTGGGTCGGAGTCCCCCATCGAAACCAAATCATTAAATATTGGATTTAACATAGTGGGACGCTCTTATGACTTATCTCCTGTTACTAGATACTTTCAAAATATAGCCAAAAAAGGACTGGTCATTGATATGGATTCACTCGGTATTGGTACTTGGGGGCTTGGACCTAAAATTGATAGTGGTGGCACCAGGATGACTATTGATCCTAGTCGTAATCACAACATCCATCTCAGTGATCATGATGGTTCTAGAATAATTGACTTTATGAAACCAGACATTGCGGCATTATATAAGACAGGTAGCGGCGGCAGTATTAAGGCAATCGGTAAATTTGGCGATGTGATACTTCACAGATGGATACCGGAGGGCCACTTCTTAGAGAAACCACTGGAGATGTTCAATATTTGGACAACCTTAGATTTGTATATTAAGGAGGGCCTGTCTGGCCAACCCTGTGCCCCTCGACCCTCTTGATCCACTGGTCTTTTAGGTACCTATGGCGCCCAACTAAGCCGACAACTCTGTTGTCGATGAGTCCACGTTCCATCACGGACCAGTCCCTGTTTTTGAAAAAGCAAAATCCCTCCCTCAGACTTGAGAAACAAGGCATCGCGGCCATTAGACCAGGTGACAGCCTCCCGCTCAAAGGAAAGAAAAGTGTTTTGGAGGATAAACAGATCACAGGACTGCTGCACCAAATAAAAAGAGCTTGGCAGATCTGGAGATGGTGTCGGACATTGGACCGTCCAGTTTCCTTGAAAGTTGACACATTGTCCGTAAATTTCAGAGCTCTTGGTCTCCGGTTCCGGTATGTCCATCCGTTTAGTGGGATTGCGTGCCTTTATAAGATCTCCGCATCCGCTTGCGAGGGAGCACAGTATGACTATCATATTAAAAGTGTAGATTTTGAAAATCATAAGAATAAATTCCTTTATGGAGTTAAAGTTTCGCAAGCAAAAAATCCTTGTAAAAGATCGTCAAAAGGATTGCCAGCAAAAATAGCTTCACCGGCGTTGATCAGAAAGGCAGTTGTAGCATGGACGGCATCCTGTGCCTCACTTTTCAAACAAGCATGATTACGATTATTAGGATCGAACTGGCAAGCAAAGGTGGATCGCCAAACATGGTCACGGAGATCGACGGTTTCGTGCTTACAAATTCCAGGCCATTCGAGACCATAGACACATAGGTCCGTAATCACCCGGCGACCTTCACCAGTCCTTGGTGTGTGGGCGGGACTAAAGCTGTCTTGGATGATATGGGTTGCGTGCCCTAACCAATAGAGCCCCGAGTCTCTATCACCCTCACCGAAGGCACCCATCGCCTTGTGAGCAGCTCGCACAATACTCGATCGCACGGCAAGACACGACGCCCGCAAACCTAAGGGTGTCCTGTCGGGATAGTCCCGCAGGCTATGTAAGTGTTGTAGACGGCCATCGTTATGCCAGTCCACAGATGAGGGCATACCGTGAAATTGATACATCTTTGTGGTGGGAAAATCGGTTTCGTAGTTGCCCTTAACCATCGGATGACCCGTGTCGAGGCCTGCGACACCTTTTGCAATCGATGGGTAGGGCTTATATCCCAGCAGGTTTTGCAAGGTATTGTTGGCCCTGTCTACCGCAATGCGGGTGAGATCCTCGTGTCCACGGGCTGGTCCAGCCCCAGTCAACCATTTTGGTTCGCTCTCGGCTTCGACCTGCCGTAGGCCGCAGCTACTCAAAAAAAAGAGCAAAAATAATAATATAGTATCCAGTCTCACGATGACATTCCTTATGGTAATAAATAGGGAGCAGAGGTTTTACTTATAAATATTTGCCAGGATTCCACTTTTTGGTCCATTGAGCTTTGTATGGGCATAATTTATAACTTTCCAGGTGAGACCCTCTGCTTGAGAGAGAAGGCCTTCTGCAGCCTCCGGGTCAGCTTTATGCAGTGCCAAATAAAGCTCTATTTTATCTCCAGCGATCGACTTTTGTTGATCTTCAGAGTCGGTTTCATTTATGTTTTGAGACAAAATAACATTTTGTATGGACTTGACCACGGTGGGTTTTATTGGATTTTCCGCCCACATCACAGACTGGATAAGAAACTTTACATACTTCTGCCGTTCCATAGATTCTGTAGAAAAAGGAATCTTTGGCATGGATTTGAAGACTGTTGTGGGTTTTTTTCCCTCTTTGATGAGATCCTTCGCAAAAGAGGCGCTGGCAAGGCGCTGGCTTAAGGCTTTAATCAAGGGATCGTCGCAAAGCCTTTCTTGTTTCTTTTGTAGGTCAGCTCGTGATAGGACCGACTTGTTCCAAATCACTTCGATTTCTTGGAGGTGGGTTTTGATGGGATAGGGGGTGTTCAGTGGCCTCTCTGATTTAGGGAGGCTTGCAAAGGACTCTGGACCTTTTCCCAGGAGAGGGGCACCTAACCCAGAGTTACGGGAAGTATCCCGATCCTCAGTTCCCATGGGACTCGTTTTCCTATGGAATTCATAAAAAATCCCCAAAGTCATTGTTAAGAAGATGATTACTGCAATTGATTTGTCAATAGCTTGTTTATTAATGCTAGTCATTGTTAACTCCTGGTAAAAAACCGGTCCCTGAAACAGCTGGGACCGGCTTGCCCGATGATTGGGATTCTAAGGGTTTAAAATATCGGTAAGTTGCTCTCGGAACAGGTGTCGATTGACCTCTGAAAGTTCTCGATCTTGCTGGGATGAGGAACCACTGAGATAACCTTGAACCACATAAACACTGCTGGTTTCACTTTGCGTCGCTGGTTGGACATTGATAACCCGCTCCCCGATTTCATCGGATTCAATTCCCGTCACCTGGTGCTGGACTCCAGAAACATGAAGTAGGGTTTCTCCCACTGCTATCTCCTTGGCACGAACCATCACTCCACTCCCATTTATAAGGGGATGTGTCGGTGTCACCTTGAGTTTGGTCCCCACATTGGTCGTTAAGATAAGATACTTGTTTGTAGGTTTCGAACTCATGTCGGATTTATATTCTTTAACAGGGGTTTCTTTAAACAAGAGCTTATCTGTCGTCGAATTTTCGTCCAGTGTCACAAGGTCGGCTTTCTTGAGCTTCATAGCTTCGCTCGCCTTATAGTATCCATCG
>JBGSUI010000037.1:0-2198 GCA_041736175.1 Oligoflexales bacterium | reverse complement strand
GGCAACAGGGTCCCCTCGAAAGTGACCCTCGATATAAAAGCCTCGCACTCCCTTTTGGTTTTATTTCTGATTCCCTCTAAAATAAGGTCGGCATTCGCTGCGGTGATTTTACCCGAGATCATAGCAAGTTGTGAGACGTGGGTCTGTCCCGTCTTGAATAACTCCACGAACTCGGGAAAATGGGCGAGGACCTTGGCTGCCTGGAGTCTCTTCCAGTAGACGTCCGGCGAAAGTCCCAGTGCTTCGATATATTGATCTCGGGTGAGCCCGAGGTTTCCAGCAGCGTTTTGTCGGTCAAGCTGATAAAGTACCCTCATTGAATCAAGCACCATATCGTGCTCCTTTTGATGGAGCAGGACAGCTTTTTGAAACTGCCGGCGCAGGAGCACACGGATGTCAGAGGTAGATTCGGACGCGTCACAATCTTTTGGGAGCGCGAGTATTCTTGAAAGGGCTTCACTTGATATCATCGTTGTTTTTCTCGCTCATTAAGGACGCTTTGGGGCGTCGAGACCTTGTCGAAAAAAGTTATAACACGGGTTGTAAAAGTCCATTTCGCTCGGAGTCTGCGGTCTTTTTTAAAAACGTCCCTCGAAGCGGCAAATTTGTTTATGGGGCGGTTTGACTCGATCTTGGCGGGAAAAATGAGCAAATTGCTCGCAGAGGCTATTATAGGAAGCGTTTTGTAAGCCCCAAAACTCGTCAAGCTTTTTCTGAAATTTTTTTACATATGAATAGAGGCGATAGGATGGCCTCGCCCTGGGGCGAGCCACGAGTTTGGTCGACCTTGGTATCGCCGCCAGTTTATGGGTTGAGGAGCACCCAGGATTAAAGTCACTCCGAGCAGTTCGCCCCAAGACGACACGCTCTGTCCAAGCACATCGACCATCGTCCCGGGGCGAACGACGCTAGAAGTATGCAGTTCAAGATTCGGTGACTCCAGAGGTGGAGCCCATTGCGAATAATCCAGGTAGGCAATTCCAAGGACCGTTCTCCGCAAGGGTTGGGACCGGGACGAATCAGTTGACCAACCGTGGGGTCGAAGTGCGCCGCCCGGCGCATCCAACTAGGGGGTGCAAGTCCCCCACAGCCAAAGGGAAGTCCACCCGGGCTGGTATCTAGCCTTGGACACATGGAGGTAACGAGATGGGTTAAGCGTAGGCAGAGAGCAAGCGAGCCGGAAGCCGCAAGGTTGAACGGATAGAGCCCCGAGACAGGGATGTGTGGGTGCAGAGCCTTTTTCGACTGGCGTAAGCAGCATTCCTGGGAGAGGTCGAAGCAGAGGGGCAAACACCCCCTGCGCAATGGACGACTATCCAAACCTAGGGAACCCACCGGGGTCCGAGACGCTGGCGAGCTTGCAAAGTTGGGTGACGTGAAAGCGGGAGATCCTGCCAGATCCCATATGGATGGGGGTATGGAGTGACAAGGGTGAAGAGCCTAAGAAGCTTCAAATGTCTGCCAGGAAGTCGGAGTCGGCTATAGGAGCTAGGAAGCGGGTAATGACCGTGGAGCAAAGAGCCGGCAGTAACAATGGAACGACGGGGGAGGAAACAGTGTCCGCACACAGCTTAGGCGGAGAAGCATGGTCAACAAAACTACGGCGTATTAACCTGCGGTCAGAGGCAGACAGGCATATGGTGTTCAACAACCTTGGGCACGTCATAGACCTTAAGATGCTGTTTGATTGCTACCGGGAGCTCGATGGGAAGAAGGCTGTCGGTATTGACGGAGTGACAAAGCACGAATACGGCCAGAACCTGGAGGAGAACCTAAAAGCTCTCCTCACGAGTGTTCGCAGGGGCACTTATGCGCCAAAACCCTCAAGGATCGTTGAGATTCCAAAGGAGGATGGCAGCAAAAGGCCGCTCGCAATTTCTTGTTTGGACGACAAAATCATCCAGCTAGCGATGGCCAAGATCCTAGAGGCTATCTATGAGCCGATCTTTCTACCAGGATCATACGGATTCAGGCCAGGAAGAGGAGCCCACGATGCCCTCAAAGATCTTATGAATCAGATGTTCCAAAATACTAGAGGCGCTGTGATAGAGATCGATCTGAAGCAGTACTTCAACACGATTCCACAACCCCACTTAGAGGGAATGCTAAAAGCAAAAATCACGGATAGCCGCTTCTTAGGGTTGATCCACGCACTGCTCAAAGCACCAACTCTAACGAAGGACGGTGTGGTTCCAACC
>JBGSUI010000024.1:0-9038 GCA_041736175.1 Oligoflexales bacterium | reverse complement strand
GTCGGGCTACCCAAAAAGATGGTCGTCTCGAATTGATTTATAAGGGGGGATCATTGCTTAATCATGACAGAATATACAGCAAAAAGTCAATGGGTCAATTTAGCTGAGCGCTGGTGGGTCAATTTAGGTGAGCGCTATAGCACCATGACCAGAAACATCGGCAATGGCCACAGTGATGTCATTGGTTGTTGGGTCGAGATACACTGAATACCAATCACCTGCACATTCTTCTGCCGATTGGTAACTAATGGAATAATTAACCCCATTTCCAAGCTCAAGGACATTCGGAGCCTTGATAAAATTGTCTTGGAGGCTTTTTGCTATCGCCAGTTCGTTAGCCATACGTAGTTTTTGCATTTGGTCTGCAGAAAGCTTTTTAATTGCTTGGTCCCTTGCCGTCAAATTAGCCATCATTGCACCAAAAGACTCGACCAGCGGACCAAGCTCGCCGAATCCTCGACTTTGGGGTAATGTAGAAAAGTCACCATGACCGATACGCACAGCAAGATTTGATAATTCTTCTATGGGTTTCAATAAATAGGCTGCAGGAATAGTGACAAGAACGACTGAAACAGCGATAAGGAGTATTAGAGACAACATAACTCTGCCTAGAATATCCCAGAAAACTGCAAATACCTTTGCTTTCGCAGTTTCCGCAAACATTACCAAATTTGTCCCAGGGATCTCCTGAAAAAACCCGTAAATAACCCCCTCCTTTTTATCTTCCATCTCAAGTTGCAAATTGGTTACTTGCTTTTTAATAAATTCTGCTACCAAAGGCCGACGTTTAAAGGTCGTTTGATTGATTTCAGCGTCATTAGAATACAAAAGAACTCCAGACCGACTAACCATATAAATTTTAGAATCGCCAACTTTGGATTTTTCCTTTTCAAACCAAGATTCCCAAGAATACTTCCACATATCTAAATAAGGACCTCTACTGCGAATAACTATCAGTTTTTCGCCATATTGGGCAAAATGCCAAAGACCCGTTTTCGGAAGTTGGCCAAGCCCCAATTCAAAAGGTTTGATGTTTTCCGAAAAGGGCCCACGGATTTTTTGAAAGACGATCCCATCGTCTTCTTTGACAGCTTTATAGGTAGCTATGGCGTTTCGATTGGTTTTTTCATCAGAACTTTGGGTGCAGCATTGGTTGAGAAATACATTAGTTCTAAGAGCTAGAGATTCTAAATTGATATACAAGATTGCCCACGAGTCTTTCAATTTGTTGTTTAAAATGACGTCTAGGGCAAGATAACTAGCAGCGATGCTTGAGCTAAGCAAAACCAAAGCTACAGTGGCCGACATCAGTCGTGAAATCGTCCAAAAATGGAGTAATTTTAGCTTGAATTGGCCGCTTTTACCATCGCCTTTGGTATTGGTCATCGACTGTTCCACAGTTAATCTAATCTTTTGGGATACTTCCTTTCATCGGTAGTTTTCTGCATAGCCTAAATGGACTGTTCCTGAGTAAAAACTGAGCTATCAGGAGCCTCTAGGCGAAAATCGCAGTTCTATGCCGAAGTTTTCATGAAATTATTAAATTTTTTCCTCGCAAATAACCAAGCCATGGCAATAAATGCCCATTTATGACCAAGTCCAACCTCCGATATAAAAAACATAAAATGTCTCAGTTCCATTCACCACAAATAGGATAAAAAATGTTATCGTTTGGCTTCAAAAAAAAATCCCAACCGTTAAATCCAGAGAAAGGCATAAATCAGATTATGTTAGAGGTCAGATTTGCAGCGCAGGTTTATAATGAATTGCGTGCAGAACGACTTAATATCGCATCCCAACTCCCCCAAACCAAAGTAAACCTAAAAGCCGTCCAAGATAGCTTGACTCGCCAGCGACTCTTGTCTGAGCTTCATAAAAGCCTCGATATGAATCTAGACTCAACAAGGTTTGCAACCCATAACGTCGAGTAGATTCTTACCCGTTAAACAGACCCTTAGGGCACAACAATGGCTCTTACTTGGATATTTCTATCTTCCCTTTGATAAGAGTCAGCAGCACGGACACCAATATTATACTGCCTCCCGGGGACCAGCCCTTGGATAACGGCTTCTTGGGTATTACTATCAACAGTTGCGACAACTTCACGAAAATCGCTTCCTTGGTAAAGTCGGTAGTTTTTTACATCTGGCGTTTTAGAAAGTTTCCAGGTTGCTTTTATTTTTCCACCTCCGAGTGCCGTGAGTTCGCCCACTCCATCGAACTCAATAGGTGCTTCTAAACTTGTACATAATTCCTTTTTATTGGTATCTGGAGCTAATTCTGGATGGCGATACCGGACCACATAACAAAACTTAGTCCCTCTTTCGATTTGCGAAACTCCACCAAAAAAATTGTTTTTTATCCCATCATAACTGGGTTGGTCGAAATTAAACTGTTCATCGTTTTGACGATCAAATACTGAATAGATTACATTATCAACAGGAAGCGCTTCCCATTCCAACACATAAATTCCTGATTCTAATCGCTTTAGATTTTTTATTCCATCAAATAACAGCGGTTGTTGTTCCGTGCATAGAGCCTTACGATTGCGATCATTGCCAAAATTGGAAACTCTGACCCCAAAACACAGGGAATTCTCTGCATAGCGATTCACTGGTTTATAGGTAAAATTATTACCTAGAGAAGTGGTAAATGGCGACTCAAAATCGATACCATTCTGGCCCACTCCCTTAAAGAGGGAGTAAACAGCATCTGGAGTATCGATGGGGTCCCAGCGGACAATCGAAAGATTTCCAGGCTGCTTATCGACTGCTTTTATTCCAGAAAAGAAATTGGCTTGGTTGACAAATTCGTTTGCCCTTCCTCGAGCGTCGGCATTGTCTGTGGTTCCGGAGCCACAGGACCAATGGACTGCACTCGAAACAACCAATAAAAAAATGCCAACGGTTACAAAATCGCCCTTACGTAGGCCTCGCTTAGCGAGATCTGAATACTTCCCGTTGTACATACGTTCGGCCCTTCTATACGCTGATCATGGATTTCTAATTGTTTTCTATAAATTAAAAGGTAAATCTAACACAACCCTCAATTCCAAACACACAATGATTAAAGTCGGACTTTGTAAGAATTTATTGAGTATATTTGTGAAAACCAAAAATTATTAGCTAGTTATAGACTATATAAAAATCACATATTAAACAATTAGCATTTGTCTTTTAAGCGGTTCTTTAGTGGATGTCCGAAAATTCCTAGGTCAAGACACATAGAGTAGGACAATCCGCTTTAAAGTTTTAAAGGATCGTAAATGAGGAGGCGACGATCAATTCAGAGATTGGGATTTTCAGACATTCGTTTTTGAAAAAGATTCCTACTCTGCGTAATATTCTGTAAAGCACTTAAATTATAGAATATATAACCTAATCTCCACATAAATTAAAGTTCTAAGTTTCATTTGCCGAAGGTGTCCCATTATGTAGGGAGGCAGTGATGAATCTAAATATAAAATCAAAATGGTTAACCTCGGTGTTCACTGGCACCCTACTTAATGTCATGATTGGGTGCAGTGGCGGGACCCAGACCGCAGTAACTGCTGGGCTAGGGGAAGCAAAAGTCGTCGCCTTTACCGGGGTAAAAAGCGTCACTCCTAACGAAGATGGTACTTGGACTGTCTGGTGGCAGGCCACCTCAGGAATTGCAGATGTAACCTACCGAATCTACCAACGAACAAAATCAGAGCAGTTTGATTTTCGCCGTCCTGTGGCCTCATCGACAGTATCCAATTACATTACGGGGGACCTTAGATTGATCGGTAACACCTGCTTTGTGGTCAGGTTTTACCAGGTTAACAACAGCGAAGATAAAAACACCAACGAAATATGCACTGGACATAGTCCTTATTCATTTTTAGGTGTCGATACCATTCAATCTCTGCGCGATGGAACCTATATGCTGACTTGGCCAGCCGCCTCCTTTAAGGGAGTCCGATATGGCATCTATCAAAAAACCAACGGAAATGACACCCTGCAGAATATTGCCGAAACTGAACAGAATTTTTATCAAACGCGTCCCCTGGGTCTCGACCAAAAAACATGCTTTGTTGTTCGGTACATAATCGAGAACTTTCCCGTGGACAAAAACTCAAAAGAAGTCTGCACAATACCAGGAGATCAATTTCTTTTTGCCGGAGTCACCTCCCTGAGTTCTCCAGGAGGCGGCCAACTTGAGGTAACCTGGACACCGCTTGATGCACCAAATATTGGTGGGTATTATGTTTATATCGGCAGCGAATTTAGACCTGAGATGCGTCAGCAGAAAATCACTGATCCTAAGGCTTCGTCGGCGCTGATAAAAAACTTGCAGCATGCTGTTATCTATACGATTGGTGTAAGAGCCTTTGATAAATTTGGGCGAGAGGATGAGAACACCAAAGTCATTAGTTTTGAGTTAAAAAACCATATTCCAGTAGTTGATTCTTTGGATATTTCCGTTCTGTCGCGCAATTCCGACGGCAAGCCAACGGAAATGGAGTGTGTGGCTGACTATAATGACGAGGATTCGTGGCAAAACCTTAAGCCCAAATTTTGGATTCGTAACAATAAACGAGACAACCTGGGCGTGATTGAAAGAGTTGCGATAACCGGTGCTAAAGATCAAAAGAAAGTTACTTACAAACTTGTTTCTGATGACTATAGAAAAGACCAGATATACTGTGAGATTCAAATCAATGACGGCTTTAATGAAACAGCTGTCATAAAATCACCTATGTTGACCATTCCTGATACTCCGGTCAAGGCAACTGGATTAAACCTAGCAACTACAGAAAATGCCATCATAGAAGTGGCCTTCGCTCGCGGCGAAGGCTTAGGATATATCGATACTGACCAGGACAATGCCCAGTCTGTCATTTTCACGACTACTAATGGTGATATGGTTTCAGACCCTCCATTTCTTTGCATTGAAGGTGTATGCGTCGGAAAATTTAAACCTAAAATGGATTTTTATACTGATTTAGGTGCAATTGTACCGCAATTAGCAACGATTCAGTATCAAATAAAAGCTGGGGATTCCATCTCTAACCTGGGAGTTGTCCAAGTTTCTGTAAAACCAGTGCCTCGGGCTCTTGGTTTTGACATGATCGCCCAGCAAGAAGAAGACCGCAGCGGAATTATGGGAACCGAGCTAGCCCTTGACCCCGACGGAAAGATCTCCACCTTTGCGGCTTATAAACATGTTTTGAATAAAAATGCTACAATGGTCTATATAAGGCAGCCTTTATACCAACAAGATTCTAATGGTACCGTCAGACTACCCGCTAATATCACGGCAGACCCATCAAAGGGGATCGGATGTAAGGTCACGTCTGTCAGCGGTTGGACAAAACCAGGCTTCGAATGTGGAATCCCCTGTACTAATGGCCGATGTCCCTTTGTCTATAGGGGCGATTATAACTACTACGGCCTTGCTAGCTTTGACTATGCTGTGGTCGTCGATGGTATCCAGTCAAATTACGCCTCGGCCCGCATTTCTATTTTACCTAATCTTCGAGCTATTGGAATCAATGGGCTGACGGTCGAAGGACAAAACTATAAACTAAAGTTTTTTGAGGGTGTGGGATTTAAGGGATCGAGCAATGGAATGACAGTTACCCGCATCGATGTGGTCAGCACCGATGGCAACGAGTCAAGCATTGCTACCTTTACCCAGACTGCACCAAATGTCTGGGAATCGCTTTACATCCCAAAAGTAGGATTTAGCGGCACAGTTGAGTTTAGCTACCGCGTCAGAGCTGCTAAAGATGGAAAAATAGTTGAATCTGATGTTGGCAAAGCAAGTATTTGGTTTTACCCTAGACCCGTTGCCACCAATGTTAACTTACAGATGCTCCAGGATATTTCACGGTCAATTAATATCAGGTTTGGCGGACCTGGTACTAAGATTGGCTACACTCATTCCGACAGTGCCAAAGCGTCAAAAGCCTACCTTGAGCAGATAAATCTGGCCAAAGGATCAGTCGTTCCATTTGGCGCGACTGCTACCCTAGGCGATATTCCCTGCATCAATGGCGACTGTTTGTTCGAGTATGCTGGTGCAGTCGGCTACTACGATCCTGATGGTAGCACTGATTTCAAAAAACTAGCCTATAGCATCGAAATTGAAATTCCCTCAGATATCATGAATAATCCAACGATCCTCCTCGATGATTTTTTAACTGTACCTGCCAATCGCAAAATAAAGTCCAACCTAGGCTGGATCAATGCCCAAATTCGCCCCATACCAGTTGCCCGAGCTCTTGACTATGTCATAAGAGAGGCCACTCCAACCCGCGCATCAAACCTAGCCATAACTGTTTCAAAAGTGGGCGCTACGCCAGAATATTTCCATCCATTTTCCTATAAAGCTGAATCGGCAAGGATTGTAACACCACCCTTATCAGGGTCTATAACGCCCTTTAGCTGTGCCACCGACGGAACCTGCACCGCCACCTATACTGCGGCTATCGGCCAAATTGGGCAGCTGACACCCAATCTGCTTTGGAATCTTACTGTTGTCGACCCAGTTTATACCCTCAGCACCGGTCGCATTTCGTCCTTGGATAATTCCATATCAATCGATGTCCGACCCGTTCCTAAAACAACTGGCGCAAACTTTGCTGTGGCAGAAAACACCACCTTTGCACCATCGAGTAAGGATCTAGTCGTCAGCAGGAATGCTGGCTACACCCATATCGATGGCCTATCCGCTACCGGTTTTGATATTGCAGAAAAAGTAGGTCTCTCTGGCACCCTTACTGCTGGTAGTTGTGTCGGGGGAGTGTGCACCTCGACTTTTACTCCAAACCAAAATTCCTACGGGCTGCGAACCTTTCAGTACCGAGTCTGGATAAACGACAGCAAACTGGGACTTCTCGACTCTGAATATAACGACATTATGCTTGATGTCCGTCCCCTTCCTCGAGCTAGTGATCTTGGTACCATTGGCAATCAGGCCAGTTGGGTCAGGGTGAACGAGAACGAAGCCAAAACCATTTCGCTGGAACTTTCCCAGCAATACACCCATCCTTACGCATTTCCAGCTAAAAGTGTCCAAATCATGGGCTTTACTCCGCTCACAGGGACTACACCAACGGTTTCCTGTGACCCACAGGGCAAGTGTTTACTCACCTACACTCCTCCAACAGGCTATGAAGGTCCAGCAACCATTGACTACCAAGTCCAAGTCTTAGACCCTGTCTTAAGCACAAACCTTGCGTCAAATACGGCCAGGATTTACCTAGACGTCTACCCGGCGCCACGGGCAACCAATCGTCGCATGTTGGTCCTCGAAAACCAAACATCGACCATTCGCCTCGATCTTAAAACCGGAAAGGTTTTGAATGAAGACACAGAGCCGCTTTATCGGCTCCGCAAGGGTTATGCGCATCGCCGTGACGACTTTGCCACGAGCGTTGCCATGACAAATCCAACAAGAGGTACTTTAGGCAACTTCCTTTGCAATAGCGGTGTCTGCGATGCCACCTACCAAACTCCTCCCTATATCAACGGTGTGATCGACAACTTTCAATATAAGGTTAGCGTCGGTGGGCTCCTGTCGCCGACCTTTGGTACCTATGAAATAGAAGTCCGTCCAACCGCTCATGCTCAAAATTTAAATAAGATTATCAAACAAAATGAGGCTTATAGTATCGACCTTAAGGTCGGCCCTACCGAAGCATACACCCATCCCTTGAGCAAATTAGCCTCCCGCATCGATGTGGTCAGCGTTGCCAATGGTACAGCGACGGTCGTGGACCTCGAGCTCGGCGACGCTACAAACACTTGCGATGCCACCTTTGGAACCTGTCGTGTGACGTTTACCCCCAATTTAAACTTCTGGACACCAGACGGCAATCCCACCGCCGCCCATTTTACCTATCGCCTTTGGACTTGGGATGACGAAATGGGTCAAGACGTCGCGTCTAATGTCGCCCAAGTCAATTTCAACGTCCGCCCCATACCTATCGCCAATGGCTATGCGGTCGCAGCTATTCAAGGGACCCAGCCACAAATTGTGATGAGCGATGGAGCGAACACCGGATTTTCCTATCCATCGCCGACAGGCAGTAGCCTGATTAAGATTAAGACGAGCAACGTTGCCAGCGGAAGTCTAGCTAAATCAGATTACACTTGTGCTACGGTGAACTGCGAAGCCATCACTTTTGTCCCTAGTGTCGATGGCACTGGTGAGTTCTACTACGGCAACGGTTCTAAATTTGACTATATCCTTGTCGTCAACGATCCGTTGCTCGGGACCCTTGAGTCTGCACCAGCAACGGCGACCATCGACTTTAGGCCTAAACCAAAAGCGATGCCTTTCACCATCAAATTATGGCAAAAAAGCGACAAAATCATTACAATCGATACCAATAACGGCTACTATCACCCTTACTATGCAGGAAATCCTGCAACCTACAAACCATCCGCAGTCACCTTAACTGCGCCCCTTTCCGCTAGTATCGGCCAGATACTCGCACCACTCTTTACTTGCTCCACCAATGTTCCGTATCAATGCCTAGGTACCTTCCGACCCCATACCAACTATTACTATTCTCCTGCCAATGGCTACGACTATTTAACCTATAAAACAAGCGTCCTAGACCCTGTCCTAGGAACAATCGATTCTGATCCAAGCACGATCGCTCTTGAAGTGAAGCCTATACCCATTAACCTTGGCAAAAGCGTCTTAGGTGTCCAATCAGCACCTAAAAATATCGCCATTGCACCTGGAGATGGTTACACCTATCCAAACAGTTTTGATGTCTTCCCCCCCCAAATCATGGTCGTCGGAACCCCCTACCGTGGCTCGATTGCTGCTGGCGGCATCACCTGCGTCAAGCCCAGCGGACTCTGTTCTGGTGTTTTTAATGCCTCAGACTCCACCATCACAGGAGTCGCGTCCTTTGGAGGTGTGTAAAAATTACTTGGACAGGTTCTACTTGATTGGGCTTATTATATAATTCCATTTTGGATACTTTGCATGGAACTTGATCTTGATCTCGTCAAACTCGTCATCGCTGACTTTCAATCCTTTTTCGTAGACTC
>JBGSUI010000023.1:0-36125 GCA_041736175.1 Oligoflexales bacterium | reverse complement strand
GAAATTAGTTAAAAAAATCAGAGAGATAGAGGACGAATTTTGGGAAAATGAGTCTAAAATTGATGAGATTGAATAAAAACTTTCATTATACCACGGAAAAAACTAAAATCTATCTTTTCATGTGCGTAGACCTATAGCTGTGTCGCTGGCCACTGCTACGTTCGCTATTATCCCCGCATTTGGGCAGCGGCTGAAGGCACTCTAACAGGCTCCTTTCGGTTCCAAACATCCGATGCAACGTTTAAAGAGTTGGATGGGACGACCCCGCTGGCTGCTTTAACCGATGCCCTGGTCTCCATTACGATGTCCCCCAGGATCGTGACCAATTCCCGCAATGTAGTGGCAGGTCCCAACCAAGGTGTTGAGGGGATACCTTTGGTCGTCGACATCGCTTCAGGCCCTGGCCCCGCCAGTCCTGGGGGATTTATTCACAACCTTGGTTACACTATTACCGACATCAAAGTCTTAACGGTCAACAACGCCACAGTGAGCGGGCTCGGCACCTGGCAGTCCTGTGCTGCCGGAATATGTAGCGTTACCATCGATTCACTGACCGGCGGTTCTTTTGTCAGCAATGCTAGCTTTACCTATGACGTCAGAGATGGTGATGGGTACACATCCCATGTTGCAGGGAATTCTTCTGTGTATTTTTATCCAAGGCCTCAGACCGGTATCAACCTCTACGGGACCGTCGCCGCCGATAGCACCAACAATACCCTCACCATAAGCTCAGGCAGCGGCTATACCCACAGTCTTTCCCAGCTGGCCACCAGCTGGGACCGACCAGTCGTACCTAGCTACACCCTAAATGGCTCCCTCTCAGGATGGTCCTGCACCGGCGCCGGGGTGTGTACGGTCAGCTATACGCCAACACCTGGGTTTTTTACTGCCGACTCATCCACAGCGTCTAATACCAAATTTGATTATCGCGTTGCCATCAATAGCGCCTCGGGAACGATTTGGTCAGGATCCCCAGATGGCATTTGGAATATCGATGTGTTTCCTAAGCCCGTCCCTGTTTCGCTGACTAAAGAGCTGCATTGGGTCAAGGATATTGGCGATACCACTGCTACGGCAGGCCAAAAAATGCGCATCACCGTACGCAAAGGGATCGATTATACTCATGGGCGAAATTCAGACCCCGTTAAAATCTTGACTTCAAATATCGTTGGTGGATCCTTTTCGGGCAGCTTCGTCTGTTCTGGTGACAGTTGTTATGCTGATTTTATACCCACTGCAGGCCTGGTCTCGGCTAACCCGACTACGTCCGTCTCAAGCTTTAAACTGCAAATAGTTGCAGAAAACGCCGTTAAATATCTGCCATACCCATCTGATCCGATCACCTACTCTATCATCGTCATGCCGCCTCCCACAGCCAACGCATTTACCATCAATACAGTCCAGGGCCGGACTCAGCCGTTTAAGATGGGCGCAACAGCCAACGGCGGGGTTAACCCCATCATCTATGATGCTCTCGATCATGCTTGGAACTCTGAACTCGTGTCACCTAGCGACATCGAGATCACAAGTCAACCAACCAGCGGTACTGTTTCGATCGTAAGCTGCACCGCCGGAGTTTGCCTTGCAGAGTTCAAACCAACCCTATTACAAACCACGGGAACATCAACCTTTCAGTATAAGGTGACGGCCCGTGACCCTTCAGACCCTACCCGATTTGTAGCTACTTCAGCTCCAGCAACCGGTACCATTGTTCAAGTGTATGAACATACTGTCACAGGACAATCCTTTTCCCTTTTGCAGTTACTGGACGGCAGCAGCAATATCATCCCAGTCACTGTTGTTCCACTTACCATTAGTTTAGGAAATGGCTATAACCAAGTTGAAGGCCAGCCTACCTTGGAAGACTTACAGATTATGTCAACGCTTCCAGCAAGTGTTGGGACCATCACCGGAGCTTCGGTGACAAACGGTGTTTGGACCGCAAACTTTAACAGTGCCAACTATTGGTTTGGGACGGTCAACTTAAACTACCGTGTCTGCCGCAAGCTCGGGCTATCCGGAGGTGGATGTTTGATATCTGACGATGTTAAATCGTTGCCTTCTCCTTCGGGCGCTGAAAAATTATCTATTACAGTCATTCCAAACAATAACGCACCGGTGGCTTGTAACAAGAATCTTATTGTCTATCAAAACATCAATAAGTCCGTAACGATGGTTCGAGATAATGGTTCCTGCGGCAACGGCAAATGGTACAGCGACTCAGAAAATGACGATGTATCTGAGATCAAATTTCTCAATGTTAGCAATACCACGACTTGGGGTGTTTTCTCGGGAATATCCGTTGGAAACGGCGGCGATGGAACAACCTGCACCATCTCTGGAAACGACGCCATTTGTACTTGTGCCACCAATAGTTGTACCTGGCAGTGGACACCTCCGGCTGGACTTGTAAACACGACCCGAGTCGTAAATTGGAAACTGTCAACTTTCATCCCAGTCCTTAATGCGGCCTTTGAGAGCACGAGTTCTGGACAAATTACCTTTGATATTAAACCACCCCTCGCTCCGATCACCAATTCTTTTACCCTTCCAACCCGTAACGTCGATACCGCATTTGCGCTTGATCTCGATGTAGGATCGGCATACAAAACAGTGCCAGAAATCAACGCTGGATATGCAGTGGCCCCTGATGGGTACGAAATGCTCGCAACCCAGGTCCAAGTGGTCTCGATTTCTGGATCACCACTGAACACCGTGACTTCTGGCGCATGTAATGCTTCCGGAAAATGCATCCTCAATGTAACTCCTTTGACAGACGGTTCTGGGGTTGCAACGATCAATTACAGATTGATGGCCAACGGTGTTTGGTCGAACACCAGCGTCGCAACGGTTAAAATCTATGTCAAACCGAGGCCGACATCAGCTTCAGCAGTGGTGTTGAAAGATAGCTCCAACAATACTCTTACCGTAAGTCCTGGCCTAGGGTACAACGCTACGGCAACGGCTGCATTTTGGGACCGTCCTACCACTCCGGTTATCACTCCAAACGGAACCTTAAGTGGTTGGAGCTGCAACGGCAGTGGTTCCTGTACAGTAAGTTTTACACCAACAGCAGGCTGGTATTCGTCGGACTCGACGACCACCAATGCAACCAAATTTGATTATCGGGTGGCCATCAATACCGACACGGTTCCCCTTTGGTCTGATCCACCTGATGGAACTTTTAATATCGATGTGTTTCCAAAGCCTGTCATTGTGACGTCAACCAAAGAATTGCATTGGGCACAATACGTTGGTGATGTAACCGCTCCTGCTGGACAAAAACAGCGTATTACCATTAAAAAAACCACCGACTATACCCACGATCGTGGCTCTGATCCCGTTAAAATTCTTCCTACCGCTATCACAGGCGGCACATTTTCGGGGCCCTTTACATGTTTAGGGGATAGCTGCTACGCCGATTTTATCCCGGATGCTGGGGTGAGCTCAGCAACTCCCACTACGGTAGCGGCAAGTTTCCAACTACAAATCGTGGTTGAAAACAACGTTAAGTACTTGCCCTTCCCAAGTGATCCGATCACTTACAATATCATTATAATGCCAGCGCCTACTGCAAAGGCATTCACAATCAATACGGTCCAAGGGCGTACCCAAGCCTTTAAAATGGGACCTACGGCAAACGGGGGCGCAAGCCCCATCGTCTACGACGCCTTTGATCATGTATGGTCAAACCCTGCATTTTTGGCTGCAAGTGATATTCAAATCACCTCGCAGTCTGCAAATGGCACGATCACAGTGTCAAGCTGCACTGCTGGAGACTGCCTCGCCCAATTTGCCCCGACACTTTTGCAGTCGGCAGGTACCACGACCTTTAACTATACGGTGACGGTGACCGATCCGAATGATCCTACGCATTTTGTCGCGACCTCACTTGCTGCAACAGGCACGATCGTCCAGGTTTACGAGCATGTGGTCAATGGACGAACTTTCAATCAAACGCAGGTCCTAGATGGGGGCGGACACGTTATCCCCGGGACCGTGGTGCCCCTCAGCATTAGTCTAAACAATGGCTACACCCAGGTAGAAAACAATGCTACATTGGAAGATTTGCAAATCACCACATCGATCCCAGGAAGTGTGGGCACGATTACCGGTGAGTCGGTCAGTGGGGGGGTGTGGACGGCAAACTTTAACGCAGCCAACCTCTGGTATGGAACACTCAACCTGAACTACCGCGTCTGTCGCAAGCTCGGTGCATCCGGAGGGGGATGCCTGGTCGCAGACGACGTCAAGTCGTTGGCATCGCCAACATCTGCAGAACAAATCCGAATCAATGTCCTTCCCGGGGACACACCACCCGTCGCTTGCAACAAAACCATTATTGTTTACCAAGACACTGTCAAATTTGTCAAAACCAATCGGAACAACGGTTCTTGCGGTAACGGGGATTGGTATGCCGATGTTAACAATGATTATGTTTCACAAATTAAATTCCTCAATGTCAGCAATACCGCAACCTACGGGACTTTTGCGGGAGTCACTAGCGGACAGGGAGGCGATAACACCACCTGTTCGATCGTTGGCAACGATGCGGTTTGCACCTGCGCCTCCAATGCGTGCCATTGGAAATGGACCCCTCCGGCTGGTGCAGTCAATACCACCCGATCTATCAGCTACAAATTATCGACTTATTCAACGGATCTTTCCGCTTCCTTTGAAAGCACTGCCGCAGCCAATCTTACCTTCGACATCAAACCGCCTTTGGCACCCGTGGCCACTAACTTTAGCTTAAGCCGCAGCGACGATGTTGTTTTTTCAATTCCTATTGATGTTGGTAGCGCCTACCAGTCGCCAACGCAGATCAACTCTGGTTATGGTCTCGCACCAGACGGCTACGATATGATAGCCACTCAGGTTCAAGTGGTTTCGTTTTCAGGGACTCCCCTAGGCACGGTCACGGCTGGAACCTGCACCAGTGCAGGCATTTGCCAAATTAATGTGACACCTTTGACCACAACCTCTGGCAGCGCCACCATAAACTACAAAGTCTTAGCCAATGGCATTTGGTCGAACACCGGTGTAACGACCGTTCACATCTATATAAAACCCTCAGCAACATCAGCCAGTGCCGTCGTCCTTAAGGACAGTAGCAACAACAGCCTGAGCATCAGCAAGGGCAGTGGCTACCTTTCCAGTACTGGCAGCCTTGCGAGCCTATGGCAACGTCCTGGGGCTCCCACCCTGACTCCTGAAGGAACATTAAATAGTTGGAGCTGTGATGTTGCTGGTGTCTGCACTGTATCCTTCACCCCCACCCCTGGCTGGTATTCCAGCGACGCGACGATCGCAACGGCGACAAAATTTGACTATCAAGTTGCTATCAACACCAACACCGTACCCCTATGGTCAGATCCGCCCGATGGGACCTTTAACATTGATGTCTTTCCTAAACCTATTATCGTGAGTTCTACCAAAACCCTTTATTGGGTCGAGGGAGTCGGTGATGTGACTAAAAGCGCTGGACAAAAGCAACGGATCACCATCAAAAAAGGCGATGATTATGGCCATCTTCGCAATTCTGATCCAGTCAAGATCCTTGTCTCAGCGGTGACGGGTGGCACCTTCAGTGGACAGTTCTCCTGTATTGCCGACACCTGCACTGCAGATTTTATACCAACAGTCGGACTATCCTCTGCCAATAACACCGCGGTCGCCGCAAGTTTTGCTGCGCAGATCGTCGTCGGTGATGCCGTCAAATACCTCCCCTTTCCTAGCGACCCCATCACCCACAATATTATCATCATGCCGGCACCCACTGCGAAGGCCTTTACCATAAACGCCGTTCAGGGACGTACCCAATCCTTTAAGATGGGACCAACAGCTAATGGTGGAGCAAATCCCATTGTCTACGACGCTTTTGACCATGCTTGGAATGGGACCTTGTCCACAACAAGCGATATTCAAATCACCTCCCAATCCGCAAACGGTCCCATAACGATCCAAAGCTGTAGTGGTGGCGACTGCCTTGCACAGTTTGTGCCCACTCTATTGGGATCCGTGGGATCTACCGCGTTTACTTACACCATAACCGTCCGGGATGCTTCGAATCCAACTCAATTCGTAGCGACTTCAACAGCAGCAACCGCCACGATCAACCAGGTTTATGAACATACGGTGACTGGGAAAACATTCTCCCAAGCCCAGGCACTCGATGGCAGCTTAAATCTCATTCCAGTCACCGTCATTCCACTCTCTATCAGTTTAGGAAGCGGCTATACCCAAGTGGATAATGCTGCAACTTTGGAAGACTTGCAAATCACTTCCAGTCTTTCTGGTGCCATTGGAACTATTACCGGCGCTGCTGTAAACAGCGGCGTGTGGACTGCCAACTTTAACAGTGCTAGTTATTGGTTTGGAAATGTAAAGCTGAACTACCGCGTATGCCGCAAATTGGGTGCCTCAGGTGGTGGTTGCCTCGTAGCAGACGATGTCAAATCTTTGCCCTCACCAGCAACCCCACAGCAACTCTCCATCACTGTAGTTCCAAATAACAATCCACCAGTTGCCTGCAATAAAACTATTATTGTTTACCAAAATACGACAAAATTCGTAACCATGGCTCGCGACAATGCGTCTTGCGGCAATGGTAAGTGGTACAGCGATCTTGAGAATGACCAAGTCAGTCAAATAAAATTTCTTAGCGTCAGCAACACTGCGACATGGGGCACCTTTGCTGGAGTGTCTGTCGGTAGTGGCGGTGATGGCACCACTTGTAGCATAGTATCAACCGATGTCGTCTGTAACTGTGCAACTCCAGCTTGTACTTGGAAATGGACTCCTCCAGTTGGTGAAGTCAATATCACAAAAGCAATTAGCTGGAAACTGTCATCCTATATTACCAGTTTGGCCATGTCTTATGAAAGCGACAGTGCCGGGACAATCACCTTTGACTTAAAACCACCACTCGCTCCCATCAGCAATGCTTTAAGCACCACAAAATATTCCAGTGCGGCATTCTCCCTAGCCGTTGATCCCGGAACTGGTTATCAAACCGCTTCGCAAATCAATGCAAGTTACGGAGTCGCTCCTGACGGTTACGATATGCTAGCGACGCAAATTCAGGTCGTTTCCAATTCTGGATCACCTATCAACACCGCCACAGCAGGAACCTGCAATGCGGCAGGAAATTGCCTGATTAATGTCACTCCACTTGCGGGCATATCTGGAACTGCTACCATAAACTTCAGGGTTATGGCAAACGGAATATGGTCTAATACCAGTGTTGCAACCGTTCAAATTTTTGCCAAACCAGTACCAACATCTGCAAATATTATCGTAGCCAAAGACAGCACGAATAACCCGCTCACGATAAATCAAGGGTCAGGTTATACCTCGAATATTGCCGCCAGCTTGTGGCAACGTCCAGGCACACCAGCTTATACCCCCAGCGGCACTCTCAGCGGTTGGAGTTGCTCCGGAACAGGAGCTTGCACAGTCAACTTTACCCCGACCGCAGGCTATTACTCAACAAGCTCATCGAATGGCAATGCCACAAAATTTGATTATCAAGTCGCCATCAATACAGATACCGTACCACTTTGGTCAGCAGCTCCAGATGGGGTTTTTTACATCGATGTCTTTCCCAAACCAGAGGTCGTCAGTGCGACTCAAACACTCCATTGGGTTAAGGATATTGGGGATATCACTGCCAGTACGGGACAAAAGCAGCGAATCACCATCGAAAAAAATGTCGATTATACTCATCAACGCAATTCCAATCCTGTAAAAGTATTAGTTTCCGCAGTCAGTGGTGGTACTTTTAGCGGAGCATTCACCTGCTCATCAACCAAATGCAATGCGGATTTCGTGCCAACTGCTGGACTCACTTCAGCAACCAACGCTACGGTCGTGGCGAGCTTCCAACTCCAAGTCGTTGTCGAAGATGACGTCAAATACCTTTCCTATCCCACTGATCCCATCACTTACAATATCATCATCATGCCTCCCCCCACAGCTAAGGCCTTCACTATAAATACCTTACAAGGCCGCACCCAAACCTTTAAGATGGGGCTTACAGGAGACGCTGGTGTCTCACCGATCATCTACGACGCCTTGGATCACCCGTGGAATGCGGTACCAACGGCTACCGCCGATATTGACATCACCACTCAATCCGCCAATGGCACGGTTTCTGTGATCAGTTGCAGTGGGGGCGATTGTCTCTTGCAATTCGAACCAACACTTCTCAGTACAACAGGAACCACGACCTTCACCTATACCATCACCGCCCGTGACCCGTCAGATCCTACACACTTTGCTGCGGTTTCACCCGCAGCGACTGTAACAATAGTCCAAGATTATGAATTCGCAGTCACGGGCGCCACCTTTAACGGTTTCACTGCCTCCGGTGTTCCCGTCACGGTCGTCCCCTTAACGATCAGCTTGAATAATGGTTACACCCAGGCAGAAAATTTTGCGACTTTACAGGATCTAAAAATCACCTCTACCCTATCAGGAAGCATTGGCACGATCACAGATGTTGTCGTCAGCGGTGGTACCTGGACTGCAAATTTCAACAGTGCAAGCAACTGGTACGGAACGGTAAACCTAAATTATCAAGTTTGCCGCAAATTAGGTTCTTCAGGTGGGGGCTGCTCGATATCCAATGAAGTCAAATCCCTACCATCTCCCGGCGCTCCCCAACAGATGGTGATCACGATCACGCCCACGACGATCGCACCCGAGGCCTGTGACAAAACACTCAATGTCTTCACCAATACTGCTAAAACTGTAACCATGGTCCGTGACAACGCATCTTGCGGCAATGGTAAATGGTATGTAGATGTCGATGGCGATAACATTTCAAAAATCAAGTTCCTCAATGTCAGCAATACCGCGACCTATGGAACTTTTGCCGGCATCACTTCAGCGAACGGTGGCGATAATACCACCTGCTCCATCGTTGCGGCAGACGTAGAATGCACCTGCGTAACCAGCGCCTGCACCTGGTCTTGGACCCCTCCCGTCGGGACAACCAACACGACGATTCCCGTAAGCTACATCGTGTCGACCTATTCGACGATCTTTGCTGTCACTGGCAACAGCAGTCCAAAAACCCTTTCCTTCACGATCACGCCGCCCCTGGCTCCAGTCGGTGAAAACTTAACCATCAACACATCCGAGGATACCACCTATAATCTTACCATCCAGCCAGGATATGGCTACTTGACACCGTCCGGGATCAACGCATCTTACATTTCATTGCCTGACGGTTACCCCATGACTGCAACTGCCGTGAGTATCGTCTCCTTCGACACCAATGCTTTTGTATCTGTAACACCCGGAGCCTGTAATGCTGGTGGGCAATGTCCCGTAGCAATAGTACCCCTCATGGATTTTAACGGAACAGGTACATTTGTTTACATGGTCACCGCAAACGGCCTACTCTCACCAAGCAAAACCATTACGGTTAATTTCGCAGCGGTCGAAGACGCCCCTCAAGTTGCTGGGATTAACAATCAAACCATGGTGTTTAACCGCAAATATGAGTTTGATGCAACCGCTAATCCAGCCCACTATGGCACCTTTTATCTCAGTGGCTCGGGTCAACCGATCACCGTGACTTTGTCACCTTACACCAATCCAACCTACAACAACAGCCCCTGGAGGGCAGGGATCAATGCACTACCCACTGACCCCAATCGGTGGACCAAAGGCTATTACGATGTTGACAGCGGCCTTGCGACCAAGGTCAGAATCGTCAGCGGATCCCTTGCTGGCGGCACCATTGATTACGCCGCTGGAAAAGACGCTAACGATGCGTTTACCTGTGATGGCGCAGGGGTTTGTACAGCTAGTTTTGTGCCCAATGGCAGCAAATTAGACGATTTTATGACCGTCAGATATTACGTCACCACCAGCCAGGGGCCTTCGACACCACAGGAACAACCGCTCTACTCGACCCTTGATGTTTACGTGAGTGGCGGTCCAACAGCACCAACCTCCTCCCATTTGCCGGTTCCAGGAACCCAAGACCCGAGCGTATCGCCTCCTTCTTTTGATGTGAACTATACCGTAGGACGAGGGACCACAACTCCGATTCCAATTCCAGCAACCACTTGGACAACGAATCAATTCCTAAACTTTGCTGGCAGCGGTAATGTCACTTCCATCGAAATCGGCAATGGCTCCAACGGAGCCTCGGCGCCAACTAATCTCGCCTACAATAGTGGCACTGATCCTGCCACCTGCGATGCGACGAGGTGTACTGTTCCCGTCATAACAGATCCAAGTTATGCCTCATATCCTGCAACCGGTAGTTTCTGGTACCGGATTAAAACAGGGGAAAACTACACGGCGGCCAATGGATATGCATTTGGAAATAATTTAGCCAAAAGCTCCAATTGGTCCAAAGTCACTGTCAAAATACTTCTGGCTCCCCCAGGATTGTCATGCCCCACGTCTGGTGTGATTACCAACAATGCGCTGTTGGGTAATGTGGTTCAAGGTGGGACTTTTTCAGCAACTATCGGTAACGGAGGTACGAATGGAAATTTCTACACCTACCCCTCTGCAGAAACATTCCAACAGCTAGTCACTATGCTTATCAGTGATACGGACGGTAGCTCAATTACCGGATGTCCCGGCCTAAACTGCACCTGTTCCAGCGGTAGATGTGATTTTTCCTGGAAGCTTCCAGGAAACACAACGCCTACAGACTTTAACGATGATGCGTTCGAGACTTCCTGGATCACAGTAACAGGATATGATACAAACAATTGCAACACCAACACAACAAATCTCCGCTTGCGTATTATTCCGAAAATCGCTACGCGGTCCATGTGCCCCGCTTCAACCTATGCTATCCCTAACGACGACCGCTGTATACAAGCTGTAAATACCATCAACATTATCAACAGGACGCCCACAACAATAACCTTCCGCAAACAGGGGGCACTTGCTGCGACTGACCAAAACGGTTATGAATATAGTTCTGACGGTCAAGCCAATGCTGCTAAAATCCGCATTTTTGGCTTTAATTCTGAGGTTGCCACGATCCTTAAGGCACCTTTAACCTCAGCCTTTTCCGGCTCTGGAGTCACCTGCACCGGAAGCACGCCTGCTGATCTAGTCTGTGAAACCACCAATTGCGACGCCAGTGGGACCTGTTCGATCGATATGCAGGGAAGCACAGGCAGTGACTGGGGGCTGGTGCAATTCAGCTATAACGCTTACCTTGCTGATGGCACTGTATCCCAGACCTATCAGCATAACTGGCAAAAAGGGACCCCAAATGGTGCTACTTGGCTTCCCACCGATGGTATGAATTACGTCACCGGTAATGGACTTAGAAAAATGTGGGTTAAAGCGATGCCGACCGTGACGAACCCCACTGTATCCACATCCATGAACGAAGCAGTGACCATTGTGATTGGGCGCGAGGATCTGGGTTTCTCAGGCATCAACTACCCAGATTCTGCTAACTGGACAGGTCAAAACGTCACTATTTCAACTTTTAACCTACAAAATTTATCGATTGGCTCCAGCACTTACGATCCTACCAACAAAACCTTGACCGTGTCCGTGATACCTAACCTTAATTTTGAAGGCAATGGAACCTTTAACTATAACGTAACTGTTTGGGGTATCACCTCAGCGACAGGTACCTACACCGTTTCGGCTAATCGTGACCTAATCGCCAGTAGCGCGACGCGCTCCACCAATGTCAACACTGTCTTAAATGGCTCGGTCACTAAAAACATCGATTATGTGAAGAAAGTTGGCGTTGTTGAGGATGACGCTGTCGACCTCCAAATCCTCAACAGTGATTACACGGCTGTCCCAGCAGGCAAAGGCTCGGTCACCATCGGCACCTGTACGACAGGCACCTGCACCTTTACCTATACACCACCCACTGCTGTATTTACTGGTACCGTTGCCCTTAAATACCGTGTCAAAGGCGGACCAGTTGGCAACCGGACCTGGTCTAACTATGCTGATTTCACAATCGATGTATTGGCACTGCCGACACCGCCTGTTGTTTATAACTTAAGCTTTACTGGATCCGACGAAACGATGAAGCTCCTCTCCATATCACCAGGAATCGCAAACGGGTATACGGACGTCAACAATGACCTCGCAGCTAAGCTCTTTGCAAGTAATCCCACCAACGGGACCCTGAGCCCTGCAAACCCCATAACCTGTGACGGGACGGGAATGTGCCTGGTGAGCTTTATGCCCAATGCCGGACACTACGGTTCTGCTACATTTGACTTCAATGTCGAAGCCAATGGCCAACAAGCGACCACTGGCGCCACGGTCACGGTCGACTTTCAGCCCCAGCTTCGTGCCCAAAACCTCACGGTTAACGGCGTGATGAATCAAAACAAATCCGTAACCATAAGCCGCAACAATGGCTATACCTATAATCCAGGGCCCAATGTCAACAAATTGATTATCAACAGCATCACCAATGGATCAATCTCGGGAAATCCAACGGAGATTACCTGCACCGCTGGTTCGTGCCCTTTTACCTTTATTCCAACACCTGCCTTTACTGGAAACGCTACAGTTGGATTTAAAGCAAGAATCAATGGCACCCCCGATCAAGATTCAAATAATGCAACCTTAACCATAGCCATTTCCGCTACTGATGCAGCTCCGGTCGCTAATAATTTTGCTGTTATCCTACCAAACCGCTCTGCTTATGTGGTCGAGCTCAATCCAGGAACCCAATACACTGATCTTGAGTCAGACAAAGCCTCTACGATGACCATCATGTCAGCAGTCGGCGGCTCTGGATCTGCCGAGTCCTGTAATGGCACCACGGGGGTATGCAATTTTACCTACACACCAAGCGCCAACTATTTTGGTGAAGGGCGGGTCCTTTACACCGTGACTGCAAACGGCAAAACCTCCAACCAAGGCGTGATCACCTTTACGATACCTGATGACGCCACCCGAAGCTTTACCTTGGGTTGGGGTGCATCGCCTGTCCTAGACGGCCAATGCAAAATAACCATACCTGGGGTCGTCAGCGTTCTGAGTGGCGGTTCTTCCTGTGGGAGCGACAACTGTGTGACACCGGCAACAGGCACGATTGCTACGAGCGTGTCAACCCTCGGTGTCACAGCGAATCTCGTGGGCGTGAATGGAACCCTCAATGTCTTTACAAACCTCACCAAACATCAAACCACATGGGAAGTCACCAATGGTGCCGAAACCGCACGCATCGCTCGATATCTTGAATTGAAAGATCTCGGGGCTCCGACCCAACTACGGATCCCAATTTTATCATTAACACCAACCTTTGATATGGTCATGGAAGGCATTCAAACCCCATTCCAAGGTTGTTCAGGAGCATCCTGTGGGACAACAAAACCGGCTAGTTTAACCAGTGGCGACGACTTTAACTGCGCTCTTACCAGTGATGCTCGAGTTTCGTGTTGGGGATCCAATAGCAATGGTAAACTCGGTCGTAACGAAACTTCGGCCACAACTCCCAGCTCCTGGGAGCCCATGGGTATTCGCGACCCCAACGATCCAGATTTTGATCTGTATTCATTGACGGCTGTTGTCGCTGGTAAAAACCATGGTTGTGCCCTCAACGCGACTAAACGGGTCGTTTGCTGGGGATCCAACGAATTTGGGCAACTCGGTGCAAACCTCGCCACCGGTGTCGGAGAGACTTCAGTCACGCCCGTTTTCGTCAAAAATACCGCCAACAGCGGCAATTTGTCGAATATCGTAGCACTCGCCGCAGGAAACGATCATACCTGTGCCATCGATACCAGTCGTAAGACCTATTGTTGGGGCAAAAACGCCAATGGGCAGCTCGGCAATGGGACCACCACTCTTGCGGCTATTCCTGTCGCTGTTAAATTAGTCACCGCAAAAGATGGATCCGACAACGTCACGGCAACAGCAGATTTAAGCGATGTCTTCAGCATATCTGCTGGCGAGTCCCATACCTGCGCGGTCCGCCTCACGGTTGTGTCCGGTTCGATCACCGGCCAAAACGTCCTATGCTGGGGTGCCAATGACTCCGACCAAATTGGCGACAATGACTACTGGAGCAACGACGCTTCATTAATCACTCGCTTGACCAATGGTGATTCAAATCTTGATCGAGTTTATCCAGTGTTGGTAAGGGATGCAAGTAATGTCGCCATTGCTAACTTGGTCAGCGTGAGCGCCGGTGGCAAAACCAGCTGTGTCCTACTACAAAATCAGAAAGCTATGTGTTGGGGATCCAATACCCAAGGTGTCGCTGGTGTTGACACTCCAGCCACCAACACCAAAATCAAAAATCCAACCACGGTCCGTGCCGCATCAGGAGCCAGCGACCTGACCAATATCGTATCGATTACTGTGGGAAATGCCCATGCCTGCGCCCTGTTAAACACCAAAGAACCTGTTTGCTGGGGTGCCAACTCCACCTACCAACTAGGCAACGGAACCAGCACGGATTCGGTTTTGCCTGTGACTATCAAAAACACGAATGATTCAAATGTCTCTGGAGTCTACACCGTTCAAGCTGGATTTAATCACACCTGTATAACCGATAGTAGCGGGGTTCGCTGCTTTGGCTCTAATGGCTCAAGCCAAATCGGTGTTTCAGCAGTGGGGACAGAACAAATTACAGTTGGTGACCCCGTCCATGTGTTGTCAGGTTCTTTTGATACGGCCCTCAAAGCTTGTACAAAAGTTTATGATTTTGTGGTTCCTTAGGACCCACGAAACAATAAGTAGCCGAGTTGGGCTAGTGTAGGGCTCCAACTATAGCTATAATTGAATATAAATCAATTTACTTACGCAGGATTGTTGTAAGAATCGTGGGAATGTTTCCGGGTACCATCAGACCCGGCCCCTTGGCTTGGCAGTTGGTATGTTTGGGGTACAGGAAAATCAAGGGAGAAGTTGCTGATCTTAAAGGCTAGCAAGACCTTTCCTTGGCCGACGTCAGGAAAGACTTCGGGTTGACTTGAGGATTCATCGAGGGAGGCGAGCTGGATCATCCCATGGGCTTTGATATCAAAAATAAAACCATTTCCCTCAAGTTCTTGGCCTAAAGTTTTCAACGATTTTGGTAAGAAAAAACTCGTAATGGGAAGTTTTGGCCCAAGGGGACTCAAGGTAAACTGGGCGATAGGGGACTCTTGGCTAAAAATCTTGATGGTTTCTTGTCCTCGGTCTCCACGGGAGATCTCAAAGTCCGCAAGCTCTTTGGGAATCCCCCAATTTTTCCGACCGTTGATCACACTTGCCATGGTCGATACATAGATTTTGCTGATGGAGGGATGGGACAGTCCATCGTTAAACTTAAAAGTGCCTGGGATATACAATAACTCTTTATAAGGACCGACTGGCGAGCTTTCGTAGTTGACTAACATGGTCACCCCAAAGGACTGGTCGTATCGCTCCTTGAGATCGTCGCTTATAAAGCCGCCCTTGAGGTTGGTTTCTTTAGGTACAGAACTCAGGATAATATACGCATCGCCCCTGAGCTTCCAAGGGGGTGGACTCTCCTGACTGTAACCTTGGGATCCCAAGGAATTCAAACCGATCCACATCAACCACGGTTTCAACAGCCTATTGACTAGGTGTTTATCTGTAAAGACAGTCTTTATATTCGCCATCTCTAAACTCCTTGTGGTCTATCACCGGTGATACCTTCTGCCACCATTTCTGCTAAAGCACCAATCGTAAGTGCTGGATTTGCGCCCAGTGCACTTGGTATGATGGACCCATCTGCGACGTATAGATTCCGGTAGTTAAAGACGGCGCCAAAGTTGTGAGGATCCGCATCGACGACTCCTTGGAGAGGTGTGTCTGCAAGCACGCAGCCCCCTAGGGGATGGACTGTGAGATTGCGCCCTAAGAGATAGGTCGGAAAGGGGATAACCGCTTCCGCTTTCCACACCTGCCGAATTTTCTGGCTGATGGCGATCATTTGGTCATAGAGCTTTTTGCTGCCTCGGGAATTCCAGCTTAACTGGAGCCTGCCCGTGGGCCCCAGGGTCATGACCCCATCACTTTTGTCGATACCAACTCCCAAAAGTATGGTCATTTTACCTGACTGTGGGTTGTTTGCCTCAAGGGATTCCAATATTTTTTGGTAAGTGGGCAGAAACAGCTTACGCCCAAGGAGAGTTTTGGGTTCAAAGATTTTAACCACCCAGCTCAACAGTTTTGGATGGTTTGGATAAGCTAAATCTTCAATAATAAACCCAGGGTTATTATCTGGTGGGACGGAATTATATTCGTTTTTAAGGGTTAAGGTCGGCCCAAAATGGGAACCATCTTTTTTTGCCCCAAAAACCAGGTTAAGAAAGTCGCCGTTTCCGGAAAACTTCCTTCCTAGCTGGGAGCTGATACGAGGGAGACTTTTATAAAGGTCTCTATTACGTAGCAGCAACTCATTGGTCCCATAGACTCCAGCTGCAACAATGACGCGGTTGGTTTTTATAACAAGATAATCAATTTCATTTGTCGGAGAACTGATAGGCTTTAGGTAAACATGAAATCCATGGGATCCATCGGCAGCATGATCTTCCACTCCTAGAGGGTCGAGGGGAACGATCTTTTCGACTTGATGCTCGGTTTTGACTTCGGCTCCGTAGTGGTGCTCCGCGGCATAGAGATAATTGAGATCCAAACTGTTTTTTGAGTGTTCGTTACACCCAAGGATACATTCGGCACAGGAACGGCATGATGTTTGTTTAGCTCCATAGGCATTGATGCTTTCTGAACCCATTGGATCGGGATGCTCTGGGTCCTTACCAAAATGGATCGCTACGTCGACGGGGCTAAATTGACCGCCTGTCTCCCGGGCCGCCGCCGCAAACAACTCATGGCGAATCAGCTTTCGGGAGGCTTCGGTTTGGGGGACCGGCTGGGCACCGATCATTTTTTTAAAAACATCGAAATAATAAGCAAGATTCTCTCGCTTAAGACTGAGGGGCCACTTGGCGTCAAATTGGGGATCTTGGGGCTCAACTATGGCTGCCGCATAGATCAGCGAGCCTCCGCCAAATCCCGATGCCACCAGGGTATCCATGCCTCTGTAGCTACGAAGGTCATAGACACCGTTGGCATGTCCTGGGAGTGCGATTGGTCTGGGGACTTTATCATCTTTTTGCCGCCAAAAGCTGTCCATAAGACCGCCTAAGCTGCGAGCGAAAGAACCTTTAGGATACCGCCTGCCCCGTTCTACGATGAGGACTTGGTCGCCAAAGTGTTTGCTGAGTCGGAGCGCGGTCACCGCTCCCCCAAACCCTGAGCCGATGACCACAGCTTCGTATTGTTTAGGGACTTGGTGAAGTCGCGGGCTTTTAGGATCGATCTCGTGGTTAAGTCGGGAACGATTTGGAAAGAAACCATAGGCTGGTGAGCTAAAGACGCCCAGGGAGTGCAGCCCACAAAAGGACAGCATCTTTGCTGCTAGATTCCGTCTGGGAGTCATTTTTTCGTTTTTTGAAATCTTCATTTTTTTTCACCACTCTCAGTAAGTTGGAATATGGATACGGGCAATTGGACTTCGAGAGGATAGAGGAGATCGATGGCTTTTAAGACTTCACGACTTTCGGATACGGCGATTTGGGGCTTGAAATTTAAGTAAGTCTGTAAGGTTGCTAAGGTCTCCTTGTCACATGGGTTTGCGCAGACGAGTTCCATGTCTTCAGGCTGGTTGTCGTCTACTGAGCTTTCTTTTTTTAGAAAAATCATATGTTTTTTTCTTGCTACCCGAAAGGGCAACCAGTAGGGGCTTTGATCTGCCAGAGTACACTGACTGGGCTGGTAGATTCGGTCCAAACCGAGAGAGGCCGCAAAGGCATCGGCGATTTGGGTTTCGGTGAGCAAATGGGTTTCCCGAAGACCTTGGAGCGCGTTGACATTCCAGCGCCTCAGGTAGTTCACCAAATACTTTAATATTCCCTGCTGTAAAAGCTTTCGGTCGAGCAAAATCTGTAGGACCTGTTGGTCTACTTGGGAAATATTTTGTAAATCGTCGCCCATTTAAGCGTGGTTCCTAAATATATTTTTATTTTTTTTGAGCAGTAGGAGCCGAATCAAGAGGGGTTAAAAGCAACCGGTATAAATTGGGACGGTCCACCTTGATTTCAATTTGCTTTACATAGGGATATTCGCCCCGTAGAATAGGATTTTTAGCCACTGCCCCTCTGGATTTCCTATATCTTACGGTGCACCATTGGATAGAGTGTTTAAAAAATAAAAAGCTTCTCCAAGAGCTTGTGGTGCAAATCTGAATTTGGGGAAAGGACTCCCCCATCGCTCCCCCCTGTTTTACGGGCGAAACAGGCAGACCAACGATCTTTGTTATTAAGGTTCGATTGTCATCCTCAAACTCCATGGATATCTGGCCTGATTCCTCCTCCACGTGGCGGAGGTCTTTAGCCCAGCCGAGGGGCAGTTGGCCAGAGAGAACACAGGGCACTTCGCTTCCCTTAAGTCCTACCCAGTGGTCGTCGACCACTAAATACCCATCGGGTTCTTTTTCGACTGGAGGCAGTTTTTTCAAAAAATTTGTCTGGCTATGGAGTTTCACCCGCTCATCGGGAGGAGATTTACCCTGTTTTTTTGTAGGCTTTGGGACTCCCGCTAATCTTCCAAGACGTTGTCCCAGATTGTTGGTGATTTCGATCACCCAGTCATCATCCGTGGGGGCAATCCACTCTAGCTCGGCAGCTCCCAGCAAGTGCCCATCCTTAAAGAGTTGGACCGTATGGGCCCCATCCTGGGGGGTACAGGCTTTAAAATAGGGCAGCCAGTGTTCCTTGACCGTGATCGGTTCTTCCGATTGAAAAGTAGCGCATCCCCAAAGCAAAGATAGGTATCCCACTATGACGATCATCTGGAGAGCTTTTTGCGACCTATGAGCCATGGGTAACCCCTAGTTTCTTAAGTTTTTCTAGGATACGTTTTTTTTCCTTTGGATCGAGTCTGACCTTAAGGGCATTTTTGAAATACATCACCGCTGCTGGGGTATCGCCCATTTTGAGTTTGATATCTCCAAGATGCTCAATGATGGCACCCTCCGCTGGTTCTAGTTTAGCTGCTTGTTCGGTCAGCTGAGCTGCTTTTTGCAAGTCACCTTTACGAAAAAACACCCAGCCGAGAGAGTCTAGATAAAAACCATCGTTTGGTTTGAGCTTTAGGGCCTTGAGGATAAGCTGCTCTGCTTGGTCGAGGTTTTCTCCTCGGTCTGCGTAAAGATAGCCTAGGAAATTAAGGGCAGAGCTATTGGCCGGATCCTTTGCAATCACCTCCTTCATGGTATTGATGCACTCGTTGATGTCACCGAGTTTTTCTTGGTAAACACCCTTTAAAAAGAGGAGTCGGTATTTGGTAGGATTTTTTTCAAATCCGGTTTGGGCCACCTCCATACCATCGCGGTAGCGACCCATATCCCCATAGATGCCTGCAAGGATTCCATACCCCTCCCAGGAGAGCTGCGGCATCTCGCGGATTTTGCCGACTTGTTCCAAGACAAGGTCCCATTTTTTAAGCTCCTGCAGGATCAATAGAATCCGCATTTCCGCTTCGATCTTGAGGGAAGAGTTGCTAGGCACGGTCCTATAGATTTCGATGGCACGTCCGAGCTGCCCCGTCCGTTGGGCGGCAAATCCGGCGAGGTATCGCACCCGATCGGAATCGGGGTAACGCTGCATCACACTTTCGAGGAGGGCCTGCGCTTCCTGGTTGCGTTTGAGTTCCCACAGGAGAATCGCCCGCTGCATCTGCAAGACCGGGCGCCTTTGGGTCGTGTCTTTAGCCTCCATCTCCTGGAGAAGACTCAGGGCGCTCTCCAGGTTGCCTAGCTCTCGGTAAAGCTCCACCATGCGCGCCGTCAATTCTTCGTCGCTAGGATCCATTTGGTAGAGCTGCTCGTACATCCGAATCGCCTGGGCGGTCTGATTGTTGAGTTGCAGGGTGATGGCGTAGATCTGGGTGAGCTGGGGATTGGTGCTTTGCATTTCCCAGGCTCGCTTGGCTGGAATCAGCGCCTCTTTATATCGTTGGCCCATGAGATACAACCGGCTGAGTTGGGACCACCCGGCGACTGACCCCGGGACCATTTTGACCAGGTCGTTCGCCACAACGATCGCTTTAGCCGAATCTTTTTGGTTTTGGTAGACTTGGGTCAGCAGCAAGTAGGCATTTTCCAGCTCGGGATTGAGATCGATGCATTTTTCTAACTGCTCAGCTGCCTTGGTGAGGTCTCCCGACTGGGCCAGGAGTTCTCCATAAAAAAGTCTTAGGTGAGCAGAGGTGGGGTAGAGGAGCGTCATCTTTTGGGCTTCAAACAGCGCCTCTGCCTGTTGGCCAGCAAGGGCTTTGGCCAAGAGCATTTTGCCACCCAGAAAAGGATTGGGGTCGAGATTATAGGCGGCTTGGTAGAGTTCCAAAGCCTTACGTGGGTCTTGCTCCCGCAAGCTCATGGTTTCTGCGGCCATAAAATAATATCCCGCCGACGATTTTCGTAGGGCTGGAGACCAGAGGGTTTGGGGGACTTTTGTGAGGTCATCGGGTTTTGATGTGGAGCCGTCAGAAGACCCCAACCATCCCTCTCCCTCGTCGCCTTCTTTAGAATCCATAAGGCTTTTACAACCGTCTAAGACGGGGGTGATCGCAATCAAAAGAAGGTATCCAAGCAAGAGCAAGGGGCTCACATCAAGTCTCGTGGTAGATCTTGTCGCAGATCTCTTGTAGGATCTCATCTTGGTCACTCCCTTGGTGTCGTCCGATATCTGTCACCTGTAGACCATTAGATCCTAGCTGGAATCCCAACCCGAGCGCTACGGACAAATCGTGGGCCAACCTTTCCGCTGCAATTTTAAGTGGTCCCATTTTCTGTTGATTAGGCTGATCCTACTGACATTGCAAGCGATTTTGGATAGCCATTCGAACGATTGGATCCTGGACAAATTGGGACTCTGTTTTGGGATTCAACCCAGCTTCGGCTATAAAATTGACAATGGGGAAGTTGGCAAGGACCTGTTTTAAGGGATCGCCCTAGCCCTCATATAGGGACATCCCGTAGAACGTAAACATCTCAAGGTCTGAACTCGTGGTTTTGCCACCAATGAATTTAAAGCCTTAAACTGGGTACGAACTCTTATGATCTGATCTTGGTAGGCGTTGTTTTTTTCGAGAAGGGCATAAATGTCATTGGTACTTTTAAATTTTTGAAAATCGGTATCTTGAAATTTAAACTCCAAATTTTTAGCCATCGCCTCAAAGCCTTTAAGAGTGAGCTGCTGCACTTTCTTAGAGCATGCTTCCGCTGCTGCTCCTGGTGATCGAAAAAGAGGCTGACACCATTTGGGCTCTGGAATCGCTCCGTATTTCATCTGGATAAAATCCGTCCTGGCGTAAGGAAAAACCCAATGATCGGAGGTATCTCGGACAGCGATCATCGCCTGGCGTTCAGGGTTTAAGGGAATCCCGACCATTAGATTTTGCCCGTGGAGGTCGAGAGAAGAAATCCCATTGAGGTAATAGATAGCGATTAGTTTTCCCATTTCCTGGGACAATTCATCGACTATTTTTTTGATCTGTGGTTTTGAAACGATAAGCCTCAAGATTTTTTCGTTTTTAGCAAAAATTTGTGCTGAAGCCGGTTTATAGAGATTCCACATGTAGGAGTCGACCTCACCGGAGGGGGATTTTTTTTCGATTGCTTTCTCCTGAAAAGCCATAAGAGGCATGAAAAAATAATCTTTCTCATTTATGAGGAGGTTATAATCCCTAAGAACGACCCCATAATCCCTATCATAAACCAACCCTACTGAGTCCGACAGAAAAGCGATGCCATTCGCCTCTGCCAACTCATGGATCGAAGTGGGCTGAGAAAGAGAATTTACATACTTCGCATTCCAATAAACCCCATAAAGTTTATCGGGCTGATTGCTTCCCATCACCGTGTCAGACCCTACTTTGAGGGAAAAAAGCAGTGGAAGATCTTCGGTACTTTTTTCGTTGAGCACAAAAAGCGATCGGGACATGGATGAAAAGCCCACGAGATCAGAATAGTATTTTTTATCGCCTTGTAGGACCTTGTCTTGTTTTTTAAGGAGATCAATTCGTCGATGTTGTGACTTTGTATCAGGATGGTAAGGGATTAGAGTGTCGCCCTGACACCCGTCACTGGAAAATTTTTGGCTTAGTTTTTTGTATTGGTGCTGAATTGGGTCATAATTGGGATATTTTTGAATATATTCGTTTATGGATACTGATTCCGATTTAAGCTTAAGGTAGGGAAGCCTCCGAGGATTCATGGGATTTTGAGTGTTGTAAATCCCATTATCAGCCGCAATGATCATCAGAGCCCGCTCGCGGGGGCTCCATTGGGAAAAAGCTCTGATTGAATTGGCTTCGCCAACAGTATAGTCACCTCCCGGTGGAGTAAGCATCGTCGTGCTGGGACTGCCGGGAGCGGTACCCTGAACTCCGCTCGTCAAACCCTTCCGGTCTAGGGGTCCATGGCAGGCTAACATCGTATTAAAAATTAAAATTTTAGTGAGAATCCCCTTGGATCCAAGAGTCATTGATCGTTTTTTTATGATCATAGTTCTGCTCTCTTTTGTTTCGAGAAAAAACCCTATGGGCCTTTTTTAAGAGGTTTAAAATGGACTAACCCTATACAAAAACACCTCTCTGCAAACCCCATGCCAGTGGAAGGAAAAGATCATAGGATGAAATTTCTAATAGGATTCATATAGTTAGCATTTTAAACTGCCTGTGGCACAGGCCTCCAGGGACTCTTAAAATGCTACATAGGTTCGTATCAAGAGACGTGTTTAGACACGATTGATCATTAATCGCAATAAAGAAAACCCACAGTCTAACTTTAAGAAGTCAGGGCCTCAATGCACATTGCTCACAGCTACCATCTTAGGTGGTTCCTTCCAGATGTGATACAATAGGAGAGCCTGACTCCCAATGCCAGACTCTTTGGCTTTAGCTTTCTTCCTAAAACAATCATGAATACTAAATTCTATAGGGCACCCCAAAAAAGAGGGCATCTCCGGCACGATGCAACTTGATGAACTCAAGCAAAAATACAAAAACTTGCCTCTGTGGGCCCGATTTCTTTTGATGTTCGTGCTAGGCCTTATTCCGGGACTCTACTTTTATTTTGACGAAGGCCAGAGTTACGAAGAAAAGCTTGCTGAGATCCTGGGCCAAGAAGCTACGGTTAGGGCCGAGTTTGAGAAGGCTCGCCAAAGAAAGTCTGATTTACCTAAGCTCGAAGAAAAGCTCGCATTTACTGAGGATCAACTTAACAAAGCCAAAAAACTCCTCCCCGACAGCTATATTATCGAATCAATCCTCGAAAAAGCCGCTACTCTGGCCATTAAGGCTAATGTGGTTTTAGAGCGCTTTAAGCCTTTAGCTGAAATTGGTCATGATAGCGATGGATACCGCTATGTGGAGCTACCGATCGAAACCCAAATCACCGGCGACTACCAAAGCATTGCGACTTTTTTTGATAAAGTCGCGCATTTAGAGTCGACTATTTTTATACGAAATATCACCATCACCCCCGCCGCAGGTAATGCTGCGCTCCAGCAATTAGCCCAGGCAGGCCAAGGAAACCAGGCCAATGGCGCCCCGGGAGCACTTACCAATCCCGCTAATCTAGCTAATCCTGTCCCAACGGGCCAGCCAACAGACATCCCCCTGACACCTGAAGCCTTGGCCCAACAGTTAACCCAACCCACACCCCCCTTGCCCCCGGCACCAGTGGTCCCTCCCGGGAATGGCCAAATTGGCGGCCAAGCAGGAGGCCAGGGAGGAACGAGACCCCAGCCGATGGTCACCCTTGCCAAACGCGATATCTACGAAGGGTTTAAAGAGACTGCTAAATTCAATCTTGTGATCTATCGAAGCCTCTCTGATAACGAACCCAAAAATACTGCTGTAAACGCTCCAAATGGCGTTAGAATGGCACCTCCCCCACCTCCTAACGCTCCAGCGCCTACACCCCCCCCCGCACCGTGACCCGCTGCCTAGGGGCAAAGTCTCCCAAAATTTTCTTTAAGACTGATGAAAGTCTCCAGGCGAAGGAAGCTCTCCGTAAAAAACCCGCACCAGGGACAACCCTTGGGCCGGTGCGGTCTTGCCCGCTAGGGCGCGGTTTTGGCCCCTGAGGATGTCAGGGATGCTGTACGCTGGTCTCCGGCCCACACCGATTTCCACCAGGGTCCCGACCATAATCCGCACCATTTGCTTGAGAAAACCCTTACCAAAGACCCAAATTTCGACGAGGGGGCCTGACTCGACGATATGGATGCCGTAGACATGGCGGGTGCGGGTTTTTGCGCTGGAATCCACAGCACAGAACGAGGTGAAATCATGGGAACCTATAAAACTCTCAGCAGCTTGACCCATCGCCGCGACATCCAATGGGCGGTGGACATTCCAGGTAATGGGTGCCCATTGGGGGTGGCGGCTGGACCCTTTCCAGATCCGGTAACGGTAAACTTTGCCCTTGGCCGAATAGATGGGGTGAAACCCCTCAGGTACGGGCGAGATATTAAGAATCCCCATACTTTCCGGTAACAGACCGTTAAGGCTACGCACCCAACGCTCCTCGGCAAAGGGTTGATCGGTTCTAAAGAGGACGACCTGTTGTTCCGCATGGACCCCGCTGTCGGTCCGTGACGCGGCGATCGTCTGGACGGGATGGCGCAGCAGGACCTCAAGGGCTTTTTCCAGATGATCTTGGAGAGTTCGTCCACTGGTCTGGCTTTGCCAGCCATGGTAGGGAGTCCCCATATAGGCAATGTCTAATCTGTAGGGAGTGCCGGGCCTTTTGGGGGAGGATTCAGGAGTCGACGGGTCAGGTTGCGCTTTAGTTTGCTCGTTCACAGGACACTTTCGCGTGATTTAGGGACACACTCTAAGATCTAGGCTAGGTATCACGGGACTAGTCTAAACTCAATAATTTTTTCCTAATTGAAAATATAAGGGAACTCTTGGTGGATTCAAAAAGTTGAGTACGCAATTAAACGGTCAGGGCAGGGCGTATGGGTCTCGACAGATATTTGTAATTATTAGGTTAATTATAAATTTGTGGGGGACTGTAAAAAACCTAAAGTTTGTGGCTAATTTAGCCGATAAGTGAACATGTTTGTAAATAATTACATGTTGTTTATCTCTTCTTTCAAAGTATCAATCCTTTATCACCTTACTACTTAGGAGTGTCCGCCATGGATTTGTCCAAATTCTTGCCCCATTCAGCTTTAGCCCTAGTCCTTATTGGAGTCGGATTCACCGCTTGTTCGGAGGATTCTAAAAAGAGTAATGATGCTCCTAAACCAGCAGCCACTCCAGGCCAAACAGCGACAGGCACTGGAGGCTCGACCACGACCGGTGACGGCACCGGGGCCGATGTTCCAGACACGGGTTTTTTCCTTGGGTACGACGGTGGAAAAAACGACTACAGCCTTCTTTTAGACCAAGGGCGCAACTATACAATTAAAGACACTTCCATAGCGACTATTAAAAAAGAAACCGTAAAACTCTCTGCAGCGACCATTGATACCTTGATCGCCGATGCAAAAAAATCAAATCCTACTCTTGATGCAACTGCCGAAAACGCCTTACGCCAACTCTTAGGTTGCGAACAGCCCGCCTTTAGGATCGTACCTCTTAAGGCTGGCAAAACCACCATGAGCGGTGGACGCCAAGGAGGCCAGGACCGATTTGGCACTGCTTCATCCTTTAATCTTGTCGTCACAGCCTATACCGCGGCCCAGTACGATGCCGGTAAACAGCGTTACACCACCGATGGTGCCGGCAACCTTAAGGCGTGCAAGTCCTGCCACGAAGCCGAAACAGAAGAAAACGCACCCCCCCACGAGCTTGGTCGCGCTATGAGTTTAAATGACGCCCAGTTTATACAATGGGTGACGACGGGAAAAACAGACACACGAACGGCCAGGATTAAACACACCTGGGAGTTTGCCAATGAGGCCCAAAAAGTAGGGATTGTTGCTTACCTCCGGGCCAAGGCCAGCAAAGATGTGGAAACCTTTACCAAACTAGTCTTCGAAGAGCGATTCGAAAAATTTAAAGCTGACGGCGGTCTCCCACAAATCCCCGGTGGCGGTCGTCCTGGCGGGACGGGGACTGGGACGGGAACTTTTCGTTGTCCTGGCACGGGCGGCGGCAGACCTGCTAACTGATTTTAGTTAAATGAGAGTTTAATAATATTACCCTAAGTGGAACGACTGCTTGGAACCGTTTTAGGAGGCGCTGAATTCCCTATGCTAAACTTTCGTAGGATTGTTGGATGGTCCTTAGTAGTTGTCATCCAATCTGGTTGTCGGGTATCACGGGACCAGAATCTCCCCGCAGACCAGATTCTCCTGGCTTTTGAGACTCCAGGCAGTGAGTTTCCACTGACCCTCGAAGAAACGCGGGTTTTTGAGGATACAAATCCCAAGCGACCTGTGTTTGGTTTGACTCCCTATGATGTCAACACTCCCCTCTGGACGGATGGTGTCCATAAATCCAGATGGGTTTTTCTCCCGCCCGACGAGAGGATTACGATGGTAGACCAAAAGCCATCTTATCCAATAGGATCTCTGTTTATCAAACATTTTCAGACCCCCTCTGGGGAGCCTGTCGAGACCAGAATCATCGCCAAGAAAGCTGACCAAAAATGGTACTTCGGGACCTATGTTTGGGAGGATGGCCAGGCCACCTTGTCCCGCAATCCACGTTCCATCGAAAAAGAGGGGGTCGTCTACCGGATCCCCTCAGAGAAAGAGTGCCAGCTTTGTCATAATGCCGAAGTCTCCCCAGAACCTGTGATGGCGTTCCAGGGGAACCAGCTCCAGTCAAGGATTTCACAGGATGATCTCCAGAAAGATCAGCTTAAAGATTTCAGGGCTCAGAGTTTATTTTCCGCAGAAGTGTACGAGAGTTTTAAGAGCGCAACTCCCTTGGACTTACCCAGTGATGGGAGCTTAAGTCTGGAGCGGAGGGCTCGGGCTTACTTGGCAGTCAACTGCAGCTCCTGTCACCAGCCCGCTGGAGCTGCAAAGGAGAAAAAGTTGGATTTTCGGCTAGAGACATCGCTAGCGGATACAAATCTAATTGCTGAGGGAAAAGTGAAGCCGGGAAAACCTCTAGAGTCCATCTTGATCCAAAAATTTTCGAGTTCGGTCGATCGCATGCCGCCATTGAGTTTGCGCCACGATCCGGTTGGTAATGACCTCTTGCTAAAATGGGTGACAGAATGGCCAGGCTCACAGACTCCTTAATTAAAGACAAATTAAATTTACCTAGATTGGGGATCTTCGGACTTATAGCTGGGTTTTTGCTGACTATGGCGGCACCGGCTTTTGGTGAGGAGGTGGCTCCGGTCGCCAAAAAAACGAAACCCACCGTCAAAAAATCAACCGCCACTTTTAAGATGTCCTTGGAATTTAAACTCGGCGTACAAAAATCTAAGACAAAAACTCCAGAACCTGACTTAGAGTCGAGCGCCGATCGAGACGAAGTCCCGGGGGTGAAGCCTCCCCAAAAAGCCAGCCAGGCCTTTTGGAACATCGCCTTTCAGCCCCAAAAAGCCTGGATCCTGAGCAGCCGATTCACGCTGTTTCCAGATAAAGCGACTAACCTTTTAGATGTGGGTGTTTTAAAGTATCGGTCGAAGCAAACGGTGCTCCAGGAGTCGGATCCCAGAGCTGCCTCCTCCGCGACGGGGCTTGGGTGGAGTGTCTCCCTCGGACGAGATGTGTTGCGTCTGGGAGGTTTTGAAAACCAAACTCTTACTCTCTCACCGGTACCTCTCTCTTCCTATCAAGAGTATCGCTTGCCTTTTCGTGACCAAACCGATCGGCGTACGGTAGACGGTCTCGTGTTGGCCAGTGGCGGGGTCTTTGGCAAAGTCGATATGCAGCTGCTCAAAGATGTCCGCAGCACGACTTATGACAACGACCGCAAGGAGTTTAGCTACGGGTATACGGATTCAAAGTCTAAAAAGATGGCAGGGGCTATCCAGTGGATCTATCGACTGACCTTAGCCGACTGGGGGTTTTCGCCTTTGGTCCAGGCGAGTCGTTATGATGCCATGAAGTCCACTTATCTTGGAGGCGGCTTTAAGGTCGATCACCCAATTGTTGTTGTCAGTGTTGATGTCGCCCAGGACAAACGGGCGATTAAAAGTGACTTAGCAGAGGCCCAGGACGAGCAAGAAGAAACACAATTTGTTCAAACCCGGTTTGGAACGGTTCAAGGTCAACTTTTGTTGGGTGACTGGCAGCCTTTTGTAAAAGGGTCCCAATTCACGACCGTTCAGCCTAAGCTTGATCAGCTAGGCAACACCGACACGACCACCTTTGATGACCAGAGTCTCGATGGATACCTGGGTGCTAGCTGGAACCGCTATAAAGTAAAACCCTATGGTTGGGTCCAATGGCAAAAGCAAAAAGTGATCGACCAACCACGCAATCCCTTTGTCTCTAGTGCGGTGGTCACCCAAACCTATGAGCTGGGCGTCTTCGGGGAGATATGACGTGATCCTCAAGAAGGGCGACGAATCCATTTTTAAGAGAGTCACTAGGATGCTCTGTGGACACTGATAAACTGATGATATTATATAGTAAAAATAGTATTACTTACTTAATGACAATATAGTATAAAGTAATACATGGATTTAGTGTTGATATATTGATCGAAATTATGAGGAGAAATTAACAGGAAAGAGGCGCGTTATGAAAACGACTATTCGCGATAAAGACGCACTACAAAAGTTAAGTCCTTTAAGCTTCTCTTCGTATTTGTCCTCTAATCACTGGCACGAACTTAAAGATAATGATGAACAAACTTCAGTATGGATTAAGGATGATGAGGAAATTTTAATTCCAGTTGATCCTAGCTTAAGAGATTATCCATTACGAATATTTGAGGCATTGCGCACATTGGAAGATGTCGAGGCCAGAGATCAGAGTCAGATATATAGGGATGTTTCTAGGGCTAATTTTGATTGTATTAGGATTAGTGTGAATCACAGCGGAATTAAAAATGGAAATATCCCCATTGAGATTGGTGCTAGAATGTATTCTAAAGCATACGATTTAGTCGCAGCATCTGCCTATTCCACTAATTCGCCGAAACCGTTTTATCGAGGTGGACGCCCAAAAGCTGTAAATGATTATCTCAAACAAACAAAATTTGGTCAGTCCGAAGAGGGGCGTTATATTGTAACTATTTTGTCTCCAGTTGCTCCCCGCTCCGATAAATTAAGAGAGACTCCTTTTTCACGCTTAGTTACCGAAAAATTACATTCGTCTCTAAATGCACTTTTGAAATCTACGGTTGAATATGCAAGTAAAAAAGATATTGAGATTTTCAAGGAAGTCATAAAAACTGGTATTAGTGCAAATTTCTGTGACGCCGTGTCTGGAATGATTGGTGAAGAGGGTCTAGATATAAACGCGAACTTTTCTTGGTCGTCAGCACTTCAAAAATATGAACTTATTTCTAACTCTGATGTTAAAATAGCAGCAGACTATTTCAATATTATTGAAGATGTTTCAAAATACCTGAAGGAGATAAGCCCATTAGAAGATTTTGAGGCTGACTGTTTTAAGTCTTTTGAGATAAACTGGAAATTCTAAAAATTTAGTATTTTTGATAATTTCAAAAATACAGTTTAAAAGAAACCTTACCGAAACCATAACAGAATTCATGTCTCCAGCGAGGTTTCCAACGGTCTATGGGTTTTCTCAGCACAAATCTTGGTTCTCATCTGAACAAAATAAAAAATGGTTTTTCGACCTGCACGCAGTTTGGAATCAATTCAAAGACCCCCGAAAATTCTGCCCATAAAATCCGGTTGGTAAATGGATTCTGTGTGCTGGCGATTATTTTGTTTGTGGTTTTTTCAATCGCTGATTTTCTACGCCAATCCTATATTGAAGTGGTATGGGATGTCTTTGCCATTTTTCCCTTTTTTATTCCATTGTTACTGAATAAATGGGGTTATGTTGGCTATTCGAGAGTTGCATTTATTGTGGTCTGCAATGTGCTTATCGTATTGACCATGTGGGGTCTGGGATCCCTTGAGGCCTTTGGAAACTTACTCCCCATATCCTTGGCTTTAGTCTGTGCTATTTTTGACTGGAGTACCGAAAAAATCAGGATGGTGTCTGTTTATATTTTGACAGTAGTTTGTTTTTGTGCAGCGATGCTTTTTCCAAAGCAGGGTTATTTTATCAATCTTGAAAACGTTCCAGCTATCAATTATTTTGTGATGGGATTTTGCTCCATTGGGATGAGCTGGTTGATCCTGTATTTTAACAATAATGTTAACCAATACATCAAGGCGACGATGGCCCAATTTACGGCCCGAGAACAGCAAATCAAAGCGATTGCCCAGGTCGGAAAGTTTGCCGCCATCGGCCAACTCGCCGGGGGCATAGCCCATGAAATCAACAATCCCGTCGCCATTATCCGTGGAAAAGCCGAAATCATTGGAGAGTATCAAAAAAAGCAGGGGATATCGGATGAATTTGTACGCAAGCACCTCGATGGGATTATTCAAACGACCCAGAGGATCTCCCAAATAACCCATAGCATGCTGAGTCTATCCCGAGCCGATAGCGGCGACAAAAACCGGTTTGACGTTAAGAAGGCTATTCTCGAAACCGTCAGTATGTGTTTTGACTCGATGGCTAAACATGGAATTACTATAAAGAGCCAGCTTGAAGCGTTGGATTCGGAGGTCGAGTCCCAGGGTTCCCGCGGGCATTTTCAACAAGCTGTGATGAATCTTTTAACCAACTCAAGGGACGCCCTATTAGAAACGCCCCCCTCGGAACCCGCCTGGATCGAGATCGTGGCGATCCGTAGCTCCACCGGGATTGGGATTGAAATTTCTGACAACGGACCGGGGATTTCCGTGGCAAATGCCGAGAGGATTATGGATCCCTTCTTTACGACTAAAGAGGTGGGCAAGGGAACTGGTTTAGGGCTGAGTCTATCGAAGACCCTGATGGAGGCCCAAGGTGGCCAGTTGATATTGGTAAACCTTAAGAATCCCACGGCCTTTCGTCTTGTCTTGGCCAGCCCTAGCGTGGACAAGAAAGCAGCATGATTTTGGAGTTTGTGGATGGCTATCATCCTTATTTTACATCAATTATTTGGTATTTTATAAGTTAGGACTCGGATATTTCTTATAAGAGTCCTAACTTCATGATTATGAATGCAGTTAGGACTATGATAATATCTATCCGAGTCCTAACTTGAGGGGACGTGATAAATATCATAAATTACTGATAGTTAAATAAGAGGCAAAGGGTGAGCCAGACGCAGACTGCTATTGTAGGGCGGCAAAGGGAAGTTGAGATCCTAAAAAGAAGACTAGCTTCCGAACGAGCTGAGTTTATGGCCGTCTACGGAAGACTTCGCGTAGGAAAAACCTTTTTGATCCGTACCTTCTTTGAGGAAGCGAGGACGAGGCGGCTTATCATCACCGGCGAAAAGGGGCAACCGATGCGGACCCAGATCTCCACCTTCCAGCGTGGTGTTGAAAATGCTTTTTTCGGGGGTATTCGCGGCCCCGACGTAAAGTCATGGCGGGATGGGTTTATCCTGCTGGTCTCGGCCGTCAGACAAGCCGTCAAAGAAGATCCTCATGGGAAGTTGCTCCTATTTTTCGACGAACTACCTTGGCTGTCGACACCTAAATCAGGTCTTTTAGAAGCCCTAGGTCACGCGTGGAATACGGAGCTAAGTTATATCTCTCAAGTGAAACTGGTCGTGGCGGGCAGTGCAGCATCGTGGATGCTCAAAAAAATAGTTATGGCACGGGGATCACTCCACAACCGCCTTACCGAGATCATAAAGCTAACTCCCTTTACTTTTGGCGAGTCAGCTGCTCTGCTCTTATCTAAAGGAATTGTTTACTCACCAGAGCATGTTATCGAGTTGTTTCTTGCCTTGGGAGGGGTGCCTTTCTATCTTGATATGGTCCTACCAGGAGAGTCGCCTTCTCAGGCCATTTCGCGCCTTTGTTTCGGCGGAGGAGCTCTTAACGACGAATTCGAAAAGCTCTTTAAATCTCTCTTTGAGGACGGGACCCATCATGAAAAAATAGTCACAGCCTTTGCCACAAAGCGGCGGGGACTTTCCCGGGCAGAACTTATGGACCTGACGCAGCTCCCTAAAGGTGGGCGCATCGATGTGTGGTTAAATGAACTGGAGGCAGCTGGGTTTATTGCGACAGTTCCGATCTCCGATGGTCGTCGAGAAACCCCCTGCTACCGAGTCATCGATGAGTTTTGCCTCTTCCATCTGCGATGGATAGCTCCGGCAGGGACCGGGCCCCTCGGGCCGGGGCCAAAAGACGATTATTTTGTCCTACAGCGAAAAACCCAAGCCTATGAGGTTTGGTCCGGCCACGCATTTGAAAATGCCTGCATAAAGCATATCCCACAGATCAAAAAGGCTTTGGGCCTCTCGGCTATAGTGGTTCGTGCTTCAGTCTGGCAGAAAAGACGGCCCCTAGGCCGCGGTATGAGATCGGTCCCTGATACGGCGGCAGACCGTGGAGCCCAAATTGATCTTGTCCTAGACCGAGATGATGGAGTGACGACGCTCTGCGAGATCAAGTACTATGACCAACCTTTTAAAGTCACTGCCAGCTATGCCGAAAATCTGGCAAATAAACTCCGTGCCTATATGGGTTCCACAACATCACAAGGGAGCGTCTTTTTCGTGTTGGTCTCCCCTTCAGGACTTGTAGAAAACGAATACTCACGTCGCAGCATCGCTCGAACAATCACTGCAAGAGATCTATTTTCGTAAGGTCTTAGTAATCTCTAAAGGGTTGACTCAAACACAAAAGCCAGGCCCAAGACGGTGCGGCTAAAGTTTGCGCCTTTGTCAGTTTGCTGGACCTGTTCCATATAGGGACTCAGGTATACAGCCGAAAGCCCCATATTTCGCATGGACAGAGCTGACTTTTCATCGAGGGCATCGATCCGAAGATTTGCCCCAAAGCCATAGAGGACACTGCCTTTGAAACCGTTGTTGGTCAGAGCAGTATCACTATTGGTTGAGCTGGTTTGAGTCGTTGCGGCTTGGTTGCTAGCTCTCACTTCTTGAAAATAAAGGCGCTCCATACCGAACCAGCCGTCTAAAACCAACCATTTTTTATCAAACGGGGTAAATTGGACGATGGCACAGAGTTGGACGGGAAGGAGGGTCAGGGTGGTGGATGCCTGTTTGTCGACTTCGATATTGTCGGCGGTCACCTCTTCTTTAGAGACGGTTCGCCCTCCCTGGACTCCCCGTGCGGCCTTACCTTCGTCCGAATAAAACCCCGAACGGACCGACAGTCCAAAGGTTGCATACCAATCAAAAGCATACCAGTCAGCACTGATCGTGGGGTAATAGGAGGGAGATCCATAAAAGGCGTCGTAAAACTTCAGATCTTTAGTAAAGGTCGGTTTAGCACCGCCGATTCTTACCCGGTATTGGCCAAAAACATGTTTAGAGGTGTGTTTTTTAGGAGCAATCCGTTCCTGATGGATTTTTTGGGAGTTGGTAAGAGGAGTCGCGGGAGTGGTCGTTCTCGGGGGAGTGATGGTCCCTGGTGCGGGAGGGCCCACAGGTGATTTAACTGGCTGTGGATCACCGGCTTCGTCGTCCTCCTCGGGAGCAAACAAAAGCCCTGTAGCATCTTCCCCCGGCTTCGCGGGCTCTGGCTTAGTGGCAGGAGGAGGCGGGGTTATGTTGTCAGTTTTGGGTGGGGGTGGACTCTGAGCCCAGACCAAGGGTGAGGGTCCGCCGCCCCCTACGATTGCTAGGATTAGGATCACCAGGGAACGCGAAGGCTTAAGGAATTTGATGGGTGCCATAGGTCTCGATTCTCTACATGGATAGGACAGTGATCATCCTAAATCTATACTAGACAAAATCCCCCTACAATTCATCCTCAAATCAGGGTGATTGCGCAAGCTGCTGGGGTGGGTGTGTAAAAGTCCAGTGAAAATCTCTAGAATCTTAGATCATGGGGGTATTTTATGAGAATATATTTTAATTTAAACAAATATTAAAAATATGACTCGCATTTTATTTACTGAGAGCTGTGCTTTTTACAAGCCAGCGCGTAGGTTTTGCCTCAGACTTGCACCGGTCAAATAAATAGGATAGTGCCGGAGCGAAGCGCCCACATCGCCACGTTTGTTAGAAAACTTGATTGAAAATGGTGGGTTAAAATCTTTGTTAAAGGAGTCAAGGCTCTTGGATTTAGTGTGATTGTTTTTAACTTCGATCGGAATACATTCGTACAGCTCTGAGCAATTTTTGACCAACGTCATTCTTTTCAAACCTCGGGGCGCGGACTGGATTTTAATAAAGCGGTCTGGTGGCCAAGTTATGGAGCTAAACTAAGGTATAACTATTTGAAAGAACATATTTAATTTCAAATTTATGAATATTAACTCGAGTCGGAAGTTTTTTTAGTTGGTAAAAAGCCAATAGTAATTTGAATATGTAACAAATTTTTTAAAAAAATATTTAGATATTCACTAATATTTACAGATACTAAGATTGATTTTGTGAGTAGAATCGCCTTTGAATCCCCAAGATACAAAGGTGACCATATGTTGTTTAGAGAGGTTTTGCCACATGTCAGGTCCCACATCGAAAATATTAACGACCATCTCGTAAAATCTGGACATAAGAAACTGTCAAAAACTCAGCGGTATTGGCTTGGATTTTGTATAACCGGAATACTTGTCACCGGATCCATTCTTTGGACCCGCATGCAATCAAGCTCATTAGGCTCCTATAAGGCTCGCGCATTGAGTTGGATGTTTCACTCATCAAAAATAGCATGGTCCTATCTTATCCATTTTAGTGCTATGGTTGTCTTAGATGCCTTGAAGGTCACCGAAGGCGATTTGGTGGTAGATGATACAGATCGAAAACGCTCCAAAAATACCACGAAACTACATGGTGTTCAAAAAATTTTGGATAAAAAGACTCATGGATTTGTGATGGCTCAAGAGCTTGTTTTTATTATTTTGGTCACAAAATATGTCACTATCCCAGTCGGATTCGATTTTTTTGTTGTAGATCCAAAATTAAAGGCATGGAAAGAGGAAGATAAAACTCTTAAAGAAATGGGGATAAAGAAATCAGCAAGGCCGAAAAAACCCCTTAAAGACAAACAATTTCCCACCAAAGTGGAAATATTTGGACGACTGCTGCGACGATTTAAGACCATGACACAGTCTAGGTTTGTCCTGAAGTCGATTCTTGCTGATGCCGCCTATATGTCGAGGTTTTTCATAAAAGAGTGTCGATCTACCTTCGGAAATGCACAGGTGATCTCACAATTGAAAAGTACTCAAATGGTGCGCGTCGGGAATAAACCATTCAAATCCCTAGAAAAGATGTTCGAAAACGCTGTGACTCAAATGACCACCATCAATTTGAGAGGGGCCGCACCAGTCACGGTCTATTTCGCTGCGGCGAGAGTGTTTGTGAAATCCCTTAACCGAAAGCTTTTGGTCGTTGCGATCAAATATGACGACACAAAGGAATTCAGATATCTGGCAGCAACTGACATGTCTTGGCGAGCTCTGGACGTCGTCCGGAAATATGCAAATAGGTGGCTAATTGAAGTTTTCAACCAAGATTGGAAGGAGTATGGTGGATGGGGTAGGGCGGCCTGCCAACAAGGCCTTGATGGAGCACGCCGAGGCGTGATCCTGAGCGTGTTGGTAGACCACGCCCTCCTTATCCAGCCAGAACAACTTCGTCTTGCCCAAGCGAACCAACCGCTGCTGACGGCTGGTACAATCTCCCGCAAGGTACAAACTCAAAGCCTACTGGGTGCAATTGAGACTCTCTTTGATAGCGAGAACCCTAAAGAGGCGTTCAAACAATTTTCGCTAGACATTGAAAATCTCATTGATTTCCGAGAGTCTAAGAAGCATTTCGCTGGACGGGACTTGGAGCATTTCGAGGGCTATAGCGCTCACCTAAATTGACCCACCAGCGCTCAGCTAAATTGACCCATTGACTTTTTGCTGTATATTCTGTCATGATTAAGCAATGATCCCCCCTTATAAATCAATTCGAGACGACCATCTTTTTGGGTAGCCCGA
>JBGSUI010000022.1:0-24664 GCA_041736175.1 Oligoflexales bacterium | reverse complement strand
CCCCATAGCTTTGTGCTCGCGCGCTTAGTTCATTGGGCTCTTATCCAAACCGCCCACGGTTACGGGGGATTCGATCTCATTTTCAAAAATCAACCAAAATTGGTCTTTGGGTGGGCGCTTCGGATAAGACTCTCTTCAATTCAAACAGAATCGCTATCAAAAGCGGATTTAACTGACCAATTGGACCAGGTTTTAACAAAAGCTGGAAATCCAGCGCTTATGACCAAAGATCTCAAAAAGACTCTCATTGATCATGCCGGCGGTAATTGGCGGGTCTTGACCACGATGGCTGGAGAAATTTTAGTGGAAACTATCGCAAAAGAGCAGTCTCAAATGACTGAGGATATCTTTTTCGAATTGTATAAACCTATTAAAGGCAAGAAAGGTGATACGGGAAAACGTGAGGTCACAACATGAAATCATTCCAAAAGATTAAAATTTCAGACTGTGATAAAGACCGATGGCATGCCATCTCGATACTACTCAATCAAGACCCCTGGCTTTTGGATTTTGTCTTTACTGACGATAGGTCTAGACTGACGGCTGATCCACAATCTTTAATCGAAGATTCTCGATGCTTTTCTGGTGCACAACAGCTCTTAGTCCAAATCGCTCTGCATATCTGGACCAGTGATGGGAAATTAAATCTTTGGGATATCGCTCATAGCCTCGACGAGCTTCGCTTTGACTCGTTTTCCATGAGCTTACAGGCTCTAAGATCTTAACTTAAGAAATCTCGCCAATAACCCATCCGTTTACAAGCAGTCAGTAAGGGAGAACTCAGCATAGGCCTCTGTCATATGCTGGCGACTCCTCTCCATTCTTAAAAAATAAGTCCAAAGGTTTGTTTTCACTTGATTTATTATAGCGCCTATGGATTGCAGATCCCCATAAAATATTGTGTTTATGAGACCATGAAATATCGTGGTGGCTCATACCAATTCGACCAACTTGAATGTGTCTGGCTGATTATTCAGAGCAGACAATGTATGACAGAGGGAAAAAAAACGACTCTTCGTCATTGCACCCATCTCAAATTTAATTCCGTATAGGTCGATTTCTGCCTTGCTCAGGGGATCTGATGCAAAGCTATTTGCCACAATCCGATATCCATCCGCGTGACTAAGCTTAGAAAAATAGACCGCATAATTTCCAAAAGCATTTTCAACTAACGTTGCCCTGGGGTATTCAGTGATATAATCATAGACAACTTGAAAACCGGCTCCGCTATAACCTCCAAGGGACAACCGATCGAGCGTCAGCTCATCGCTACTAGCTCTGGCTCTGGCTCTGAGAGTCTCACCAGCGAACAGTGCTACACCATTATTGTCGGCCTTAAAAACGACCTTTTTACATTGATCCCTATCAAATATTCCATACTTGCAGGCTGCTACCTTTTTAGTGGGATCGATGTCACTTGGCATTTCGTTATTGCGTAAACAATACTCGATCTTGTTTAACCCAACTCGACAAGCGCGGACGCAGCTTCCATCGTCACGCTTTGTTTCACCGATTTCACAAGATTGGGCTTGTGCAGCACCGCCTTGAGCAGTCGGATTGGTCAAATTGGTGCCATCTTGAGTTGGCTTCTGGCCGCTACCTCCCCCGCAAGAAACTAAAACGAGCAGCATGAACCCTGTCAATGTTGGCTTATTCCCTATACCAAATAGCATGTTATTTACTCCATTAAATACTATATTTCTTGCGCCTTTCATCGAGGGTACTTCGCCCAATACCGAGTGAACTGGCGACGTCACCAAGCTTTGCATGCCGTGCTAAGGCCGCCTGGATCACGAATTTTTCAAAAAGAACCATCGTATCATGCAGCGGTTGATCGTTTCGTAAGGCACCTTCAATCATTCGACCAAAATCCGCAGGTATTCCTTTAATGCCAATGGATTTTGTTGAAACATTCTCTTCGCCTGGCGGCAACATATGTTTAACCACGGGAAGATTTTCAGCCCGAATTTCTTGCTCATTCCCCTCTGCTTCGACAATGAGGGCTTGAAGCACCATAAAGAGCTGCCGGATATTGCCTCGCCAATAGTATTCCCCACACTTTTTTGCAATGCGCTGGACCTCAACCTCTGGAACATTAACACCATGCCTAGCAAAGCATAGGTCAACCAAGATGGGCAGGTCCTCAAGTCTCTCTCTTAGTGGACTCAGCCCAATATCAAAACCAATCAATCGAGCGCGCAAATCTGGCAAAAATCGACCCTCATTCATCTCGTCGTCAAGATTTCGAGTCGTTGCAACGATGACCTGAAAATCAGAATACAATTCTTTAGTGTCACCAAGTCGATAGTAAGTTCCATCTTGAATGACCCTTAGTAGGCGCTGCTGACAGTCGATTGACAGAGTGTGAATCTCATCTAAAAACAATATGCCACCGTCTGCCTCAGCAATAAAACCATTATTAGTATGCTCAGCTCCCGTAAAAGCCCCCTTCTTGTGGCCAAAAAGTGACGCGATTGCGGTCTCTCCTCGAAGACTTGCACAATTAACTGGTACAAACGGAAGTGGACCGTTGAGCTCAAATCTACGGCGATGAATGAGCTTTGCGATTTCTTCTTTGCCAGTGCCAGTCTCGCCATAGATCACAACCGGGACTCGACCAAATGCCGCAACTTTCCGAATGGTTTCTCGAGTCGCATCTGTAATCACTACACCATCCGGACAACGTTGCCTGATTCTTTCAGGGAATCCCGCCTCTCTTGGCCGCCCCTTAACCAAGGACCCCATAAGTCGGCGACTCCGGGCAGCCGTGAGATGAATCTGAAGCTCATCTTTGCTAATAATCGGCTTGCGAAAAAGGTGTCCAACCCCTTCCTTAAGGACGTTTTGATAGGTCTCTATTTTTGGATCCGAAGTCATTGCCAATGGAATCACCTCCGGCATATTCTCCTTCAAATAGCGGAGAATCTTGAGACCTTCGAACCCGCTATAGTTTAACTGATTATTAAGGTGAATATCGGTCAGCACATATTGAAAGCTTAAATTTGCTAATAAGTTTAGGGCATCCTTATCATTACGGGCACCTCGAGACTCGAGGCCCGCTTCCCGAGCCATTTCCAGATACCGACCAAGTTGCGGTGCGTCATCCTCAACGATCAAGATTGAGCCATTTTTTTTTGACAAAATTTCATTCATTTATCTTGTTCCTTTCGCCGTGTTATCCCGTCCATCACAGCTCACAAAGATCAGTGAGTATTGTGGTAAATATTTAGTCATTCCTGGATGTTCCGGCTCATATTTGATACATGGACTTCATCGCGAGCTCTCTGACCAAGAAAATGTCGGTCAAGACCGTCTTTGACAAAATTTTTGATAACAGCTTGCCTCGATATATTGAGAAGTAGCGCCAGCTGATCGAGCTCCAGCAGCATTGTCATAGATAGATCCAGGTTCACCTTGGTGATGGTTTCAGTGGACGGCACATCTGGAACCTCACGACGGGGTTTAGTTCGCTTGCCGTCCTGAACTATTTTAGCCTGGGGTCTAGCTTCTTTAACTTTAATTTCGGGTAGTTGGCGCATTTTTACGTCCTCATTTAAAATCTTAGACCTCTAGGGAGGCTGTATACTTATGTTGGCTTCGAACTCTTCTGGCTATTTGTTCGGCAAATTTCGCGATGTCATCTTTTCCATTTTCCATCAAAATAGGGATTCTGAGACCCAAACACTGATCGATCAACTCAGTATTGTCCGTGATAACCAGGCTTGGGAGGTTCCCATCAACTTGAAGCTTGTCGTAAATCTTTATAGGATAATTTGCTAAAGCAGCTATGAGCGCGTCATGACGTTGTCTGTTGCTGACAGAAACTACGACAGACTGCTGTTTTAACGCCTTAGATGGATCAATGAATTGCTCTGTAGGTCGAACATCAGATTTTGCTGACAAGACACATCCAGGTAATTCAAGACTAAAAATTGTTTTATTGCTTTCTCTTGAATATTCTACCTTGCCGCCATGTCCAGCGACAATCTTACTGACATTGTAGAGTCCGATACCCTGCCCATCTTCTTTGCCAAATGATTTTCCACGCTTAAATAGATCGTCAACCATTGGTGGTGCAACGCCTGGGCCATCATCGATAACCGAAAGATTTAGGGTCGAACCTTTGATTACGCCCTTGAGATGGATCTGTTTGGCACCGGCCTCTACAGAATTTTTTACTAAATTAAAGACTAACCGTTCGATTGCCAACGGATCCAAATGAAACCTCTTGTCTTGATCCCAATTGACTTCAGACGTTATTTTGACGGCGGGATATATTTTCTGCGCTTCTTCCTCAAGGATCGATAGATCGAAATGGTGATCACCAAGTTCTAATGTTAGCTCAACGCGAGCAACCCCTATCTTATCAATAATCCGCCAAATTCTTGCGGTTACTCCCTGAATTTCATTTTGCCACTCATGGAGTTCGTCTAAAGATTTAATATTTTTAATGTATTCAAAAGCACCGAGGGAGTTCTTGATATCGTGCGCCAGAGACTGAGTGATACTGGTAATGGCCTTGTGTCGCTCGACTTCGCGGCCATCGACAACGGCCTGGGCAAGCGTCTTAATCTCTTCTAAATCCGACTTTATGGCCATATCTCCCCCTTTTGCTGCCAACTCGGCTAAGGCGACGATAGGACGATGAATCGATCTTTCTAGTTTGCGAAAAACATAGTTGACCAGAAATAAATAGACACCAAGAACCGCTAGAAGCACGAGAATAGTGGGAAGCAAAATAAGGTCGAACGAAAACGTTATCGGCAATTTTAAAACCAGAAATTGACTATCTCTCATGGCGTGGGTTGCCTGGACAAATCCTCTCATATTCCAACAAACATCAAAAAAATCGCCTTGATCACTTAAAGCAAGACAATCTGGAACCTTGGCATCTATCTTTGCCTCGATAAGTTGGTGGCGATCGCGCAACCAACTCAGAATAAAATCCTTGCCATCGGCGTCATCAAAAAGAATTGATTCGTCCAGACCAGGAATAAACGCATTTTTGTCCGCTCCAATCAGCTGAACGCGAAGTTCTGTGGCCAATTTGATCTCTAAAATGACTAAAACTGAAATAAAAACGAGGGTTGTGACAGCTAGGTAAGCATTAATTTTTACTCTTAAAGATCGGAGAATAGTCGGCAAGTTTGTCATAAGTAGACCCTTACCACTTCGAACTTTTTATGGGCCCACTTCAAAAGGTAAGAGGGTCTACCAAAGACACCGCCCCTAACAAAAAATGGCCCAGATACGCCTGAAAACCATCGTAATGATGGATTGGGATTGGCTTTTGTTTTTTCAAAACTATCGCGCATTTCGCTAAAAACAAGGCCAGCATAAACAGCATCATAGATCGCAAAAGCGAATGGCTCGGGAGCAACAGAAAATCTGGCCGAAAAATTTTTAACAAACCTTTGAGCCTTTGTTCTTGAGAGCGAGAAAAAGGACTCCAAATCTTGGGGAATACCGAAATGAGCAGATTCAGCCGTCGGATCGCCAAAATCAGATATGGTATAAAGCTGGATACCGTCATCCATTTCGATCATCGATCTCAAAAGGTCCTGATTATAGGCCCATTGGTTGGTCGTCAGATATACGGCTGGCAAACGATTGCGAATCATTTTCATAAGCATATTAAAATGCTGAAAGGCGTAGCCAGTAAAAACGATTAAATTTTGACCCTGCGAATTTGCTGTTTTAGGTAAGGCTTGGGTATCAGAATCGACCTGCATATAGTTGTGACTGATAAATGGCTGGTTAAACTGCCGCGTCAATGCTCTTTGCTGCATTCTGGAATATGCTTTGTCAAAGGGAGAGTACACATGGATTTCTTGCCATGGGACTTGGTCTGCCAACCATCGGCTTGCCACAACTCCCGTTTGGGCTGCGGAAATGCCGAGAGATTTTGCATATGAACCAAGATATAATTCATCAAGAGATGAGGTTGGCGAAAAATAGGACATTTTATTTTTATTGGCGATATCCGCCGCAATTTTACTGCTCGATGCAAACGAAAATCCAACGATAGCTGCTATCTCTGGACCTATCGTTTTCCCTAAAATGACTTCTGTACTTTCTGTCTCAAGGCACAATTTCAGCCGTAATTTAGACCCTGGATAGTCACGCAAAAAATCTTCTAAAGCTAGTTGGCTCGAACGTTCATAATCCTGCTTGATCCGTTTTGAGAGAAAAGGATCACCAGAAACCAAGGTTTCGCAAACAGCGACAACCTGCGCTTGCGCTTGACTCCAAACACAAAATAAAACAATTGATATCAATGCTCTAATCATCAAACCTCTTTATAAAACTCTCCATAACCTCTAGGTATTTTTGCCGGTCTGTATCGCGAAAAAAGTGACCGGCGTCCTCAAACCTGCTGATTGTAAGTTCCGAAAAACATTCTCGATATCTCTCAATGTCTACCGCGGTCAGGCGCGAAGGGAACGGGGCCTGTTGTCCGCCTGCAAGAAGCAGCAAGGGTACCTGCAACTTAAGCTCTTTAATGGGTTCGTATAAGGATAGAAGCGTTGAGTCAGCTTCGATGGCATTTAATGCCTCAGGTCTAATATTTTCTAAGACAGATTTATCGTTTATTTTTAGCGAAGCAAAATGTTTAGCCCAGCCCTGGGGCAATCTATCGACACCCCCACCATGATCGCCGATTATGACTGACGCTGGAATAAGCTCTTCTGCCAATAAAAAGGACAATACATACATCGCGCCGATCGAATAGCCATGAAGATGAAACTTCTTTGACTCGATTCCAAGTGATTTTAGGACATCCAGCAAATCCGTACCGTGATCGGCGATGGCATAGTTTCTCGTGGGAGTGGAGCTTTTACCTCTCCCCCTCATACTTATGGCTATGCAGCGGCGATTTTCGAATTTTTCAAAGAAAAATTCACCCTCCTCTGCCGTTCCAGCGATACCCGGCACGTAAATAAAAGGCAGACCTTGTCCGCGGGGCCCCGTATCAAGGGCATGTATGGTTACGGGTATGGTCGCCCCTCCACCTTTTATATACTGATCTGTAATCACTGATATCCATTCATAAAATTAAGATTTAACCGGTTCACAAGACTAGGGCGAAACCCGCCTTTAACATGAGTGCATTCAAGATCAATGCCAACTCACCTAACCCTCGCCATCGAGACAATAGCTTTTGCATGTCCGATGCTCAATTCAAAAACATAACTGTTATACTTTTAACGGTCATAGGACATCTCCTTTACTGGTTTGTCCGCAGGCATTCCGGTCTCTGCTCCCGATTTGCCTGCAGGTGTTCGCTCTCCAAATGCCGCGCTGAGCCTTTGGTGAATATTGCGCAACTGATCAAAAATTCTTGACTTAATGCCGTCCCACCCGGTCAAGCCCCTTTCGGGACTGGCTTTAATCAGGCCGTGCAGCTGGCTTTTACTGATCGAATAATCCTGGGACGTGTCCTTTTCATGGGATGCTCCCAACATCCGCCCAAGTGACACCTTAAAGAACTCACGTTCCCCCTTGGTTCGTTCTTCAATCGGAAGAGCTGCCAATCGCCGTTGATCGTCCATCGGCACACCTCCGAGCGTTTGCTGGTCGGCAAAAACCACGGGCTTTTCGCGCCCACGGGAAACTGCGACATAGAACTTCTCGCGGTCCATCAACGATCCATCAATCAAAACTAAGACTCGGTCAACTGTCGATCCCTGCGACTTATGGGCGGTTAGGGCATAGGCATGGCGAAAAGATTTGAAGGTTGAGGGATCGAATTTTATGCGGCGACCATTTTCAGTTTTCACGGTTATGGTTTTAGAACCACTGGGATTTAGCGGTTTTTTTATCTTTTCAATGGTGGCTACTCCTGAGTTGTAGATACCTTTTTTTTTAAAATTTGCGGTAAACACGATTCGGTCTCCTGCCGCGAAGCAGCGTTGGCCATGGTCTGTACCAATCACGAGGCCCTGCTCTAAAACCCCACTTTTTACCAACTGGTCACGGGCCAAGAGATTAAGTTGGTCAACCTCAGCATTTGTGGTGACAACCATAAGCGGAGCCTTTGCCAGGCCACCTGCATCGATCTGATTTTTCCACTCTGATATGATGGCCTCGCGCGCCTCCAAGCGATTTTTTGCAATATGCAGAGCCTCTCGACGATCAAGTTCGTCGATCCCTTGTCGAACTCGACCTTCGGAAAAATCCTTGATCGCTGTTTTGAGCCATTCGTCTTTTTGCCGCATGATGTCGGTAAGGCGTTTTGAGCCAAACTCACGTTTCATCGAGCCAAAAGCCTGCCCCGCAGCAATAGGTTGGATCTGCTTTTGGTCACCAAGGCACAGCAATTTGGTGCGACGGTCTTTGCACATCCCCATCAGCTCACGCATCTTACGGCTATCAAGCATTCCTGCCTCATCAAGAACCAGTACGGACCTCTTGTGGAGGGGATTTTCCCCTTTGCGCTGTTCCATCAGGAGTGAGTCAACGCTCTGGCAATCTTTGATCTCGCTGCCCTCTTCGAGGTTTTTTGCAGCCTTATTGGTAAACGAAACGCCCCGAACCTCGTAGCCGCTGGATTCATAGGCTTCACGCACAGCGGCCATGAGAAAGCTTTTTCCAGTCCCAGCATCCCCTTCAATAAACGAGACGCCATCTTTTCCTCCAACCACATGCATTAGGGCCTCTGCTTGCTCGTTTTTGATCGTTGGTCGCTTTTCAAGAACCTGAATAATGGTGTTCGCAGGCACTGGATGTTGGTTTTCTTGCCGTCTTTCAGCGACGATTAACATACTCTCCTGCTCAATTTTGACCATTTCCTGTGTGCTCAAACGATTTTCATCAAATTTATTTAGACCAAGGGCAACAACTTCGCTGCCAGCTTTGGCCTCCCTGGCCATGGCTTGTGCTTTGTCGGCTCCCACCTCGGTGATGACTGCCTCCGCCGCAGCCCTATAGAGATCAAAGTCGTTGAACGTGGATGATCTTGCTGTCAGCTTTTGTAGGCTTTCGGCCATAACCTCCCGATGATCCTTGCCATTAAAGGGCGTCTGCTGTTGACTCGGGCCTTGTTGATTTAAAATCGCAGCCTGCTCAGTAGGTCCAAAACCATAACCGGCATTTTCTTTTTGCCAACGATCGAAGTCGCGGACCACTCTCTCGCCACCCTTCTCAGCACGGGTATCTAGGGCCAAGAGCTCCTTTGTCACCGCCGACGCACTTGATCTGGTTTGCCCTTGGAGCGCTAAGGCCGCCTCAATCGCTTTTGAACGGGAACTCTGGGCCTCACAAACGCTCGCGGGGACTTGTGACAGTTCGAAACTGTCTTTGGTCCTGTGGGTCTGAAATCCCAGGGCCCGCATACGATCGGCCATCTCGGCCTTATAAAGGGCTCCTGCGGCCATGTAAGCCCGGTAGATAGGTCTAGAATGAAGAGTCCGCCACATGCCGTCAGATTTGGTTTGTGCCACGTTAAAAACGATGGCGTGGGTATGGAGCTGCGGCTCCTCAGCCCGGTTGGATGAGTGCTGAAAGAGAGCCGCGACCATTCTTGCCTGCTCGACCCCAGCCCCTCCCTTGCCCACGCGAACCCATGTGGCCTCGTCATTGATAAACCCAAGGGCCCGAGCAACTGCCTCACGATGGGCTGATTCAATGTCAATCCGAAGATCGTCCGATGCATTTGACCAAGCTATGGAAACACTTTTTGGCGGTGAGAAAGTCAGATCCCACCCAGGATGGTGATCTTCACCAGGGTTTTGGCAAAGAGCGTCCTTGCCATCGGGAGAGTACCCTTTGAGCATATTAAGCATGGCCTGCGGATCGACCGGCGCCCCATCCACTGCGAGCTGACCGCTGTGATCCATCCAGGAGCCTTGTGCCTCACCCTTTTCCTGAGCGTATTCGGCATAATACTCAGCTGCTGCCTGTGATCCTGATATTTTCTTGATGGTTAGCATGGGTTACCCCTCGTTTCCAGGTGATGCGACACCGCCATCGGCCTTGGCTCCAAAGGGCCGGTACTCACGCACGAGAGGGGCCGCCACTTCTGGCGCATTATCCTCTTCGACCACGACGTCGTGACCAGCGGGCTCGATGATCGTAGGAACAGACGGGTCTTTTAACCAATCTGGTTCGATATGAGAGGGATATTTATTAGGCAGAGGCCGTACGGGATAACTGAGCCGTCCTATGGGCCAGCCAGAGATGCGAAGCCAAAACGATGCGGGGGTATTCATATTAGGTGGTTCGAGGTTTGAAAAATCGGTATCAATAAGGGCATTCTCAATGACACTCTGTTGTGTTTCTGAAATTGAGGTTCCACCAGCCATCCCCTGGGCGCCTTTTTTGCGAGATTTACTGTGCTGAAGCCGGTCGATTTTATTTTTTCCGAAAGAGTCCGACAGGTAACGAGCCGTTGAACCCGAACATAGTCCTGCGAGGATAGTCCCAAAGCAGTTAAAAAAAGTTTGTGCAAAAGACCTTGAATAGGTTTCCTCTATTTGCGCAATATCCTGTATTGCGGCAACGATCCGCACCCCTTTGGACCTGACGCCCGTTAACAGGGCATCAATGCCATCAATACGCGGCAAGTTGCCGAACTCATCTAAGACCGCCCAAATGCGCCGTTCATAGGAGTCGGAGAGTGATAAGGCTTCTTTGATCACCAGTGCGCAGACTAGGGAGGTTAAGAAACCATCAAGGCGCCGATACTGTTGGTGCCCGCGGAGCATGATGATCGGCTGCTCCTGGCGGAGTTCCGGATTGCGCACCCATTTGGTAAGTGAGATTTTATTCTGAGTCGCTGACCATGCTCGCGCCAGATATTCAAGCTGAATAGACCCGGTTCTCAGCTCGCCAAAGACCCCAGCAGCTTGCTTCTCATCAACAGGTCCCAGCGCACTCAACGCTGCAGGTCGATATTGTTGGCAAGAGGCCACAATATCTGACTTGTTGGTGAGAGCGCTCACCAGATCACCAATTTCCCATGATCCCGGCTTTTCCCTAATCAGTTTTGTGATGACGCCCGTTAGAAGATCCTGCGCAGCTTTCTTGAAAAACGGTTCCTTGGAATCAAGGTCTGGAATGAGGCAGGCTGCGAACTCCATTGCCTTGATGTCTGTAGTGACGTCAGCGGCAATATCCCATCCACAGCCGCGAGCATCGAATGGGCTTAGGATTAAGACCCCGGGATCTTCGCCAAAAGCAGCCGTAAAGTCGCCTTTAAAATCATAAAGTAGCATAGCGTCACCGCGTGCCCTGATTCGCTCAATCAAGGGGTAGATAACCTGGGTCTTGCCGCCCCCTGGGGCGGCTATGAGCAGTGTATGTTTGGTCTCCTGACCGATTGGCAATTGAACGTCATCATGAATAGCGAGGCCGGTTACTCCTATGGAGATTGCTTTACGGCGCAAAATTTGTGCACTGCGACCGGGATCAAATATAACCTTGATCCCGCGGTTTAGAGAGTCATCCCCTGACGTTGGTCGCTGCCAGAACAAAATCCTGATTGGTCCATAGAATCCGAGCATAGCCATAGGCATAACCAAGATACCAAAGCCATTCAGTGGAATGCGTTGCCGCAATATCATGGATGCGACGACATTGAGGATGATTTGAGCTGCCACAAGTCCGATCGATACAAAAACCAAATGGGAAATCAAGGTCGCCGGACTTTGGTCCTTTTTTCGCATTTCAAGCTCAATCAGGACCGCAAGGGCAACAACGAGAGACACAAGACCAATAGTCAGACCGCCCGTAGCCACGACTGAGGGCACCTTTTTGCTGATGAACTGTTGGACAATAGCAATTCGGTCAGGAGCGAACAGAAACGTCGCGCCACTGATCCGTTTTGAGAGAATCAAAAAGAGCCCCATTCCCAAACAAGAAGCAAACATACCCGCGGCTATAAATCTCTGCTTCATCGGCGCCCCCCTTGTGCTTTGCTCATTTGCTCAAGAAAGGTTTGAAGTTTGAAAAAGGCCTCAAACCACTGTTCGAAGCTACTTTGGATCAGGGTTGTGAACTGTTCGACACTTGTGGTTGTGGCCGTTAACTGCCTTGTAATTTCATGGAGAGCTTGGTCGGTGTGGCCCTCTGACTTTGTGGTTGGGAAGCGCTCTTGTTCGATATCTTGATGGACCTTCTCCGAGATAGCATTGAGCTGCGCGCCAATATCATCAAGCCGATGCCCAAATGAAGCTTTGGAAGCATACTCGTCTAGTAGCGCCCTTAGGTACTCCGAAAGGTTTGAGCCATGAACCCTGGCCAGATGCTCAAAATTGTCTCGATCTTGAGCCGATATCCGTAAGGTCACCGGAACAAGCCCTCCGCTTACCTGTGCTCGGCTCCGTCGCTGCGTTTTTATTTCTTTTGCCATACCCGCTCCTACCCCAAAGAAGATTCGACCTGGACCCAATTTAGACAGGCAATTTTTGCGCCAAGTCTTGACGAACAGATATTTCAGGCTGTTACCCTGATTGGACGCGGGAGTTGAGAGGGGGAATGTCCGAAAATCCGTGAATTTTGGTGGCGGGATTACCGAAAGTTCGGGAATGCAAAGTCTAGCGGTCTACTTTGCGCAGCGATGGTTAGGAAGAAAATATCGGGGCCTTAGGGGTGGTTTTAGCTTGTTAGCGTACACGGGCGTATACGAACTTTGATTGTGATATTGATGGATTGAGGGGGCTAAGGATGCTGGAGGGGCACAACGGGTGCATAGGGTGTGTGTATTATGACCCCTAGCAAATGAGGACAGCCCGAAGGGATGGCCGAATGCGCAGCGAAGCGAAGTGCAGAGGGACTGATTCAGGTCTAACTTGTAAGACTCAGAAGACAGGATTATTGTGCCCTATCAAAACATCTTTTGATCTCTTTAAGATCTTTAAACGGTGAGGAACTTATGGCATTGAACCAAAACAAAATGGGAAAGAGAAAAACAACTCTGGCGCCTCAAACAAAGAAAAATGCTGTTGTTAAGTCTTTTAGAGGTGATTTTGAAGAATTGGTTGGAGAGGATACCTACCAGACATGGATAAATATGCTCAAAGAATTGGTTCCACATGGTAGAACCCATAGACTTGCGGTTGTTGTGGCTGGAATGCTTTACTATACGGCACTTCAAAATCGAATTGAGGGTAATGCGGTCAGTGATATTTTTGACGAGATTGATGGGATGGATTACGACGATACGGAATCGGAACTTATGGTAGTCGTTGAGCGACTTTTCAACGATGCAAAAGTTAAATGGAAAAGGACTAACTCAAAAGGTCAGGGATATAGCATTGCAGAGGAATCTATACGAGAATATTTCGCTTGGGGCGATATGCCTTGGGAGTAGCAACTTATTCTAGGGTCCTATTGTCAGTACCCATATCTCGCGGATATATCTTGGCGTTCACTATCCAGGAGACGTCTTTGCAGGCTTCCTAGTCGGCATTGCAATTGGAATACTCGTATTTGGCATCGGATTTATCGGCCCAAAGGCTTGGATGAATAGACAACGAAAGAGAGAAAAACTTGAGCGCCCCAAAGAATAGCATCTCGCAAGCGCCACAGCCTGATATCTTAAAGCCCATTCCAATGCGATCTTCGCTTCTCTCAGTCTTCTGGATTTTTCTTCGTTTGGGCTCGACATCCTTCGGGGGGCCAATCGCTCATCTTGGATACTTCCGGGACGAATTCGTACATAGAAGGAAATGGCTGACCGAACATGCCTACGCTGATCTTGTCGCGCTATGCCAATTTCTTCCAGGACCAGCAAGCAGCCAGGTTGGTATTGCGCTTGGGCTTGGACGCTGTGGCGTCTTGGGTGCCGTGGCTGCTTGGCTGGGGTTCACTTTGCCTTCTGCTGTCGCTCTGGTGCTTTTCGCCCTCGGTGTTGCCAAATTCAGCGACAGCCTTGGTGCTGGTTGGCTCCATGGGCTGAAGGTTGTTGCGGTAGCTATTGTTGCTCAAGCCCTGCTGGCAATGGGAAGAACTCTGTGTCCTGATCGAGTTCGCGCCACCTTTGCAGTCGTGGCTGCGATTATAGCGATCACCTTTCCTTCGGCTTTGGGACAAATGGCGATCATCCTTTCTGGCGGCATCTTTGGCAGGTTTCTTCTTCAAAAATCGGACGAGGTTCCTCACGTTCTGCCGCCAGCTCGCCTAAGTCGATTCTCCGGCGCCGTAGCTTTAGCGTTGTTCTTTGGTCTGCTAGTGCTCCTACCGCTGGCATCCAAGCTTTCCCGAGAACCTGCCATTCAGCAATTCGAAACCTTCTACCGAGTTGGCGCTATGGTATTTGGCGGTGGGCATGTCGTGCTGCCCCTTTTACAAGCTGAGGTTGTTCCCCATGGATGGGTCTCAAACGATGCCTTTCTCGCTGGATATGGTGCTGCACAAGCAGTCCCTGGCCCGTTGTTTACCTTTGTATCTTACTTGGGCGCCGTTTCAAGCGTGCAGCCATCTGGTTTGATTGGGGCGACGTCCTGTCTGGTGGCGGTATTTTTCCCAGCGTTTCTTTTGATCGTTGGCGTTCTGCCGTTTTGGGAGTGCCTTCGAAGGTACACTGATATGCAAAGTGTAATGCAGGGGATTAATGCATCGGTTGTAGGACTGCTTCTTGCGGCCTTCTACAATCCTGTTTGGACCAGCGCTATTCACGGCGGCAGCGACTTTATCCTTGCTGCTACAGCTTTTCTTCTGCTTGTTTTTTGGAAGGTAGCACCCTGGATAATTGTGCTTCTAAGCGCAGTAGTCGGCACAGCGATTGCAAGTCTATAGCTCCTGCAAAACGCTGCGCCACTACTATCGACGGATCAGTCTATTCTGATCGAATTGGCATCTTTAAGAGAGACGTAACTCGATATGGATCACCAGTATGGTGGACAAGTCCCACCGTTATATCTTCAATCGAAGTGGATGGAGCATAAGATCTAAAGATCCGATCCCAATATGAGAAAATAGTGCTGAAGTTTCGATTCAACTCCTGGAGCTTCACCGAATGATGCTTTCGATGTAATGCAGGCGTCACAAAAATAACAGCTAACCAGCGTTCCATCGTCTGTGGCAATCGAACATTTCCATGTTCAAAGAAATTGAAAAATCCATAGAGTACTTCAAAGACCAAAAGCCCTACTACAGGCAAACCAAATGCGAGAACGATAAGGAGCCGTATACCTAGCGATATCAAAAGCTCACCGGGGTGAAAGCGAACAGCGGTTGATACATCAAAAATTCTGTCGGAGTGATGAACGGCATGGAAGCGCCAGAGAAGTCGGAATCGGTGATTGGCTCTATGCCACCCGTAGGCCACAAAATCCAGGATGAGGATAGAAGCAGCAACTCGCACCGGCAATGACCACCCTAAAACATTCGCAAGTCCAACTCCACGAACCTCGGCAGCATTTGCTAGGGTGCAAACACAGCCACCACAAATGGCCCCCATTACCAAAACATTTAGTATCCCCAATGGAAAGTTGGTTTTCCAGTTCTTAAAAGCATCTCTAATTGTTCCTCGATAAGGCACAAGAGCTTGGACCACGACTGTGAATCCTAGGGCTACCGAGACTGCTATAGCCTTATAGATTTGAAACTGGGTTTCGTTCATTGAATCTCGGGCTCCATTAGCTGTCACTTGATTTGATCCCTTGCCCATCTTAAATCATTGGCTTCTCAAGGTTTCCGAGAAGCCCACCAAGATTTCGTTAAATCTCCATCCATGATTTCAAGAACCAGGGCTCGTTTTACCAAGTATGGTTCGTAGTTCCGTCCTTCTTTGTCCTGGCGCTCCTGAATCCATTTACGGATGGTAGCATAGGCGATTTGGAACTATGATGAGCGAAATAACGTTGCGAGTTTTTTTGCCGACACTTTGAGGAAGGTTTGTTCAGAATCAGCTGCAGGGAACATAAAGCCCCCCCTTTCCAGAATTTTGCTCATGATTTGATCACCTTCGTCATCACGAAAATAGAGCTTTAGCTGATCCTGAGCCTTATTAAAGAACAAAAAGGCACGACCTTTGTCATCAACTTGGTATTCTTCTTTTAACAAGTGACGCAATCGATTTGGCCCCCAATTTGCGGGAACGGGTTTTGTATAAAGCTCGACCCACTTAGTTCCTTTTGGTAATCGGAATCCTCCAGGTCCAGCCGAACCAAACATCGATTTGAATTGAGCAATTATTGAAGGATCTGTGACGATTGAAAAGGCTGGAGTTACTTGGTCCGACCGGTGGCTTTTTGTGCTTTTTGAGTCAGTCTTTTTCGTTCGTACTTTTTTGCTTTTTTTAGATGTTTTCATGGCTTTATGTATTTTCCTCTTATTTGGTATCGCCGCAGTGGCGCAGCCTCGATTGCCACTATCTACCATAATACTAGAAGGATTTCTTGGCTTGTATAGCAGCCGCTTTGTGTCTTGATCTAACTCTGATAATCCCACCGGTCTCGGTCTTTGATGCCGTCTAGAGCGGATGCGTCCATAATTCGGATGACACGACATCAAGAGGGGTATCAATCCAATATCCCCCTCCGGCCGGTCGACCCTCTATAGGGAGTCTCTTTTAATCTCTCTTTTAACCTCTCTAATAACCTCTCTAGCCCCGGTTTTACCGTGATGCCTAAAAAATAGGCATGGCGATATCGTACTTATAAAACGGTCTGTTATTGGGCCAAAGGCTGTGGATAACTGTTTTTTTTGGTGGTCAGCAAAGCGGGTGAAACGACGGAATGGAGCGGGTGAAACGACGGAATGGAGCGGGTGAAACGACGGAATGGAGCGGGTGAAACGACGGAACGAGCGGGTGAAACGACGGAACGAGCGGGTGAAACGACGGAACGAGCGGGTGAAACGACGGAACGAGCGGGTGAAACGACGGTATGAGCGGGTGAAACGACGGAATCAAATGCTGCGGTTTGATAAAAATGAGCAAATTGTCGTTTGCAAGCGGAACATTTTTGGGCGTACGGTTTTTTGCCCCACGATGGGTGATCGGTGAGTTCAATTTTCAAAAAAATGATTTTAGCTTCGGTGGCTTTGAGGCTAAAGCGGGTGAAACGACGGAAAGAGTGTAGGTATGTTAGTTATGGTAGGTTAGTGAACTAGTTCAGCTGCCGCGCGGATGATATAGGAGTGGAAAATGCCACTTCTATCGATATTGGACTGATCTGTTAGTAGGTTACGGGAGATGAGTTCTTTGATGGCGATTCTCATGCAATCTTTGAAGTTCTTGTCTTGCACATTGGGATTTATAGCTAGGATCTCCCGCCAGCGCTTCAAGCTGATGAATTTATAATTGTCACGATGACCGAGAAGAAATCGATAAATTCCTTGGGCATAGGGAGAGAGGCTCGTCAATGTATCAAGTGGTAGCAATACGAGGGACTTCTTTTGATAGAAGGGAGCCATGGCATCGTTGAATTTTATGATCACTTTTCTGCTTCTGGAACCACCCTCATAGATGACGCTGTCGATGAAACCGCCAATCCACATCTTTTCGTCTGATTTAACTTTGGGATCGGTGGGTACTGTTCGCATGGTGATTCGAGATTCGGCAAGTCGAATGAGAGAACGTTTTATTTGTCTTAGATTTGCACCGGATTCGGAGTTAAGTCCGAGCTCTCTTAGTATATTGGCAAGATTCGTAATCAAGGTCCCTGCATGGCCAGTGTTGTGATAAATCTTCATCAGCGCAGCCAGGACATTGGCATCATCGTAGTCAACGACTGGTCCTTGCAAGATGACATGATATCCCGACCAACTGATATACTCACGAGGCTGGGGGTATGGGAGTTCAAGGACCTCATTTGGATTGACCTTAGACTTTGCCGTGAGAGATGACCGTTCTCTTTTCGAAACCATGCTGAACAAACCTTCCCTAGCCCAAATATGCAGGAAGGTGGTTTCGTTCGGAGCAAGTGTGCGAGGTGGCCTCACGGGTTCAAATATTTCTTCTGGTGGCATAGTCTGAATATTGGCCCGATCATTTAAGTACAGTATGGAAGACTGATTGATTCGATTAGCAGCCCTTTGACCGATAAGGCTACTGAGCGTCTTTCCCTCTATAGTAAATTGTCGATCATCTGAATAGTTGGAAATATAGATTGTCGGTTTGCCCGAGGTCTGCCGTGCATCGATGAGATGGTCATATTGTTCTTTGGTCCAATCATTGGTCGTGCCGACTCCGATGTTGTCAAGGACAATGACTTCGCAGCGACCCATTGACCAACGATCTTCTTCTGTTTTTTTGGTGAAATTATCTCCTAGATGACCGATGTTCTTTGCGCTGAAACTTGCTCGTCGGTCCATAAGGTGCTCAGTGCAATCTATGTAACGAACATACATCCCCTTCATGGCGAATCGAAATAGCAAGGCTATTGCGGAAAAGGTTTTACCCGATCCAGAGGGCCCACAGAGGAATAGGGACTGTTCGGATTTCTTGGTTGCATTGGTTAGTTTCGAATACCATTCCTGAGCGAAAGGGGGTAGATCTTTTGTTGCTTTTGCGGCTATAAATCCGCTTGGAATCTGAGCAGTATTAATGATCTCAGCGGCACGTTCTCGCTCCTGCCTAGCATTCCATTCGAACGTGCACGACGGACAAAAGGTTGCGGATACATGCCTGTCTTCTGTTGAAAGGACTATGCCATCTCCATGACAACTAGGACAGAGAGCGCCCTTCGCTGTTGGTTCTTCATGGGTAGATGGCTTTATCTCAGCATCAAGACTTTGTATCGGTGTATTTAGATTTTCCACAACCAGCCACTCCACTCCTAAAGGTGATGCAGCGTCACCTTTTCTTCTATTAACGGTCTAGGGTCCTGAGTAGGTATCTTGGGGTTCAGGTGACGCAGCGTCACCTTTTAACGGTAGCCTCTCTTTCTTCTATCCTCCGGCAAAGGTGATGCAGCGTCACCTTTTCAAAAGCTCTACGGTATCATGCCAACCCAAAGGTGATGCAGCGTCACCTTTTTTTCAATGCTGTGGGGCACTCTCAATGGGCTGGCTGATCCTTGCTGGGGTACCTCGCTTACTGGGGTTGCCCGTTGCCTCACCCTCAGCACTGATAAACCCAAGCTCAACAAAGGCACGAAAAATGATGTCTTGGTCACGCTTATCAAGGTTTTTATTTTCGCAGTAGCTTGTGAACTTAGCGATGAAGGCTGCTTTGCGGCTAGCAACGTTTGAAGAATCGGAATTGGAGGTACCTGAGATTTTTCGCTCGATTTCTGCGGCTACATTCGCATCGCTTAGCTTTCTTGATGCTAGCGAGAGAAGGAATCGAGCGTTTAATTTGTCGGTATTTTGCCGAATAAGCTCTTGAGTAGCTTGCGGCCAACGAGCCATTTTTATGTATCTACCGATCGTCTTCTCATCACGGCTGAATAACTTCTCAATCTCAGCATATTTGTAGCCCTGATCGCTTAAGGATAAAAAGCAGTGCGCGATATCCAAGCAATCAAGGTCCAGGCGATTCATGTTTTCTGCCATGGAGGCCGTGAGGCGGGTGGTTGGACTATTAAAGATCCGCACCAGACAATTAATGGAGGTGTAACCCGCAGCGAGAGCAGCTCTAAGGCGGCGTTCTCCGCCAACCAATAGGATTGACGAAAGACCATTGTCACTGCTGACAACGGTAACAATGGGTGGTTGTAAAATTCCATGGGCATGGATCGACTCGACTAACTCTTTAAATGCAGAGTCAGATTCGTCGATGGTCTTTCTAATGTTCTGATTGGTGCGAATCATGCTGATTGGGATCTCACCGACCTTGCCATCGCAGCCCTTTAGGTTTTCAATTCGTTCTTGGTCCCAGTCATCAGACTCTTGATGCTTCCCTAGGCTTGCGGCGATGCGCTTCGCCGTAGCGTCAATACTATCCGCAACATTGACACGGGAGCGAATCGGTGTAGGTTTTGTGTTTTTGTCCTTGCTCATAGCGTTGCTCCTTCTCGAGTTTCAGAAGATTTTTAGGCTAGAAAGAGGTCTCTTTAAAAAACTCCTTATAGGGAGTCACGCGGTCCACCTTAGGTGATTTTTGGGGTCGTCCCGTTCTTTTGCCTTTGAGGAGTGGTATGAGTTCTTTGGCAAGCTCCATATAGGCTGCTGAAACAGGTAACTGAGGGTTGTATTCTAGTATCGATTGCTGCGCAGCAGAAGCACCAGGGATGGCTTCGGAACTGGGAATGACGGTTTTGAGCACAGGAATCTTGGTAGATTCTTCGAGTTCGCGCATCTTCGCCTCAAAACGACGATGGGTCGCATTGTCCTTGCCCATTTTGGTAACCAAAATACCAAGGAAATGTAGCATGGGATTGACGTCTTCTTTGATTTGCTCAATCGATTTAGTTAGGAATTCGAGACCTGAATAGGGATGTTTTTCAGCAAAAACGGGTACGATATAGTAGTGCGCAAAACTCATCACGCTTTCGAAGAGGGGATCGATAGACGGGTGGGTGTCGACGAGGATTAAGCCGTAATCATTCGCTTCAGGACAATCTAAAATCCTTTTCAGAATCTGAAACTGTCGCGAAGTGCCATTCAGTTTCCGGGTTTCCCAGTTGAGGGAAATATCCGAAGCAATCACATCGATGTTTGGGTTGGGGGTTGATATTCTCACGTCGCCAATGGTTAAGTTTTTTTGGATGGCATAGGTGACAGTTCGTTTTTCTTCAATGGCTTTCTCTTGCACACCGAGCCAGTCAGAAGCGTTGCCTTGAAAGTCAAAGTCAACGATCAAAACCTTTTGCCCAAGCTTTGCAAAGGCAGCGGCAAGGGAAATAACCGTCGTGGTTTTACCCACGCCCCCCTTTTGATTCGATATCGCAAGTATGTTTGTTCTACTGGCTTTCATTTTACTCTCCATAAGTCTGAGTTGAAATCTGAGCCAAATCGCGAAATGTGGCATTTGTGGTCCTGTGACTTGTCTTATTGTTAGGAATCGTCCTGGGTGTTGTCAAGTTTTTGACGAATAAAATCTGAAGTTAAGTCTGAGTTAATTTTTATTGACAAATAAATCACCGCATGATTCAAATTCAGTATTGATTCCAATAGCAACAGTCTACCTCACCCTTCTCTATGAGCTTTGCAACTTCACCTTTGAGGGTTTGCCTCAACTCCGACTTAATGAATTCCGCGCGAGAAAAGCCCAAAATTCGGTCAACGGAAGGGGTTAGGGCATATTCTAAGATAGCAGTGCGTCCATGCAAGCCTTGACCGTTGCATTGATCGCAACCGGCCCCTCGGCTGTAGTGATTTGTTCCGGTATTCACCTTGCAACTCGGACATAAAGTGGGGATGAGGCGCTGCGCTGAAATAAAGAGAAGATTTTCGGCAAGAACCTGTCGGTCTACCCCGAGCCCGATGAGCCGATCGACGATACCTGGTACATCATTGGTATGCAGAGTCGATAGGACCAAATGTCCTGTTTGCGCCGCCTGAAGGGCAAGGGCGGCAGATTCTGGATCGCGGATTTCACCGACCAGTATAATATCCGGGTCTTGTCGCATCGCGATTTTGATCCCCTTGGCCCAGGTTAATTTAGAGCTGATCTGTTGCTGAACCACATCAGGAATTTTGCGCTCAACCGGATCTTCCAGGGTGATTACTTTTTTGGAAAGGCGGTCCGTCTCCATAAGACAGGCCTGCAGGGTGGTTGATTTGCCTGATCCCGTAGGGCCCGTGATACAGATAAAGCCTTTTTCCTGATTGAGAGCGTGTCGCAGGTCTTTTTCAGCCTGGGGTGATAACCTACAGTCTGCCAATTTTGGAAGCTGACTCTCCTGGATAACTCGCAGGACGACGGTTTCGCCATAAACCGCAGGGCACAGGGCAGCACGATACCGGCTTCCAAAAGAGCTGAGTTCGAAGGCGCAATCTTGGGTTTCATCACGAGTTGAGATATCAAGCCCAGAGATTTCCTTGAGCCGGATCATCAACTGATCGAGGAGCTCGGCCTCGGTAAACTCCTTGATAATCAATAGCTCGCCATTTTTTCGAAATCGGACTCGAATCATGTTTGAGAAGGTCTCGATGTGGATGTCAGAGGTCTTTTCGGTATGGGCGCGAGTAAAAATATCACGCCAGATACTCGAAAAAACGTCGTTCTTACGCATGAGCTCGTCGGGTCCTAGGGACCTCGAAAGTTCAAAATGTTTCATCGCCATCCTTTCTACCCCAACTTAATTCGAGGGCCTTTCTGGTGAGCCTTCCTGGGTTTCTGGGACTTTGTCCGGAAATTCGGGAATCAATGTCCGGAAATCCGGGAATTCCCTCTATAGCTGTCACTCAAAGCTCGTTGATCAAATCCACGAAAGAACCAGGGTTTTTGCCAAATTTTAGGTAAATCCAATCCATAAAACCCATCTAATGACAGGCAAAAATCGGGCCAAGAGCTGTCACCAAGATCTGAGGCATCTTTCTGAACGGGGACCAGGGGACGATAACGAAGGCGTTCGAGTCTCTGAAGAGCCACCTTGGTGATCGAAGCGAGCTTAGAGGACCGGCCTTTTCCCATGGATGCACAGTGAAGGTCAGAAATGGCCTTGGAATCGATTGAGACTTCGGGGGGTAGTTCGGTATTACCCCATAGGGTTGCCTTTTTAAGAGGTGCCGATTTGTGCCCCTTGGGAGTTAGGAACTTCCAAAGAAGTCCCTATCGAGTTTCAGGAGAGGGAGGCAGCAGAGTTTGATGATTCTTTCTTTTTACCTCGACTCATTCCAGTCGAATTTCAAAACAAGATAAGACTGTAGAAGAGTCACCTAAGCCCAGAAGTGATTCTGGCAGGTTTTCGAGAGTGGGTCCATAAATCGAGAGTCCTTTCTTCTGGTCGTTGGTATCAATGCAATCGTGGATGCGCGAATCAGAGAGGGTCACTTCGGGTGCTTGACCAGCAGGCACGGCATGAACTTCTACTCCGATGCAACCCCAAGTATTGGAAATATTTCCAGCACCTTCAATATCCAAATAACTTGCAGTAAATCTCGGCTTTCCTCCTGCGGAATATAAATAAATTCCGCCCCAACCAAGCGCCACAGCGGTATTATCACGGCGCATAGTTACAGGATTAGATGAAGTTCCGTTGATCAAAAGAAGACCACTCATTATTCTCAGCGTGGCAAATCCCCCCCCAAATCCGTTGTCTTGCTTGGCAGTAACTAGTACGCCCGCTTCAATCGTTACGGTGCTTCCATTGATCGTCACGTTTGCATCGAGATAGTATGGGCTGTAACCGAGTGAGAGAGTTTGATTCGTGGATAAATCCATTGTGGATAATTTGGTTTTGTTTCCTTTATAGAGGTCAACTGTTGCTGAGTTTCCTGTAATCCCGGCATGGTCTTTCCCTCGAACCTGCAGTTGGTACCACACATCATCGGTTCCTAAGGTGAAGGGAATTGGGGTGGCTACAGAGGTCCAATCGGTATACTGCCCACCCTTGGCTTGGTATGTGGTGAAATTTGCATCAATACTGCCAGTTGAAAAAGAAATTGTCTCCGTCGCGTTGGTTGTCCTGCGCGAAACGTTGGTGAGTATAGGTGTTGTTGGCGGCGTAGTGTCCAAAGTTACCACGGTGGAGGTTACTGATGAGGAATTCCCAGCCGCGTCTATAAATTTAGCGTATATAGTCTTTGCACCGTCTCCACCTGAAAGATCAAAACTAGAGCTTGTCGCATAAGGCACAGCTAGCGTCCCGGCGAATGTCGGACTTTCACTGACCATCATCTGAGTGATCGGAGCCAATGGCGATTTTGCTGAGAGAGTTAAAGTCACTTTCTTATTTGCTGAGTATGATCCTGTAAGCAATGACACAGATGGTTCTAATGGGTCACTTGTATCTAGTATTATTGAGGCATTAATTACAGTGGATTCGTACCCCCATTTATCTTTAAGTTTTGCATATACTGTTTTTTCTCCTTCGTCGGGCGAAAGGTTCCAAGCCAACGAGGGCGCATATGGCTTCCATGTCGCGCCCGTGAAGGTGTTATCATTGGCTACCAGCATTTGGGTGATTTGTGTTAGGTCTGTAGCATCAAAAACAATCGTGACATTATTTGAATTAACGTATCTTACACCGTTCTGAATTTTCATGCTGCCGGTTGGTGCTGAGGTATCTACTAGTATTTTCGCAGAACGTGGCGCTGACTCTAGGCCATTCGCGTCAGCATATTTTACGTATAATGTATGCGGTCCTTGAGTTGAAAAGGAGTATTTAAACGCAGTCACTATAGGCTTCCAATTTCCATTGTCGAACGTTGGAGAATCAGAGGTCATATACAAGACCAATGGCACTAAGATAAGCAACTGTTGATTTTTACAAGAAAATATCTAAAGATGATCGCGACATCAAATTTCTATCGCGAGGTTTCCCTTGGCTGCCACTGCTCAATCGACTGCACTTGTCCTGTCTGACATGAAACAAAACGAAGGCCTTGCTTTTAGAGAGGCCTTTTCTGACCGACATATTACAGATGTTTTTGTTCGTCATGGCGATGAATTTAGGGATCGCGCTTACCCACCTGATTTGACTCTAATGGCTTTTTGCACGCAAATTATAAGTGCAGATAATTCGTGCCTATAGCGCTCACCTAAATTGACCCACCAGCGCTCAGCTAAATTGACCCATTGACTTTTTGCTGTATATTCTGTCATGATTAAGCAATGATCCCCCCTTATAAATCAATTCGAGACGACCATCTTTTTGGGTAGCCCGAC
>JBGSUI010000006.1:0-11886 GCA_041736175.1 Oligoflexales bacterium | reverse complement strand
AAACAGCCGTCCGACTTTGGCCCTCCCATAATAAACATCGGGGGTCAGGCCTATCTTCTTGATAAATTCACCTTTGAACATGCCCAGATTTGCAGCAGCGTTGTCCCGTTCCAACGCCTCTATCAAAAAAATAGAATTGATAACGTCATCCTGTTCGCGTTTATGGACAAGGGCGGCAGCTTGAAAAAGCTCGCGTCTTCTAACCCTGAGATCGTCACAGGGGCGGCTCATGATTTCTTCTATGATATACATGGATTTGTCTCCATAAAAAGTCCCTTAAAACAGCTCCGGGCCGACCAAGAAGGTTGACCATGCAAAGGTATATCATGGGTCTTTTGAGAGGGCTTTTATGTCACTGGGTCGTCAAGAAAGAAACCCCCTCCTGAGCCATCTCACCCTGCCAGGGAGTGCCCTTAACTGGTCGGTGGAGTTTAAAAACACAAAAACTGGCAGCAAAACTAAAATCGCAGGGCTTTTGCGATCGCAAAACCTTGTCAATGAATATTTCGATTTATTTTTCCACTTGATGCTGTAGAAGTGGCTTTTGGCCGACCGAGCGGTCTTGGCCTAGCCCTCGACCACAAGCAATTTAAAAAAACCGTTCATTAAGATTTTTATTCAATGCAAAGTCTTATTGGTGTATTCCATTTTCTCTCTGAGGGTCTCAAAGCAAATCCCAAGGGCTTCATGGGTAAGCTGGTCGACCTCAATGGTATTGAAAGTCTCACAGCACGATATGAATGAGTTCTTTCACTGGATCATGGTCGAGCGGGGGTTGGTATCAAGGTAGATTTGCAGCAGGTGCCCAACATAGCGATTGCCGTTAGCCGACTCACACTTAGCCAGCCTGTGGCTGACATTATTTCTATAGCTGAGGGGTTCCTCATAGCTACCAAAACTACGCCTAACCCGTCGTTGCCTTGAAGGGTCCCTTTAGCCACGACTTCGCTCACTCTCAGCACCTCACCTTTTTGCATAGACTACGATGGCTTTACGATCGCTACACCTAAATAGCTATATAATTGATTTTATTATATATTTGTTATTTATATATAAAAAATTGTTTTTTCATAAAAATTATAGTATATTTTGCTGTGCTCACGGGAATCCAATGAGCATATTCAACAGTATATTAATGAGTTTTTTCTATGCGTAAAAACATAATTTGTATTATGTTCATTGCCACTAATTTTGTTGGCTGTGGAAAAATGATGGATCGGATGCAAGGTAAAAAATCTTTCCGGGATGATACTAACAATATCGCCGAAGGGCATTTATTTAAGTTTGTTGAAAGACTGCAAACATCAAAAAACGCTTCTGAATGCGAGCAGAAACTTCGCGACATTCAAATAAATCTCGCAAATTCGATTGATTCTAGAGCAGATGAAATTGAGGAATTTGCGGCGACACTGCCACAGTCAACCACCTACAAACGCGTCAAAATGGGGCCGATATTTGTAAGAGAACTCTTGAATGCAGAGGTCCCAAAGGTTGGTTGGCAGACCCGTTCCTACGACTGGACTCAGTACGATGCTCGATTGAAAAAGATCGAGGATCAGCCAGTGAATATGGCTTGGCTTTCGTTGAACACAAGCGTTAGGTATATTTTGTCCAATGATGAATCTAGGATCATTTACCAAAAAAATATGTATTTGACAAGACAGGATTACCCCGAATTAAAAGATATCTCAAAGACTCTTGTCAACTGCCTAGAAGACTTGAACTGCACTTCGCCAATGTATAACGAAGCTGGGGCCAAGTTGATCGCCAGGAATCCCTATTACAACGCCTTTGGCAGCGACCGAGATTCCATCGGTAAACTTAAAGATTTGATAGACGAAAATCTCAGGCGCAAGAGTACACATAAAAATAACACTGTATTAGCTCAGCCAAATGGCGATATTATCTTGCCTTTGGACCCTGGGCCGTTTGTTGATGCAAAGGACCAATTGGGCAAATACATTACGGACATTTGGGCAACGAAAGGTCGCCAACTAAAAATCAATTGGACGACCGTAGAAGCCACACCGGACGCCTATAAATTTGTGCTAGGTGAAGGCTCTGGCGGCAGGCCATTTGTTTCTTACAAAACAAAAACAGTACATCTCTATGCGGACGTGAGAGCACGTACGATTGCGCACGAAATTGGTCACGTTCTCTCGTTTCCCGACTACTACTATACGACCTGGCACCCTGATACTTGCAAGTATTCAGAGGAATACGACGAAGGAAATATCATGTCCAGTTCGGATAATGGCATCGTCACAGCCGACGAATGGCAGGTGTTAGACGATGCTTACCATGATTCATCCGCCCCTATTAATTAACTTTAAACTGCTCGGATGCCCTTAAGGGTCTTGCTTTTGGAGCCAATGACTTTGACTTGCCCACCGAAGACGAGGTGACCCAAAAAGCGGGGGCGACTATTTCCCACGATTTTGCGGCCCTGCTCGCTGCCGCCCGTAAGCAGGGTTATGAGCCGGTTATGCGAGCACCTCTTCCTATTTCTTGATTTTTTCGGTCTTCACCCCCTGATACAGGTTTTCCCTGGCTCCCCCGGGCTCCCCCAGGCTCCATGGACAATGGGCGTCGATTTTGACAAAATAATAAATAGTTTTGTTAACATCGAGCTTAGGTCCTTTTTTAATGCGGCGTATCACCCTTGACAAATTGATGTTTTGGTCGCTGACTCTAGCAGCCTATTTTTTGCTTATATATGTTTGGGTCGTCCCACAGGGTTTAGGGGCAGACTCTGGAAAACTTTATCCTGAGAACCACGAAATCGACCGCATGCTCCGTAAGGTGGCTTCAGACCATCCAGATTGGGCCCGCTTCGAACCCGTCGGTCGCTCCTACCTGGGCCGTGAGATCAATATGCTCACCCTAGGCTACCAACATCCTCAAGCCAGTCGGCCACAGATACCGATCCTGATCAACAGCGCCCACCATGGGGACGAAAAAATCAGCGTCAAAGTCGTCCTGGGGCTGATAGATTTTATCCGCAAATCCTATGCCCACCCTGGGGTTCAGTCGCTGTTAAAAGATTTTTGTTTTTATCTGGTTCCCTTGGTCAATCCCGATGGATATTCCCAAGGCACCCGTGCCAACGCCCAGGGGATCGATATCAATCGAGACTACTTTGGTGCGGACGGACTCAGTGAAAAAAAAGAGCTGCGTTTTGAGACTCCCGAAGCTCGCCACCTTAACCGTCTGATGGCGCGGCTGTCATTGGCAGGGGCCCTGGCCTTGCATTCCGGAGCCGAGGCGATTTATTGGCCCCTAGGCGAGTCACCGAATCCACCGAGGGATGGGGATGTTTTTAAAAAAATCTCGGGGATCATGGCTGAGTCCATGGGGCTGACGCGGGTGATGCAGTCTTTTTTTGATTACCCCACCCAAGGGGAGTTTATCGACTATGCCTATAAGCGGTTTGGTGTTTTAGGTGTGACTCTAGAAGTCTCCAACTTTCATCAACCAGAATGGAGCGAAGTTGATCCTATTATTTTTCGCAGTATCAAAGGGATTTTAGTTTATGCAAAGGCCCTCGCCGAGCATCGCCTGGGCCAAAGGGGGCAGGCTCAGCCCGTTCCCCAGCGACAGTTCCAAGTCAGTACCTTGACGGATCTCGTGCTGCCCAAATCTCCAAAGTCTTAGCCAAGCTGCTTTTCTAGCCAATCATGGAGGTCAGGGTGGGCCCGCAGGGTGACGACGGTTCCTTCGGCTTCATGTTTTTCGGAGATAACGCGTGATTTTTCCCTCATTTTTCCCAGGAGTTCGCCTTTCGTATAAGGGATCAAGATCGTCTTGTCGACCATGCCCACCTCAAAAAAGGCCATGATCTGCTCACGGATCAGCTTGATGTCTTGTGGGTTGCGGGTCGAGATAAACAGTCCCTCTGGAAACTCTTCTTTGAGTTTAACTAGTTCTTCCGGTGGGAGTTGGTCGATCTTGTTGAGCACGAGGCGGTCGGCTCCTTTGTCGGCACCGATCTCCCCAAGGACCGTTTTGGTCACTTGGAGCTGTGACCGAAAGTCGGGGTCAGAAGCATCCACAGTAAAGAGGAGCAGCGACGCCGAGAGGGCTTCGTCTAGGGTCGATCGGAAGGACGCAACCAAGTCATGGGGGAGTTTTTTGATAAATCCTACAGTATCGGAAATCAAGATGCGCGGAACGCTTTCGGGCTGTAGGGCTCGGACGGTGGTATCGAGGGTCGCAAAAAGTTTGTTTTCTACAAGGACATCGCTGCCGGTCAATGCTCGCATCAACGATGACTTTCCAGCATTGGTATATCCAACCAAGGCGACACAAGGAGCTTCTCGACGTTGGGACCGCCGGGTGGTTTGCTCATGGCGGATGGATTCAAGCTGCCTGCGAAGTTCCGAAATCCGGTCGCGGATCCGCCGCCGGTCCAGCTCGTGGGCACTTTCCCCCGCACCTTTTGCGCCGATGCCGCCCCCTTGGCGGTCCGATCCCACATGGGAAGCTCTCAGACGTGGCGCCATATAGGCTAGTTTTGCGATCTCCACTTGGAGCCTTGCTTCGCGGCTGCGGGCATGGCGGCTAAAGATTTCTAGGATGACTCCACTGCGGTCAAGGACCTCGACGCCCGTGGCTTCTTCCAGGTTTCGGAGCTGGGTTGGCGTGATTTCACAGTCCACCACCACAAGGGTTGCTAGTTCTTTAGGTGGGCTGGATCCCAGGGAGTCGTCGGAGTTGTCGTTGGGATCATAGTCAGCCCCATAACCTTCTCCAAAGGCAAGATCGGTGGTCTCATCCCCGTCGTCGTCCCTGGGGTTTTTTTGGAACCGTTTGACGATCCCAGTCCCGCCGGTCCAGAGGGCTAACTCCTTAAGCTTGCCTTCCCCTAGAATCGTCCCCGTGGCGATGGCCCGGCGTTTTTGCGAGAGTCGCGCTAAGGTTTGAAACCCTAGGGTGCTGCAAAGGCGCTCCAGTTCATCAAGGGAGGATTTTTGCTCATGGTCCGACACCCCAGGAAGCTGGACGGAGACCAGAACGGCTTTGGGTTTAGACTGAGAGGTGAGAGATTCCATATCGGAGGGGTGAGTCATAGGTAACTCCTAAGGCATAATATTTAAAGAAGTGGGGTTTAGTGGAGGTCGCGGACCCGTTGGCCAACAAAAATGCGGTGCCAGCCTCCTTTAGAGCCATTGGCCCGACACCTTTGGACGTTGACCTTAAAGCCGACCTTGCCCATCATTTTGGAAAACTTGGGTTGATCCGACCCTGACCAGATGGCGACTTTTCCGCCAAAAGAAAGGGCGCTCTTAACCTGGTGGAGGCCGATCTCTTGGTAAAGGTTTTGATTGCCTGCAGTCACAAGAGCTGCTGGTCCATTGTCGATATCGAGGAGGATGGCATCAAAGGCGGCTTTCGACTTTGAAATCAATGAATAAACATCGGTTTGGACCACCTGGACGCGGGGATCAGCGAGGGCCTCCCAAGCAAGGGGGTAGGCTTGATTCTGATTCCAGGAGACCACCTGGGGTACCAATTCGGCGACGGTAACCTCGGCATTGGGAGGGAGAAGTTTCAGGGCTGCTCTTAGGGTGTAGCCAAACCCTAGGCCTCCGATCAGCACCCGTGGCTCACGGTGTGACTGGAGATGATCACAGGCATAGTCTGCTAATTTCTCTTCAGAAAAATGCTGCCGGGTCGACATCAGGTCGACTCCGTTGATACGTATCGAGTAGTTGCTATCGTGCTCCACCAGCTCCATCACACTGCCGTCTGGCGTGGTTGCTTGATCGAGGACTGTTCTTTTTTTCACGGAGATCTCCCAAAAAGCGACACAAGAAAAGGGCTTATACCATTCTTTTGCCTTTGGAAGCGAGCATTCTCCGCCTAAACGTATGGGTAGATGGAGGCGGTGACTTTTTTTGCGCTAAATCCTAATGCTCGCAAAAAACATCTGGCGCAATCTTGCTTCAGGCAGGCTGCTGGTGGCGAAGTGGATTGGCACAGCTATTGCATATTTTCCAAACCTTCGGATGGTTACGGGTAAACTCGGTTAGTGGTTTTTGGAACTCCAAGGTTTATCAAGTTCTACCGAATCTTAATAAACAATCCTTCGGTACCTTAATCCTCTCCTTTGAGGAGGCCAAGGAGAGTGCTTCTTTTTTTGGGCATCTTTCGATCAAAGATTCGAGAGATTCCAACGACATCGCGACCATTTACTTTGAAAAGCTGGGCCTAGGGCACCCTCCCTTCGTCCACCTGCAGCGGAGTCATCCCGACCATAACGACCTCATCTTCTATCCAGATGTCGATAACCTATGCAGGAGCGGGGGCAAGCAAGCCTTAGACCTCCTTCCTATGCTTCAAAAAATCGCTGACGCGTCAAAAATCTCTGCCTTAGCAAATATGCTAAGCGCAGTGACAGCATTTTCAGAGATTCGTCCAATGCCTGCGATTTTTTTTCCCAAAGCTGGCAAAGAAACAAAGATAGATGCCGTTAAAGCAGACCTCAAAAATGCCGCCCTCGATAGCTGCATTCTCAGGAATATCAATCTGAATAGTGCCAACCTCAGCGGCGCCGACCTCCGAGCCGCCGACCTCAGCGGCGCCAACCTGGCATGGGCCAACCTGACGGGAGCCGACCTGATGGAAGCTAAACTGGTCTTTGCCAACCTGATGAAAGCCATCCTTAGCGGAGCCAACCTAACGGGAGCCGACCTATCGTATGCCACCCTGACGGAAGCCATCTTGACGGGAGCCATCCTGAGCGGAGCCAACCTGACGCAGGCCCGGCTGATACATGCAGTTTTCTCATGGTCAACAGTGGTTCGGGGCGTAAAATTCAGCGATATTTCGCGACTTAGCAAACTTAGCCATTACACTAAAATCCTTCTAAAATGCAGTGGTGCTAACTTAGAGGAGTAGCGATAGGGCATTCGATGCCATAAAGAAAGGCTGACTTGTGTTAACAGCCTTAGCCGGCTAAGGCCGTCGAGCCGAGTCTGTGGGCGGGTTCTAGAGGACTTTCAGCCGGCGCTGCGCCCTGGCAGTGCGGAATGCCCTTATTGACTCCACAACAAAATGCATGTTAGTCTCCTGATTACAGAATTACTCAAAAAGAAAATAGAATTGTAATCCAACTGAGAATACAGTCAATGTAAGAGACCACTCCAGAGAAACCTGATTTTTTATTTCTTATAATTTTGGAAACGATATTGCATGAGCCAAAAACCAGAAAATCCAGATTCTCATCCGCCCCAGGACGAGACCTCTTGCGATGCTCCGCAACACCAGCAGGACGACATACTCCCGCTGAATAAGCCTCATGAGGCTTCCGGACGGCCTAAAGAAGCCCTTAGCCGCAAGCCTCAGAATGCAGATTTATCTTCTAGCAACGTAGAAATGCCTCCAGATCCTGGCCCTCCTCTCCCCCCAGATGTCACAGGCTCATCACGCCGAAACTTTATCGGTGCCTTCCCAAAGGCAGCTTTAGGGGCGTGGACTTCGGGGCTAACCGAGAGCGTGTATGCTTCTAACCGGTTGTTGTTTATGAGGCGCAAGCCACCAAAGGTACCTGAGATTTATGGACTTTGGACTTTTGGCCGCAACATTTACGGACAGCTGGGTCAAGGGAACACTATAAACCGAAGTAGTCCTATTCAGGTGGGTTCTTTGAGCTCTTGGAATGAAGTGACGTCGGGAGGATATCACTTTGCTGCGCGCCGCTCTGACGGCACACTATGGACTTGTGGTCGCAACGGTGACGGTCAGCTTGGTCTTGGCAACACGGTAATGCGCAGTAGCCCTGTTCAGGTCGGATCTTTAAGCTCTTGGAGTAAAGTGGAAGGGGGAACCTTTCACTGCGCCGCGCTCCGCACTGACGGTACATTATGGGCTTTTGGTGATAACGGTTTTGGCCAGCTAGGACTGGGTAACAATGCTAATCGCAGTAGCCCTGTCCAAGTGGGAGTCTTAAGCTCCTGGTGCGATGTGGCGGGTGGAGGCAATTTTACACTAGCTCGCCGGACAGACGGCACCCTGTGGGCTTTTGGCCAGCTTTATTTAGGTGGCCTGCCATTTCGCAGTAGTCCTGTTCAGGTGGGTTCTTTAAGTTCGTGGAGTGCTATAGCAGGGGGAGATTCCCACACACTCCTTCGCAAGTCAGATGGCACCCTATGGGCTTTTGGCATAAACACTTACGGACGATTGGGCCTTGGCGATATTGTAGACCGAAATAGCCCTGTTCAGGTGGGGACTCTAAGCTCATGGAGTGAGCTGGCCGGAGGATCTGCCCATTCTCTTGCTACCCGAACTGACGGCACTCTATGGGCTTTTGGCTTCAACTATTACGGTCAGCTGGGTCTAGGCAGTGGTGGAAACCGCAATACCCCCAATCAGGTGGGCAATTTAAGTTCTTGGGTTGGGTTAGCGGGAGGTGATAACTGCTCATTTGCTCGCCGCTCAGACGGCACTCTATGGTCCTTTGGTCGAAATCATTATGGCCAGCTGGGTCTCGGGGATACAGTAAACCGCAGTAGCCCCGTTCAAGTTGGCACTTTAAGTTGCTGGGTTGCGGTGGCGGGGAATGGCTACAACACCTTTGCCCGCACTGGTCCGACCCGGTTTACCCTATGGACTTTTGGCCGCAACTCTTACGGCCAGCTGGGTCTGCGCGACACGTTAAACCGCAGTAGCCCCGTTCAGATGGGGAATTTAAGCTCCTGGAGTGAGGTGGCGTTGGGAGCCTACCACACCGCTGCGTGCAGCAAGGACGGCACCCTATGGACTTTTGGCCGCAACTCTCAGGGCCAGCTGGGACTTGGCGACACGTTAAACCGCAGTAGCCCCGTGCAGGTGGGTTCGTTAAGCTCCTGGATCGATGTGGCGGTGGGAGCCTACCACTCCGCTATGCGCCGCACAGACGGCACCCTATGGACTTTTGGTGGGAACTCTTACGGCCAGCTGGGTCTTGGGTCGACAACGGACCGCAGTAGCCCCGTGCAGGTGGGTTCATTAAGCTCCTGGATCGATGTGGCGGTGGGATCCTACCACACCGCTGCGCGCCGCACAGACGGCACTCTATGGACTTTTGGTCTTAACTCCTACGGACTGCTGGGCCATGGCGACACGATTAACCGCAGTAGCCCTGTCCAGGTGGGTTCTTTAAGCTCCTGGAGTGAAGTGGCTGGGGGAATTTACCACACCACTGTGCGTCGCGCAGACGGTACCCTATGGAGTTTTGGTCGCAACGCTGACGGTCAGCTGGGCCTAGGGGACACGGCAGACTGCAGTAGCCCCGTTCAGGTGGGTAATTTAAGCTCCTGGATTCAAGTAGCTGGGGGAATTTACCACACCGCTCTTCGTCGCACAGACGGCACCCTATGGACTTTTGGCCGCAACGCTAACGGCCAGCTGGGCCTAGGGGACACGGCAAACCGCAGTAGCCCCGTTCAAGTGGGATCATTAAGCTCCTGGAGTGAAGTGGCGGGGGGACTCTTCTACACTTTTACTCGCCGTACGGATGGTACCCTATGGACTTTTGGCGTCAATACTGAGGGCCAGCTAGGCCATGGGGACACGGCCGACCGCAGTAGCCCTGTTCAAGTGGGATCTTTAAGCTCGTGGGTACATCTCTCCGGCGGGGGAGCACATACAATCGTCTTACAATCATAGTGATGTATTGCTATTCATGACCAAATGCTTCTGAATCGGATTCTGTTTCATTCATTCTTGCGCATCGAAGGGCTGGGTAAGACCCCTAGTTCCTAGCCTTGTGTTGCTAAAGTATGGTGTTAAACTGGCCGCTCCCTGACGGGAGCTCTACTGCATTCAGCCAAACCGACTAGAGCCAACCTGACGAAGGCCGGACTGAAGCATGCAGCTTACTCATCGTCAACAGTGGTTCGGGGCGTAAAATTCAGCGATCTTTCGCAACTTAGCATCTACACTAAAATCCTTCGGCGCTGCGTCTAAACGAGGTCGATAGATCTCAGGGTTGGTTTATAGGAACCAGTGTGACGGCGTCAAATTGGCCTTTAAACACCTTCCATGGGACCAAGGTGGTCAGCGGTTTGTAGCCCGGAGCTTTGATCGTTACCTCGACCTGGAGAGTGGGAGGCGAGGAGGACAGAGCATTGCGATGAATCACCGGGGTTTGATAGGTGAGGGGGCGGTTGAGGCCCGCGACTGTGATGGTGGCTTGGCTGACCTCTGGGGGGTGTGCGGTTTGGGGATCTTCTTGGGAGGAGCCAGTCAGATTGATATGAATCCCCTCCCGGGCGCGCCCGATGAGCCTGAGGATGGGTTCTCGATTTTCATTCCAAAAGGCGGGCAGCTGGCGGGCCGGAGGCCATTTGGCATAGCTTAGCTCGATGGTTGAGTGGATAGAATTTTGGTAGTGAATCGCCCAATCCTGCAGGCCACCGTCCACTTCGTACCATTCGTATCCATAGGTGAGCCCACGATCAAAACTCCCTCCCGAGTTTGCTTTCATCGTCGGGCTAAGATCCGCATAGCTGCGTCCCCATTGGTTGACCAGGGGGTCATCTCCAAACTTAAGTCGTGGTGTCCCATTTTCTTGGGTATCCCAGGGGAGGTTAAAGCAAACTTCGCCACCATGAAAGTTAAAGGACACGACAAAATGGTGCTCCTTAAACAGATTCATCACGGATTGGGTTTCTGGGGCGCGACCCGTCGGTGTGTTGTTTGGATCGCTGGTAAAATCCGGAAAATCCCGGTTGAGGTCGACTCCATCCGCGTTAAACCGTTGTTTGAGTTCAAAACCATCGGGATTCATGGACGGAATGATATAGATTTGGCTATGATTGATCAAATCAGTGATCGCCAGGTCTTTCTGGTATTGGCCGAGCAAATGCTCCACCAGGTTGATCATAAGTTCGCGTCCCACCACTTCGTCCCCATGCATATTGGCAACCAAAAGGACTTTAGGCTCGCGCTCGTCTTGCTGTACATGGTCGGAAATCTTTACCATCCAAATCTCGCGGCCCTGGACGCTTTGGCCTATGGACGTAAGGGAGACGAGATCCGCGGCCGCTTTTTGGGATTCCACGAGGAAAGAGGTGAGTTGGGTGTAGTTATGATAGCCTGCCGCCAGGTCTCCTTGGTCCACGGAAGGGTCGCCCCTTTCGAGGATTCCCTTGATTCCGCGAGTCTGCACGAGGGATTCATCGAGGACTTCTGAATCTGGCGGGAGATCGGCAAGGACTTTAAAGGGGGAGGGGCCGTGGGAGTCGAAGAGGTATCCGTAGACATACTCGCTGTCTTGGTTGTGATCGACGATAAACTGTTTTTTTGAAAGCTGGGCACCCCAGGATTTGGGGATCTTCACGTAGCGGTAGGAACGTCCCGGTGGGTGGTTATGGTTAAAAGCCGCGTGTGATCCTAAGGTGGATCCTGAAGGGGATCTCTGAAGGGCTCCTTGAGAAAAAGGGGGGACCAGCTCGTCTCTTGCTCCACAAGCTGCGAGGAGCGGAAGGCTTAGGAATCCCGCAGCGAGCCATTGGAGGGACGGACTTTGCCACCTGGGGGCTTTCCAATTGGTCTTCATTTGCCTCTCCTTAAGATGAGTAACCACGGGCGTACGCATGATTTAGGGACGACTCCAGTCTACCTTTCAGCAACGTGGCTAAGCAACAAGGAATAAGATCGTGGCTTGAGGGGGCGGGGTTACTCTTGGGTTTCACTGTAGGCACCCATCCAGCGGCTGGTGATGATAATCAAAGCAGCCCCGAGACCTCCCGTAGCTCCAGCCTACTGTTCCGGGTACTGTGAACGACTCCCCTGCTGATAATGGGTATGATGCTGTCACTGAGGTTTCATAACAGGATCTTAGTGAGGAGCATTAATTCGCATAGGATGATGTGGTTTCGTAAACAGGGGGAGGGAGCTGAT
>JBGSUI010000264.1:0-58251 GCA_041736175.1 Oligoflexales bacterium | reverse complement strand
GATAATTAATCTGGCATTTTTTTATGTCAATTCAAATCGTTACAGATAGGGTGCGAAAATAGAATTAGCAGCAAAAATCATCACAATACTTGATTTTCAGTGGTATTTGGATGGGCCAAAGAAACTTTCAGCCGGAGCTGTCCCTAAAGTGCGAGAGGTAGATCTATAGTTGGATTCATGATATAAACTCCCTTCTGCAACCTCTTGGAACCCGACTGATCAAGGATATGACGATGACGAAATGCTTAGGACCATGGAAACTCACATATTTGATTTTAGGACCGTTGAGTCTTTCAGGCATAAACCCCCTGTTGGGATCCACCGCTGATTCAAAGGTCCATATCACTTATCACTGGCACCTGCACCAACCTCTCTATTGGCCCGCACCATTAAAACCCGGCGGCCCCGTGCAAACAGCGCTGCAATCCATCCAAAACAAAGCTCAAGGGGGCGGACTCTATCCAGGCAGTCCTGTGCCCCACCCCGAAAACAGACTCGCGGAAGGTGATGTGGGCGCCTATGACCCCGTCTTTACAAAAGAGGACCGGGTAAGAATCTACCAAGAAAGAGGCTTCGATTCTCTTAAAGCTTTATCCGTCTACCCAAATGCAGGAGTCCAAATCTCATATACCGGCTCCCTGATTGAAAACATTAAATCATTTGGTGAATCCCAAACCTATGGCTATAGGCACCACTGGGCCCAGGGTTATCAAGACGCCAGCCGCATGACCACCCAGCAGGGCCAGCCTCGAGCAGACCTTGTGGGCATCACCTTCCACCACGGCCTGGCTCCCCTGCTACCAAGAGCTGTTTTTCGCAAAGAACTCCTGCTCCAACAAGAAACGCAACGTCAGCAATGGGGCCGCGTCAGCCAAGGGTTTTTCCCCCCTGAGCTAGCGTTTAGCAAAGAGATGATTCCAGAACTGAAAGCCGCTGGGTATCAATGGAGTTTTGTACCAGCCCATCATATCGCCCGGGCGACCGCCAACTATCTCGAAGTTGCTCCTGAACCCTCCAGCAGCACATGGAATACCGATCCACCAAACAAATCTGACCTACAAAACCCGGCGGTCCCAAAGCCCCAGTGGTGGTCGGGAACTCTGGATGGCCGCGGTGCAACGCTACCGGTCCCCCTCGCTTATATGCCCCACCACGCCATCTATACTGACCCAAGCTCTGGAAACCAAGAGTCCCTTATCATCGTCCCTGCCGACGATATCCTTGGATACCAAGATGGCTACGGAACCATGGGGACGGATAGCATCGATCGCTTTCTGGCGCCCTTTGCAAAGGAGACCTCAAGACCGCTTTTAGTCGTCATGGCCCACGATGGCGATAACGCCTGGGGTGGTGGCTATAGCTATTATTTTGAGTCAGTTCCCCAGTTCGCCCAAGCAGCGACTGCGAGAGGCTATCAGATGACCACCGTAGCTTCTTACCTTAAACAGAATCCTGTGCCCCTCGATGCTCAGGTTCACGTCGAGGATGGATCCTGGGTCAATCCCGAAGGAGATTTTGGTGGCCCTGCCTTTGCGAAGTGGCTCTTCCCCCCCATGCGTTCTCCCAGCGATCCCCAGTACAAAGAGACCGACCCCAAATCCTATGTGGATATTGAAAAGGGATTTTCCGCATCCCTTAAAAGCTGGTCTGCAATCATTGCTGGAGCAAATAACTGTGAAACCGCAGAACAGATCTTTGGTACTGATAAAGTACGCATAAGCCAAATCTTGCAACCGATCGCAGCAAATCCTGCCGAAATGTGCTGGCATTATTACCTTGCAGGCCTAGACAGTGGCTTTACCTACTATGGGGACGCCCTAGACGACGAAGTCAAACCAGGCCTGGCACTGGTCCATGCCAAGTCCCAGGCAAAGCTTATCTTTAACAACGAACAGTCCCAGCAAAAAGACCCTTTAATTGCGGACCAAACTCCTCCATCCTTTCTAAAGCTACAACGGTGGCCTTACAACCCAGGGGGTAAGGGCTGGGGTATGACGACTCGCTGGCGCCCCATTGGATTTAGGGGAGCTGAGCCCCATTCCCGTGATTTTTATGTTTGGACCCTAGCCCACGATATTTCGGGAGTCAAATCGGCAAAAGTTTATGTGAGACAAAGCCTAACCGGGAGGACCTCCCCCCTAGGAGATCATCTCCTCTACAGAGGAGGGCCTGAGGTGTCACCCTGGAAGCCCGTCCCCATGACGAGACGAAGCTTTGATCCTGCAGAGCGTGGCCAGCCACCCCAACAAGGTCTTAATTACTTTATCCAAGCATCAGAACTCGCTGACCTCTACTGGGCTAAGATCCAAGGATTCTCAAAAGTCCTGGTGGATTATTATATGGAAAGCGAAGATGCGATGGGAAACCTTGTGAAATCACCTATCAGCCATGTTTGGGTCGACTAACCATTAGAAAATGGAGTCTATAAAGAAACTCACCTCACTGACCGATACAGGACTTTGAGGTGGGAATGGCTCATAAGATAGAAAATCGGAGCGCTCAAATTTTGGTGATCGAGGGCCTCTCTACACGCCGGTTTGGCATGGTTGAGGCACTTAAATCACTGGGATTTAAGGGCGTTAAATCGGCTGCTAGCCTCCAAGAAGGCCAGCTCTTTATAGAGCAAACCGGCGTGACTCCTGACTGGGTCATCACGTCGCCTTTTGCGGACCAATCTTTAAACATTCTGCGATTTTTGATCCATGTTATAAAGCAACCAGAACTTTCCAGCTGCCTCGTCAGCCTTGTCTATGAGAAAAACCTCGAATGGTGCCTCATAAAGGCCTTTGAACTTGGCCTGTTTTCCTGCCACCTCAAGACTGATGATATAACGTCGACAAAACAGTCTTTTCAACACCTCCTTGTTCGTGGAGATGAGTGGAAATGGCGGGAACCATTAATTGCAGGTTCCTATCTGCGAGATCTGCTTAAAAATGACCGTAGACATGGAGATACAACAGACACCCAACTCAAGCTTGAACGCTCACTGCTGTCCCTGTTTCCCGAAGCCCAAGAGCCACTTCTAATCGAAATGGTCACCGTTCTGATCGACTCCAACAAATCCCAGCTAGCTTTAGCTGTCCTAAATAAAGCTGGTGCTTTTTCAGAAAAAAACCAAAAAAAGGTCGAAGATCTATCTCAAAAAGCCCTTTCAGCACAAAACTCCGGCGCCAAAGATCCTGCTTCCTTTGCCCAAACTTGGGACATTGGCCGCTGCGTCCTCGTGGATCCAGATGCATCAGGGCGTAACCTCGTGGAAAAATCCTTAAGGGACATGGGCGTCACCGATATTTCGGGATTTGCTGATGGCGAGGAAGCCTTAGCAGCCCTAAAGGGCCAACCTGAACCTGATTTGATTGTCCAAGAATGGCGCCTGCCCAAGGTGAGTGGTGACCGATTTGTGCAGCGAGTCCGCCTTATGGGATTTAAGACGGTGCCGATCATTGTGTTTAGCAGTCTGGTCAAAAGCAACGACCGGTATATCTTGCGGGAGATGGGGGTTTCCGAAGTCATCACCAAACCCCTTAGTGAAAAAAAGCTTATGGCCCTGATCATGCAGGTGATCGAAGAAGAAAAGCGGCCTCGTGGCGAAAAAGCGACCGAGCTAAGAATCCGTAAGGCGCTCCAGGCCCAAAATATCCGGGCAGCCAAGCATCTCTATGAAACCCACTTTAGTGACGGTAAAGGCCCCCATAAGGTCGTCACCATTCTTGCTGCAGAGATTGCCTATGCTGATGGACGCCTCCAAGAAGCGGAGGGCTTTGCCACTGAGGCACTCCATTTAAACGGCGAAGACACCTTGGTCCTTAATCTCCTGGGTAAGATCAACCTCAAACTTAAACACCACAAAAAGGCTGAACAGTTCTTCGCTAAGGCTGAAGGCCTGTCACCGGGTAATATCGAAAGGCTTTGCCAGCTAGCCGAAGTCAAAGCCGAACTCAACAATCTTGCAGAGGCTGACAAATTGATTGAGAGTGCTCAAAAAATCGATGCTGATGCTGCCGTTATTCAATCGAGCATTGGAAAGATTGCCGTGGTTTCTGCCGATGAAAGTCGCCTAAAGTCCGTTATGAAGCATATAGAAGGCCAGGGAGAACTCGTCGCTTTTCTCAACAATCGTGCTGTAGGGCTTACAGCCCAAGGCCAAGTCAAACAAAGCGTGAAACTTTACCAAAAAGCGTTAAAATCCATGCCTAAGTCTATGAAGCATTTTGCACCTACGATCCTTTACAATATGGCCCTTGCCCTCATCAAGGTTGGAGGGATGGAGCAGGAGGCTTCTCAAACCCTTAAGCTTGCCTTGCGTATGCCGCCCGATGGGGTCACCGCCAAAATCAAATCTCTTGAGGAGCGTGTGGATCAAGCTATTGCTAAGGGTGAACCCATGGTTCTTAAAACAACCGATACCGCTGGACTTAAAGCAGGCACAATCAGTGCTGAAGGGGACCCCGCAGAGACTGGTCCTATGTTCTTTCTCCAACAAGAGTTATCCCCCGGTGACTACTGCTGTTACAAGATTTTTCAGGTCTCTACTCCCGATGATCCCAGGATTGCCGCTTTGCTCGAAGACAAGGGAAAATCAGGCGCAAAAACCAAAAAATTGGCTTCGTAAAACCATGATACTTTTCTTTCAAAGGAACACCAAACACGTTATTTTTGTGTTGTTGATCGCATTATGGGGATGCCGCGCGAAGGTGGGAAACAATTCCACCTAAATAGCGCCAAGGATCGTCAGCAAATTTCCAAACCACACATATCTCAATGTGCGCATCGAGCTTTTGCCAATACTCGATATGGGAATCAGCGCTCCCCACGTGCCCACTCTGCCATGCTCACAGCCACAGAGTTTAAAGCTGGCGGCGTCCTAGATCAACTCACACACGAAGCAAAAACCTCGGCTGCGGGCCGCTTCTTCGGGGCTGAGCCTCGTTGTTTGAGGCTGTGTTAGCAAGTGTCGACATGCCACGGCATCCAAAGTCGCCAGCAAGATTAAAGGTGGTCTAGGTGTGACTTTTGGCCAGCCGTGGGGCCGAGGACGCTACAATTTTTACCCCCCCCGACTCAACACCCCCTCGTCCTAAAAAACCCAATCATGCCGTCTCGATGCCTCCGCTATTACTTCCCCATAACATTCCTAAACCACTGAATATTTGACCACTTTGTCAACTCTCACCAAAACTGACCGATGGTGTTCTAAACAACGGGGCACAGTTAAAACCCCAATTGACTTTTCGATATGAAAGAGGGATCACAATGTTTAAAAAACGACATGAACTACACAAACTCTTGACTTCGGTCTTGTGGACGGTCTGTGCCATCAGCTTGGCGATCCCTGACACCAGCCATGCAGCGGAACTCTCCTACGGAGGTCGTCTGACTGAAGATAGCGGCAAGTCCGTGGAAGGCCCGGTCCATCTTAAGATCCGTTTTTACCACCAGGAAGCCGGGGGAAACCCGATCGGACCCCAGGTGGAGTTTGCCGACACCACCCTCTTGGACGGAGTCTTTCAAGTCAACCTCAGTCTGACTCCGGCTCAGACCCAGCAGATCTTTGGGGATCCAGATAAACTGGTCTATATCGAAGTCGAAGCCAAGGAAGCCGTCTACTCCCGCCAGAAATTCTTTGCGACTCCCATGGCTCTTAAGATCCCAGTCGACACCAGCCAGCTATTTTATAACGCTGACGGCAAGCTCTCCATCGAGTCCATTAGCATCTCCCAGGTCTCGGGCCTTAGCTCCCTCCTTGACACCAAGGCGAGCAGCGCTGCTGATGCCTCGATCACCTCGGCACAAATCACCGACGGCTCGATCGCTAACGCTGACATCAGCCCTTCAGCCTCCATCGCCGACTCAAAACTGGCCCCGATCACCACCGCTGGAAAAGTCTCGGGATCGTCCATAACCACGGGAACTATCGGTGGTTCCACGAGCTTTTCCGGCTCCGGGGGAGTCACCACAGCAGGCAATATCACCGCTACGGACATCGCAGCCAATGGCTCCCTTGCGACCAAAACCGAACTCCGCTTAGGAGACGCCGACAACTCCAACTATGTGGGCCTCAAGGCTCCGACCACGGTCACCACCAACCGCATCTGGACCCTACCTGCCACAGATGGTGGCAACGGCCAGCTCCTAGGCACAAACGGCTCCGGGACACTCTCTTGGATCACCCCCGCGGGATCCGGGGATTTGCTAGCCAGTGCTAACCTCTCAGACTTAGCGAACGCCACCACCGCGAGGACCAACCTCGGCCTAGGCTCGCTCGCCACTAAGTCGACTATCGCCTCTGCCGATATCACGGATGGAACCATCCTCGATGCTGATATCAACGCCTCTGCCGCCATTGCCCAGTCTAAAATCTCGGGACTCACCACTGATCTCGCCGCTAAACAGGCGACGATTACCGCCAGCTCGATCATAAGTAGCGGGACTATCACGACAGCCCTCCAGAACGGTCTGCAAGTGAAGGCCTTTAGCACAGGAGCAGGACAAACCGGCGAAGTGCGCTTTGACGAACTGGCCGCAAACGGCTCAAACTATGTGGGCTTTAAAGCTCCCGACACCTTGGCTGCCAGCAAGATTTGGACACTTCCAGATGCGGATGGGTCTAATGGTCAGATTCTAAGAACCGATGGCACTGGAAACCTAAGCTGGATGAATGCTGGCGGTAGCGGCACGGTGACCAGCGTCAACCTCACGGCCCCTGCCGCAGGGATCACCGTCAGCGGTGGTCCAGTGACCGCCTCAGGATCCATCACTTTAGCTCTAGGCGACGACCTAGCTGCTGTCGAAGGCATCTCTACAACGGGCGGCGTGGAACGCACCGGTGCCAACACCTGGGGCACCTACACGGTTACTACGGCCGGTAAAGCTATCCTCGACGACGCCGATGCCACAGCCCAGAGAACAACTCTAGGTTTAGGTACTCTTTCCACCGCTTCTGCCGTCGCCGGTGGCACGGGTGGCACCATCACCGATGACACGATCACCAACGATGACATCAACTCTGCGGCGGCCATCGCCCAGTCGAAAATCTCGGGCCTGACCACAGCTCTCTCGGGCAAAGAGCCCACCATCACGGCAGGAACCACGGCGCAGTTTTACCGCGGCGATAAGGCTTGGACGGATTTTAACACCACAGCCCGAGGTGCCGTAAGCATCACGGCACCTTTGACTTACAACAGCGGGACCGGCGTTTTTGGTTTAGGCCAAGCCAGCGGTGGTGCCGATGGTTACCTAGCCTCATCGGATTTTTTAGCTTTTAATAACAAACAAGCAGCCATCTCCGCAGCGACGACTGTCAACGCCGGTACCGTGACCACGGCCCTCCAGAACGGTCTGCAAGTGAAGCCCTTTAACACGGGTGCGGGACAAACTGGCGAAATGCGCTTTGACGAACTGGCCGCCAACGGCGCCAACTATGTGGGCTTTAAGGCTCCAGACACCCTGGCTGCCAACAGGATTTGGACCCTACCTGCCGTCGATGGTAGCAGCGGCCAGGTCTTGTCAACCAGCGGCAGTGGTGTGCTCTCCTGGACTTCGCTAAACAGCGGTAGTGTTACTAGTGTCACCGCCGGCACAGGTTTAAATGGCGGGGCTATCACCGGGGCAGGGACCATCGATCTAGCCAACACCGCGGTAACAGCCGGCTCCTATACCCGGGCCAATATCACCGTTGACGCCCAGGGGCGCCTTACTACCGCTGCCAATGGCTCTAGTGTAAACCTTGGCAGCGAGGTCTCTGGCATACTGGACGTGAGCAACGGGGGAACCGGCCTGACGGGTGGAACATCGGGTGGTTTGCCATACTTCTCGGCAGCCGCAACGCTGGCCTCTTCAGGGGCTTTAACCTCAAATGGAGTGATGCTGGGTGGTGGTGCAGGCGCAGCACCGACCACAACAGCCGCTGGCACGGCCAACCAAGTCCTTCGGATTCCAGGGGCTGGAGGGGCACCGACTTTCGGTGCCATCGACCTGACAACATCGGCTGCCGTGACAGGTGCTTTGCCTCTCGCCAACGGCGGTACCGGAGCGACCACAGCGGTCAATGCTCGCACCAATCTTGGCCTCGGAAGTTTGGCCACTTTGAGCTCCATTTCTGCAACTGAGATCACAGATGGCACTATTGTCAATGGGGATATTAATGCTTCTGCGGCTATTGCAGACACCAAGCTTTCTACAATAGCGACAGCCGGAAAGGTTGCCAATTCAGCCACCACCGCAGCGAGCACAAATACCGCTAGCGCCATTGTTGCAAGAGATGCTTCTGGGGATTTTTCCGCAGGTGTCATCACTGCATCATTGTTCAAAAACACCAGCGGCAGTGGAACCAATATCACGGGTAGTCATCTTACTTTGGTGGCAGGCAATGGAACGGGAACAGGTGGCTCTGGGAGTATTCTATTTCAAACAGCTCCTGCTGGAATAACTGGATCGACCGCCAATACCCTGGCTAATGTGATGGCTATTACCTCGACGGGAAAAGTCGGCATTGGGACTTCTTCTCCAGGGAGTCCACTATCTGTTGTTGGGTTGATCGAGTCCACCAGCGGCGGCATCAAGTTCCCGGACGGAACGACCCAGACGACTGCCGCGTCAGGCTCATCGTCAGGTCCCTTACTTTCCGGCCGACAAGCTTTCAAGGCTTCGGGTACTTGGACAAAGCCGACTGGCGTTACAAAGGTCAAAGTCATCGCTATCGGGGGTGGCGGCGGCGGTGCGGGAACCAACAGCGCTGCATCAGCGGGTGGGGGTGGTGGCTCTGGTGCCATCTGTATCAAGGAAATCGATGTTACAAGTGTTTCTTCGGTCACGGTCGCCATTGGCACAGGCGGGACGGGAGGTGCAGCAGCCCTGGGAGATGGTGGAGCAGGAGGCGCGACGACATTTGGGGCATTGCTCACGGCATATGGCGGGAGCGGTGGACTCCATGGAACGAATGGACTGGGTGGAGCCGGTGGTATTTCAGGTGGCGACGCTTCATGCTTAAGTGTCGCCGGTAGCAATGGCATTCAGGGAAGTTACGGAGGCGCTGCAGCTGATGCTCATGATTTTGGAATCACCTATGGGAACGGTGGCAGCTACTGGTCGAGCGCCCACTCCGGTGGTTCGGGAGGCCAGTGCGGGGGGGCTGGTTCTGGGGGGTATGCTACGAGTTCCACGAATTATGCAGGCGGAGCTGGCGGTGCTGGATGCATCTATGTTTGGGAGTACAAATAATTGGAGTTGCATTAGAAAATTTGGCCTTGATCATGGAGGCACTCACCATACAAGGTTTTAGCCTTACATTTTTAGCGTTTTTTTGATTGGTGCAACAATGAGGCATCCTTTGGTGGAAACCAAGGGAGAGGGTAGGGAGTCAGACTTCGCCATAGTACCGATGAACCGGCTAATCACCGTGGAGGGATGGGCGTAGCAAAATGGAGTAGAGCAATGGATGGAAACTTGAAGACACACAGCGGTCAGAGTATGGGAAAACCCAACGTTTCACACGAAAACAAGCCAACAGGCATTGCTCGGGTAGCAGCGTTAGCGCGGACTCACCCAGGCGTGAAGTTCAACAACTTGATGCATCACTTGACCCCAGAGCTTATTAAGGAGTGCATGCATACGATTCCTAACAGCTCTGCACCAGGTGTGGATGGAATGAGCAAAGATCAAGTCCTAGAAAACTTGAGCTGGCTTATCCCTCCGGCGTTAAAGGCCATGCATGGGGGGACCTATCAGGCGCCACCTGTGCAACGGGTCTTTATCCCCAAACCAGATGGGCGTCAGCGCCCGATTGGGGTGCCAACTATTTTTGACAGAGGGTGCCAACTATTTTTGACAGAGGGTGCCAAGCGGGTATGGCGAAGATTCTCGAAGGGATCTACGAGCAAGATTTTCTGAACTGCTCGTTTGGATTTCGACCGAGAAGAGGATGCCATAATGCGCTTGCCACGATCCACGACGGACTCTTAAAAGGACCCATCAAAGACCAGTTGAACTATGCGCTCGAAGTTGATATCCGCGATTTCTTTGGAAGTCTCGACCATGGATGGTTGAGAAAGTTCCTGCGTCATAGAATCTGTGATGAAAGGGTTATTGGGCTTATCGAGAGTTGGCTCACTGCCGGTGTTCTTAATGACGGTCAATACACAAAGACTGACGTTGGTAGCCCGCAGGGAGGAAGCATCTCTCCGCTTTTAGCCAACATTTACCTTCACTACGTACTCTCCACTCCTGATGATCCCAGGATTGACTCATTGCTCGAAGACAAGGGAAAATCAGGCGCAAAAACCAAAAAAATGGCTTCGTAAAACCAGTCCTAGGTATAAGAATAGGCTCTTTCCAAGATCTGAGTGGAATGCTCGATAGTGGTAATTGGAACCGGATTGTTGTCCAAGATCCGCCTGATCGTCAAAGCGCTCGAAGCCATTTCATCCAGGGAATCTGCGGACACACCAACTTTTTTAAGCCCTAGAACCACCCCTAGATCGCTACAGAGTCTGACAATGCTCGGTACCACTTGGCTGGAATCAGTCACCTTATCATCATTAAGGAGCCTTGCTAACTCCATAAAACGTTGTGAATCCGCCTTGGCATTATACTCCAGGACTGCGGGTAACATCAGTATAACCGCCAGCCCGTGGGGCAAATGGTAGCGGGCCCCCAGGGGATAGGCAAAGGCATGGGCAGCGGTGACACCCGCATTTGCAAATGCGATTCCCGCATAAAAAGCGGCAATCTGCATGGCACCCCGAGCCATGTGATCGGTACCATCTTTATAAGCTTTGCGAATATTTGCCATGATCATCCGAATCGCCGTCCGGGCATAAAAGTCACTTAAAGGCGTGGCTTTTTTTGAAATAAACGCCTCAATGGAATGAGTGAGAGCGTCTAGTCCTGTGAATGCTGTCTGGGCTTTTGGCAGGTTGACCGTCAGATTTGAGTCGAGGATTGCCATGATAGGGATGATTTTTTCCGATACCACACCCTTTTTGATTTGGTCCACTAAATCCGTGAGAATCGCTACGGGTGTCACTTCGCTTCCCGTCCCTGAGGTTGTGGGCACAGCGACCAGCGGCAGCGTAGCCTTGACAAGATGACTGCCAATGACGCTCCTTACAGTTTGATCTGAACTAGCAATGATGGCAGCCGCCACTTTGGCCGCGTCTATGGGCGAACCACCCCCTAACGCCACCACAGCTTCTACTTTAGACTTACGCCCAACCGCCACAATCTCTTCCACAAGCTCTATGGAAGGATCAGGAGTGACTTGATCAAACCTGGTGAGCACCAAATCAGGAATCTTTAGACAAACCCGCTCTAGATGCCCATAAACACCGCAGCTGACCAGCTCAGGACTGGTGATGACCAAGAGTCGTTGCACCTTTAACTCATTAAGAAAAGGCTCCAATGCCGCAATGGCACCTTGTCCAGATTTTAGCTGCGGAATCCTTAACATCTCGGCGATCGGCGCCATCGCTACCATAGAATCTCCTAAAACTTATGGGTCATCGACTGGGTTTTGAGTTTAGCCAAAAAGTCGTTCGGGTATACGACTGACACCAAGAGGCATCGCCACTGCTTTAAAGTTAATCAATTGTTTAACGCTTAAATTAATCGATTCCATCGGCATCGTTCCGCCATAGGCTCCACAACCCAAAGTCGTGCTTGGTGTCAACCAGTTGTACCGACCACCCCCTGATGAGGTAGCCGCCGCCATGTTTACAATGACATGGGTTGCAGGCATGTTTTCCGAAAATCTTAACAAATCTTCCTCAAAGCGATCTTCGTCAATATGGATTGCGGCTGAATGGCCTTTACCCTGAAAATTTAGGAGCGACACAGCCACATCAATTCCATCACTCAGGTCTTTTACCGAAAACCAGGACAAGATAGGACAGAGTTTTTCCGCAGTATAAGGATCTTGGCCGATCAGATTGGTTGGGGTCGGAACCACTAGCGCCCGACAGTCCTTTGGCGCATTCAAACCGGCTTTTTCTGCGATAAAAGTCGCAGGCTTGCCTATATATTCAGTCTTTAAATGTCCACGGACATCAAAAATGGTCTCCGTAAGATGTTCCCACTCACTACGATCTTTTATCACATAAGCTTTTGAGGCTTCTAAAGCCTCCGTGATCGGGCGCTCCAGGGTATAGGGCGAGATGATATGCTGCTCGCTCGCACAAATAATCCCATTGTCAAAGGATCTACCCGTGACAATCTTTTCAATGGCCTCAGAAACATTGCTACTATGGTGAATATAAACTGGCGTATTTCCCGCCCCTACCCCATAGGCCGGAGTCCCGCTATGGTAGGCCACATCAACTAACTTTGGTCCACCAGTTGCTACAACCATATTGGCCATGGACATGACTTCAGAAGCTAGCATAAGCGATTCTGAGCCCGTCAACTCGGGCTCATAGAGGACCTGTATGACTTCTTCGGGGATTCCCGCAAAAGCCATCGCATCCATCATGATTTTTATGGTGAGAAAGGTCGACTCGATGGCTTTAGGATGAGGAGATATAATCAGACTGTTTCTTGTTTTAATACAAATCATTGTGTAGAACATCGCCGTAGATATTGGATTGGTACAAGGTGCCACCCCTGCCACCACACCCACAGGATCAGCATAGTAAATCATCCTCTTGGCATGATCACGCTTGATGATCCCTACCGTTCGTTTGTCTTTGATTTCTGTCCATGTCGCTTCTGCTTTGGATCGCTTCTTAAGGATCTTGTCGTGAACATTTCCTAATCCAGTTTCCAAGACTGCTTTTTGCGCCAAAAGTTTCGCATTGTCATAAACCGCCTTTCCACAAGCATGGGCCAGCCTATCAACCTCTTCTTGGGTCATCCGATGGAGAAACTCTTGTCCATTTTTTGCACGTTTCATATAGCTCGATGCAACATCACAAACAGCCGTCCCCATAGATCGCTCCTTATACGAACATCATTTCAAGAAGATGATTGTAGACCTGGTTTAAAGATTTTTTGGATTGGATGTAAGTCCTATGACTTAGAGTCTCTGCGCTCTATGTCTCTTGCAAAACCTACACCCTTCGAGATGACCAGTACAAGTAAAAATCCGTTCTAAAAAATCTAAAGTCCGCATTTGCAAAGTCTACTCAATCGATCAACATTGAATAAACACCTCTTTTATAGACATTCAAAAACTCTAAACACCCAATTTTATATCATTTAAAGTTTTTGATAATGGTTCTCGATATACAATTTTCCTTAGAGCTCGCAAAGTTTTGTTTTTGCCAAAATGCAAATTTTCTGTAGCTTCCTCCGAAACTTTATCTCGACTTATTCGCTCAACATTAAACCTAATGATTCAAAAGCTCCTAGACACAGTTATATTTCTTAAATTCGTCCTTTTTGCCTTATTGCCCCTTGTTTGCTTATTTTTGGATTGACATCCTATGTAGCCAAAGAGAATACTAAAGATGTTCGCAATGAAAAGAGCGATCACTGATCGCTAGACTGCGACCCCCTAAATCTTGTGATCTGTACACCACGCTGCGCTTCAAGCTGGAAGCTTTTGTTATTTATCGAGAGGATCAGGGAAATGCCCCTCTGGACGACAACCTTCGAAGATAGAACCCTTCGAAACCCTAGTGACCTTATCAATCTCATTCCAGAGACTTGTCGGCTAGCAATCGGCCACGCTGCAGGAGAACCGACGGTGCTCGTGGATGCCTTACTTGAAGGCTATAAAAAGTTCAAAAAAACTGAGTTCGTCCATATGGTCCCCATGGGGTCTTGTCGATACTGTGAACCTGGAATGCAAGATCACTTCATTCATAACTCTCTTTTTGTGGGAGGTCCAACGCGAAAAGCAGTCGCAGAAGGTCGAGCTGAATACACACCTGTTTTTTTCTCACAGATTCCAAGCCTCTTTAGGGAAAAGATGATACCCATCGACGTAGCCCTCATCTGCGTCTCACCACCTGATGAAAATGGGTGGATGAGCTATGGGGTTTCTGTGGATTATACCCAGGCTGCTGCTGAAAGTGCTCGCTTAGTCGTCGCAGAAGTCAACGAACTCATGCCACGCACACTCGGTTCCCAGATCCACGTCTCAAAGGTAGATTATTTTGTCCGCAGTGAGCGCCCTCTTCTAGAATTGCAACCCCCCAAGATCGGACCAATAGAGCAAAAAATAGGGTCCTATATCGCAGACCTCATAAAAGACGGAGACTGTCTACAGCTTGGCATCGGCTCCATTCCAGATGCAGTTCTATCCTGTTTACAAAACAAAAATGATCTAGGTATTCATACCGAGATGTTTTCTGATGGTGTTGTCGATCTTGCCAAAAAAGGCGTGATTACCAATCGCCTAAAAAATGTCGACCCTGGAAAAATGGTCGCAACTTTCCTTATGGGGACCAAAAAGCTTTATGATTTTGTCCACAACAATCGGGATGTTCTTATGCTTCCGGTTGACTACACCAACAACATTCTTGTCGCGGGACGGATCGATCATCTCATTTCCATTAATTCGGCACTCGAAGTGGATCTGATGGGCCAAGTCTGTGCCGATATGATTGGTCCTTTACAGTTTAGTTCCGTTGGTGGTCAGGTGGATTTTGTAAGGGCAGCAGCGGCTTCAAAGGGGGGACGATCGGTCATAGCCCTACCTTCAACCGCAAAGGGCGAAACCATCTCACGGATCGTACCCCATATAAACTCCCAATCATCGGTGACAACCTCGCGATTCGATGTGGACACCATTGTCACTGAATTCGGCGTCGCACATCTCAAAGGAAAAACGGCTCGACAAAGGAAAAAAGCTCTGATCGATATAGCCCACCCTATGTTTAGAGATTACTTGTCTTTTCAGGGAGCTTCGACTTAAAAAGCAACTTTCATAGCTCATTTTATAGTATCAATACAAAAAAGAGGACTCACTATGACTTTGATGACAGGAAAACAGTATATTGAAAGCCTACGCCAACGGGGGCCTCTCAGAATCTTTTTAAACGGCTACCTGGTCGATAATCCGGTGGATCACCCCATGATAAAACCATCCATCAATTCTGTAGCCTTAACCTATGATGTGGCCCATGAAAGCGAGCACAAAGAGCTTATGACCACAAAATCAGCCCTTACCGGTAAGACCATCAATCGATTTTGTCATCTCCATCAGAGTACAAACGACTTGATGAACAAAGTCAAGATGCAACGACTCCTGGGTAAACGCTCTGGCACCTGCTTCCAACGCTGTGTCGGTATGGACGCCATCAATTCCATATTTTCGACGACTTATGACATGGATAAGCAAAATGGGACCGACTATCACGAACGTTTTACCAATTTTATCAAAGTCGCCGAGGATAGGGATTGGATCATCGACGGAGCCATGACCGACGTCAAGGGCGATCGGAGCAAAAGACCCGGCGATCAGAGTGATCCCGATATGTATCTGAGAGTCGTGGAACGGCGGGATGATGGCGTGGTGATTCGAGGGGCCAAAGCCCATCAGACGGGGGCCATCAATTCTCACGTACATTTGGTAATGCCAACCGTTGCTATGCGGCCAAATGAAAAAGACTACGCCATCTGTTGTTCAGTGCCTGTGGATGCACCAGGAATCACTTATATCTATGGACGCCAATCCTGCGATCTCCGCAAACTCGATGAGAGTGAGGCTGGGGAAATCGATTCAGGAAATCCCTGCTTTGGCGGCCAAGAAGTCTTGGTTATCTTTGAGGATGTCTTTGTTCCTAAAGAGCGAATTTATATGGATGGGGAAACCGAATATTCGGGCGTTTTAATCGAACGCTTTGCTGGGTACCACCGGCAGAGTTACGGTGGCTGTAAGACCGGAGTGGGCGACGTTGCTATCGGTGCTGCCGCGTTAGCTGCTGAATACAATGGAGCTGAGGGTGCATCCCATATCAAAGACAAAATCGTCGAGATGATCCATCTAAACGAAACCATGTGGGCCTGTGGACTCGCATGTTCAGCCGCTGGCCAACAGTGCGCCGCTGGAAACTATATGATTGATAACCTTTTGGCCAACGTCTGCAAACAAAATGTGACCCGTTTCCCCTATGAAATCGCCCGTCTTCTCCAAGATATCGCTGGAGGGATGTTTGTAACGATGCCTAGTGCCCATGACTATGCCAATCCAGAGACGCGACCCTATCTGGAAAAATACTTAAAAACCAAGGGCTCAGTGAAAGTGATTGATCGCATGAAACTTATGCGTCTTATTGAAAACCTCACCCTAGGTCGCGCGGCTGTCGGCTATCTCGCGGAATCGATGCACGGTGCTGGATCGCCCCAAGCACAGCGTATTATGATGGCACGACTGGCTGATATCGAAACCAAAAAGAAAGCTGCAGCCAGCCTTGCTGAGATCGGCAAGCCTGTTTCGTTTCCAGAAAAAAAGCCAACCCTTCAAAAACCAGGCATGCAAAACGGAATTTTTCATGACTCCAGCATTCAAAATCCAACCAATCTAGAATTTAGCAAAGAAGAGCCAGAACCAAGGCACGTTCATTAATGTGAGATCAATTTAAGCAAACTGTTACAAGGAAATATTTATGAATCCCATCCTCAGAAATAAAATCATGTCACCGGAGGAAGTTGCATCACTGATTAAAGACGATGAAGTAATCGCCTGTAGTGGTTTCACGCCCGCTGGATATCCGAAAGTGATTCCACCAGCCATCGCGGCTCATGGAACTAAAATCAAAGCACAGGGCCAACCATTCGGACTAACCCTGTACACTGGTGCTAGCGTGGGCGACGAACTCGATGGTGAATGGGCACGGGCCAAAATAACGAAAAAGAGGTTGCCGTACCAATCCAATGCTTTGTTAAGAGAACAAATCAACCAAGGTTTGGTTGAATTCATGGACTATCACCTCTCTGGAATCCCTCAACATGTCCGTTCGGGGTATCTCCGCAAACCAACGACCGCAATCATCGAGGCCGTGGATATAACTCCAGACGGCAAAGTCTATTTAAGCACCTCCGGTGGCGCCACTGCCTCCTATATGATGATGGCAGATAGAATCTTTATCGAGTGGAACAGCTTTTTCGGTGAAAGCCTCAAAGGATTCCATGACGTCTTTATTCCTGATGATGGCAATTCAAGACGACTGATCCCTATCTACGATCCTGGTGATCGCATAGGTCTCCCCTATGTACAAGTTTCACTCGATAAAATCGCTGGGATTGTGCTCACAAACCGACCTGATGTGGCGGGCGATTTTAAGGAACCAGATCAGGACAGCAAGGCAATAGCTTGCCATATTCTTGATTTTCTAAAACATGAACGCAAGGCAGGCCGCCTACCAGCGGGACTACCCTACCAATCGGGTGTGGGAAACATAGCAAATGCAGTCTTAGCTTGCATTGCCGAAGATAAACAATCCGAACCCATAAGCCTCTATACAGAAGTGGTCCAAGATTCAATTTTTAGCTTGATCGATCACGACAAACTGATTGTGGCATCCACAAGTGCTTTGACTTTTTCCTCTGCAGGGCATCGACGGTTTAGAGATCATGTTGATGAATTCCGAAAATATTTCATCATCAGACAGCAGGAGATCACCAATAGTCCGGAGATAATCCATCGACTTGGTTTGATCTCTATGAACACAGCCCTTGAAATGGACGTCTTTGGCAACGTCAATTCAACCCATGTGTTTGGTAGCAAGATTATGAATGGTATTGGTGGAAGCGCTGATTTCACCCGGAACTGTTTTTTGCCGATCTTTATGAGCCCCTCCACAAGTAAAGGTGGCAAGATTTCTAATATAGTACCTATGGTCACCCATACTGACCAAAGCGAGCACTCCACCCAGATTTTTGTGACCGAACAGGGTTTAGCGGATCTTAGGGGGCTCAGTCCGACCGCAAAAGCCAGAGAAATCATCAGCAAATGCGCCCATCCCCGCTACCGCTCGGCGCTGCTTGAGCACCTAGAAGCTAGCATCGCTAATGCTCCCGGACGGCAGGTCCCCGTCGATCTTGCCCATGTTTTTGATTTTCACCTCAACTATCTAAACCGTGGCGATATGTTGAAATTTAGCTAACAACTGGAGACTTGCAATGACTGAAGCAACAGGGTTTAAACAAATAGCCGTGATCGGCTCAGGGCAGATGGGGGCTGGAATCGCCCAAGTATGCGCCACAAGTGGGTTTAAGGTCTTTCTAAACGACATCAACCCTACATCTGTGGAAAAGGCAAAATCCAGTATCGAAAATTCCCTGGCTAAACTGGTAGCTAAAGGGCAGTTATCCGCTGAAGTACAAAAAAAGTCCCTTGGTCTCATAGACTTTGGGACCGATCTAAACCGATTAAAAACCTGTGATTTAGCCATTGAAGCAATCCAAGAAAACATTGCGGCCAAAGGTGATATCCTCAAAAAACTTGACGAGCTCTTGGCTCCTGAAGCCGTGATCGGAACCAACACCTCATCTATTTCTATTACTAAACTAGCAAGCTATAGCTTGTATCCAGAGAGGGTGATTGGCATTCACTTTATGAACCCTGTCCCCTTGATGAAGCTTGTGGAGGTTATTAAGGGTCTAAAGACCTCCCCAGAAACCCTTGATAAGACCCTCTTATTTTGTAAAAGTTTGGGCAAAGAGACCATTCGCAGTGAGGATTATCCTGGTTTTGTCATCAATAGAATCCTTATGCCCATGATCAACGAGGCCTTTGAGGTCCTCAGAGAAGGGGTCGCAACTGCAGAAGATATCGATCGTGGAATGAAGCTAGGAACGAATCAGCCAATGGGTCCGATCGCTTTAGCAGATTTTATTGGATTAGACACTTGCCTTTCGATCCTTGAAGTCCTGCACCGCGGATTGGGAGATCCCAAATATCGCCCTTCGCCTCTCCTACAAAAGTATGTTGACGCTAAGCTTTTGGGACGTAAAACCAAGCAAGGGGTCTACACCTACGGTGAATAGATCCTGAAGTGCCGCTCCAAACTCTAGACAAACTTCCCAAATGGAAAGGATTGAAAAGGATCTAGAACGCCTCGTCGGCCTTCAAACGGGCCGGCCCTTGAAAGGCTCGATTATGCACCCTTTTAAGGTGGTATCATTTTATCCCGCCAGTTTGGGATGGGTTTAAAAAGATTGTCGCAGTAAATATAATTAGCTATATTTATTAGATAAATTTGTAAAACAATTTTTAATTATAACCATGACTCCGTCTTGTCGATAAGCCCGAGGAGACCTGGTTCTTTAACCCCAGACAAGAAGGAGGCATCAGATATTGAACCTAATAAATTTTTGCAGAATGAAAAACCACTTACTCCGACCTTATACAGGGTTTTTCTTAGCTTTTCTCAGCAGTGCCTGTGGGCCGAAAATCGGCCGTCAAGTCGACCTGCGAAATCCCAATCCCCGGAGTGCTGCTCTCCAACAACAAATTTTGTCGCAGCTAGATTTGTCTGGTTCCCTGATAGATTTGGATGCAAAAAATCCCACCAACATCAGAAACCTTGGACTGGTTACCAAGTTTAAGATCTCTCCACTTGAACCCACCATGCCAGACTATTTGAGGCTTAAAGATTTTTTTTCGCCCGTCAAAGTCCAAGTCCTTGATGCTGAAGGCGGCTCCCTTTGGGAAAAAACCGAAAACCTTCGCGAAATAGTCTGGGACATCCCCTTACTTAAAAGCGGTGAGCTCACCGTCATCGTAGAGCCCCAGGGAACCATCCAAGGAGTTACTCCAGCCAAATCTTGGCAAAAAAAATTAATCGCTGATTATGACTCACCTAAAATCAGTTTATCCCCCATCATAGAATCACCTAATGAAGTTGGAGATCGCACCCTCAATATTACCTTGACAGTCGTCGACGAAAAATCCGCCACTTGCGGACCAGCTGAAGTCCAGCTACTAGGTGATACATCGACCCAAACGGTCAACTTAACCCCTATCACCACTCCGGGGCAAATCCCCGGCGGCCCGCTGACCTTTACCGGGTCCACAGTCCTTAAGGCTGAAGCCCTAAAGGGCACTCCTTTTGTCATCGTCACCTGTCGTGATGGTGCCGGCAACCTTGCGGAGGTGAAGGAACCATCACGACCGACTGTCGCAAACTATGCTCTTGCCATCGATACCGTCGGTCTCAAGGGACCATTTCAATCAGAGGGTGGCAAGATCCAAGTCACCTACCTCCAAAATACCGAGTTAGGACTCAAACTTAAACTCCTGGATGGAAATACCGGAGCAGTTCTACCCGAAAATCTTGTTGATATTTATAAAAGTAATATGATCGTTTATTTTTCAAATAAATCACCATCGAGTTTATCTGATCTCAACGAGAATATAGGTTTGCTTTGGACTCAAAACTTCGAAAAATCCATGTCTATCAAACTTCCACCCCCTCTCGCTGGATTGCATCATATCTATGCTTCCCTGGTCTTTAAAGATAAGGTGTCAGGCAAAGATTTTTTAGCTACTTCGATTAAATTGCCAATATTTATCTCTAAGATCATCCCTAAGGTTTCGATTTTGGGGGACCCAAAAATAGCCAAACCCGAATTAAAAACTCCCCTCCAACTTGTGGCCACAGTCCAGGTCGAGGGAGCCCCACTAAGAAACGAAGGAATCTATGTGGAGTTAACCCTCGATGGGCAAACCTGGACCAAGGTCCCCTCTACCATCAAAGACGACCGAAACAATAAAATTTTAACCTTTGAGTATCCCTTTACGACTGAGGTGCCTCTCAGAGCGCGGGCTAAAATTGTTGATGAGGCTGGTTACGAAGCGTTTTCAAATACAAGCTCCTTACTGGTAGGTCTCGATACAAGTCTTCTGGCTGTAGACGCCAAAGAACGAGACCAATGCAAGACCCAGGGCCAAGATGGATCGCACCTTAGGCCATGGCTTGTGTCAAAATACCTTTGCAGAAGGAGCAATGGAGCAGGCGGTCTCTCCGCAACACCCTATGCAGTATTGCTAATGCAAAATCGTGGAGCTGTGGCGCCCCAGTTTAACGAAACTACCGTTCAGAAAAAAGGTTTTGGTTATAAAGTGTATGTTGATGGAGTCAATTCCAGCGTCAACAGAATCGAACCACCGACTGATTTTGGATTAGAACCCATGATCCAGAGACTTTTCCATCTGGCTCTCAACCCGGACTGGCTCAAAGCTAGCCTTGTAGAAATCCGGATGGATGTAGAAGCAACCGACGTCAATTCTACGATCAATAACTGCTATGCCACTGAAAATCCCTATACGGCTGTGACCATCCTCGATAAAGCCGCTGGTCTTTTACCCACCCTAGATGCCTTTGAGTGTGCTGCAGACCAAAGAATTTGGATGTCCCCCTAATCCCTTGATGATACCTTAATGACCCACTCGGTTGATGGAGTTTTGATGAGCCAGAAGAAGGGGCGACGCCAACGGAATGAGCATTTCACCTTCAAGCAGTTTCGGGTCAACCAAGCTGGCTGCGCCATGAAAGTCTCATCGGACGCCTGTATCTTCGGTGCTTTTGTCAGCGTAGAAAACGCCCTGCGCATCCTAGATATCGGCACCGGAACGGGGCTCCTATCCCTTATGATCGCCCAACGAGCATCGGCTTTGGCCACCTTCGATGCCATCGAGATCGACCCGGTCGCCGCAAAGGTCGCCCAGCAAAACGTGGACGCCAGCCCTTTTGGATCCCGCATCAAAGTGATCCCCTGCTCTCTCCAGGAGTTTCTGAGGGACAAACTCGCTCCCCCTGCCTCCAACGCCACCCTGATTTCCTATGACATGATCGTCTCGAATCCACCTTTCTACCAGAATTCACTCCGCCCTAAACTCCCCGAGCGAAGTCTAGCCTGGCATGCTGATGCCGACGGACTGGACTTTAAGACCCTTCTGACCGCCGTGGACCTATTGCTCCATGAAAAGGGGGCTTTTTGGGTGCTCCTGCCCGCCAACGTCACTGCACACTTTTTGCTGACCGCCGCCCGGGATCATAAACTCTTTGAAACCCAGAGGCTGGACGTGCGCCATAAGCCAACATCAAACCCTTACCGCACAATCAGCTGTTTAGGCCGCCAGCCTGGAATCTGCCAAAAACACGAGCTGATCCGATGCCACGAAGATGGCTCAGTCTCTGCACAGGAGTATAAACTCCTACGGGACTACATGCTGCACTACAACTTAGGCGGCCCTTCATAAACCAGTCGCCCACCCTCGTTTGCCGCCCCCGGTCCTATTTCCAGGTTCCAATCAGCGGCACGCATCACTTCGGGATGATGTTCAATCGCTATAATAGTGGTCCCTGCCTCTGCCATTTGTTGAATCACTTTGATAAGCCGCTTAACGTCCACAATATGCAGTCCGGTCGTTGGTTCGTCCATGATTAGGATCGTACCTTTCCCCAGCCTTTTTTTTGTGACCGCCGTGCCCTGATAAAAATGCGGCACCAGCTTAAGCCGCTGGGCTTCGCCGCCCGATAAACTCGCAGTAGGTTGGCCAAGCTTGAGATAACCTAGACCTAGTTCTAGGGCCGGAGCTATTTTGCCTACTATCTTTTTATGGTTTACAAGCAAGTCCGCAACCTCAGAAAGGCTCATGTCAAGGATCTGGGCGATGTGATAGCCTAAATAACGGACGCTTAAAACCTGGGACGTAAAGCGCTCTCCCCGGCAAAGGGGGCAAACCACTTGGGAATCCGCTAAAAACCGCATCTTGAGTTGGATAACTCCCCTCCCTTTACACTCGCCGCACCTCCCGCCTTCCACAGCCAGAGAAAAACTCCTCGGAGACAACCCTAGAATCTGGGACTCCGGCAGGCCACCAAAGAGATCACGTAGATCCGATAGCACATCTAAATAGGACGCAGGGATGCTGACACTGCTCTTAGCAATCTTTTTACGGTCAATCATTTCTATTCGATAAGCGGTTGATTCGCTAGACTCACCGACAATCCGAATCAGCGGAGAAAGCTTATCCCTTATGTTAGCATCCCCTTGGACCCAGCTTAAAAGCCTAGGATAAAGGGTTTCAATCACTAGCGAGCTTTTCCCCGCTCCAGAAACACCCGTGACCACTGTAAATCCACTCAGGGGAAATCTCGCTACGGGAATCTGAAGATTATAAATCGTTGCCTCCCGGACCTCGATCATCCCGGGAGACTCTGGTAAATCCCGCTTCTTGACCTCGTCGACCTGATGGTTTTGGGAAAGGTACCGAGCGGTCAGGGACTGATCTGCGTATCGAAGAGCATCTTGTGGCTTAAATTTTGCCACAAGGTGCCCTCCCTCTTGGCCTCCTCCAGGGCCGAGGTCTACAATCCAATCGGCATACTTCATAAAGCCCTCGTCGTGGTCCACGACGATCACGGTGCTTCCATCTTTTTTAAGGTCAACCAGTGCCTCTGCGATCTGATTGACCTCTAGGTGATGGAGTCCCTGACTTGGTTCATCAAGCACGTAAAGGATTCCATGGAGCCTGCCACCCAAGATCCCTGCGAGCTTAATACGCTGTAGTTCCCCGGCAGATAGGGTAAACAGTCGCCGACTTAGGGTCAGGTATCCAAGCCCCATCTTAGTCAAACGGCGACAGATTGGCAAAAGTTCGTCGAGGATCCGACCGGCAGCTTTATTTTGCATTAATGCAGTATCATTTTGGAGCGACTCTAAAAACGGTTCCAGCAAACCTAACGGGGTCTTATGCACATCTAGGATCGAGTTGGTGCCAAACTTTATCGAATATAGTTTAGGATCTAAACCCGTGCCCATACAGGTATCACATAGTTTTTCCGCAAGGTGGATGGTGTCATCACGATTTTCAGATTCTGCTTCGTCATCTTCGACCACAGCATCCCAAGACTCCATCTCTGTCTTCGATAATCCCAAATAGCCTCGGCCCTCACAGGCGGGGCATTTACCTAGAGAATTTGCAGCGAAATACCTTGGATCAAGTTTAGGCCAAGCATACCCACAGGTTTGACAACCAGCTTTAAGTGAGTATCGTCCCCCCTGTTGGATCAGCAAATCGCCCTTGTAGTCCGTAGGAAACCACTCTAAAATCCCTTGGCTAGCCTCAAGAGCGTTTTCGATGCTGCGCTGGATTCTTTGCTGGGATTCGGGTTTAATCTTTAAGCCATCAACGATAAGTTTAACCGTATGTTTTTTGTCGCTGGATAGGTTTGGAAAATGCTCTAACTCGTGAATGGTGCCATTGATCCATACCCGCAAAAATCCCTTTGCGGCAAGAGCCATCATGGTCGACTTAAAGTTGCCTTTTTTTGCCTCGGCGATAGGAGCGCAGAGAATCACCATCTTTCCATTGGCATCCCGTAAAAGCTGGTCGACCATCATACTACTGGTAAAGGCGAGGGTTGGTTCTCCATGTTTTGGACAAAATTGCTGGCCAAACCGACTAAAAAAGACGCCGAGCATCTCCCCCATATCCGTGAGAGTCGCAATGCTGGCCCGACGGGATGGGGGAGTTTCATTTTGCGCTAGGTAAATAGAAGGGGATAACCCACTGATCGCTCGCACCGATGGTCGGCTGGAAAGATCTAAAAACTGACGGCTGTAATGGGATAAGGTATAGAAAAACCTACGCCGAGATTCCGCTAAAATGGTGTCAAAAGCTAACGAACTTTTTCCCGAGCCGCTCACACCAGTGATCACTGTAATCTTGCCCCGTTCGATGGTGAGATCAACATTTTTAAGGTTGTGTTCACGAGCTCCGGATACAGTGATTTCCGTTCGTGCGTTTTTCATTGACATAAATCCCCTGTCTTCCAATCATTAAGACTGCACATAGCACCAAGCTAAATCTAACGCTGCTAAAAAACTCCTTGGGGAGGCGCGACACTTTAAGTAAAGATCCTGTGCTGGCCCATGATCTGGGGAGACTCGCAAGTGAGGCAGTCCACCAGAAACGTTGATGGCTTCGTCAAAATGAACCAATTTAAGAGGCCCTAAACCTTGGTCATGATACATGGCCAAAACCCCATCGAAAGTACCGTGAAACCCCCGATAAAATGCCGTATCCGCCGGAATCGGTCCGACAATCGTGGCGTTTGTAAGAGCCTCTCGGGCTTGTTTGATCGCTGGACTTAGGCATGTGATCTCCTCGTCCCCAAATTTTCCCTGGTCGCCCGCATGGGGATTCAGACCACAAACTCCTATGACTGGATGGGTGACTCCAAAAAGCGATTGCAGGGTATGGACAAAAAGTTTGATTTTTAAGAGAACTTTTTCTGGGGTGATCAAATCGGCGACAGAGCGAAGGCTGTGATGGTTGGTGACTAAACCAACTCTCAATTTAGGACCAGCGAGAGTCATGATGGCCTCTTGACCCCAAAGAGTCTCAAAAAATTCTGTTTGTCCGGGACTCTTAAACCCTACCTGGTCCAGGGCAAACTTATCCACTGGCCCAGTCACCACAGCCAGCTTTTCTGACGAGTGCGGCCACTTTTTAAAGCTCTGCCCCTCAAGGGACCTCAAGGTGTGGGCCGCAACCTCGCCCCTGGCGTTTAAGGAAAGCGCCTCGGCAGGGATAAAAGGACCCTTCGACTCTCCTTGTAGGTCCCTATCCCAAAAGACAACCTGTCCCTGTGCAGGTCGCAACTCCCAAAGCTCGGTCTCAGACTGGACGATTTTAAACGGTTTTCTCAAACGGAGATCCTCCACGAGCCCTAACCGAGCGGTTTGGTCACGCCAGTGGCTAAGACTGCCGATGATCACAACGCCCAGTCCTGATGCCGGGTGGGAGTTGGTCCAGGATTTTTCGCTAAGCTCCTGAATCTTAGCAAAATTTTGGGCCAAAATCTCAATCGTCACACTAAAGGGATCTCCGAGGGTGATCACAATCATGGGAACCTCCGCAAGAGAAGCTTAGTGTTTTGCCACACAGACGTCTACCGTTGTCTCCGCTTATTTCGCCAGTTCAGCCTGTGTGTAGATTTGTTTGATACCGTTGATGGCAAGGGTTTTCACTTCATTTTCGGCAACGGAACTGAACCCCAAATTGTCCATGGAAATATCCACAACAGCAATGATGTAAGAATTATTTTCGACGGTGATCCCAGCACCGATATAGTCGAAATTCTTTATAGTTTTTACAGGAAAGGCTTTGTCAGTGTACTGGGAATAGAGATACTGCTTGGCGTCGACCAACTTAAAGAGGTCCGACCGAGTCGTTGCTTCGGAAGTGACACTTTGGACTAGGACTTGTTTAATGGCTGTGCTTTTCACTGACCAGCCTTGGGTATGGAACGGACCGTCTGCCAAAATAGGCGCCGACACCGTAACGGTGGCTACTGCCCCCGTGGACTCTTGAAGCTTTTTAATCTCGGCCATATCTCCCATCTTTGGAGCTGCTCTATCAAAATGGTCTTTCAAAGATAAAGGCAGTTTAATGGCCACTCCAAACCTATAACTTGTGGTCCTGGTGGCTGCGTTGCTGCTGAGAGGAAGGATATCGGTAAATTTTGGATCACCACTCCCGACATAAGCGCTTGCAATAAGGGTCTCTTTGAGCAGAGGTTTCGCCGTAGGACCATCGCAAAAATCCCCTAAAAGAGGCTTTAGACGGCCACTGGAAAAGGGTTTGGTCTCAAGCACCTTGGTACACCAGCCTCCAAAGTCCGTGGTGGCTGCCGCCTTCTCTGAATCCTTTTTGGTTTCCTCATTGGTAGGAGCCTGTGGGACGATGGGCGGAGTTGATTCCTCCCCGCCAAATTCTGCAGATTTTGTTGATTTAGAAGATTTGATTTCGCCGCTAGCCTGGGAACTGGAGCCTGGTTCGCTATCATCAAGATTATCCTGCTGAGCAACGACGCGGCGGGGTTCTGGTTTTTTAGGAGCTGAGCTATCACAGCTCCCCACTAGTCGACTCATCACAATAAGTCCCAACGTTCCCATTATTTTTTTGCTAATCATAGTCCAAAATCTCCTGTTTGAAAACCATCAGCCTGACACCTTCGCTATCCTTACAATAGACTTTTCGGCCCCCATTGAGTCGACTTGAAACCCTGGCTTAATGGATCATGATCCTGGGTAGTTAAAACTTTATTTGCGACCCTGGCATAATTTTCCAGGTCCAGGACAGAAATCTTACAAATTTCAAAAAAAATTGATCAGATATTTGACATTAACCTCTTAGACAGTTCACATAACTCCAAAACCAAGCTGATTTCATCGGATTTTTATTATTGGATCCAGGCATAGCATATGCATAGGGATCCAGTGTTAGGTCCTTAGATAGGGGATTAACGTTTTATAAGATCTGGGAGCTTAAAAGTGGTTAAAAATTGTTTTATGGTCGTTACCAGCATCCTAGTGAGCACCCTAGGGGCCTGCCAAAATGTTATAAAAAGCAAAGATATGTCCGGGGAAGGGGGCCAGGAATCGCAGGTTGCTGCCTCAGCATCTGCCTCAGATTCCGACCAGAAACCCTTGATTCCAGAAGTACCCTGTATCAACTCTAATATGCTCTGGCGTTTTGCAAAGACTGGAACCATCGAATGCCAGCATGGAGCCACTATTGATTTTGTGGATAAAGCCACCAATCAGCCTCTCATGGGCGCCCTCTATAAAATTGCTATCGATGTTTATATCAGCATTCCCCTTAAGGATTTTTTTAAAAAAATGCTCGAACAAAGTAAGGTCGTCACTTTAAATACCCAGACCGCCTTTGTAAAGGTCCAGCTCGCTGATGATCAATCCAACCAGAAGCCCATCAATGCTGTGATCAAAGTTAAACCAACCATTCAGTACACCTTTTCAGGAGTCTGTAGTGTTAGATTAGAGGACCTAAAATTCCAAATTGAAGAGATCAAGGCCCCTGATTTTGGACCTATCGTCGATAGAATTCCAGGAATTGTCAATGGAATGGTGGCTATCCATAAACAGGCCGCGATTAAAGCCATTCAAGGTAAAATCGATGCTCTGGCACAAAGTAAGTTTTGTTGGTACTACAGGTATATTTATGAGTCCGAAACCCTTAAATCTGTACCAGATCAGCCAAAAGAGCCTCTCTTCGTAGAACCTACTCCTCAAGAAAAATCCGAAGCCCAACAAATCGTAGCAGGCACTCTTAAGAAACCTGAGGCTGAAAATTCCGAAATCGACACCTACAATGCCAAAAAATGGGATGAATTCAGCTCCAAATGGGACTGCAAATGGTTTGGTGGCTGCTAATTGCTTTGCTTTGAAGGACCGCTTATGAAACCTAAATTTATCGTATTGACCGGGGGCATGATCTTCCTTACTTCCTGTCAAAATCCCTCTGCCCAAAACGACCGATCACAAAATCAAAATGATTTGAAGATTGCCAATCCTATCAACATTGCTGAGTATACTTGGAAGGATTATGCCACAGTTGCTCTCACTGCCACTCCTCCCCAAAGTGGAGCTGGGACCCCCTATTGCAGTGGTGTCTTAATCGATCGCCATTGGGTTCTTACAGCCGCCCATTGCTTAAAAGAAGCACGAATCAACCATGTGGTCTTTGGGCTCGGTGACTCGGTTACACCCATTGTGATCCCTGGCACTCCGATCGTCCATGAAAGCCACGACCTCCAGTACAATGAAAGATTTAGTTTCGATATAGCCTTGATCAAACTGGACCAAGCAGCTCCCCTCCATCTAAACCCAGCAGTCCTTGCCGATGATGGGGATTTTAAGGTGGGTGACTCGGTGATTCTCGCTGGCTACGGTGACTACACCAGTTCAGCAGGTCTCAGCCAGGCTCAAAATAATCCAGGCAAACTCTACACGACCACGAGCCGCATTAAAGATATTTTTAGGAAAGAGGATGTGGATTTAAGAGATGATATGTTTGCCTATGGACTGATCGAGTTTGAATCCCAAGATAAAAAATCAGGAGCCTGCCCTGGTGATAGCGGAGGCCCTATGTATGTCAAAGTAAGGAACAAACTTAAGTTAGTGGGCCTCGCAGCGGGCGGGCTTAACGATGGATGCGACTCAAAAGGCTGGTACACCAGCGGCAGCTTTTATCGGGATTGGATAAGTGAAAAGCTCCAAAAGCGGGACTAAAGGTAAGTCCACCCAGTTCCTTTAACTCTTCAGCCCAATAGGCTTCGAGTACATTGCGGTTAAAGTCGATGGAATCAATCTCATGGGGATGGATGTAATATTCATTTCCGTTCAGGTTAGGATTGACATAGCGGTCATTGAGTAAATCCCATCCCCAACGCTCAAGCATCACTTGCTTTTCGAAGTGCTCAATGGTCCGACCGCGACTCTTGGACTCAAGGTGGGTCACCACCGCATAGGGCGTGTATACATTGGTAAACCCAGCCTTGAGGAGCTTTAAACAAAAGTCGATATCACCAAACCCATTAGGGAGGTAAAGCTCATCAAGTCCATCGACTTTAAGATATTTCTCCTTGCTGATCATCAAACAAGCAGCTGTGACCGCTGCCGTCTCGTGGATCGTGTTGGCCATGCTGATATAGTCTCTGGCTCCTGATGGCAATCCCCGCAAGGCATGGGCAGCAATACGTCGGTCTTGGAGGACTACCCCAGCATGTTGCAGGGTCCCATCATGGTAAAGGAGTTTGCAGCCTACAGCACCTATCTCAGGCCACTGGGCTATGGAAAGCATTTCATCCAACCACTGGGGAGCTTGGATCAGCGTATCGTTATTTAAGAGGACCAGATACTCGCCAGCGGCGACTTTAACCGCTTCATTGTTGAGCCTAGCAAAATTAAATACCCCCCGAACATCGATGACGCGCACGGCTTCGCCCTGTTTTTGGGCTTCTTTAAGCTCTGCAAAATACTCAAGGGTAGAGTTTTCTAAGGAGTCATTGTTGACCACAATGATCTCATACGGATGATAAAGGCTCTTATTTTTGATGGAATTGAGGCAGTTTTTAAGCAAATCAACCCTGTCTCTGGTGGGTATGATGATAGAGATTTTGGGATTGTAGGCGGGGAGTTTATATTTGATCCGGTAATGAAACGAAAACGGTTCCCATTCGACCAGAGCTTCCCGTCCACGTCGCTGGAGCGACTCGGTGATCGCTTTGATACCATGAATAGCGGCATAGGGCTTTTCTTCTGTGTTAAGGGCGGTACTCCCTGAAGTCGCTCGCCATAGGTAGAGGATAAAGGGGACATGAACTACGGGTTTATGAGACAACTCCACGGCACGTAGCATGAGGTCATGATCTTGTGAACCCTCAAAGCCCTTGCGAAATCCCCCCGTTTTGTCGATAATTTCCTTAGAGTAGACGCTGAAATGGGTGGTGTAGTTGCAGCTCAGGTGCAACATTGGAGACCATGCAGGCTTGTAAAAGGGGCCATGGAGATAAGATCCGTCTTCAGCGATGACCCGTTCGTCAGAGTACAGAATATCAGGTTGGTTGTTTTTATTGATCGCCCTTACCATCTCGGCTAGGGCAGAGGGAATCAGGAGGTCATCGTGGTCTAAAAAGCCCACGTAATCCCCCGTCACCATTTTTAGAGCAACATTTGAAGATTCGCTGATATGGAGATTTTTAGAGTTGACTTTAACATGGATTTGACCAGGAAATTTAGCCGCGTATAGATTTAGGATATCCGTAATCTTTGGATCGTTAGATGCGTCATCTACAAGGCAGATCTCCCATTTCCCGTAGGTCTGGGTGACGACAGATAACAGAGTTTCATTTAAGATCGATGGTTTTACTTTATAGACCGGGATCACGATGCTAATCTTGGGTTGGTAAGAAAAAGGTAGAGCAAAGAGCTTGCTTTTTTGTAGATAATCCAGGTGCAACTGGTCACTTTTTAACTGAGTGACCACTTGATCTTTTTGTTCATACTGGTACAGTTCAGGATAGGATGTGTAAAGGGACTGAATCAATTTTTGGTTGTATTTTTCAAACAACCTGGCGATTACTCGCGTGACTCCAGTAGCCAGATGCAGTGTTTTGCGAATAGGTCGGTGACAAAAGGTATAAACCAGCCATTTATCCTTTGGAAGGCTCACTTTTACTTCTGCCTGCAAGGTTCTCCCCGATCGATGACAATGTGTGAGCCAATGACAATCCGTAGCTTTGGATATTTTCCAGATAATTCTGAATACCACACAACCCTATTTCGTAGCCACTGCAAACCTGAAAAATCCAAAACCATCCCCATACCCGCGACCTAACCTAAAAAATCAGCCTTTATTCTGCCTGTTGATTTTGGTACCTAAGGAGAGCAGCGGCTGCTCACCCCCCAAATATAGACAAGGCCTAAACATGCAGCAAGACCCCAAGTGCCACCAGTGCGGCTCACAAAATATCTATCATGACGGGAGCCTATGGATCTGCCCTGACTGCTTTTTAGAAACCGCCTCCCTCACACCTACTGGGCCTAAAGAGTCTGCTGACGAGACCGCGTCAGAGACCATTGTGGATGCCCACGGGACACCCCTCACCGATGGCGATACGGTCACTGTGATTAAGGACCTCAAGATTAAAGGGGCCTCAGGGTCCGTTAAAGTGGGAACAAAGGTAAAAAATATCAGACTGCTTGCTGGTGCTGACGCTCCTGGCGACGGGCATAATATCGCCTGCAGGATCGAAGGATTTGGCGCCATGAACCTCAAGTCACAGTTTGTCAAAAAGGTCTGAAACAGCTTCACCCTTAAACAAGCTTGTTATGCCAAAAGCTTGTTCACCGCAGCGGCAATCATTCCAGCGGCTACAGGCTTAATCAAAAATCCTGCTATTCCCAGTTCTTTTGCTTTAGCCAGGACATCTTGCCCCGATTCCGTGGTCACCATCATGACCGGCAAGGTTTTAAGGGATTCCATCTGCCTAATTTCCGTAAGCAACTCAATCCCATCTTTCCACGGCATATTGATATCGCTAATCATCAACGATATATCGGGGTGGGCTTGGATTTTTTCTAGAGCGTCGTTGCCATTCACAGCCTCAACAACGAGATAGCCAGCTTTATCGAGCTCACGCCCCATCATCACCCGTGCCGTTCTTGAGTCATCAACGATGAGAATCTTTTTGCCCACAAAGGCCCCGACTATGGTGAGAATTGGACAATTAGATAATAGTTTATATAATTTGACATTACCATAAAGTTGCCACAATATCAAACACTAGTCCACACCCTGATTTTTCCAATCATTGGAACCACTAGACCGGAGTGTTCTCCATGTCCCTCAAAAATGAAGATTTTTCTCTTGAAATTGATAAAATCTTAAATAGCGCCATACCCCATATCTTGGGATCCTCAATCAAGTTTGTGCCAGAGTCCGAGGTGGATCGAGATCTTGGTTTTAGCTCAACCGACTATGCAGGGGTCATCGGGATTTTCAGTGACAGCCTTCGAGGGACTCTGGTCTTGTCCATGACCAGCGAGTCCGCTCAGTTCACTAACCCCATGGGCAAAACTGCTCCCGAGGATGCCAGCATTATCGAAGACTGGGTTGGGGAAGCCACCAACCTCCTTGCGGGCCAAGTGCGAAAGTCCCTGGAGAGACTCCATACTAGGATGAGCCCCCCGAGTGTCGAAAAAGACCCCCTGGCAGTCCTCTCTCGCTATGAGGACGCCCCCCATTGCAATCGACTTTGGTTTACTGCTGATAGCGATTGGATCTGCTGCCAGTTTACGTGGAGCCTAGATGATTCTTAATCTCAGTCGAGATCTGGATCGGCTTGGGCGGAAGGGGCTTTTTCCATTGAATACTGTAGAGGTCAAATCGCCGATCCTTTAGATTTTGTACCGTTCCTGCATTGCGTGCCGTCGTTAGGTTTTCGATCCGGATATCTGCAATAGCCACCGCCTCTGCATTTGGTTCGCTTTCAGCTGCGATTCCATCCCTTGCAAAGGGAAAATCACAGGGCGTTAAGATACAGCTTTGGGCATATTGAATATCCATGTTGCTCACTCCGGGTAGATTTCCAACATTACCGGCCATCGCCACATAACATTGATTCTCCACGGCCCGGGCTTGAGCACAATACCGGACCCGAAGGTAGCTCTGACGTTCATCGGTACAAAAGGGCACAAAGAGGATTTGTGCACCCTGATTGATAAGGTGGCGAGCGAGTTCTGGAAACTCAGCGTCATAACAGATCAAGATACCTATAGGACCACAGTCGGTTTGGATCGTCCGCACTTCGGAGCCGCCACAGATGTTCCACCAAAACCGTTCGCTGGGGGTTGGATGTATTTTAACTTGTTCGTGGACCGATCCATCACGCAGAAAAACATAGGAGATATTTTGGACTTCACCACTCTCGACCATAGTCGGGTGAGAGCCACCAATGATATTGATATTGTATCGAATCGCCAGATCGCCCATCATTTTTTTGAAGGGTTCTGTATGACGGGTCAGCGCTTCGATGGCCCGAGATGGGGACAACTGCTCAGGTTCGCAAGAGAGGAGTTGGAGAGTGAAGAGCTCCGGAAAGACGACAAAATCCCCTTTGTAATCCGCGACCACATCGACAAAGTACTCCACATGCTTGGCGAACTCTTCAAAGGAATCAATGCGTCTTTGCCTGTACTGAACGGTGCCGATACGCACCGAATCGGGAAGTCGCCCATCGATGGAATTTTTGTTGGAATTGGCTGCACTCACCTGGGGGTTGCGCCATAAAAGATGCGCTGCATAACCCATCGATTCAGAGTCGGTGGGTACATAATCTTTGAGGAGTCCAATCACCTCAAAGCCATTACGGATTTGAAACGTGAGCACCATATCTCGGATTTTTTTTTGCGAGACCAACTGGATATACTGCTCCGGGGTCTTTACTTCTTTAATCCGCCGCGATAGGCCAGGCATGCGACCTCCAAAGGTAATCCCCGTAAGGCGGAGGTATTGGCACAGCTTCTTACGCTCGTTATAGAGGCGTTGGCCTATGCGCAGACCCCGGTAAGCAGGGTCAACAAAAAGTTCCATGCCATAGAGGAGATCTCCCTCGGGGTCATGACGCGACGCATACCCTCCCCCCGTGATCTCATCCCAGCAGTGGGGTTCAAGGGCAATCCGTTTAGCGATCCTAAAGGTGCAACAAAAGCCCACAGGAATATCGTCGTAGATCGCTACAAATTGGCCCGCGGGAAAGTTATTGAGCTGCCCGAGCAGCATTTCGTGGGTGTAATTTGGAAACTGCGGGTATACGCGAGCATACAAAGCTCGGATCCCGTCAAAGTCTGAAATCATCGTATTACGAACAATTAGTTTAGGAATAAGAACACCTCGCGAAAGGACCCTCATATAGACAACTAGAGACGTTATACCTGAAAAATGGGATTTAGACACGGTTTATCTACAAAGTCGTCACCATCACTATCGCCACTGACACAGAGGCGGGAGAGCACTTCTCTTGTCCCTAGAATCTCTACACCGGCAAGTCCATAGTTTTTAGAGAGCTTGGATGAATGGAACTTTTTTGTCATCTCTTGGCTCAAACTCGCCTTTTCCATAGCCTTGATCTCTCGATGTTTGATTTCTGTGATGATCAATTTTGTAGAATCCCTTGGAGCGTGGCGAACGCAGTCAAATTCAGCTCCCTGGCCATCCCAGTAGCGGGCGCCGTCTGGAAACAAATTTCGGTAACTGTCTTCTAACACCGCGGAGGCATGAATGTGGATGATCTGTTGCTTTTGTTTGTCAGAATAGGTGTGCCACCTAGAACGATGGGGCGAGTAGCTCCCATACCAAAACATCAGGGCATAGTCGGATATGGAATAAAGGGTTCGTTTCGAACTCCGCGTGCTTTCTCCAAATGGTAAAGATCTTTTAACCAAGGATGTGTGTAAAAGAACTTGGATGGGCTTAGAGAGGGCTGTTTGCTCAATCCCCATGCGAGCGGCAATTTCGGACGGTTTATGGGCACCGCGACCGATGCACTCAAATATTGACTTTGCCTGCATCCCGTTAATCTCCTCATCTTTTAAGAGCCGGTCGGGCTCAGTTTCAAGTTGAGCAAACCGACTGAAAAAGAGTCTCTCCGCAATATCTTGCGCGGAGTCTCGAGGTCTCACTGATGCCCAGTAGCGTGGCACCCCGCCAACAAGCGAGTATTTCTCAAACTGGCTCGAATCATATGGATCTACGCCGACGGACTCACAGAAAAACCTATATCCCATGGGCTGGACGTGCAGGATTAAATCAGCCCTTTCATAAAGGGGAGCCTTAGAATCTAGGAAAAGACTATTCATCATAGTTTGAGACGACCCTAAAAGTACCAATCGAAGGTTCTCCGGTCTATCGTGATCTAACCACTTTTGCAGGCGCGATGGCAATGATGGTTGGGATCTCACCAGGTATGGAAACTCATCAAGGACGATCACAGCCTTTTGGCGAATCAATGACAGAATAGGTAACAGCTCAGCCCAACTTTTAGCCTTAAGCCCTCCAGGTAAAACGGCCGCTAGATCTTCCACCAGCTGGGTGACCTGGATCGATTCAGCTCCTTCAATCGCCTGAGAATAAAAATAAGGTTGCGACTGGCCCCAGCGATCAATAAGCGTCGTCTTGCCAATACGCCGCCGCCCGAAGACGACCGTTAATCCAGCCTGACTTTCTTTAAGTATTTCCAACTCATTTAATCTATTAACAAATTTACTCATCTTCAGGTCCCCCTGGGTCTATTATATCTGGGAGATATAATTCCTACCAGATATAATATCGGGTCTTGCGGCTAGAGTAAAAGATACAGTCGACCCCACTTGGTTCACCTGAGCAAGCTTTAAACCAGGGAAGCCCGGGCGGCGTAAGCGCCCACAAACCTAGAAAACATAAAGTAGAAGAGCGGTCATGCGTTTTTATGTTTTTAAGTGTCTGATTTCAAATCATAAACATGTTCATCGTAAAGCGATTATAAATTTTATCCAATAATTTAGTTATGTTAAAACATTAAGTTGAAGTTCGAGCATTTTAAATTTATGTTTTTACACGAAGTTCCGAACAGGAGCTTGAGGGCAACGCACCTGGGTGACTGTTAACTCTACCGCACGGAGACCTTATGGAAACCACCACGACAAAGCCATTTTTTGGCCGCAAGGCGGAGAGGCGGGCCATTGTCGACTTTCTCTCTGCTCCTAAATCTGGGTTTCTTCACGTTAGAGGGCGGCGTAGGATCGGAAAATCTGAACTCCTAAAGAAGATTCGGGATGAGTATCCTCGGTGCTTCTATTTTTCCGGCCGCGACGACGAGGCCGACAGAGCTTGCCGGAGGCGGTTCGTCCGTGAGTGGGACGCCTTCCTCGGGAGAGAAGATCTTGGAGCATTTGCTGCGGTCAAATTGACGTGGGATTTTATTTTCGCCCACCTGGCGAAAGAAAGCCTGGTAAAAAAAGGTAAGCTGGTCCTCATGCTAGATGAGATCCAATGGATAGCTTCCGGCCGAAACGGTTTTGTGGGGCTGCTCAAGAGCTTTTGGGAGGATTACAAAAACAAGGGCCAGCTAAAGATCATCATTTCTGGATCATCAAGCAATTTTTTCCATCAATATGTCGACGGCGAACTAGCCGTCCTCAGAGGTACGAGAACCCAGGCATCCCTATGGGTTCCTCCTTTTGACCTTACAGAGATCAAAACCTATTATGGCCCGGGATGGACGCATCAGGAAGTCATACTAGTGGCCATGATCACCGGAGGGATCCCCTACTATTTGGATACTTTGGAAGGCGACAATGCGATGCGTGCTATCAATAAGGCATTCTTCACATCTGGAACAATCTTTCTAGAAGAGATTGATTCCATCCTTAAGGTGGAGACAGCAATGGCGTCGTCACGCACGAACGTAAAAAAGGTCTTGAGTCATCTCGGCATCACGGGCGGGACCGAGAGCGGCGTCGTCAAGCGGACTGGAATGTCTCAGGCCCTCGTCCATATCATTCTAGGAAGGTTGGTCGATTGGGGACTGGTCAAGCTTAGACTCCCGCTGGGCAAGGTCAAAGAGAATCAGGCCGGTGCCAAGTACTATATCGACGACCTGTTCATGAATTTTTATTTTCAGGTTCTAGAACCCATTGCAGCGAAAATTAGAGCAAACGACCGCGGAGGAATGCTGTTCACAACTGAGGTCTTGAAATCTGAGCACGGCCTTTATATCCCGAATTTCTCAGGCGAGGCGTTGGAGCTTCTGGTAACCAAGATACTAGACCGCGGTAAAGACAATCTGATGGCCCGCAGAGAGCGGATGTTTAATTTACTAGGGGTTGAGTCGGTTTCATTCAATGTCGGGACTTACTGGCTGCCGGGAGAGACTCAAATCGATATTGTAGTGAATAGTGTTGATGACAGAGAGACGAGGGTTATCGAATGTAAATGGTTGGGTCGTAAAGCGGCGTCGGCCGACCTTCTGGACCAAGTCGAAGGGAAAATTTATCCCGGCCTCAAGCAAACGGGACGACGGAGCCACTTCCTGTTACTCCCTGGAGGAGCGACGTCATCCCTACTTAGTAAGGCTCGCAGCCGTCGTGTCGGCATCATAGGAATCGACGACCTGTTTCGTGACTCGTGCTAAAAGGGAGTGAGTTCGACCTCATAGGATTCTTCCACGGGAGTGTTTTGAATAAAGATCCTCGATTGGATGGTCTGACCCCATGTAATACAGTTGGGCCAGAGTTCAAAAGCGGCAACACGACAACTGTCCGAACACCCCCTTCTGGCGTATAAAGTGATTTGGGTTGCCATCGAGATGAAACTGAGTAGCACCCAAAATATGACACCTTTAATTCAATCAGCCCGCCGCCAGGGCACAAACCACGAAACCATACGCCTTATTTGGAATGGATCAAACACAAGCAATTAAGGAGTTAAATGGCCGACCCTATTTCGAAATACAAATACCGAGACCGATGCACGATTGCCCTATCAATTGCCGCTCTGTTTGGTATAGTAACGTCTACTCATGAGGGAGGGAAACATCATGACAAGTAAAGGTCCGATTCAAAAATCCGATGATGTCATGGGCGGCACACCTGTGTTTTCCGGCACGAGGGTCCCAGTAAGAACGCTCATTGACTATCTCGAAGGCGGCGACAACGTGAACCAGTTTCTTGATGACTTCCCTACCGTGTCAAAGGAGCTGGTGATTCAAGTTCTTGAGCTCTTAAGTGACAAACTTGCGCAGTCGGTGGCTTGATGAGGATCCTACTCGACGAGTGCATCCCTCGCAAGGCAAAGCACTGCCTGACCGGTCATGATGTCATCACTGTCCCTGAACAGGGTTGGGCGGGCCTCACCAACGGCAAGCTACTAGCGGCTATCCAGGAGCACTTTGATTTCTTTATCACCGTCGACCGTAACCTTCAATTTCAGCAGCGTATCGCTAATCTGCGCTTTGGTGTCATAGTTTTGGCTGCAAAGAGCAACCGCTTTGAGGACCTGCGTCCGCTCCTCGAAAGGGTCCCGGAGCTGTTGGAAGGAAAAAATATTGGAAAGGTTTTACCGTTACCATGAACTATCAAAGACATTTTAATTGTTTTCTTTGTATAATCGTTTGCTGTGCAGTGTCTTGCGGGAAAACAGGTAAAAAAACCCAAAGGGCTGAGCCAGAGGATCCGAAAATTTATGTGCCTGAAAAGGACGCAAAATCTCTCCGTCCATCGCTAGGGAAGTTTGAATCAACTTGCCTTAACGGACTCGTGCATAGTGAAGTATGGACGGACACAAAAATTGTGAGAACCTACAGAACATACCTTGATGAAGATAAGAGCTGCAAGACCCCAGCTACAACTCAGACTTCAGAATTCACCTATCGATTTGAGAATGTTTTGGCTGCAGGTGTAGTCAATGATTGGTACATCGACCTCACGGCCACCTCACACCGCTTGATATTTTGGTCGACCGCTAGTCTCATTCAGTGGAAGATGACCGGCTACTTACGTAGACAGGATGGATGGGAAGTAGGAAAAGAACAGGAAATTGAAAGTAATACAGTTCAAGTTTATCGAATCTTGCCTTTGGGTCAGACAATCTACCAGTTCCTTCGCAGCCATACGATCGTGAACCAGCAGGAGATGATCCTTTACGGGGATTATAGTAGCGAACATGATGGTCTGACTCCAGACAAGCGTCCTATAGCGCTGCAAGGATTTATGGCAACCTTGCATAAGATTTCGGAATAGGAATACCGTGCCCTGCGCCCATCTGAAATCCCCAGATTTTGGCCTATGGCATACCCGGGCAAAGGAAGGCTATTTCATCTATCCCAGGAAAAAAGGTCAAAGTTTATTTGATAAACATTTTCTGACTTGCTTCCTGAAACTAACTGCTGTGTTTTTTGCAGAAATTTAAGGAAATCAGCTTGGATTTGATCTTGCGTTTGAGAGTCTGTGGAAAAAATGACTGAAAAATTATAAGTATTATCGGAAGTGAGACGAGACATTCTATCTTGAGCTAGAGTGCGCAAGAGTACCCTGTACGCAGGATAGAGTTCAGAGTCTTTAGGCGAATGTAAATTGTTAAGTACAACTTTATAGCGCCCTTCGTGAATTTCGATGATCCCCATATATTGGAGACTCCGAAGAATGTTTGTTAAAACATCCTTACTAAGGTGCAGTTTTTGGCCGATTTCATTAACATTTTGTGCATACCTTTCGATGGTTAGAAACATGTGCACCACTTGCATAAGCGGATTAAGGTAGTATGAAGCTAGATGCTCCTGCTGTGGAGATACGACTTTAGAATCTATGTGCTGTTCGCTTCGGAGTAAGTGACGCCGCATCAAGGTTATATGCCCCTTAAGATTTTTTTTGCGTTTGGGAACCACAGATCGACACTCCTCAAAAAGCAGCGTTAAAAAAAGTCGATCTTGGTCATTAAAGCCTAAATACTCTGCTGCGAGATAAAGTTGATCGGAATTCAAGTGTGCTTTTTCGCCCAAGACTTTTGAAAGGTAAGTTTTTTGGACGCGGCATGCGTTAGCCATATTTTGGAAGGAATAGGTATTCCCATGAGATATTTTTTTCTCCAAAAGACATTCCTTAAGGGCGTGGCGGTAGTCGTCTGACTGGTACAATTTCATGCGAGATTCATCTCCCAAGGAAACAGAGTAGGTCCAAAGTTTATTTTTTTTATAACAATAGTCTCAATATGAATTAATATTTAATTTACTTACTGGATAAATGCAAGTACCTTTGATTTATAAGGTGAATAAATCTTTAAAGGAGACCAAGCGATGAGAGCGAAAAAAATAATCTATCACATTCTGTTGATTGGGACATTCTTAACATGCAGCACTGTATTTGCTAATGGTTGGACCAGCGGCGGAGGTCAGCTAATCCGAACAGAAAACAACTCATGGTTTATTCAAAACACTCGAAAAGTCAATTACTGCATCCAGATTGACGAGCAAAACTTTGGCACCAGTCTCGATCAGGCGGCGACGAGCATCGCCGAGGCCATCGATTATTGGCAGCGTCAGTTGATGATTTTTAATAAAGATGCTCGAGAACCGGATCGGGATGGCTTTTTCTTGCGACTTGGGACTCAAGAATTTCAACGAGTGGAATGCTCCGGAGAGGTGGATCTGACCTTCCAAATGGGGACACTCACTGAAGAGCAAAGACGCTACCTTGTGGATCCACCTGCTCTCGTAGGTATTGCAGTGCGAACCGACTATGATAAAAAAATGCTTAAAGGTAAGGGCTTTATCTATATAGCCCCGATGCATGGACCTCTTGCCCTGCGCCTTGAGTCGCCAGTCCGCCAACTTTGGCAAATGGGTGGCGGTAAAATATTGTCGCTGGTGATGATCCATGAACTTGGACATGTATTTGGAATGAGCCATGAGGGTTTAAATGAGTTTGACCTGATGAACGAGAATTTCCCCCAAACAGTCGTCCGTTGGGCTGATTTATATGCATACTATTTTACGATTCCTAATTATTTTATGCCGGATTTACAGGGGAGTTTTGACGTCTGCACAAATAAAATGTGGCCTGAAATGCTCAAACTCAATGAACTATTTTCGGTTCCCAACCATTATCGATGCTATCAAATCAGCTGGAGCGACGAATTTACCTATCATCTATCTGTTTCTGAAAAGCCTGGAGCTCCATTCGAAGAAGTCGCCACAATGATCAATCACCGTGATGACCCCATTTTTGGAACTTTGGGAGACGATAGTCGCTTGGAATTTTACCTTCCCCAGGACCAAAAAGCTTTTCCCAAGGCCAAAACCTTTGGGAGTAGAAAGGTATACGAACACCTTCACTATAAAGCCTATGGTACGCTGACTGGTACTAAATCTAATGTCAAAATTCCGGCAATGATCAGACGGTCCCATAATCAATTAGACATCGTGGTCAATGACTCTAGGACCCAGCCGTCGAAGCTCCGACCGTTGATTTCTTCAAACCTATGGTTTTCGGGATTTGAATTAGTAGGGGACTCAGGAGTGACCATTCCCAAAACTAGCTCTAAGGCATCTTCGGGCATTTGACTCATCACCCCGAGGAGGTCTTGGGACTGACTTGCTGTAAAGTAGTTGACGGCTGTGTCTCGCTTCATGGCTGGCCCCCTTAAAATCCATTGCGGGGAGTTGGGTGATGGTACCAAGTCCCCCTGGGTCTATTATATCTGGGAGATATAATACTTACCTGATATCATATCGGGTCTTGCGGCTAGCGGAAAAGATGCATTCCTATTACACTAATGGCTAGGAAACGATGCAGTTGACCCCGCTTATTCCCCTGGAAAATATGCGGAGCAATCCCCCCCTTCTGATATCTATGCCCAAATAAGAGGCCGCACTTATGAAACTCACTCGAAAAATCAGCCAAGATCTCTTGGCCTGGAAAAATCGAAAAGATCGTCGCGCACTCCTCATAAAAGGTGCCAGACAGGTCGGAAAGACCTACAGCATCGAGGAGTTTGCTCGGACCCATTACAAGCACTTTATCAAAATAAACTTCGACGAAAACCCGGCGTATAAAGTGATTTTTGATGGTGACTTAGACGTTACAACGCTTATAAAACAAATCTCCTTGCGAGTCCCGGGTGCTGAAATGGTCCCCCATGAAACCTTGATCCTCCTCGATGAGATCCAACATTGTCCCAAAGCTAGGACAGCACTAAAGTTTCTAGCTCTCGATCGCAGATTTGATGTCATAGCCTCCGGCTCTATGCTCGGAATTCACTACAAAGAGGTCCCTTCTTTTCCGGTGGGATTTACGGACCCCTTGGAGATGCATTCTCTCGACTTTGAGGAATTTTTATGGGCTTCTGGAGTCAAACCGCAGTCCATCAACGATCTCAAAGAATATTTTACACGGATAGAGCCAGTTCCCACTGCCATGCACCAACGAATGCTAGAACTGTTTAAGGAGTATATTATCGTCGGGGGAATGCCAAGGGTGGTTTCAACATTTATGGAAACCAGCAACTTTGCAGATGTCCTCCGGATTCAAAAGGCGATCATCGCTGACTATACGGATGATATTGCAAAGTACGCAGAAGGCAACGATAAGACTAAAGCCAGAGCATGCTTTCTTTCTATCCCTAAGCACCTGTCCAAAGACTACAAGAAATTTCGCTATAGCCTAGTCGAGCCACAGGGGAGTGCACGCAAGTATGGAGGCAGCTTACAGTGGCTTTATGATGCAGGTATTATCAACTATTGCTACAATCTAGCCGCTATCGAACTCCCCTTTGAGGGCAACGCGCGGAGCGACGTTTTTAAGATCTATATGCGGGATACAGGCCTCTTGATGGCTATGCTCGAAGATGGCTCCCAAGCCGATGTCATGGAAGGAAACCTAGGCATTTATAAGGGAGCGATCTATGAAAATATCATTGCCGATATTTTCACCAAGGCACAAAAAAAGCTTTACTACTTTGAGCACAATTCCCAGGTTGAGATGGATTTTTTTATACGACATCATAAGCTTGCTACAGCCATCGAAGTTAAATCTGGTGAAAATGTAAAATCGAAGTCGATGACAACGATGATCCAACGATATGGAGTCCAGCAGGGAGTCAAACTTTCCTCTAAAAACATCGGTAAATCAGATAAAATTATTAGTTATCCCCTCTACATGGCTATGTTTTTATAAGTCTTCAATAGCTTCCGTAGGAGTTGCCTTTGGTATCACTTTTGCTAAATAGATTGCTGCAGCCTATAGCCATTGTTTGGAACAATAAATCTTTCAGCATGTTAGGAGACCTAGGTGATCCCATTCACACCCGATCTGCGTTCATACTATAAACACTTGTCGATTTTCTATTCGCAACAGGCCTTCGCCCCGTTGATCGTCGCTGTCCTGCTAGGGAGTCTTGGTTGTATACGGATCGCGCCACCCACTGAGAGTGCTGTTAAAGGTATCGAGGCTCAGTCTTTAGCGGGTTATTGGGCCAAAAAATCAGTGTTTACCTCTAAAATGGGAGCTCTAGGAATCAGTGTTAAAAACTCTGTAACCAAGTATACCTTGCTGCATCTCGCAGTTGTAGAGGGGAGGTTGGAGGCTACCGAAAAAGTCTGTGAAATAAAAACCAAGGTGCCCTTGACTGCGACCCTTAAGTTTCCACAGGCTCTAATCGATTCCCTTACGGATCTTCGCTACCACTACGACCTTCCAGATAACACCGGTAAATTGTCTATGCCAAAAGCAGTGGAGCTAGTGGGTGTTAAGCTTAAAAACCCCGAGACAGACCCTCTCATCGAAAAAAATGGCGCTGTTTTTTATGACCAAGATCAAGACGGAAATCCTGGCGTGACGGTAGACGTCGGAGCCAGTATTCCCATGTGTGGGAAGATCCTAGGTCACGTGTATATAGCCCAGAGGGCTTTTTGGAGCGAAGAAGGAACCTGGGAGAGCTCTGAAAAAGCCTCGGGACATGTCGATTTTCGGTTGACTCAAAAAGTCTTAGGTGCAAACACTTGGATATTGAGAGGCGCAATCCCTGCAACCACTCCCATCAAAAGCGAAAGTTTTTTTGAGATGGATAAGCTCCCCGAGGGAAAGGGGAGCTGTGAGCACGTTTATCCCGAAGACCGAAGTCAAGAATTTTCTTCAAGCAGTCAAAACTAATTCTTGATACCGGTAGAAAGGGGCTCATGCCCCTCCTACCCGCTACAGAAACATATTATTCTGGATTTACAGTTGCGACGCTACCGTCGAAGCACTGAAACTCACGGTTGCAGTTAAACCCAGCACGGTACTCACATTTTTCTACGGCATCAGCCTTGGCCTCGGCGAGAGTCTTGCCAATCCCTGCATAGACACGACTGATAGGCGCCGTGCTATTGTAGAATTCCGACACGGGGCACACAAAATATCCTCGCCCATTGTCCGTAACCTGACCAATACCAGTGGCATACCTGTCGATTGGTGTTGAGGCAATGCAGGCGCCTTCGCCACCGACTTCAGCGGAGGCCGCTCCGGTGATGCGATTACACATTTCGACGGCTTTCTTGCAAGCTTCGGCGCCAGTTTCGCCACCGCCTAACCATGGTTTACCTGCATGGGCACCATCAAGACGCTTGGCAGAACAGTAAAACTTACCTGGAGTGACCGTCTCAGGGGCATCCTCTCCAGCACGCATGACACTAGATCCGTCTTCGGTGGCCGAATCCTTAGAACCCGCGTTTTGACAAGACACATACAGCGATAAAACTGCGCCTAGGGCGCCACACTTGATCAGATTCGAAAATTTCATGAAGGTCTCCTGTGGGCGTTATGCCCCACATTAAAATGTTTATGATTCTCCGTAAGCCATTAGTGACGGCCGTCCCCTTGGCGGAATTGAGTTCTGCAAACCCGATGCCAGGCGGATCGCTGTCTCCTAAAAATATTTAGTTCTTTTATCAGATCGTTGAAATGACAGGGGCGCGGTCTCCCACTCTTTACTAAATACAGTGTCGAATCAATGGACAAAAATGTTGACATTTGGAGATGGCAAATCCCAATTGCCAACCCTAACAGGGGCCTCTACTCCTGACGACCAAAGACGTGAAACACATGATCAGAAGAGTTTAACCTAGGGTTCGAGGCCAAAAATGCACTTAGAACCTTGCCTTTAGAGCATCCATCTGATTAACTCGGAGCGATTCGAGGGATTTTTGCCAACATTTCGACCCTGGACGCTATAAGGACAGAATATGGTTGCCGTTTTATTAGTTGGTCAAGGAGCACGAGAGCACGCCTTGGCCTACAAAATCTCCCAGTCCCCACTCCTAACCAAACTCCACCTCTGGCCGGGTCATGGGGGAATGACCTCCCTCGGAACCCTTTGGAAGGATCTCCCAGCGACCTTCTCCCCACTCTCCACTGACTTTTCGCCCTTGATCCAAAAATGCCGCCAAGAAAAAATAGACTTGGTTGTCGTCGGCCCTGAGACTCCACTGTCCCAAGGACTCGCCGATCAACTCCTCAGCGCCAGGATCAAAGTCTTTGGTCCACAACAGGCCGCGGCTAAACTCGAAACCGATAAAGCTTTTGCCAAAACCCTTATGGCAGAAGCAGGGATCCCAACAGCCACTTACCGGGTCACCCACTCCGAGCGAGAAACCCGTGACCAGGCCGTCGCCATGCTACAAGCCTCCGGCGGCGTCGTGATCAAGGCGGCGGGACTAGCCTCTGGTAAAGGAGTTTTTGTTTGTAGAGACCTGGCAGCCATTGACGAGGGTCTTAAGTTACTCTTCCAAACAGAAATGCGTTCAGCAGCCGACACTGTTGTCCTCGAGGAGATCCTTGTCGGCAGGGAATGCAGTTATTTTGTTTTCCTAGGAACATCGATCGAAACCACGGTACCCATTGGCTTCGCTGTCGACTATAAACGCCTCCTTGACCGCGACCTGGGACCAAACACCGGAGGGATGGGTTGTTACACTCCAGTTCCCTGGCTCCCAAAGGACGCGGAAAATCTCGTCCAAGAACGGATTGTCACACCTCTCTTGGCCACCTTGCGCCACCACCATATCCCCTACTGCGGCTGCCTTTACGTGGGGATTATGTGGTCAAAGGACGGCCCCAAGGTCGTTGAATTCAACGTGCGCCTTGGTGACCCAGAGGCCCAGTCCCTCGTGCTCCAAGATACGAGGGATTGGCTCGCCCTGATGCTCCACTGTGCAGATTTTCCTGTTTACTCAACGGGCTTTAAAACAAACCCTTCAACCCCGATTGCTCCTCCACGATTTACCGTGGGCGTCGTGATGACGTCCGCCTCCTATCCTTACGGCAAAGACCGAGGGATTCCTGGAAAGATTCCCCACTCGCTTTTTGAGAGTTCATCCCAAGGTCAGGTTTTTGCGGCCAGCCTCGTCGAACCTCCTCTGGATCCAAACAATCGAGACAAAGGCGACCACCGCACTCCGACTTTGGAGACCGGCACCGGTCGCGTGCTCACCGTGATGGGCCAAGGCACCAACTTTGACGAGGCGAGGAAGGTCGCCTACCAAAAAGTCAAAACGATCCATGAAATATGGCCACAGGGTTGTTTCCGTACCGATATCGCTCAAAATACCGCAATCTCGGAGGGGTCCCTTTAAGATATGACTCCTACCTCGTCTAATAAAAAACCTCTCCAAGTGATCTTAGGGAGTTCTTCCCCCCGGCGGGTTGAGCTTTTGAAACAAATCGGTCTCAATTTTACCGTGATGAAACCAGAAACCCTCGAACAGATGCGCCCTGGGGAGCTTCCACAAGATTACGTCTTGAGAAACGCCGAAGAAAAAGCCCAATGGGTTTACCTGGCCGCAGTCAAAAGCCTCCCCCAACCGACACAAAACCAGCCAATACTCGTCATCAGTGCCGACACAGTCGTGGTGATCGATGGCAAAACCCTTGAAAAACCCTGCTCCCACCTGGAAGCCTTTCAAATGCTCCAGACCCTTTCAGGGCGCACCCACACGGTGATGACCGGCGTCACTCTCCTAGGGCACAAACTCCCAGCATCCCCGTCCCCATCCCCGACCCCGTCCCAGGAGATGACCACCAAAACCTTCCGGGTGGAAACCCAGGTCTCCATCAAAACCCTGGAAGAGGCGGAGATCCACGCCTATATCAAAAGCGGCGAGCCCATGGATAAGGCCGGTGGCTATGCCGCCCAAGGTCGGGGCAGCTATATGGTGGAGAGAATTGAGGGCTCCTATGCCAATGTTGTTGGACTCCCGGTTTGTGACGTTGTAAGACATTTAAACCAACATTTTGGCATCAACATCTGGGATCTTGATCCTGCGACCTAAGATTTAAGGAGTACGAGCTTGGTGAATGTTTCCGCACCTGTTGCATTCCCTTCGGGTGTTACGACCTCCCCAGACCCAAAAGCAGCTCGCTTGCAGGCCCTGCTTAAGGAACGGATCGTCATTATCGACGGTGCTATGGGGACCATGATCCAGCAGGAAAAACTCACTGAAGCTGATTTTCGGCATCAATGGTTCGAAAATCACCCTAAAGACCTCAAAGGCAACAACGACCTCCTCGTTCTGACCCGTCCGGATGTCATCAAGAAAATCCACCGGCAATACTTAGATGCCGGGGCCGATATTATCGAGACCAACACCTTTAGCAGCACGGTTCTCAACCAGGTCGAGTATGGCCTCGAAGCTTTTGTCCCCCAAATCAACCTCCATGCAGCCCGTCTGGCCCGGGAAGCAGCTGATGAGTATATGGCAGCCCACCCTGGAGAGACAAAATGGGTAGCAGGAGCCATCGGCCCCACAAGCCGCACGGCCTCCATGTCTCCCGATGTCAACAATCCCGCCTACCGGGCAGTCACTTTTGATCAGCTCGTCGATGCCTATGCCCAGCAGGTGGAAACCTTGATCCAAGGGGGAGTTGACCTGCTCCTTCCCGAGACGACTTTTGATTCCCTAAACCTCAAGGCAGCGATCTTTGCCATCGAAAAAATCTTTACCCAAATCGGGCGCAGACTCCCCGTGATGCTCTCCGTGACCATCACAGACGCTTCGGGTCGAACCCTTTCGGGACAAACCGTCGAAGCCTTTTGGTACTCAGTGATGCATGCTAGGCCGCTCAGCGTCGGTATTAACTGCGCCCTAGGCGCTAAGGAAATGCGTCCCTATATCGAAGAGCTTTCGCGGCTCGCCGACTGTGCGATCAGTTGTTACCCCAACGCTGGTCTCCCCAATCCCCTGAGCGACACAGGCTACGACGAAACCCCGTCCATGACAGCTGGACTCCTAGAAGAGTTTGCCACATCGAGGCTTATCAATATTGTCGGTGGATGCTGTGGAACCACTCCTAGCCATATCGCAGCAATCGCCGAGGCCACAAAAAAAGTTAAACCACGGCTTGTAGAACATCCTCACGAGTCCCAGCGCCAACAGGATAGCATCCTAAGACTCAGTGGTCTCGAACCCCTGCGGATGGACCACCAAAACAAGTCGTTTCTGATGGTTGGCGAGCGCACCAACGTGACGGGTTCTCCTAAGTTTTCCCAGCTGATCAAAGCAGGGAAAATGGAAGAGGCCCTCGCTGTGGCCCGCCAACAGGTGGAGAACGGCGCCAATATCATCGATGTGAATTTTGACGAAGGACTCTTAGACTCCGAAGCTTGTATGACCCAGTTTCTAAATTTGATTGCCTCGGAACCTGATATTGCCCGCATTCCGATCATGATCGATAGCTCGAAGTGGTCCGTGATCGAAGCTGGACTCAAGTGCGTCCAGGGCAAGGCCATCGTCAACTCCATCAGCCTTAAAGAAGGTGAAGATAAGTTTCTGGCCCAAGCTCGCCTCTGTATGCTCTACGGCGCCTCGGTGATCGTAATGGCCTTTGACGAACAAGGCCAAGCGGCGACCAAACAAGACAAAGTTCGTATCTGCAAACGGGCCTACGACCTCCTCGTCCACAGGCTCGGCATGTATCCAGAGGATATTATCTTTGACCCCAACGTCCTCACCGTGGCCACGGGGATGGAAGAGCATGCCAATTACGCCGTCGATTTTATCGAAGCGGTGCGCGAAATCAAAATCCAGTGTCCGGGGGCTCGCACCTCGGGGGGTATCAGCAATATTTCGTTTTCCTTTCGCGGCAACAATCCCGTTAGGGAAGCGATGCATGCCGCGTTTCTTTACCATGCCATCAGTGCTGGCCTCGATATGGGAATCGTCAACGCCGGTATGCTTGAGGTCTACGAAGAGATCGAGCCCGAATTGTTGCAACGGGTCGAAGATGTTCTGCTTAATCGTAACCCTGAGGCCACCGAAAGGCTTGTGGATTTTGCCGAACAAATCAAAGGCCAGTCCAAGACAAAGACCGCAAAAGAAGAGGAATCCTGGCGTCGGGGTACGGTTGAAGAGCGTCTTAGCCATGCTTTGGTCAAGGGAATCACTGACTATATCGACGAAGACACCGAAGAAGCCCGTTTAAAATATCCCAAGCCCTTGGATGTGATCGAGGGGCCTCTGATGGATGGTATGAAGATCGTCGGCGAGCTTTTCGGTGCTGGTAAGATGTTTTTGCCCCAAGTCGTCAAAAGTGCTCGGGTGATGAAAAAGTCCGTGGCCCTACTGATGCCCTATATGGAGGCTGCCAAAGCCAAAAACTCCGCGGAACGAACCCAAGGTCGGTTTGTGATCGCAACGGTTAAGGGCGATGTCCATGATATCGGCAAAAACATCGTCGGTGTGGTGTTAGCCTGCAACAACTTCGAGGTTTTTGACCTAGGAGTGATGGTTAACTGTGAGGCCATCCTCCAAAAAGCTAAGGAAGTCGACGCCGATGCGATCGGCATGTCGGGATTGATCACCCCATCCCTTGACGAGATGATCCATAATGCTGCCGAAATGCAGCGGCAGGGTTTTTCCGTACCCCTGCTGATCGGTGGAGCGACCACCAGCAAAGCCCATACAGCGATCAAGATCGCCCAGCACTACGCCCATCCCGTCGTCCACGTGGCGGATGCATCCCTGGTGGTGGGAGTTATGAATCAGCTCCTCAATAAAAAGTTAAAAGAATCCTATGCTACCGAACTCAAATTGGATCAGGAAAGGATTCGCCAGCGTTTTGAAAAAAACCGGGGTGAGACCCAGACCCTTTCTTTTGAAGCGGCCAAACAAAAGTCGTTTATCTGCGATTGGGCTCAGGTCCCTATTTTAAAACCGAGCACCTTAGGCTTGATCCACTACAACTCCCTAAGTCTGGATGAAATTATACCCTATATCGACTGGTCACCTTTCTTTTGGACCTGGGAGCTTAAGGGGCTTTATCCCTCGATCCTCCAGCATGCTAAGTGGGGCAAAGAAGCCAAGTCGTTGTTCCAAGATGCCCAAAAACTGTTGCAGCGCATCGTCGACGAAAAGATCTTTAAGCCCAAAGCGATTCAAGGCTTTTGGCCTGTCTGGCGGGTGGGTGAAGACGTAGAGGTGTTAGAATCATCCGACCCGGCTGACCAGATCTCCGAAAAGGCTGCAAATTATCGCACGATTGCGCGGTTTCACTTTCTGCGCCAGCAGCGTAAAAAAGACGACCAGGATGGCCTCTGCCTTTCTCTTTCAGACTATATTGCACCCAAGTCCAGCGGCAGGGTCGACTATATGGGAGCGTTTGCCGTAACCACGGGTCAGGAGGTGGAGGATTTTGCCAAAAGCTTTCGGGACAGTCATGATGACTACCAAAGCATTATGGTCAAGGCCATCGGCGACCGCATCGCCGAGGCCCTCGCTGAGATGATGCACCGAAAGGCCCGACAGATTTTCGGATATGGCACCCAGGAGGCCTTAAGCTATGATGAGCTGATCAAAGAAAAATACCGAGGTATCCGCCCTGCTCCGGGGTACCCAGCTTGCCCAGACCATACGGAGAAATCGATCCTGTGGAAACTTATGGATATCGAGCGATCGACCGGGATCACTCTGACGGAGAATATGGCCATGAATCCCCCAAGCTCCGTATCGGGATGGTATTTTGCCCATCCCCAATCCCAATATTTCCGGGTCGGCATGATTGGCAAAGATCAAGTGGAAGACTATGCTCGGCGTAAAGGTCTTCCCTTAGCCGAGATGGAAAAATGGTTGACCCCCAACTTAAACTACGAACCCACCCGCGAAACCTAAGAGGAACGACCCTTGCAAACCCTTGAAGCTTTTAACTTTGGCTCTCCCTTAACGATTATCTTTTGTCTTGTTGTCGGTGGTTTTCTGGTCTTGGACCTTGGATTTTTTGCCAAAAAGGACCATGAAATCAAATTCAAGGAAGCCCTTTTATGGTCAGCATTTTGGGCGACTCTAGCCTTTGCCTTTGCCGGAGGGGTCTGGTGGCAAAAAGGGTCCAACCAAGCTCTTTTGTTTGTCACAGGATACTTGGTGGAACTCTCCTTGAGTGTTGACAACCTCTTTGTCTTTCTCCTGGTTTTTTCAGCATTTCGGATACCTGGCAAGTTCCAACACCGGGTGCTTTTTTGGGGTATTATAGGAGCCCTCGCCCTCAGGGCCGTCTGTATTGGCCTCGGTGTGGTCGCCTTGCAAAAATTCGAGTGGATCGTCTATATCTTTGCGGTGATCCTTATCTATGCAGGCATCAAAACCCTCAAAACAAATCACGAAGATGACGATCCGAGCAAAGGACTCATCGTGCGTTTGATTCGCAAGGTCATGCCGGTGACCGATAAAATCCACGACAATCATTTTTTCGTTAAACTCGCTGGCCAATGGACGGCAACTCCGCTGTTTTTGGCGTTAGTCACCATTGAAATCTCCGATTTAGTCTTTGCAATCGATTCGATTCCGGCAGTCCTTGCGGTCACAGATGACCCTTTTATTGTTTACACATCAAACATCTTTGCGATCTTAGGGTTGAGATCCTTGTATTTTGCACTTGCCCATCTTATGCAGCTCTTTGCCTATCTCAAGTACGCATTGTCAGTCATCTTGGTTTTTGTGGGAGTCAAGATCGGTCTATCCCATCACTTTAAGATCCCACCTGAGATTGCCCTTGGAGTCATTATAGGTTTACTCGCCTTAGCGATTTTGGCATCGGTTGTAAAACCACCAAAAAAGCCAGAAGCCACTGCCCATTCCTAGAGGCTGATCGGCCCACTCCCGGCCTAGCTCCCACCCCACTCCCTTAAAAGTAGGCTCCCATGGTATAATGGAAGCTGCATTCTTTGGGGAGAATCTTGCCAGTCTACTGCCGCTCACTCCCTCGTCACACCTGATCGTTGACTCCTACAAGTAAGAGGTCGTTTATGGCTGGATCCATTCGGGATCGGGGTTTTTTATGCCTTATCTTTTCAATAAACAAAAATATATTTGTAGTCTATGCCCTGATTTTGGGCGGTCTCAGCTCCTCCTGCGCGACCCAAGAGTCCTCAGAGCCTAAAAAGCTTGAAGGCACCCTTGAAGGCTCGCAAAATCCTGGCGTCCCAAGTGCCGGATCGGTTTCCAAAAGCCCATTTCCATCCCAAAAGCCGAGCCCAGCACCTTCCATGAAAAATGATTTTAGATCTTCAGAAAGGTCCTCTGAAAGGTCCTCTGAAAGGTCCATTGACGAGATCATCAACTCCGTCAAATCCCTCGACGACGACCAAGATCTTAAAAACGACTCGTCACTTTCTAAAGAGCTAGATTCCGGTAGGATCCCCCTCGAAATGAATGATGCCGTGCAAAAATGGATTGGCTATTTTACCACGAGGGATCGGGACCGATTTCAGCGATTTCTAAATCGGGGCGAAACCTACCGCCCGATGATTATGGCGGTCCTCCGCGACCTGGAGATTCCCCCCGAACTCTACTTTCAGGCGATGATTGAAAGCGGTTTTTATGTTCATGCTAAATCCCATGCCCAAGCCGTGGGGATTTGGCAGTTTATAAAGCCAACCGGAAAACGCTATGGTCTCCGCATCAATAACACCCTCGACGAGCGCCGTGACCCCATCCGAGCGACCATTGCTGCGTCCCTATACCTTAGAGACCTCTATAATGTTTTCCAGTCTTGGTATCTGGCCATGGCTGCCTACAACGCTGGTGAGGGTCGCATCTTAAATGCCATTATGAAGGCCAAGACTCGGGACTTTTGGGAGATGGCCCGCAGGCGGCAGCTACCAGCGGAGACGATGGACTATATCCCAAAGTTTTTAGCTGCTGCGATCATTGGTCATAGCCCCGCAAAGTATGGATTCGAGGTCCCCACCCCGCCCGCAGCCCTTAAATTAGCGTCGATCCAAGCACCGGGCGGTCGCTCACTACCGGTCCTTGCTAAGGCGCTCGAAGTCCCTCTCGAAGATCTTAAAGAACACAACCCCCATCTCCTACGGGAGATCATCCCCCATGATACTAAAAACTACCGCCTATGGCTCCCGGCTGCCTTTGCATTGAAGAGCACCTCTGACCAACTTGCGACCCTCCCACCAAGCCAAACGATTCCTTTTTATCAAGAGGACCTGGTCCCGTCCCCAAGGTCTCATTCTTTACCAACAGAGGCTGCTGAAAACACCGTCCATCGGGTCCGGCGCGGTGAAACCCTTGCAAAGATCGCCCAGCTCTACCAAGTCCCGGTGACTGATATCAAAGCGATCAACAAAATGTCCTCCAACAAGATCGTGGTCGGCCAGAGACTACAGATTGCTTCGTCAGATTCCATGGTCGACCACCGAAACAAGCTAGTACGATACGTCGTCCGACCCGGAGATAATTTAGCCCTACTGGCACAAAGATTTGGAGTCTCCATAACCGAAATAAAAAAGATTAACCGCCTACGCCATCATAGGATCTATGCCGGACAGGTCCTCAAGGTGACGCCCAAGGGATAGCTAAGACTCTAAGTGGTTGTTGAGATCGACGCTACTTATGTTACAAAGGAGTGAGGTAGGCTAAGCAGTGTTATCGCGAAATTTTAGCCCGAGAGAGGCCTTACAGTGATCCTGTCACAGTTTAAAAAAACCATCCTAGCAGCAGCCCTATCTAGCCTTATACAGGGGAGCTGGGGTTGTACCAAAACGGGGATAACCCATACTGCCGAACCGGTTGCCCCTGACACCAAACCTGCAACGCCCCCACCCACGGCCCTCCCGGTGGCCCCCGTTCGTCTGACCCCAGCCGAAGAAAAAGATCTCGTCAAAATCCGAGAGTGGTCCCAAAGCCAATATGTCTTTACCGACAGTGATCGAGACTCTCTTAGGGATTTGGGACCCATCCCCGCCCCCGGGTCTACCAAGGAGGCCTACCTGGTTATGGGATTTGTCAGGGCAGTTTCGGCTCGCCCCACGGGCCCGTCCCTTGAGGCCTACGCTAAGGAATACCGCATTCCCATAGCGGATGCTCTCGCGCTAAACCCCTACTTGAAGGGAGTGGAACCCGCTAAACTCGTCATCGAAAGCCTGCAAAAAGTGATCGTTTCTGAGATGTTTTTTAACCGAGTGACCGCAGCCCTCAGAAAGCAAGGAGCAACCTGGGACAAAGGCAGCCCTCCCGTTGAATCCATCATCCCCCCGCCTCCTGGCCAATTGGCGATCCCTTTTTCTCCCGGAGTTCCCATCGACGGTCCATCTGGGGGTGGAACGACTCCCGTGATCCCGAGCCTCGGTTCATCGTCAGCTCCTGTGTCAGACCAAGAAATATTAAACCTTGGTCAGCAACTGGCCGATCGGGGCCTCTTTGTCGAAGCGATTTTAAAAGTTCAACAGGTGGGCGACCAAAGCCCCCTTAAGATCCTGGCCATTCAAAAAATAAAAGAGTACTCACAAAACGGAATCCAGGACCTTAGACGCAAAGCGAGGACTGCCTTCCAAAGTGCCAATGTCGCCATGGACGACCGCAGCCGGGTCGAGTATCTCAAGACAGCGCGCCAACTCCTCGAGGATGCAATCGTCCTCTACCCCGATGCTCCCCAGGCCTACACCGTCAAGGAAAACCTCAAGGCAATCAATCTCCAAATCAAGCAGTATGCCCCTCGGTAAGAGTGGGCCTTTAAAAATCGGCGAAAATCAGTTTAAAAAGGAGGTTGACTCGATAGTGGTATTTTTAATAATTAGAGTCGACCTTTGTGCTACATGAGCCGAACAGGCGGCGATTGTGATCTAACCTTGTGATAAAAAGGCTCTTTCCTATGGATTTGGTCCCAGAGAACTTAGGCGGCGCCGTCGTTTTCAATGTGATGAATTCGTGCGGTGCCAACAAGACGATCTGCGGCAACTGCGCAGATTTTTCCGTGGCCATTCACAATTGGTTGATGAACACCGAGGTGCGTTATGTCCTTCTTGACCTCCAAGACGAAAAGGAGGTCTGCCCGAGTTTTCTCGAAGAAATCCTGCAGTTGGCTAGAAGACTCAAGGTTCCATTTATCTTTGCTGGCGTGATGGAAAAACCAAAAAAACTCTTGGAAGCCTATGATTTTTTGAGCAGGGCTCCCTTGTTTGTCACCCCAGAAGAGGCCTTGGTATGGCTTGACAAAAACTATCCCGGTTTGACAAAGGTCTCCCTCCAAGGACTCCAGTTTGGCGTCGCCATAGCCCAAAGCCGGCCCAGAAATGCGGTGGCCGTCGAGGGGGAAGGCACAGAGCCAGAAACAATCGATTAGAAAACCATCGATGAGGCGTAAGAGCCTATCGGAGCCTGTCGGAGCCTATCGGAGCGTTTTTACCGAATTCTCGGTTTTGGTCGATCCACCGTCCTACAAGCTGGCGCTTTAAGGATTTATGGGTGCTTTGTTGGATGGTGTTGATGATCAGAGGAATCTCTGTCAATAGCATCTCGCGGGTTGCCTGCTCTGATTCCAAAACGATGGTTTTTGGTCTAAACATCATGGGGATTTTATCTGTCCCCAGGAGACTTAAGAGCCGGCGATCGAGGTCAGGGTCTAAAACCCCTTGGGACAAGAGATTTTCGCCGGTTAGAGTCGCCTCGGCCCATAGGGTTGTTACCCAGCTAAGCTCATGGCTCGGGTCTTTGGCGCGGGAGGCCCGGGGCGAATCCATGGACAAGGGCTCTAGGATCGTCTTGACCTGGATCTGCCAGAGGAGTCCATCTAAATCCGAAGGTGACTGCCGGTGATTGGCTGCCATCCATGATTCCATAGACTTGGTGGCTGCCGTATAGGAGGGATTCAGGGCTTTGGTGATTTTTAAATCTTTCGGTGGACCCTGAAACATGATGGAGTTGAAACCCTCTCGGTATGATTTAGGAACGGCCTAAAAAAAACATTTCGTTTATCCATTGATGGTAGCAATATTTAACCTGAATGGACAGACTGTAGACAAGATCCATGCAAACACATTACAAAACAAACCAGTTAAAATCGGAGAGATACTTTGGGACAACGACTGTGTACTATTATGGTGTGGCTAAGCCTTACAGGTTGCACCTACCAGTTTACCAATGATTCCATCATTAGGCCAAATGGGATTCAAACCATTGCCGTCGAGGCCGTCTATGACACCAGCCGCGAAGTCGTACCCCACGAGCTGCTTTGGGAAGCTCTGCAGTTTGGCATTGCTGCTGATGGGCACCTCAAACTGGTGGGCCAAAAAGAAGCCGATGTCCTGATGCGGGCCCATTTAAAGTCTGCGCAAACCATAGCTGGTGGCACGGAGCTTTATACGGGCAGCAAAAAAGATCCAAATCCCTACGACCAAGAAACGCCACCCACCCCCGATCAGTTTTCCAATCTCACCTTATCAGGGAGGTACCGGGACAGCGGAACCGTCTCCTATGTGGTCGACGTGGAGGTCTACCATTTACGGACCCACCAATTGATTTTCAAGCAGACCTATGGGGGAAGCGAGCTTTTCCGGGCTGTTCACCAAACAGGCAATCGCCAGTTTACAGTGCCCGAAAATGATTTCCTCCGTTATGACGAGGCGATCACTGCCAAGTATAAAGTCATTGCCCGGGGGATTGGCCGGTCAGCGATCAGAGATTTTTTACTCAAGGTTTCTGACCCATCTTAAGACCACATTTTTTGATAAAAATGGCTATAACGTCTGATAAATATGGGAAGCATTATAAGATTATTATGCAACGAGCAAAATTTGCCGATAAGGAATTCCAGGGGAAAGGGTACACATAGGTCTAAAAAATTCAGTGCTTTATATTATGGGTATGTAGACAATTTAAGTCCAGGGGAGAACGGGGTGGATGGTAGCGAAGATCCCAATGAAAGGTGTGATCCGAAAGGATTGAAGTCTCAATAATCTGATATTATTGTATAAAATTCTTTTACAATCGATTTTGACAAGGTATTACGGTATTACAGTATTACATAGGGGGTGCCAATGGCTGAGGCAACGAAATTAACATCTAAACACCAAGCAACGATTCCTAAATTTGTGCGAGAAAAACTTTCACTAAAAGCGGGAGACACAATTCTATTTAAAGAGCAAAACGGAATCATCACTGTCGCCAAAGCGACGCAATATGAATTAGACTATTTAAAAAGTTTAGAATCTACTTTATCAGAGTGGTCAAGCCCTGAGGACGAAGAGGCTTTCCGTGACCTTCAGTGAAGCCTCCGCCCGAGCTAAAGACTCGGCGGCTTCCAGGAAACCGGGAGCACTTCACCAGACCACAGCCAAGAAAAAATCCTGAGAAGGGATCGTAAGAGTTAATGGTTGTAAACGATGGACAGGAAAATATAGGCACCCTGGGATGGCGACTCAGTCCCTTGCTCTGCGGCTATGCATTAAAAAACCACGAGAGGAGTGGTAGTGTGTATAGCGTTAAACCTTGTCACATCCGGTCGAGAGTACGTCGGAGTCCGTCATGAGCCTTCCTCATGTCGGATACGCACAACTCCTGTTCAGGGAGGTATGCTCAATGGTAGCATATGTTCTGAACAAACACGGCAAACCTCTTATGCCGTGCTCACCCGGTAAAGCCAGAAGGCTTTTAAAAGAGGGAAAAGCCAAGGTCGTTGGCCGCGAACCTTTTACAATCAAGCTTCTCTACGGTTCGCCCGGCTACAAGCAGGAGGTCAAACTCACCGTCGACGCTGGCTCAAATCATATCGGAGCGGCGGCAAGAACAGAGTCCGGGAAAGTGCTATACGCTTCCGAGACCGACACAAGAAAGGATATTTCGGACAAACTAACCCAGAGACGAAGCTACAGGAGAACCAGGAGAGGACGAAAATTACGCTACAGAGCACCCCGGTTTCATAACCGAGTTCGTAAGGACGGATGGCTAACGCCAACCGTTAGAAGCAAGATCCAGGCTCATGTTTCGGAAATCGAATTTATTAAGTCCATCCTTCCCGTTTCAGAGGTCATTATTGAGACCGCGACCTTTGATATTCACCGTCTCTCAAATCCAGATGTAAGAGATTACCAGGAAGGCAGACAAAAAGGCTTCTACAACACCAAAGCATTCGTTTTAAGCAGGGACGGTCATAACTGTCAGGGATGCAAAGGAAAGAAAAAGGACGACCGCCTTCACGTCCATCACATTA
>JBGSUI010000216.1:0-12693 GCA_041736175.1 Oligoflexales bacterium | reverse complement strand
TAGAAACGATCTTGAGCGTGCGCTGATCGAACAAGCAGTTCCCTATGCTCATGCTGATCGCCGTTTCACCAAAGGACTGGCAATCGTCTCCAACGGCTTCGAGTTCGTATGGAGCGCTGTACATTGTCCGACTCGAGCTGGTGCTCGCCCCGTGAATTGTGCACAGGCACACGAAACTCTCGACAGCGCCGAAGCTTTAGCTGCGTTTGTGCGTCGCTTCCTCTCGCCAACCCCTGCGTTTGTTGATAGCACAATCGCCGAGGGCTACCGCGCCGACGCGCTTCTTAAAAACCTTCAGACATCGAGTGCCGGAAGTCATACAGGACTTTGGAAAGATGTTCAGGACGCAGTTCGCAATTCGAACGGATGGACGTCACGCAAGCAGGAAGCCACCGTTGCTGCGCTGCGTATCTTGGTACTAGATCTGCGCCGCTACTCTCAGTTCCGTGAGGCGACCGTCGCCAATGCTGTTTATAGAGTTTTACGGCAATCGGATCACCAAGCTAGACTCATCAAGAACATCGTTTCCCAGCACGGCGCATCATTTCCAGCCGAAGCAGCGCTCCGCAATGCGCTCGGAGACTTCCGACAGCGTTTGCCGAGCTATTGAACATCTGAATAAGCTACCCTCACTGGTCGAACTGCGACAGGAAACATCCTCCGGGAGCAGGTGCCAATACCGTCGAAAAGTCCCAATTGAATTTCCCGCTGGATTGCACCGATTCAGGCCATCTGATTTGAGACTTCGGTTATTCAATTCATGAGCAAGCCGGGTTAACATGTTCAAACCCTCGCTGAAAGCATTGTTTTTTCGATATCATGCCTAAATCGCATTGAATGGAATGGAATGGAAAGCTACCGGAGTCTTGTTCGCAGGCACGGGCTAAAGTCGGCGTCAAAACACCCGATATCTTGAATATAGGCCCAATAATATACCAATAAATGGAGCAATTGGCCAATGATTCTTTCACAAACTACAGTGGATCGTGCCGTACAAAATGTCTTAGATGAGTTGGATGACTTAGGCTTGCTCACGCATAAACTATCATCTGTTGATGTGTATACCCAGCCAATCGACGTTGTTGGGTGCCATGGTTTTTATTTAGAAAAAGATTATGGTTTGAGAATCTTGGGCTTTGAGCCGCGCTCAATCTATATTCCTCTGATATCGTGGGCGCGCGTTCAAGAAAAACTTTGGAATCTTGGCCGATCTAGCACATCAATTCGCGATGTGATACGGCACGAATTTGCCCATGCGTTTGCTGTCGAACATCCGGGTATCGTGCGACGAAGTCGCAAATTCCGTGAAGTCTTTGGTGCACCGTACGATACTGAGGGTGCCGTGAATGAATACCATCCGGATGAGCATGTGTCGGAATACGCAGCGACCAATCCTTCCGAGGACTTTGCCGAGACTTTTATGCTATACGTCAAGTATAAAGGAAAAATAGCCCGATATAAGAGTAGACCAACTATCTACACCAAGATGAAATTCATCAAATCACTAGCTGGAAAGCTGCGGGAGCTGAATATTGCTATGTGCGCCTAATGCACACTTGCTCCTGAATTGCTCCCCTATTGCCTCGGGATTGACTCAGGCCAGTGCACCCTGTGGTTAGCAAGAATGATGGGCTGTGATCGCACGGCTCATGCCCCTCCTACCACGTTCTATCGGGAAGTCCGAAGCTTCGGAAGATAAATTAAAAAGAAGTATAGTTAAAGAAAAATCGACCGTCTTGCTTAAGAACGGAATTGAGTGATCACCGGGAAAATATCAAATTTAAGAGCAGTCGAAATAGAAGACAGCACACTCTATCATAAATGGATCAATGATGCTGAGACCAATTATTGGCGTGGACTTTATCATCCAACGAGCCTACAAGATGCAAGAGATTTTATCAGCACTCAGTCCCATCATACCTCCGACAAGTTAACCTTGGGAATCGAGACTCTGGAAAAGTCATTGGTCGGTCTTATTGGATTACGAGGCATTTGCCCTAGGTCTCGACGAGCAGAGATTTGGATTTACCTCGGAGACAAAGAAATATGGGGACGCGGGTTAGGTACCGATGCCGTGGCTGTGCTGTGTCAATATGCATTTGATGAAATGAATCTTCATAGACTTTGGCTTGAGTGTGAACCAGAAAATATTGGTGCCGTGAGATGCTATGAAAAATGCGGATTTGTGATAGAAGGTCGTTGTCGGGATGGCTATTTTAGGCACGGTAAATTCCGAGATACGATCACCATGGCATTGTTAAGCACAGACTGGAAAAAGTCATCCTAAGAAAGCCTTGCAAAGGCAAGCAGCGGCTCTGGTTATGATTGTCAATCCCGCTTACCCTTTCATGTAATTTTGCGAGTCGCTGTTTCAGAACTATTCGATGCAGCCTCTTACCCTTTGATTCGTGACTGGTAACAAAATTGGCGCCCGCTTTCGAACTAAAAATCGTTAGACATTAAATATCTGGATTTTTAGATCTTGATTTTTCATGGCCTTCGCAGATTGTCAATAAACTAAGATTATATGCTATAAAAAATCAAGTAAACAACATTTATTCTTAATAAATTGAAAAATGCTGATATTTTCGCAATTTTTTTGTGTCACACATTTTTTATGATGACAATCACCAACGGAGGTCGAGAGAATATTTTTCAAATTCCTGTAATTTTTACTTCCCAAATCATTGAAGTCCTGGCAATACATTGAGGTGCTAATCCGCAGGACCAAAAATCAAGCGGGAGGACTAACATTTTTTCACTGCGTGATTTCCTATAGGGTACGCAGTAAGTCCCTTAACCCATTTGAGATGATGAGGTTCGACTGTGGAGTTAGAAATCTTCTCAAATAAACTTATGGACTTCGAACTAGCTCAGGCGATAACCCGACTTAAAGACAATCAATTCCGCCGCTATGTACCAAGAAATCATGATGAGCGAGTTCTACATAAAGAGGCCTTAGCTAGAGATGCCTTAAAGTTCGACATCGCTTACCCATCTGATTTTCAAACAATCATCGAACAATTTGTGACTAATGCTAGAAATACCGTTTTTCTCGACGGAAAAGGCAATCCTGATCTCACAAAATGGGCATTACATATACGTGATAAAGTAAATATATGGAACCCCTTCCCCTCTGGACCAAGCAACACCAATCAGAAAGTGGCAAGGCGGCAAGATGCGGCCTTGATAGGTTTAGTTTTCATGATGCTTTTCCATCCCGAAACAAAGGGTATTTTTGGGGATCGGTACTACAAGGTATTTGCGCTCCCACCGCCGAAGCGACGGAAAGAAAGGGAGTTATTTGAAGGTATATGGCGCGATCAGTACTCTGAAGATCGCGATGTCTTTATTCAAAAATATTCGAAAACAGTGGTCGAAAATCATCTTTTCTTATTGGCGATGGAGCTAATTGCCTCGGGATCATATTTGGGGAAATCTATTATTGACAGGTATCAATTTTTGATTGAGATATTTCAGGTTTACCCATGGTATACCCATAGCGGCACTGGATCAGATTGGAAAGAGGCTATACGTTACGAAATCCAACGGGATTTTTTAAAATTAGAACATCAAGGAAAAAAGCCTCCACTCCGAGACTCCATAATAGATCGCTATTCTCGATGTCTTTCAGGTCATTTAGACGTATTTCGCAGATCAACAATCGATATTCTGCCTGCTAAAAATCACCCAGCCGCGGGCTTGAGAGACTTAATCGCTGATGGTTCTATTTGGGGATCCTCATATTTAGAGAGCAGTGAATCAGAATGGCTGAAATATAGGGAAAATCTGGCCTCGATGTCCGCCAAATCTTTCTTTGCTGCAACCAAAAAGCTCCGCCACAAAAACCTAAGGTCCAACAATTCACTTTTTCGGTCTGATCGACTGAGCCACTCCGCAGTCCGTCAACAGTACTTAAAAAAGCTATTTGGCGGGCTCAGTCGGGATGCTGAATGTTGTTACCTAACTAGGCTAATCCTTTTTCGCGGCAGTGTGCCTCTATTTCGTGAATCTTTTGAAAAGAGTCTTAAGTGTCAAAAATCCTAGGATTCTAAAGCGCCTAAATTTTTAAGGAAGTTTATTGATGGCTAGAACGCCTCAGATGTTAGCAAGTTTCGTGGCCTATGAGCTAAGAAACATCGCAAATGGCGCCCCCAATACGGAAAGTATCCGATTTTTACCCCGTGGCTCACATCAATACCTGCAACGTGTGCTAGGTATTCATAACTTATGCCATGATATGGAAATTCCTTTACCAAGCGGCTTTCGCGAAAGCTCAGCGAATTTTTTAACTAACATTCATGGATTTTTTTCGGGCCAAAAGAGCTATCGTCGGGATTCTTTTAGACTTGCGGATCAATTATTTCTTTTATTCGAACCTTGGAATCCGCTACCCAGTCGTGGTCCTGATCATAAAATGAGGCGAGCTGCTACAGCCCTTCAATATATGCTAGCACAAGGATTCTACTACAAAAAGGTTAGTGGTCTACCAAATGATGCATCGGTCGAATCCCAATCAAGCGTAGTGAACACAGAATCATTTTGGAAATTTGTAAAGGACGATCACAGTCATCAGTTGATGCAGTTTGCCATCTTGATAGCCAAAGCGCATGCTCACATGACTGTTATGGAGCTGGTTTGGTCAACCCATTTGACTGGTGATCTTTCAAAAATCCGTGACCTTAAGATTTTCGATTTTTTGCAAACCTATCCTTGGTATACCTCTGGTTCCATGGGAGCTGCCTTTTTGGAAACGCTCCGTGCCCAAACCTTTGCAGAAGATCGGAAGAAAAGCACAAACAATGAAAAAACAAGGCATGAACGCTCTATTATGCTGGCCATCGCCATGAGCGAACTTGATCTGCCACCTGGCATTCGCGAAAGAAGTCATGCGCGGCTGCCATTAGACTTTAGGACGTTTGATTTTTTGCTCCATCTCCTAATTTCAGGTGGATTATGGGAAAAGACCTTTACGGAACGATTGGAAAGGCTTCTCAAGTTAAAAGGAGAAGCGCTCTCACATCAGGAATTTGAAAGTCTCTTGAAGCAATTCGTGATGATTCGAGCGAACCACGGCGCGCGTTTAAAAGCACTTCTTAATATTGACCCTAGTCTGGCAAGTCCGCAGTCCCAATTTGAAATTTTCAAAATAGTTGTGGATTTAGGCGGGCACCATCCACTGTCTTACTTGGGTATCCGGAAAGCGGTCTTTCGGTGCACACTGCCCATGTTTGCCGACTACAGCAATTTGAGAAAAGGATGCCTTCGTTTAGCACCACAGTGACAAAGAATTCGCCAGGTTTCGGTGTCACTAAAGGGCTCCAAAGAGCTACAGATCCCGCATGTTCTATGCCCGTGCGACTTCTTTCCTCCCTGCCTCGTACCGCTGAATCGTCAGTCCCTTGTACTGCTCAACAAACTTAGAAAATATCTCCAGCAAGGTTTCATCGGAAAACAGAGGCGGTCCCTTCTTTGCGCTCAGCTTGAAGATCAGCTTCACCATTTCGAACATTCCTTCGGTAACGCCAAGCTCCAATGGCATTGTCGGAGCAAAGCCTCGTTTTGCTCCTTCTTCGATGATTGAAGCCCTGGCTCCCCACAGCAGCTCCGGCTTGAAGTCCTTGTAATGTCGATCTTCGGCAACGAACTTGTTCATCACTTCTTTTTCCCATTTGCCCTTCTGCTTTTGCGGATGGCTATGGAAAGTCCGATGCAATTTAAGGTCATCGATTCGATAGATCTCGAACGGCAGATCCTTGCCGGTCCTGCCTTTGTAAAACTCAACGAATCGCTGAATATGCTCATAGGCGCAGACGATTGAATACTCGGCGGACTTTTTCAAACAAGCGAATGGGTAGACGTTTGCAACGTTGGTCGTAAAGAAGTCTTCCTTCTTAAGGCCGGTAGTGTCTTCTCTGAACAGCCGTTCATAGGACTGCCTCAAAAAGTCCATTGAAGCCATTGCTTGGAGGCCAGCTTGCACATCAAAGGAAAGTAGTCCGTCGAGTAGCCAGATGTCTAGGGCGTCCTCGTTGACTCCATCCTTAGTTACGATACTCGCTATTGAGCTATCAGATTTCTTGTCAAAGTCGCTCATATAACCCCGTTAAACCGGTATTGCCGATAGCTTATTGCACTGAAACCGAATCCGGTTTTCCGAATCACAGAATGTTTTTATCATCGGTCACTCACTCGACCATGGTTATTTGCAAAGTGCAATGTATTTTTGGCCACTTGGGCTAATCAAGTCATTTAAAAAATTTAAAGAATCGATAGGCCTCTAGACATCATCAGCTCCTGTGGAAACCAACTTTTTAAAAGCTCAAATCAGAGCAAGGGTACTAGCGGCCCGCTAGACGAAGACGACGACCAGCGGAGAGTCGAGATGATTTTATAGGGCCTGACGCAAGAACGAGGACTAGTTCAGCAGCAATAAGCCCCGCCATCAGGGGCGCCGCACCCTAGTGATGAATTGTACCATTTTGAATCTGGTCCGATAGTCAAAATAGTCAAGTTAATTTGGATAGTTACGCGGATACCGGCATACCCATTTAGAAAATAATACAGAAATAACAGTATATTAAGCCCAAGTTATTTCCCAGCATTAGGTTCAGATACTTCACCAGCTTTTCTCCCTTATGGTTCCATCTGCAACAACAAAAAAGAGGGGAAAAACTTTGTTTGATTTCAATGCGATAGCAAAACCTTTTTCGGTACATGGGGGTGGCCTAGTCAGCCCGGTTCCTACTAATAACAATAGAACACAATGGGGGAAGGCCACTTTGGGATTTAGGCCAGGGATAGCTTTGGACATTTTTCAGCCTCAGACACCAACCTTAAGGATTGGTTCTAGCTTAGGGGGACAAAGCCATGTTTGACCGTATAGTTGTATCGTCAAAGCGCGGTCAAATTAGACCTGAGGTGGCGAGGACGTTGAAAGCGCATGGTTTACCGTCTCATAGTTATAGCAAGCCACATGCTTATGAGATCGATGGCGTGAAGTTTTTCATCAAGCTCTTGCGAGCTGACGATCAATCCTTAGGAAATAAATCCTTTAAAATTGAGTTTAATGGCTTTGACGTCGGGAGTTTCGCTCGTGCAACAGCGATGTTGGAGCAGATTGCTAACTTCCATCCAGGTGATTTGTCACTCTATTCAATTGAATTTGCACTGGATTTATTGGTGCCTCCAAGCGCTATCCAACCATTCATTAGGTATAAAAAACTCGAACGCTTCCGGCGCATTTACAAAAACCAAGCGAGAGATGACCTCGTGATCGAGAGTCACTCGCCGGAATGCGAGACCTGGGAGGTAGGTGACCCGCAGAAAAATGTACTAGTAGTTTATAACAAGTTGCTTGAGTTAAAAGAACGGAAGCACCTTACTGAGACGGATTTAAACTTTTTGAGAGCACTTACCCGAATTGAAGAACGATATGGAAGCCTGTATTTTTCAGCCAATCCTGTTTCGTGGTACCTCCTGCCAAGCTGGTATGCCGAAATTCAAGCGTTCACAGAAGTTCGCATGCTTAAGGCTCATATGCTGCCCCCAGAATTGGAGGGGTACTCACTCGAAGGTTTTGCGACCTACGGCGCACTTAAGTTTATGCGTGACAAAAACATTCCAGCAGACATTATTCTACAAAAGCTTTCTAAAAGACCTGCTTGGGAACATGACTTGATGGGTTGGTTGTTAAAGGTACTCGCAGAATATCTCGTACCACCTTTTGCCAGGATGTTTAGCCAAAGCGCCACTCGCTTTTTTGACCAACAAACCGGTCCTATGCCAGGATTGGCTTTCAGCTTTGATGGCTCTTTTTGCCAAATACTTCCCCACGAAATCATCCGAGGCAAAAAGTCTAAATCAGCGCCTGCAAGCTCAAAACGGAACACTGCTGTAGTGGGTGAAAAGAATTAAATCCCTTACCTATGACAACAATCTGCACAAGTACGCAGCGACCCATCAATCTTTACCAGGGAGAGATAGATCTATGAACAGTGGATAGCGACATCAGGCAAAGCCTGACAATGGTGACGACGGCGCCCCCTTCATCTTCTACTCTTGATAGCAGACCAGGGACGGATAAAAATCACTTTAATCAAGACCAGTTATCATCGGATGGCCGCATATGCATGCTGTGCAAAAACTGGCGTAGCTGGGAGGAGTTTAATGGAAAATTAGCGGGTTTAAACGGGAGAGATAGTCGATGCAAAACTTGTATATCTCAGCAAAAAAAAGCTCTTTACTTAAGGAAAAGGAAGAAGGTAACCAAAGAAAAAATATTGAGCGCCAAGTTTAGACGAACTATGGTAGGCAGTCTCAGTCAAGACGCTATCCAGCGCACAGCCGTTATCATTGCTGAAAGTATACAAGGGTTCATCGATGCAGGAAAATTGTGACAAGACTCCTTCAAGGGAGCGCAAAGAGCTTATCGAACGGGTTGTGTCGGATTGTCGAATCCTCGCGGCTCAACATATTGCTGATTGGAAGCCACTCGATAAGGGGTGGCCCACAGTGGATGGTTGTGCCTACCTTCGTCTTAGCGATGATGGTCAGGTTGCAGTGGAAAAGGGTTCCCTGGAACAACAGATCAACATCGCTATTTCGGAGGCTTTAATTCGGTCACAAACCAATCGGGTTAACTACCGGATCACTCGTTTCTTTATCGAACCGGGTTTATCAGGTCGTGACGATAGGCGGCCAGAATTTTTAGCGATGTATCGCGAGATCAAGCAAAAACGTTACGCCTTTGTTGTCATTAAAGAGATTGCCCGCATCGCCCGCAATGCGCACCTTTGGAAAGAGTTCTTTGTCCTCTGCAATACCTGCGACTGCGAAATCTTTATTCGGGGGTTACCCTTTAACCCCAATAACCCTACTCAGATACTGCAGCTGGATATCCTCGCGGCTTTTGCTGAGTATGAATCTAATGTGAATTCTAAACGTCTCAAGGAGAGCGTGTTTGCCGCGATGGTATCTTCGGGGAAGTTTAATTCCACTCACGCCCTCCTTGGATTTGATCCACTCATCGTCAATGGCAATCCCCAGCCGGGTTTTTATGCACCCAACAGCGAAGAGCTGGCCATCGTGTCTTGGATCATGCGAACCTTCGTGAAATATGCCTCATACCAAAAGACAATGTTGGAGTGTGCGACGCGGAACATCAAAACCAAAGCCGCTAAGCCCTTTGAAAAAAATTCTATCCACGCCCTTTTGACCAACACCAAATATATTGGTGAATGGGAAATCAATATCGAAAATAAAGACAAGCCTCCTAGTAAGCTGATGCCCTATGAGTACTATCAGCGGGTGGAGTTACCACACGGATGTGTGATCGATCGCCAGCTTTGGGATGACGTCCAGGCGACAGTCCAGGCCATCACTGGAAAGCGGCAGAAGAGCACAGGCCTTAAGAGGGTCTATGTCCTGTCAGGTCTGCTGGCCTATAGCGATGGCACTCCATTCCACGGCACCATGGCAAACGGCAAGACAAAGACCAAGCACTATTACAACAATCCCAAGCATCAGGGGCTACGGCTGGATGCGGACGCTTTAGATAAGCATGCCCAAGATATGGTCTCCGAGATCATCGGATCAAAGCCAGCGCTCCAGGAGGCTATTCGCAGGCGCGGGACGGAGGTGACCAGCAGCGTGAGCCTACTCCAAGGCCAGGCCCTGCGCATCGAAGGGGATATAGCAGCTCTTGAGCGGGAGGCTGTGCTCCTGGATCGTCGGCTTGATTTCCTTTTGGCCGATGACGACCTGGAGGCTGCTGCCAGCTTTCGGCTGGAATACAAGGACAAGAAGGCCAAGATAAAGTCTGAGCTAGCCAGCCTCACGAGCAGCCTGTCGCAGCTCACGTCCCAGAAAAAGGCCCTGGAGGCCGACAGCTTTCCTTGGCAGGATATCAGCAGCCAGGCAAAGAGGGTCCTCAAGGTCATGGAAGATCAGGATCCCTTGGCTTTGAAAAATGCCTACCGAGCGCTGTTCGAAAAAATTGAAGTTGGCGAGTTAAATGACGATGGATCCAGGCCTCTCAGTTTTGTCCTGAAGGAGGATGGATCATCAAGTGTCACATATGAGGAAAAAAAAGTCGTGTTAGCGAAAGAATGGCGGGAGCGGTGGAGCCCCAATTTCCATCCATAATTTCAGACCCTTCACTTTTCAATCACGACAGTTGGCTACTGCCCCACCCTTGGTGACTGGAAAGGCAAGACTGTACTGGTCCTCGCTCTTGTGTCGTGAAGATCCAGATGGTCAGTTATTCCCCGGATGGTGATCCCTGCTTTACGTAGGTAGATCATCATCGTCTTCATATCCTGCCACCCGCCCATAATCATCACTTTAGCGGGCTCTACTCCCCTGCCGAGCATTATGGTAGCCCATGTTGCACGGAGATCGTGAAACCTCAAAGGCGGGAGTCCGATACCGATAAGAAACATTCGGAGTTCCCGTGCCTGCTCGCCTTTAGTCCAACGAGGGAGTCTAGGGAGGACAAACCCTGTTTCGGCTGTCCGCAACTTAAGCTCCTTGAGTAGCACCACTAGAGCAGGAGCGACTTCGACGATTCGATCGTCGCCACTCTTAGTCGACTTAAAGCCATCTTTATTGTTCCATGAAGTATCGACCTTAATTTGTCGCAAATCAAGATTAACTTTATCCCAAGTTAAGGCAAAAAGCTCACCATTGCGCATTCCCGTATAGATTGCCATGGTACAATGTGGATACCATTCCCAATCATAATCTAAGGCTTTGTTGAGGAAAGATTTAACCTGCTCTTCAGTTAGGACGTTTTTAATTTTGTCATTTATCCGAAACTTAATAGCTGGTACCGGGTTTCGATTGATAGCTCCTGTTTCCAGGAGGTATGCAAAAACACCGCGGATAAACTTCAAAATTCCCTTACGATGGGTTTCAGAGTGAGTGCTATAAGTGCCGCACACAAGATCTCTGATCATCTCTGCCGTAATAGCATCCACTCTTTTCATTTGCCAGACCGGTAACGTAGCGGCTTTGAGACATTTCTCAGCATTGTATATGCTCTTTCCTGTTAACTGGCGATTACGACACCATTCTAAATAGCCCTCAATTGCTTTTTCCCAAATCGGGACCGTAACATCCCGAATCCTATCCTCAACAGCGAGGACTAAAGTCCCATACATTTTTTTAGCTTCTCGCTCAGAATCTGCTAATCTCTGAAGGCTAACTGGTTGTCCCGTGGACGGATGACGCTTACTAAAGGACACCACCCATTTCTGCTTCTGTTTATCAAACTTAATTCCCATAAGAACCTCCACTTGATTTAGGTTTGTGGAGGCATCTCAAATCATCTAGGCGGTACCGTGCGCGTCGACCCAATTTAAAGCAACGGATGGTACCATTGCTAGTCATATTGCGAAGAGTGCCGATACTTACCCGGAGGTATCGCGCTGCTTCATCGGCAGTAAACCATTCACTGCCGGTTAGGTTGTCAAAGATCTGAGGGCAATCATTGCCATTTTCTAGCTTGCACTCAGGGTCTTTTACGCCGGAAGTGGTTTTAAGGCAAGTCCGTAGGTGATGTTTACTCACTTGTCACCTCTCAACGGACTTTTTGTGGGCTGAATAGGGGATGTTGGGGATCTTAACGATGCCGCTGCTCCTCCATACACCAATGTATTTGTGTTTTGCTCCCCCTTGACGCTCTTGAAGTCTTCACTGTCTTTAAGGCTATGTAAACTCCCCCTACCTTCCCCATCTTTGGAAAGCAATCCTTGGTCATTGGGAGTGCTTGTTTGGATATTATTCAAGCGGTACCATCGACCATGGCGGGGACCGCCATTTTTAACAATCTCAACACAGTATTTTCCAATAATTCTTCCATTCAAGCTTTTTAATAAATTGCCCATCTTAATACTTTGCGATGCCTCGTTTCCAGTACCCCGTGCTTCAGCTAGGATTTCCGTATTCAAGCACATAGTGACCAGCTCTAATGGTTTCATCATCCGATTGCTAAATTGATGCCACCAATTTTCAACAAAGATTTCTAGTTCTTCTGTTTCATCATCTGAAGAGCTTAAATGGGCCTCTAGATTTTCAAGAAACCCCGTAATACCAGCAAATTCCAACACACCTCCAACGACTCGACACCACTCTTCATAGGACCCTAGTGGCTTTCCAGGCCACGCCGGTTCACCAGCTGCAATCCAACTTTGAATTAAAATTAAAATCGCTCTGACGATCTGGGCTCGATTTTTTTGGGTCCAAAGTTCGAGATTTGGATGGAGGAATTGTGAGCTAGCGGTACTCCAGGGCCTTGATGAATGCCTGTCGAGACGACACCTTATAGTGCGGCGTGCCATTTCCGTTGTAAAACTGGGGTTATTGGCTGTTAGGATCCAAGTACAATTCACTGGTATGGCCGCTACCTTCGATTGACCAAGTAAGCGATCGCAAAACATATCTGAAATGAACTAAGCGCGCTCGCGCGCAGTCCTATCCCGAGCTTCCGGGTAGATTGTAGCTTTCCTTACGGCATCATCTCGGCACATTTTATTCATTCCACAGTCTTTCGCAATTCAGAGTACATTTCAATATAGCCAATTTTTGCTGTATCAAAAAAGCCCTCCTAAATGGGAAAATGTTTTTATTGAACCTAAAACATCCCAGTCAGGAGGTGCTCTTTGTCAGCCCTACGCCAACGAATGCTCGACG
>JBGSUI010000193.1:0-81445 GCA_041736175.1 Oligoflexales bacterium | reverse complement strand
TTGTAAAAGTCCATTCCGCTCGGAGTCTGCGGTCTTTTTTAAAAACGTCCCTCGAAGCCTCAAAATTGTTTATGGGGCGGTTTGAATCGATCTGATCCGGAAAAATCAGCAAATCGCTTGCAGAGGCTAATTGAGGGACCGATTTGTAAGCCCCAAAACCCGTCAAGCTTTTTCTGAAAAATAGAATGTTTTTAGAGCCAGTTCGTCCCGGGGCGAACGATGCCAGAAGCATGCAGTCCAAGATTCGGTGACTCCAGAGGTGGAGCCCATTGCTAAAAATCCAGGTCGGCAATTCCAAGGACCGTTCGCCGCGAGGGTTGGGCCCGGGACGAATCAGTTGGCCAACCATGGGGTCGAAGCCGGATTATCTACAAAAAACATTGTCTTACAAAGCTGCGACTAGTTCACTAATCAATTTGCAGTCACGATCCAAGCGCCTAAATGTATATCATGTAAACAGTGCACAAACTCTCGGCGGTAATCTGATGGATCATAAACTAAAAGGATTTATAATCGTGAGCGTTTGCCTGAATGACGACCCATGGTCCCAAAATTGCAAAATAGATTTAAAACCCTTTCTATCGGGAGTCCAGAACATGCCAATTTCCCTATCCACAGTTAAACGGAATGCGATCCTGGCGTTGGTATTCCAAGTCTTGGGTATATCCATAGGTTGCAAAACATACAAAGCAACGAGTGACGTCAAATTCGGAATTTATGGCAACGCCATGGCAGCTACGCTCAAGGAAAAATCATTGCTTTCCATACTGCAGCGGACTGGCGGAAAACTCGATGTTTTGGTGCTTTTTGCTGACCGAGACAAATGGGTCAACGGATCAAAAAACGAGGTTGACGCCGCCGCAGCACAATTCAAAAAAGCGGTGGAGACTTGGATCGCTCCTCTGCAAGGCTATGAAGGCTGGAACCTCCGGCAAGTGACCCTCAATGTTCGCACCATGGCAGTTGATGCCAACCAGACCTCGGTCAATCCATGCCAATTTTCCCTATCCACGAATTTTTATAATTGCACTGACTCTTCGTCTGAGATGCGTTTGATCGTAGCCAAGCAAGAGCCTTTCCGCGCACATGCCACTTTTATAAGCGGCTTCTTAGCCGTGTCGGCTAAGAACGACCCTAAGGTCTATGTTCACGAAACCGGTCACTTGATGGGCATGGCCGATATCTATGAAGAATGGGGATATCAAAAGATGGGGGAACAGCATGACAAAAGCATCATGCACACCCCAAATGAAGTGGATACTTTGACGGGGGACGATATCGCCGGCATCAAACAAATTTGGCGCTTTATTAAGAGCGGAAAAATGGAATGTCCTACTGGATACCGCGTGGGCACTCTCGAAAGCGACAGGAGTGATTACAGCAAAAACACCGTCCTTTGTGTTCGCGAGGGGACCCCAAGGCGTCAATTCTGTTCGGCAAAGGCTATCCAAGATCCATTGCACCACGGTTGGGGGGCGGAGCCAGACGGAACCTCCTGCTATATCGGCCCCTCTCCAGCCCGAGGCTATCCGATGTGTTCGTTTTCTGCTTCAGTCAACACAGCTGGCTGGGGTATGGAAAACGGCCAAAGCTGTTGGCGACCTGTGATCCCATTCTGCAGCGAGCAGGCCAGACTAATAGCCTATCTACCGCAGGCTGGTATCATTGGCGGGCTTGAGGGAAGGAATCCCTGTCTCGTCATGGCTTGTACATCTCAGTCAAAAGGTGATGCATCGGGTACTACTAATATTGGCCAACCCTGCAAAGACCCAAAAGGACTGCAAGTCCAAGCAGCTAAGGAGGACGTACCAAACGATGGCTATCCTTTGTGCTCCAAATATGCCGTCGTGCATAAGGACGACCCATCCTGGGGATATGAGCCTAACAAAGTTAGTTGTCACAACCGTAAGCAAGAGTTTGAGAATACATCGCGTTGAACTGGCCGTAAAGATAGGGACTTCGCGTCCAGCAAAAAGCAGGTGCTTGTCGCTCTCACGATTTAAGGCCGGTTGTATAAAAGTCTTGGGTATCGAGACTATTCATTGTTTAACTATAGTTAATTCATCCATAAAATCAGTTATATAAGTTAAAATTAAAGTTTTAACTCAGAATGACGATAAGAAAGATATGGACCAATTATGGTCCATAAAATTATTGACATAAAATGGTCCGTCAGTTAAGGTGAAGGAGTGAGGGGGGCTTATGAGAAATAGAATAGACATCGTAGACAGTAGTAAAGTGATTATTGAAGATATGATCAGGCGTGGTTTTTTTCGAGATACGCAAACATTAATTGCTGCTGCACTTAATACACTGCAAGCTAAACTAGCCAACGACACCTACACTGATGAATATGAAGAGGATTCCTACCAAGAAAGTATGGATCAACTACAACTTTATCAGGAAGCAAAAGATAATAGGGATAAGTATGCAGCAACGAAAAAGTATCACGTTCGATAGGTGGTTGGTTTTGGTTGTCAATCAAACAGAAAGTAGGTTGAGCACAGACCCAAGTCAGCCTTTGGATGAGTCAAAAGAAACCCGTAGGTTTATTGTTTTAAACACAAGAGATAAAAGGCCAGTTTTTAATTGCATTGAAAGTGTGTCAAAAAAGACGAGCGTAAATTATCCAGATGTTGAGATTCCAGCGCAGGGTAATATTTTTTCAGTAGATAGCATAGCCCGTGTTGGTCAGATTTACACGCTACGGAAGTCTTTAGAAGGCATTACTCCTCTTGGGTTTCTTTCCGACAAGCAAATACAAAATTGTATCAGCATGGGATTGCGTTTTTATTTACCGGTAGATTGACAGTTGCAGTGCGATGTAACGTGGCCCCATTGTCTAGACAAAAATCGACCAAAGTTAAGCGTGCTTAGATAACGACAGGCCTACCACCTCAAAAGAATACTTCTTAGCTGCATCAAGGAGTCTGGTCGTCGTAGTCACTCCCGTAAGCGTCCTAAACTCTGAGAACCTCGACTTCTTATGGCTGTCTAAGATGAGGGAAAACCAGGTGGCTCGCCTTAGTCAAGTAGCCGCTGAAAATCCTCCCGAGACAGGTGAGCCACGTCGGCATCGGTTAAAAACTGGATCATTTTAGCCCGTTCATCTTTGGACTGCTGTAGGAGGAGGATTTTTTCTTCGATCGTATCCTTGCAATACAGGCGATAAACCTCGATGGATTTTTTTTGGCCGATCCGGTTGATCCGGTCCACGGCTTGGGCCTCGACCGCTGGGTTCCACCACGGCTCCATAAGAATGCAGGTATCCGCTGCTGTGAGGTTTAGGCCTACTCCACCGACGCGAATGCTTGCGAGCAGAACCGGGGATTCGGGATCAGTTTGAAAGGTGTCGACGACTTGTTGGCGGTCCAGGGTTTTTCCATCGATCAGGAGACAGGGAATCTCCAAGTCCAAAAGCATGGTTCGGATAACCTGCAAAAAGGCAGAAAACTGAGAGAAAATAACGGTCTTTCGCCCTGAGGAGACGAGGTTGGGAATCAAAATCTTTAGGAATTCGATTTTTGCACTGTTGCCAAAAACGCGCTTTTCGAGATTTCCCCCGGTGTTTTTGCCAAAAACAAGATCAGGGTGGCAGGTTATTTGTCTTAGCCGTAGTAAGCCCTCGAGAAACTGAAACTGGCTTTTGCTATCCACCAGGGAGCCGGTATCGTTAAGCATGGTCAAACATAGCTGTTTGACCTCATTGTAAAATAAATGTTGTTTAGGAAGCATATCTAGAAAGACCGACTCTTCCCGCTTAGACGGCAAGTCACGGAGAACCTCGGTTTTGAGGCGACGCAACGTCAAAGGTTTAACAAGAGGCAGCAGTTCGCTCAAGTTCTCGTTGGTGGGACTATCCCATTGACCGGGGGCGAGCCGTCGCATATTGGGATTGAGCAGGTTAAATAGCCCAAAAAATTCGTACCAATGATTTTCGAGGGGCGTGCCTGTTAGCGCAAGGCGCCAATCAGCTTTGACCTGGCACATCCCTTGGTAGGCAAGGGTGTGGGGGTTTTTAATCTTTTGAGCTTCGTCGATCACCAAGCTTTTGACCACAATTGGGTCGTGGGGGTGGGAGGTCGCCGGGGTGTCGCTAGGATGGGAAGCCTGTTTAAGGCCAGCCATGGCGCCAAAGGTGGTGATAAGCACTTGGGATCTCGGATCCTGAAGGGCCGAGCTTAAGTCTCGACCCTTAACAAATCGAGTGTGGAGTTGGGGGGCAAATCGCTGGCATTCACTCAGCCACTGAGAGACCAAAGTTCGCGGGACGACCAGTAAGGCAGGCCATGGGGAAGGTGTCTCTGGCGTGTCGAGATGCCGACTCCGGAGGGTTTCAAACAGGGCGATCACCTGGACGGATTTTCCTAGACCCATATCGTCAGCAAGGCAGGCCCCTAAACGAATCCGCTGCATAAACAAGAGCCAGGCGAGACCGATTTTTTGGTAGGGGCGCAGCTCAGCCAGAAATGTCTCGGGAAGGTCGACCTCATCGAGGCCCGCTTGGTTTTGCAAGACATCCAGATTTTCCAGGAGTGAGGGCGCGATGTTGAGATGGGGGGAAGGCGCCTCTAGATTGAGGAGTTCGCTCAGACCGAGGAGGCTCACACCATCTGCAGAGAGAGGATAGGGAGTGGTATGATCATCGCCGGTGAGGTTCATCAGCTTAGCTAGCTGGAGATACCACTTTTCAGGGAGCACCCCAAGGGTTCCGTTGCCGAGTTGGACAAACAACGATCGACGTTTGAGCATCAAAATCAGTTGCCAGCCATAGAGGGGTTTTTCGCCAGGAATCTGTAAGGAGATATCCAGCCAATCGATCTCTTGATCCACCTGAATTTTGAAGTCTTCGACGATGCAGATCTGCCTCTTCTCGGCCCAAACCTCCCAATTTTTGGCTAAGAGTTGGTAGGCGAGGGCTAATGGATCGTTGTTTGGAGAGTTCAATCGAGGGACAAAGCTTAGATCCCGGGGCGCAAACCTTAATCCCAGACTGTCCAGCTCTGCGACGGCCCGGTCTTCGAGGGAATGATCACGCCAAAAAAGAGTTAGCTGCAGCATGGGGGGTAGGTCAGGGAGTTGGTGGAGCTCGCTCTGGATCCCCAGGAGGCTTTCTCCAGGATGGGTGAGTTTTTTGTGTACGACTGCGGGATATTCGTTCGGGCCTGGGATAGGTATGCCGTAGCGAAACCACACCTGAGATTTGAATTTTAGACGACCTTTTTCCGGGGATAGACTAATCGAAGTCTCCTGGAGGCTGTGGATATAGAGGATCGGGTGGGGAACAATCTCAGGCTCTAAGACGACTAAACTACCCATGGACTGGTCTTTAGGTCTTAAACAAAAATCAATAGGACCAAATGACCTGATGATTTGGGCGGCAAAGTCTCCCCAATCGGCCACCGGGACGTCAGGACTGCGGGAGTTGACTCCGAGATCGATCAGGGAGGCCGCTCGGGGATCGCTGAGTGTATAGATTTTGTTTTGCCAAAGGATCAGGCCACATTTCCAAACAAAGCTGATTTGCTCGCAAGGAATAAGAATCTGGGGGGCCATCCCCGCCTCTGTTAAAGGATGCAAATGACCCTGGTATAAAAATAGTTCGACCTGAGTTATAAGCGGCTGTGCTCGTGATTTGGTTTCAGTAAACGGTAAAGATAAGTGGCAACCCAGGGACCATGGAAGCGGTTCGGCAAACTGCAAGAGACCTGTTCCCGAGGGATCGACCAGCTCGCCACGACGGGACAGATCCTCAAGGAGGGCAAATTCCAGGTCCCCTTGCGGGCTAGCGACAACATCATGGTCTCTAAGATGGATCCGACTGCTAGCTCTTAGCCTGTGAAGGGATTCCATAGAGTCAGGAGTAAAGAGAGAATTCATCCCTTCAAGATCATCGATCTGGTGGCTGGGAAGGGGCGAAAGGACGCCCGTGAGACGATTGAACTGAAGGATTTTTAGTCCCGTTACCGATTCACTGTGGTCTTCGTAAGTCAGATCAGCGGGAGCTGATAGAGTCACGGGGACAAATCTAAGGCTATAAACAGCCGTCGTGCTACTGGGAAGCTGAATCAATCCCTGGGTCTGTGGGCTCAGATCGGTGTCCTCTGGGCATGGCAGATCCCGCGAGAGGAGAGGGTGGGAAGTCGCGGGCGCGGCCTTTGCAAGCCACTGACGCCAGTCCATTGGTTTGGAGATCTGTCCGGTAAAGTTTAGCTTACCCAAGAGAGATGATCGGCCCAGAAGTCCAGGCCGATCTTTATCACCTGAGGCCATGTTGACCTCTTAGGGGTTGGCGTTTCGCCGCTAAGCTATTTTTAAGGGGGGCTGGTGGGAGTCCAGAGTCCCGTTGATTTTGGGGCACTTTGCGGTCTTCCGATTTGAGAGCTTCGTCCAAAGGTTTAAAGCTGTCGATAAGAATGGTGTTGACCACCGACCTTTGGTCTTGGCCCATCTGGGTGAGGAACACCCGGTTGACATAGGGCTCGACCACGTAAAGTTTGTCGCGGGGGGTGATGACAATCAGCTGCAATCCAAGTTTAGTAAACAGGTCCATAGCGTATTGGGAATTTTTTTCGTCAGACTTGCTAAAAGCCTCGTCAATCACCACAAGCCTAAAAGTATCGCTTCGAGGGCCGTCTTGGTAAAGCCCGTATTGAAAGGCCACCGCAGAAGCTAGGATGGTAAAGGCCAGCTTCGCTTTTTGACCACCTGATAACCCAGCGGAGTCCGAGTAAAAGTTGGTTTGTTCGTCCAGGGAGTTTTTTTCGACCACGAAAAACTCCGCCCAGTTGCGGATATCGATGACTTTGCTGCGCCACCGATCATCGTTTTTAAGGCGGTCTAAAATGCCTTTGACCCGCAGAAAGCTTTCATCGAGGTCAAGGGGCGCAGTTTCAGAGACCCCAAAGCTCACGGCATTGCGAAGCATGTTTTGAAAATCCCTGATCTCCACGTCACGGGTTGCGGCGCACCCGATCTGGACATGGGTGTCGGCGGTGTAGGGAATATTTTTGAGGGAAGAATTGAGATGATTGATGCTTTCTTCGATCGCCTCAAAGGACATTTCAAGGGAGGACTTAAAAGCTAGGATATCGTTGACGACGCTTTTGTTGAGCAGGGTTCTAAACCTCAGTTCGTGGGATGGTAGACCTTCTCGGTCCAGGTCGGCTTTGATCTTAAGATAGCCTGGCAGTGCCTCGATAGAGGATGTGAGATGGCTGGTCAGATCGTCGTGCTGGAGTTTGAACTGGGAGAGTTTGCTGACGATCCCTAGGGAAATGGATTGGATTTGAACTTGGATTTCTTGGAGCTTTTTAGCGAGGGATTCCTGGTATTTTTGATGGACCGACTGGATCTTGTCTAGTGAAAGCGAAGGAGAATGGGAAGTAGAAAGAGATTGATCCTTGGATTTGAGACCCAGCCGCTTGTCCAGGTCTTTCAGCAGATTCTTGACCAGGAGGTCATGGTCCGGGCCCTGGGGAGCTGACGCGGTGAGTTGGCCTAGGGTTGCCCGCGCTTGGGAGCTTTCCGAGAGAGTTCGGTCTAGCTGGTTTTTGACGACCGCCAAAGAACTCATCAACTCGTCCCGCTTTTGGGACAAACCTAATCCAGCAGAGCGCACTCCTTCGAGGCGCGAACGTAGCTGATGGGCTTTAGATCCATTCTTAGTGAGGGAGTCTTTGAGTTCTTGAAGGCGGCTGATTTCGTTTTGGGGACCTGTCCAATCGATATCTTCGAAGTGTCGAAGGGAGAGCAGAGATTGGAGTTGGCGACGCCGGGTTTCCTGCAGTGCCAGATTCCGCTCAGCTTCTTTAGTCGCGTTTTTAAGCTCTTGATGCTCTTTTTCTACGGTCTTATAGGTCTGGGCTAGATTGACCAAGGTGTCTTGGTTGTCCCAACCTAAGATGGGGCGAAACTCGCCCTTGATGCGGTCGTCTTTTTCGTGTTGTGTACCCCGTTTGATGAGTCCCTCGGGGGTGATGCCTCGCTGGACCTGGGCAAACGTCTGGGGGTCCTCGGTACAGACGAGATTGAAGTCTCGAGTGATTCGGTTTTTGATCCAGGTGGTGAGCCCTAGGAGTCGTGGCTTAAACTCGATCTTGTCTATGATATATTCGTAGTGCTCCGCGGGACCTCGAGGCTTGCGACCGTTGAAGGGCATCGGGGCAAGCTCGTCTTCTTGTGAACTGACGGCTTCGTAGACCAGACGGGTGCCGAGGTTGTTTTCTCTGACATATTTGTTGATTTTTTTGATGTGAGCTTCTGGGACCAAGAGGCGTTTGGCAAAACCATTGAGCAGTCTTTCGAGCGCCTTTGCCCACTTTTCCTCGCCATCTTTCACCTTAACCAATTCTGCCACATAGCTCAGCTCGGACAGGGGTACACCAAGGTTTTGGGCGATTTTTTCGCGGACCGATACAAGCTCTAAAGGCAGTCGGTTTTTCCGACCTCGGAGAGAGGTGAGTTCTTGGCCCATAAGCTGCATCTGTTCTGTTAAAGCTCGTTCTTTGGCCTTGTGTTGGTAAATTTCTTGGTACTTTGAGTCAATAGACGCAGCGATGCCGTCTAAATCTTGTTGGGCTTGGGTGAGGAGTCTGCCAAAGCGCTCGCTTTGTGCTGCAGGTTTGTATCCAAGGGCTTCTGCCAAAGCTCGGTACTCTTCGTAGCGGCGGTGCCGTTCTTTGTAGCGCTCACCCATGGCCTTAAGGGAGAGATCCAGTTTTTCGAGGTTTTGTTGGCCCTTTTCTTGGCTAAGTGCGATCACCAGCTCTTCTTCTTCACGCTGGCTAGCGGCTTTTTCGGCAGTCAACTGTTGAACCTGCGCTTCAAGGACCGTGGATTTTTCTTCGAGCTTAACACGTTCAGTTTCGAGAATATCGAGGCGATGCTGGGTCAAAATAAGGGGGAGAATCTGCAACTGACGCTTCTGATCCTGCTCCTGGCTTTTGTGCTCGCCCAGTTGCGCGGCCATCTCTTCGATGGGTTTAAGCTCTTCGATCTGCCTTTTGGCTTTAAGGATGCTTTGGTAGGCATGGGTGAGATGTTGGTAGTTGCCGTAAAGTTGGTCGAGCTGCTCGGGAGCATCGATGGCATCAAGCATGTTTTGCCTGACAAACTCGTTGAGTTTTCCGATCTCTTTAATGGTCGTCACCTGATTAAAGAGATCGAGGCCTTTGCGGGATCTAAAGCTGAAAAACTTTACAAAATAGTCTTCATAGTCGGTAAACTTATTAAAGATCTCCGTCGTAGGCAGCTTGCGCATGCGGGCCCTGAGATCAGCAACGGAACGGACCTGGGAGAAATGCTCTGCGATCGTAAGATCGTTGTGGGAGGCGATAAAGAGCTTTTTAAGCTGGCCGCTCTCACTGCAAAAAAACTGTGCCAGGGTGAGGACGGAATTTTGCTCGGTTCCTACAAAGGACCCAAGGAGAACGGTAAACTGGTCTTCGCCCCTCAGGAAGAGGGTTTCGCCTTGGTTGTATTCGTTTTGGGTTCGACCATAGGCGCCACGGACATAGGTGAGTTCAGTTCGCTCTCGCTTGTCGCTACCCGACGATAGGTTGTAGTTGCGCTTGCGATTGGGCACCAAAAGAGTAAGCAAGGCATCGACAAGTGTGGATTTGCCGCTGCCGTTGGCGCCCGTAAGGAGAGCGCTAAAGCCTTCAAAGTCCAGGTGCCAGACTTTTTGGTCGAATGTCCCCCAGTTAAGGACTTCGAGTCGTCTGAGGCGGTAGCCCTTTAGCGTGTTTTCGGGAGTCAGGATCTTGTTGGCTTTGCTCATGATTATGGTTCCTCGCCGACATCTTGTTTATGGTTACGCCCTTGGATTAAAACTTGCTTCATCCTTTGAATAACATCGCCATCGATAAAGGCCTTGATGACGCGGCGGACTTCATAGGCGGAGGTTTGGCCTTCGAGTTTTTTAAGAAACAACAGGTCTTCGAGCTTGCTGATGATGGTATCAAAGCGTCGTTGCTGTTTGGCCAAATCCTGCGTATCTGGGTAAAAGATCTTGAGCATATCGTAGAGATCGGTGGCCTTAAGGATCAACCGGTGATCATCCCGAGTGCTGGTATCAAACTGCTCCAAAGCCTCTCGTAATAATACACAGAGAAGGCTGACGTCATAGGACAGGGGAATCTTTCTGACCAGAGACTTGATATCAGACTTGGAGTCGGACCAGTCTCGATTTCCCGCGCCTGCGTTCTGGTCCTTGCCCGGTTTAGCCGCGTCACCCATGGTGTCCGTGTCTTCTTCTTGGCGCACGCTCTTAAGAAAAGCAAAGCCGTCGTCATGGCTCAGATAAAGCTGTAGACCTAGGCATTGAAAGTAACGCCGGACCTGCGCTTCGTGGTTGAGGAGCTGTTGCCAGGTCTTGGTGTCTTCAAAAAAAACAATCCCCTGGAGTAATCGCACCAGAAGAGGCTGCAACCTTACGGCTGATTCGTGGGGAATCCCTGCGAGGTGTGGTTGTGGTTCCATATGAGTCCCATCCTATATTCAAGAACAACGATTTTCTTTAATAATTCCCTAAGCACCTATCTTATCTTTACCTATCACCTATCGCCCCCTGCTCACGCCCGCCCGCTGACGCTGAAACTCGATTTCTGGCAGGCGGCATTGTCCGTAACCAGAGGGAGACATAAAGGGGATCTGAAACCAGTCATCGTCTAAGACAGCAGTTTTAAATTGGGTGCCACCGATGACAAAATAGCCGATCAGCTCGGACATTCCATGGGAAACAGGGTGGGACTCTAAAATTTTCGAGAGCCGGATCGAAGTCTGGTTTTCCAATGCAGCGTTGATCTTGCGTTCTAGCTCCGAAATAAGCATCGGAGTCAGGTCGTCTCCTAGGGCCTCTTTGGCCAAAACCTCACCTCCGTTTTCTATGGTGACATCGGCAAAAGTAGCCTGTACTGAAGGTTTCCAGAGGGGCCGTTCTAAGGGAAGGGTGATTTTAGGGAGGTAATCGATGGAAAGTAAAATCCGGGTTTCCCGGCTTGACTCGAGGATTTCAGGCTGTTCCAAAATCGTTTTTTTGATTTCTTGAATCCCCTCCAGCAGCTCTTGGCCCATGGCCAAGTTGTCTCGCTCGAGGAGGCGGCGGAGTTCGGCTGATAAACGGGTCTTAGATTTTAAAACTTTTTGTCCAGTAGACAACAAACGGTTTTTAAAACGCTTGAGGGTCTCCGCATATTGTCTTTGGGGGCTAAGGAGATCAAGATTGATAATTTCAGGGATTTTAAGCAATTCTTCCACATAGGTTTTAAAATTGTCTTGGTAGTCCGTCGAAAGCAGAAATTGCCAAAAGGCGTCAAAACTTTTGCCCTGGTCTGATTCTTCTAGCATATCGTATGCGTCGAGGACCTCTCCCAATATGATTCCTCTTTGGACAGCTTCTTGAATCTTGCGTTTCTTAATGTTGGTGGTCAACTCTTTAAAGATATCCTCGACCAAACTAAAGTCGGAGATAAGGCGGCGGGCATCTTCCATCAGGTTTAGGAACTTCTCTCGGATAAGAGTGTCATCCATCCGGCGCGCTTGTCCGGTTTTCTCGATCTCGCGGATCTCGCTGTCGATTTCAAGGCGTTGGCTCTTTAGGTGGTTGATTCGGACGGCCGGGTTGGTGGAGGCTTTTTGGACGATGCTTCGCATACCCTCAAAAATCGCTCCAAAACGGGATTGAGTCCCTACAAACTCCTTTTTTTCCAGGGTCCACATCCACTCAAGAGCTCGTTCCGTATCAAAAGTTAGTTCCGTAATGGGTTCATCTTGGTCTTTTTCGTAATACCGGCGGAGGAATCGATGTTTGTCGCTGCACCATTGGTTAATGTAATGCTCTCCGGATCCGGTCAAACCCTTGCGGGACTCGGGGGGAAGATGCTCGATATATCCATCAAGCAAGCTGGCAAGCTCCGACATGGGTATCTGAATACGCCCTGATTTTTTAAAAGCATGCTGAAAAAAACCTAGGGCGAGGGCGCTGTGATCGCTACGAAGGAGACGGATGGTAGCTGACTGATCGAGATGAAACTTGATTTGATCGAATTCCACTGCAGGTCCTCATCAAGATAAGAAAGTTCGCGAGCCTGTGTTGTACATTTTTGGGCCCTTTTTGCAAATGGTAAATCGGGAGTGATTGTCATTTAGTTCACAAGAGCACTGTTGAAAAGTTGTAACACATTGAAACAAATGAATAAAATCATATAGAGATGCGATCCAAATACTGGTTAACATTCTAATAATTTTATCGAATTCCTGGTTCTCCAGGGGTTTTACCAGAGTTTTTTGGCGTCTGTGATTAAGGGCCCGTCTAACTCTCATAAAGAACCGGATTTTTAGGAAAAGCTAAATACCTTTGACCAGATGCCGATCATGAGGTTGTCACCAACTAATGGGGAGGAGTTAGTCATGAAGAGCATAAGGCCAAAAAAAAACCAGAATCCAGGTACACCCAAAAAGTTACCTCAGAAAAACCGCAGCATTTCTGAACAAGGCAGCTCTTTAGTGTACGTTATGATGTTGCTTTCAGTAGCGGCCACTTTTACTTATTTTGAATTACAAAAGCCTGACCACTATTCAGTCTACGCCATCAGAGAAAAGCAAAATGCGTTTACCATTGAGATGTCAGAAAAAACCACCACACAACTTAATTGCCCAGGTGGTATCGTCAAAATCAGCAAAAACTCCTGTACTTCCTCTCCTAGCTTAAAAATTTCCATAGGCCAGCTTAGAAATTGGCTTTTTCAAGCGCAGGCTTCCTATCAAATCCTCAACGGAGCTCTACCACCTTCCGCAAAAGGCGTTGAGGTGGCGTCGCTTATGCAACAAAGAATGGAGTGCTATCGCGTACAGAGTTACATAGACCCAGCTACTAAGGCGCCATACTATACTCCCCAAGGGGCGTATGCTTGCGACCAAATCAGATCCATCGACTCTAAAGTCACCCCCTTTCCCAGCGCTAACCGACTTACGGGCGGTGATTTAGCTGTTAATTTCAATCAAAATTTAAAAATCTTGTTAGACGTAATCTATCCAGATCTTCAAAATAAAATCAATGCATCAACCCAGTTAATTGTCACCATGCAAGCGGAATACAAAACTCTCTTCAAAACTTTTACAGATTTAAGGGATGCCTGTAAAGCCCCACCGCCACCGCCCCCTCCAACAGGTACCGGAACTTCAACGGGTGCTTCCACTGGTACCTCAACGGGAACCACCACAGTGCCGCCACCCCCTAAAAACTGTCCATCTCCCGCAGAGATTGCTGCAGCGAAAGCTGCTGCGAATGCAAAGAAGGATCAAATCGTCGCTGCCAATCAGGCTAAAACTGCCTACTTAACCCTATTGGAATTTATCGATACGGGAATCTTGGATAAAGCTCCTTCGATTTTGACAAATAATCAGCTTGCAGCAATGCAGAAAACAGGAGGCTTTTGGAAAACTCTACTCCTCGAAGGCACCCAGGGTGGCAATAAATATCTTATGGAACGAGTGCCAACCTTAGCGCAAGCCCAAGCCATAGGCTCAGGAAATCCGAAGGAATTTGCGGAAACTTTCTCGTTTCAATTGATAAAGTTAGACCCCATTTGCAAGGATGATCCATCGGATCCAAAGAGCGAAAGAAAACTTATGGTCTTTAGGGCGCAGATTGACACTGCGGCTGTGAATAAGCAATTTCCGGTCCTTTCAGAGCGTAGGGCGGTGCTGACTGGACTTGAGAGGGCATTGTTTTACGGTAAGAGTTCTAAAAACGGTTGGGCAGAGTTGCCACTTAATTATGTCCCATCAAGGTGCACTTTAATCGAAGAAGAAGACCCAATTATAAATCCAAAAGCAATTTCGGATGCGCCATGATTAACAAATTAGTTCGGATAGAAAAATCTACCTTAAACAAGAGGGATTCACAATATGAAAACAAACTATCATAGCAGAAAACAAAACGGATTTAGCCTTATTGAAACGCTGATTTCGATTGCGATCTTGGGCGTTGTCAGCATTACCTATCTGACAACGAGAACGAATGTTGTCACGAGTGGTAAATATCAGGAAGTTCAACAAAATGTCGTTGCCTTAAGGCACTATATAAGGACAAATTTTAGCTGTGAAGATACCATGGAAATCAATAAAGCTTATGCCCGCATAGGGGGATTTGTCAGCGCCCAGCGATGTCCATATGTAAACCCAAAAACGGGATTTATTGTTGGCTACAATATCGAAGGCAAGGCGATGCTGGGGCATAAAAATCCAGTTAAAGTCGGTGATTTCAATATATGGACGACGTGTAGTGAGGAGCCTACATCACAGCCTTTGGTAAGAATTCCTCATTTTAGATTTATGGCTAAGGCGCTTAAATCAGATGGAACTCCCTTGATGCATCCAGTCACGGGAGCTGCCATGAGGGATATTGATATTTTTGACGGGATGACGACTCGGTGTCAGATGCCGGACCTGCCAGCAGTGCCCCGTCCCGGCGGTGCTTGCTCAGTGACCATGCGGGACTACAAAAAAAGCTCAAATCCCACAAATACAATTATTGGCGGGGAGTTTAGTAGCCAAAGGGGGGGGAGCTACGATTATAGGTATGAGTTGAGATCTCCCTACGACTTTGCCGCCACCAACCAAGGAAAACCAGCTTCTTGGCAGATTCACTTTATCAACAACACTTGGTCCTCAAATAATGTCTCTTCAAAATTTGATATTGGATCGAGTGCGGTCGAGACGCCAGCGGCTAATCCCATTACGTCTATGCCGGAATGTGTTGTCAAAAACCCTACAGATCCAGTGGAAGTGGCTTTAGTGGGAAGCAATCCCAATTGCAAATATTGGAAAGATGACTATAGATTAGCTCAGTTTACGACCCCAAAAGGTTGGTATGACTCCCAGGTAGATATGGTCGTTGAGGCTTTGGACAGTTCTAAAAATAAGATTTCAGAGTGTCGTTTTAGCATGAAGGTCAGTGAGCCCCTAGTGTTCACTTGGAGACCAGTGGATCAGCCGCCACAAGCGGTCCATCAAACGCTGGTGGATTTCGATTATAATGGTTCTGGAAAAAAACAGAAAATGGGCTGGGTCGGTGGCAACGATATTGCTTTTCTGACGTTAGATCTTAATGGAAATGGGATGATCGATGATGGGACGGAATTATTTGGTGATTCCACCAAACTTAATGATGGCACACTGGCTAAACATGGCTATTTAGCCCTTGCACAGTATGATTCGGATGGTAATGGATTGATCGATAAAAATGATCCAGTTTTTTCGAAATTAAGGCTTTGGTTTGACGGTGATGGAAATGGTGAATCCGATCCTTGGGAGTTGTATGCACCAGATGCAGTTGCGGTCACCTCCATTGGTTTGAAGTTTAAGGAAGTGGATCAGCCTCCCCCAGGGGCCAATGTGATGGCTCGTTTTGCCTATGAGGGGGTTTTTTACGGTCCGGGTCGTTGTGAAAAAGTCGGCTGTCGGACCTATGACGTTTATTTTGGTTTCCAAGAACAACAATCATTTTAGGTTATTTAAACATAAATCTAATATAAGGAGTCAAGAACATGGCAACAAATAAAGGCAAGAGAAAGATTTTTCCATCAGGTACGTCTGGCCTTAGTCTTATTGAGATGATGGTAGCGTTAGGCGTGTTTTCGACATTACTTTATGCGGGATCGTTGTTTATGGACTTATTTAATAGCCAACAGCGGATGTCTGTGGAAGACGAGGAGTTGATTTCGCTTCGGGATGAACTCATCACGACCATGAGCTGCCCCGATACGATTTGGGGACCAGATACCGGCGGCAGTCTTTTGGTCAAAGAATGTCGATTTAACGCAACTGCTGGTGGTTGTAATGCCAAAAACTACCTGGCTGTTAAAGCAGCAAAGCCAAATATCGGTTTGGGAACTGCACCCGTGATCATCCAGTCTCGGAACCTCACCTTACCGGAGGGCGCCTATTCCAAATATAAGTCACTTGATGTAAGAGCCTCATGCACCTGTTGCCCAGAGTGTGCTGCGGGCAAAAAGATCATGGTGGAATATCGTCGCCTGAAGAGCGGAGGGAAAACCACTCCCTGGAGAGACTTGTTCAAGGGTATCCCTCTTAGATGCGTCATCATGGGATGATTTTTGGGATATCGGAAAGGGACTACCCAGCACAGAAAGTGCTCCTCCCAGGAGCAAATTAACTTGATAATTTGGGCGTAACCTCATACATCCTTGGGTGAACCACATCAAATGGGGGGCTCAAGAGTGACCAGTATTGCCCAAGATCTCAGAGGTATCTTAAGTGATTTAAAAGTGAAAACGGCAGCCGATTTTACGGCCTCGTGTACCATACCCCTAGAGGATTTAAAGATCACTGTAGGTGACCAGTTCCATGTCACGACTGCTATGACGCCGAAAAGTCGTCGAGAACTTGTCAAGTTGGGAGTCACCGCGTCCTTTGGTTGCCGGGAAAAGACTCTTTTAGACCCAGGGGTCAGAAATACTTGGGAGTTTTCAAGGGAGATCGTGACCCTCTCGGGCGAAAAATGGTCACAGTCCCTAAAAGCTGAGTTGAAGAAGATGAGCGCTCAACTCGGAATCAGTTCCGACAATATTAACTTTGAGCTTCATAACCTCCTGTATTACGAAAAGGGCCAGTTTTTTGCCAAACATCAGGATTCTGAAAAAAAAGATCAGATGATTGCAACCCTAGTCGTGATTTTACCCACAACCTATGGTGGCGGTGAGTTGGTGGTGAGTCATAAGGGCATGAGTGCATCCTTTAAACCCAATTCTTGGGAAAATTCTCAGGCCCTCGGGGTGTTGTTTTATACAGATTGCGTCCATGAAATTAAGCGGATTTCGAGCGGCTACCGTCTTGCGCTGACCTTTAATGTGATAGCAGCACAAGAAAAGCTAGAGCCGAAACGAGTCCTAACAGGATCTTTATCACCGGTATTACAGAAGTATTTTGCGACACCCTCGGTGTCATCCTATTCAAATAGAAAGAAGCTAAAGCCTTTGGTTTTTTTCTTGGACCACGAGTATACCCAGGCTAGTTTGGGTTGGGAGGGTCTTAAAGGTCAGGATCGGGAGATTGTAAAAACCTTTTTGGAAAGCGAAAAGGAACTGGACCTGATTTTTTCTCTGTCCCTCGTAGACGTTAAAACGACCCACGATGCCCATGAAAGTGGCGATGATGGGAGCGGGTATTACGAGCGGTATTCCCGGAAGTCTTCTTACCGAGGTCGTACTTCGGGGGATGGAAGCTACGAGATCAACGACATGGTCGACATAGAATATATGTTTAACCACTGGATTGATCGCCAGGGTCAGACTTTTTCAATGAAGCGGTTTGATCCGTCCAATGATTGTTATTTCACCCACCTTGATACCAATCACTTTGAGCCCTATGAGACAGAGTTTGAAGGTTATATGGGTAACTACGGCAATACTCTAGATCGATGGTATCATCGCTGTGCATTGGTTGTTTGGCCTCAGTCTATGGATCTTTGCTTCCAATTTGGCATATCCCCCGACCTAGCATTTAAAAAACTGCGCGAGGCTATTAACTCAGGGGAGTTTAGGAGTTGGAAACACAAAGAGATCTATATTGAAAAGTTGCTCCAATCTGTTGGTCACCCTAGTAAATCAATCCCTCAAGATCTCGCTGACATGGCAATGGAGCTCAAAGACCCGGAGCTAGCTAGTATGGCTTTACAGGGCCATATCCATCTCTTGCTGCAAGAGGAATCTTTGAAGTTGCTCCAGTCCCTCCAAAAGACCTATGGACTGGATTGGCTGCAAAATCTTTTTCTCGGAGGTCCTGAGTCAAGTCGCAAGGCATGGTACAAAGCCCCACTCTATCAAGGGCTTTTTCACCTAGAGGAGATCTCTCGATGGTCCCCTGAGCTTGCACAATGGATTTTCGACCACGAACTCGATGAATTTGCTGAAGTACTGACCCATAAAGCAGATGCCTCCCCGCTCACAATCAAACAACATCAAAAAGAAATGATGGATAAAGCAGCATTGTTTGCAAAAAACCTCGCAGGTGATCAGCGGCTCTTTGCTATGTATGGGGATAAATTTTTAGAGCAGCTCCGCAGCTATCCCAAGATTTTTGGCAGCATCGAACTCGCGCAGTTGGTGGACCGACATCCGTTTTTGACCCCGTTTCTCAAGGATGAGGTGTCTCGTCTTTTGGAAATCGATACAAGTCGCCTCAAAGATGTTCAACATGATTGGAGTCTATTCGAAGCGGCTACATGCTCCTGTGAGGACTGTAAAAAGCTCAACAAGTTTCTAAGTTCAGGGGAACTTTCTATTCAGATCTTTAAGTTGATAAAATGTCGTCGAGAACATGTGAGTGTTGAGCTTGAGAAACTCGCGGTCCCAGTGACCAAGGTCACATTGGCTGAGGGTAGCCCACACAAACTCATCTTGACGAAGGAGGCTGTCCTCAAAGAGCAAAAAGCGAAGCTCTTTGGAGAAATCTCACGCTGGAAAGCCAAGTTATCGAGTGAGGCAAGCCTGTAGCAAGAGATCTTTCGATCGCTGTCTTTATATGATTTTGATGGGAAATTAGAAAATGAATTTGAGCAAACGGGGCAAGAATGTGTGTGAAGAGACGATTTTGGAAAAGGAAAAATCGGGAATCTTAAAACAGAAGCTCGTCGGGGGACGAACCCGCCAAGGAAGATCACAGGCCCCTAGAATCAGCGTCTCGTCCTGGAGCGAACAGCAGAGCCAACTCACGCTGCTTATGACTCTTAAAAGCAAATTCCAGGTGCAGGATCAACCGTTGCAAAGGGAACTATTTTATAGTTTAGACGAAGCGAGTTTTGCAAAAAGTGGTTTTCTAGAACTGCAGCTTATGCAGCGCGAACGGCGCTCGACAGGTGATTGGGGGGTACTGAAAAGTCTTAGTATCAATCACCATAAGATAAATAAGTTTCAAGACATAGAGGAATTTAAAAATGATGTTGAGATCCTTGAGACCCTCATGGGAACAGTGCCCTCTATAGGGGCAATTCACTCAAGACAAACCATGAAGTTTGAATCCTTTCAGGTAGTTCATACTTTTGCCAACACTTTGCTCCCCATGGCGGCTCGCACGGGCCGACTCCTCCTCAAGCCGACTACCCTGACCACAAGGCGAAACTCTGCCCATTTGCCGAGTCCAGAAATGATCCAACTGCGCTGGGATAACAGTGAAACCTATCAAGCGAGGGTGGTCCTAGAACCCGGTAACATCCATAACACCCACGACGCCGCAAACACCCGCAATAGAACCTATGTCCTTGGAGCCCATCTTGTGGGATCTTCAAGACTTTATGATATCAAGAAAGCAAGGTTGGTGCTCCGTACAGGTCTCGTCATTCTAGGCGATAAGGTCGCCCCTATGGAGTCGATTTCCCCAGCAGCAGATGCGGTGTTGACTCATCTCAGGGAGGTCCGAGAGACCATTGTTGTGCAACAACAGGACTTAAATTCTGTGATTGCATGGCTTCATCAGGTGTCTCAGGAAATTCCTATTTCGGTGCCTGACGAGCTTAAATGGGCAGAGGTCCTTGGGACTCCTAAACCGTGTTTAGTACTGTTTCAACCTGACCAACATGAATCTAAAATCCCAGGGACATTGCACTTTGCCTATGACCAACAGTTTGTGGTCGAAGCTCCCTCAGACTTTGCTGATCCAGACCAATTCGATCCTGGGGGGGCGCCCCAAGAAGGCTGGTATTTGCCTAGCCAGCGGCAGTTTTTAAGGCGTGACCGCGACCAAGAAAAAGCTTTTTTTAAGGAGGTTCTTGGGGAACCTGGGGTGCTCCCTTCCACAACGCGCATCCAGGGGCATTTGGAGATTGACCGAAGTCATCTCTCTGAGCTTGTGCAGCATTTTTCCGACCGCGGCTGGGATGTGCTAGCCGAAGGCAAAAGAATCAGAATTCCTGGCGCATTTAAAGGAAAAGTCCGTAGCTCGGGAATCGACTGGTTTGAGCTGGAAGCGGAGGTCACCTATGATACCCATGATATTGGCTTACCCAAGATTTTAGCAGCTTATAAGCAAGGTGACTTTTTTGTACGCCTTAACGACGGGACGGTTGGCCTCCTCCCTGAAAAATGGCTTAAAGACTGTGGAGGACTTGCTGCTTTTGCCTCGCCGCACCGCAAACGAAGTCTGAGGTTTCATAGGACCCAGGCACTCCTTCTCGATGCTCTTGTCGAGGGACACTCAGGAATCGAATCCCACCGAGATTTTTTTCGAATACGCGATCAGTTTAGAAGCTTTAACGGTATCCAGGCCGAAAGTCCTGCCCACGGGTTTGAAGGGCAACTTCGTCCCTACCAAGAGGAGGGGCTAGGATGGCTGCGGTTTTTAAATCAGTTTCAATTCGGTGGCTGCCTCGCCGACGACATGGGACTTGGTAAAACCGTCCAGGTCCTGGCCATGCTCCATCGACTTAAAGTCGATGGAGGTGCCAACCTTAAAATGGCCAGCACTCTGATTGTGGTGCCGAAAAGTTTGCTTCACAATTGGGCTGATGAAGCTGCTCGGTTTGCACCAGACCTAAAGGTTTTGGTTTATGCGGGGCTCGACCGTCGTGAAAACTTAAAAAGACTACTTGAATTTGATCTAGTCATTACCACCTATGCCACCATGCGGATTGATATAAACCACTTTAGAAAATCGACTTTCAATTATGTAATCCTAGACGAAGCACAGATGATCAAAAACCATGATTCCTTGACCACCCGAGCGGCCTGTTCCCTGAAGGGGCAGAACCGTCTAGCTTTGTCAGGGACTCCTATTGAAAACAACGTCAGTGAGTTAGGGTCGATCTTTGAGTTTATCAACCCAGGGATGCTCGGTAGCAAAAAGCAGTTTCAAGAGATTTTTGCCCGAGACAAAGAACCCTCTCCAGAACTTATCAAGTCTCTTTCGCGGGTGATTCGGCCTTTTATGTTGCGCCGGACTAAAGGTCAAGTTTTAAAAGATCTGCCAGAAAAAGTGGAATCGACTCTCTACTGCGATTTGTCTGCAAAACAGCTTAAAGAATACGCCAGCCTTCGGGACCACTACCGGCTTAAAATTAGTGGATCGATTAAAGCCCAAGGACTTAGCCGCTCTACGTTTCATATATTAGAGGCTCTACTTCGCCTCAGGCAGGCAGCCTGCCACCCTGGACTGATCGATAAAAATCGAAGTCATGAATCGAGTGCTAAACTGGATCTCCTGATGGAACAGATCGAGTCGACGCTGGCTGGTGGACATAAAACTCTAGTGTTTTCATCATTTGTATCGTTTCTTCATATCGTACGCAGCCGGCTCAATAAATCTAAGATCAACTATGAATATCTGGATGGTCAGACCCGTAACCGCTCGGCTTGTGTGGAGAGGTTCCAAACAGATCCAGACTGTTCGTTGTTTTTGATTAGCTTAAAGGCAGGAGGTCTCGGCCTTAACCTCACAGCAGCAGAAAACTGCTTTATCCTCGACCCCTGGTGGAATCCTGCTGCTGAGTCCCAAGCGATCGACCGGGCCCATCGTATGGGTCAAACTAAAACAGTGTTTGCCTATAAGATGATCGCTAAGGGAACCATCGAAGAAAAAATCTTAGAACTTCAGGCACAAAAACGTTCTTTAGCGGATGCCATTATTACTGCAGATACTAGTTTTCTTTCTAAGCTAACTGTGGACGACTTAGACTTTTTGTTAGAGTCATAGACCATTATTTGGACTGGTACATAGACTTAAATCAATTAAATCAGCTTCTTGCAAGCACGAAAGACAAACTCGTGTTTGATTATGGTCTGTGTTGACAAATCAAAGACCCTATGACAATTTCGGGCCCATCCAAAAGCAGGCAGGTAGACTTGCGGGAGGAAGTGTAAACAATAGTTTTTTTAAGGAGAGTCGTTATGAATGAGGAAATTAGTCATAAGTTTGGGGAGGATCATTTTTTAGAATCCGCACTCCGTTATCAAAAGGAAAATCCCCCCATAAGACTCTATGGCGACCAGCTTTGGTTTCAAGGGGTGTCCCTTAATATTGGGTCGAGGCGCCAAATCCTAAAGGTCGTAAACATATTGATAAACGCCGAAAATCATTCCATGGGCCTGCGTCAGATCATAGCAAAACTCAGCGGGATTGAGGACATTGACTGTTATCCCCCCAAAATCAGAAGAACCTACCGCAATAAGTTTCAAAAGCAGCTCCAGAGGGCGCGAGGTTTCCTTACGGAGGGCTTTTTAAGAGCTGGTATCAACTATGACTGGGTCGTTTATAACTTTGAAGAATGCACTTGGGGGCTTTATTCTCAGTCTAAGCACCAAACTCCATCGAAAAGCCCTGGCAGCGAGGCTCGAAGATAGCATGGGTCCGTAAGTCCCATTTAGGAGCCAAACTGACTTGGCAAATATGTTGGTTTTTGTTAAAAGGTGCGTACTTAAACGAGATTTGTGACGACTAAAATGCACCTTTGAAACAACCACTTAACAAAAAAGTGGAGAAACCAACCATAACAATGGCGACGAATCATTTTACAAGTTTATCAGTCAATCACCCAGAAAAAACGAATCCTTCGGCACCAGACAAGGTCTATTTGAGAACTATCAAAGATCTCACTCTCCACGGGGGAATCAACGACTTTGGCGAGCTGCTTATAGTCCCAATTCTGTCGGCCTTGGGAACCAATGTGAAATCCTCTGGAGACTACAGACTCCAGGTGCTAGATGTCTGGAAATCAGGGAATTTGGCTCAATTGGTCCCCCAGGTTCCATGGGCAGAACCTGAAGGATATAGCTTTCGCTATCCGGCTTTAACTTCTGAATTACCTCTTCCGTCGACAACGGTGATCGATCACATTCTGAGCGAGGATTCAGGGGAGGGGAAGCGATGTTTTGATGCAGATCTTGCAAAAAATCAACTAGAGTCTGTCCGAAAAAAAGTCACTTGGCGAAGCTTTATTTTGTGGGGGAGTGTTCTACCACCGAATGCCGCGCTTATCGAGACCTTGTTAGGTTTAGACGGGGAAAATCCAGGAATTCTTACTGAGAAGTTTCGCGATATACTTATGACTACGCAAAGTCTCTATGCCCAAATTGAACTGAGTCTTAAGGAAAAAAAATTCGTTGTGGTGACCTCTGAAGAAGCCACCCAACTAGCGACGGATTTGGGGCCAGATGATGTCGTTTTTTTGAAGAAGTTACTAAAGTGGCCCTCCTATTTTAAAAATATGGTGGATCGAGAAAGCTCACTTAAAAATTTGATCACCTCTCGCAAGCTATTGGGACTTGAGATTAGCGATGAGAGTCGAAAGAGCTATTTTTTTGGAGAGGATAGTTGGCTGTTGCTCAGCGATATAGGGAGTCAGGAGTACCGTCGGACAGCCCGAGAGCTAAACGCTAGCCAGGAAGGTCGGTTTGAATATCTAGAAATTGATTCTCAGTCTGACGCGAAAAAAACAGCAATTGACCTGTATATTTGGCAAAAAGTGCTGGATGATGCGGTGATCCAGGATTTATTGGGGTCTTTTGGACAAGATTTGGCGATCGTCACTCAGGCTCTTTCACGCCGGTGTAGCCCTGATTCTATCGGTACTTTTGCTTTTGACAGGAAACTATCCTATTCCAAAAGGGGGCCCATGATTTTCACTTTGGCCTCCCATAAGCCTGTTGAATCTATCCCTGCCGAATCCTCAAATCCTAAGGTCCATATTGTACCGATGGTGGTCAGACCTGAGGTGGCAGCGGTTAAGGAGTCTTTATGGAAAAAAAAATTTCCCACCAATGATAATCGCTATGAATCCCTTCGAGATCTTATAGAAAGAGTGCAGGGAAATGAATTGGTGGAAGGAACACTTCATTATTACGATCGGTCCCAGCAATGGGTCTGGCCCTTTGGAAACCTGTGGCAGATTGCTGATCTGGCCTATGGTTTGTTTACGATGCCCGAATTATTTTTAAACCCAGAGTTTTTGATCAAACAAGCAATCGACGTAGATCTTGATTTTAAGGAATTGAAACCTGGAGACCAGGTGTACCCAGAAACGTGGGAGTGGGAAGAAGTCTTCGCTTTACTTGCCAGTTTTATGGGAAAACTCCTGTCGCCCCTCGAACTAAGTATTTCAGATAGGCTTGCTATACCAGATGAAGGTCTGCCAAATCTCAGAGTCATCGAGGTCGAGCTTGAAGCGAGTAAAGTTGGTCTTGGGGTGCGTTTTGAAGCACTGGATGCACAATACGCGGGCATGGACCTTAAGCTCCTCTTAGATCTGGTCAGTCGGAGGCTCCGGTCCGAAGGCGCTGACCTAGACTCTGCGACGGGTCTCTTGGAAATGGTCGGAAATATCCGGTTTGAGCCAAGGCCCTACTTTGAGGTCGATGGGGAGGAGATCGACGAATCAACCTGGTTTAAGGCAAAAAAAATAAAATCAGGTTTTTACAGTCTAGGGAATGATAAGTTTGTCTCTGAAGAGGTGTATCTAGCTAAAACCCATCAATTTGACCTGAGAAAAAAGGTTTACCTCAAGTTCCAAAACCTAGGTCTCTCGGATCTATGGAAAGTCCAGATGCGTACCCTAGAGGAAACCAACCTCCCCACCATGGCGCCGGAGGAGTACATGCGGCAGGTCTCTCTTAAAGTCACCCCTATCCATAAGCAGATTGACGACCAGACTTTGGTGGATTTAGGGCAGCAACTTCTCAAAGGAAAACTGAGCGATCTCATTCCTATCCTGCGGCCTTATCAGATTCATGGGATTGCGTGGGCCTATCTGCGCCTTAAATTGGGATTGGGGGTGTGCCTTGCCGACGAAATGGGCCTCGGTAAAACCATCCAAGCCATAGGACTGCTGCGATCTCTGGCTACCAGAAGCCGCGCCGAAGGGTCTGGTAACCAACCGTCTTTGGTGGTGATGCCTAAGACTTTAAAGCTCAACTGGCTGCGGGAGCTTGGCCAGTTTGGCCCCAATCTTTCGGTGGCAGTCTGGGGCGAAGACTGTGGACGAGATGGCATGGTACCTGATGCTGTGGAGGTGGTTTTGGTGACCTATCCGCGGCTTAGGCTGGATGAGGACATCCTCTATAAAATCGATTGGAACTTGGTAATCCTAGACGAAGCCCATGCGATTAAAAACGCCCATACCCAGATCTCTGACGCAGTGAAGCGCCTTAGGTGCCGCCACCGTATTGCTCTTACCGGGACCCCTGTTGAAAATCGAGCGGCGGAGCTGTGGTCACTTGTCGACTGGTTAAATCCTGGTTACTTGGGGGATCAGAAAAGCTTTTCGGCCTATACTTTAAAAGCCCGTTCTTCCGAACAAAAAAAACTACTTTTAGCACCCCTACGGATCTGTTTAGACCCCCTGATCTTAAGGCGGCTTAAGGCTGATCCCCAGGTCGCTCTAGGACTGCCCGACAAAATCCACCAGGATACTCCCTGTGATCTTTCCCAGGAGCAGCAGATTCTCTACCAAGCAGTGATAGAGATGTGTGTGGCCGAGGTTGCAGAAAAGACCACCTTGTTTCAGAGAAAATCCATCTATTTAAAGGCAATTTTACACCTTAAACAGATTTGTATTCATCCCGAGCTGTTTTTTGGTGAGGAGGACGAGAATTCTATCCCTAAAGATGAAGGGTTCCTATGGTCCCAAAAGCTCAAAAAGCTGACTTATAAATACCAGGTGGAATCTGGATTGAAAAAATCAAAATTTGAAGTTTGGCTTGAGCGCAGTGGCAAACTTGCAGTCTTGCGAGACCTTATCGATGACCGGATCATCCAGTGCCGGGGGATTCTTATTTTCACCCAGTATTTAGCCGCTGGAGAGATGGTTCAGAGGATTGTGTCACAAGGAGACCCATCAGGAGCCCACGGAAGTCTTGCGCCTATGATTCATGGAGGTTTGTCACCTGAACATCGCCAAGCGATGGTAGACGACTTTAACGCAGCCTGTCGGACCAAGTCCCTAAACCAACCGGCTCCGATCCTTATCCTAAGTCTGAAAGCTGGCGGAACCGGGTTAAACCTGACAGGGGCTGATTGTGTGATCCATCTTGATCGGTGGTGGAATCCTGCCGTCGAAGACCAGGCGACGGACCGCGCCCACCGGATTGGCCAGACGAGCCACGTAGGAGTCCATACCCTGACGAGTCAGGGGACGATTGAGGAGTCTATTGGCGAGATGTTTAGAAAAAAAAGAGGCCTAAGCTCTGATCTCCTCGGAGCGACCACAGAGGCAAATCTGGCGGATTCTCTGGAAAATCGCGAGGGGTTTCTCCATCTGGTCGATCCCCAGGGTGTGTTTCGTAAAAGTCTCAAAGCACTGTAGGTTGTCAGCTTCGAATCTCAGCATGAAACCTCAGCAAACGATATGGTGATCCAATCACAAGGATACTCAAAAAATGCATTTGCCCCCACAAGTCTTGATTTCAGGTCAGAGTCCTCGCCTTTCAGCTCTTTGGCAGCAATGTGCGGAGGCAAGTCCCTGGGTTAAAATCACCCCTAAGGGATTGGTTATCGATTGGGAGTCCGCTTACCAGATGATTCCTGGACTTAGCACCTCCGGGCCAGGGGAGCGAGCATTGCTCTCTAGCGTATTGAATCGGTTAGACTGGCCCAATCTCGCTGGGGAAACTAAATCTATAAAACCTAAACTAGCAAAGGTTACGGGGGGAGCCTTGCCTTGGTCTGATAGCTTTGCGAGGACGATCCCAAAGATACAGCATTGTTTAGACGAACTGGAAGGCTCAGCTCCAACTTTTCTAAGGCTCGTCGCCCATCAGCCAAAGGCAAAACATTTTGAGAGGTGTTTTAGTGAAGTAAAGCTACTCCTCGGATCTATCATGCAAATCAATAATCTGGAGATCTGTCTGTCGGTAAAGTTTGAAAATCAACATCTCAAATTGTTTAGAGGTCAACCCCTAGACCCATTGATTGGGGGTAAACTTAAAAGTGGCTCACCAATCCCAAAAAGGCTGCAAACTATCCGAGATATGCAAGCCAAGGCTCTAGAGCTGCTGATGCAAGCCGACGAATCAGAGACTTTTATGAATCGCGAATTTTTTGATCTTATGGGAGCATGCTGTCAAAAGTCTTTGGAGCTGGTCACCACACAGGCTTCTTCTAATAGTCAGAACCAAAATACGTTGTTGTTAAAGGGGATGAGCATCGAGCTAGCTCTCTGTATGAGCGGGGTTGGTTTTAATGTCCAGGTGGATCTGGCCCAATTGCAGACACAGGTCAAGGAGCTTTGCCTGTTGGCTGACGATTTACAGGATCTTTCACACCGTACTTCCTTAAAGCCTCTCATCCAGGCACTGAGCGCAGCGGTGCAAGAATTATGTCTTGAGTTCAACCGTTCCTTCGCCCAAACGATGGAAAACTATAAACTCGATAAAATCCCCGAGAGGCTGATCTATATGCTCTCGGAGACCCCCGTGTTAGCTCTCTTTCTAGGTGGTTTTGGCCGCATCTATCCACACACTCCAAGTCATACCTATACCTTGGGGCTCGCTCCGACTGTTTTTATGGGCGCCCTAGTTAAAAACCTTATGGGCTCCCGTAAAAGGTGGCCTAGCGTGCACTAATCGGCTTCTTTGACGGCGATGACTTCCATGGCTCTGAGGACTTTGCTACCCATTTGGTAGCCTTTCCTACTGACTTCGAGGATGGAACCAGGTTTGAGGGAGTCATGGGCGCGGGTTTCGATGACTTTGACCAAATGGGGGGTCACCTGTTCTGCTTGGATCTCGTGGATGCCATGGCGTTTAAGGGTGGATTGGCATTTTTGGATCACACGCTTTAACTCGGGGATCTCGGCATTTTTAGAGAGTCTTTCTGCAAGATCTAGGATTTCAATGGTGCCCAGGTGAATCTCTAGGAGCTTTTTTTCGGTCCGAAGTTGCTCCTCATGGTGAGCCTCAGACACCTCCACGAGCTTTCTCTGGGTTTGCATGATTCTCCCTTGAATACCCCCTAGGGTTTCTACCAGGGTCTTGCTATCGAAGCTCACCCGACTCCTCCAGTCGTCTCTGTAACATCTAGGCTGCGGGTCACCGGGTTCTCTTTAGGGGCAGGGGCTATGGTGACTGGATTCGAAGGCCCACGATAGAAACAGTAGAGAAAAGAAAAAACCGGGCCACTGAGAGCGTCAAACAAGGACGACTGGGCTAAGCGGATGGTGATCAGATTTTGTGGATTTTTTTTCATTTGTTGGAGGACAGCAGCCATAACTTGTTGTTTGGTCGGTTGTGACTCGAAACCGAGGATTCGATAGGGGTTGGTTAGAAAATGAGAATTTTGTTTAGACACGACTTCTTGAGACTTAGTCGCTTTAGCCTCAGAATATTGCCGTTTGCCAATTGCTAGCAACTTGGTAAGTTCCATAGAACATCCTAGGGATGGTGCGACTTTTTCTAGTGCAATCCGGAATTCCTCAAGACCATCGTGTGTGATATCGTAGGGTTCCATAAAGACCATGTTGAGTTTTTCGGTCATCTCGTCGCTTAACTTGAGTGAGTCAAAATAAGTTTCAAGGCTGCTGATAAAATAGCGTCGGGTTCGATCTTGCCAAAAACCTACGATGGGGCTGGTGTTCAAGTAGGCATTGACTAGCTTTGCGAAGTAGTCTTTTGGTTTTATTTTCACTTTTCTAAGCAGTCCCCTTGGGGTCGCTATTCCATAGCCTTTCTCCCTAATTTCTTCGATGAATTCTACACTTTCTTCGAGTGCTAAAATGAATGTGGTTAGGAGGGCATTTGTCCGCTCCTGGGGTAGATATTTTAAAAATTGATGAAGGCAGTGCAGACAAAGGTTTTTGTTTTCGATGCGATTTTCTAGAAACGAAAATATCCTTCGGGAAAAGATGTCTTCGATGCCGGTAGAACTGCTGACGTTAGGACAGCTCTTGACGAGGTAGAGCCATATCGAAAGCAAGTCTCCGTTTCGAATCCAAAACTCATTATGATCCAAGGTTTCACTTAAATAGCGCTCAAGTTCCTCTTGGCACCATTCAAGGGCCCCCTTTTCCTCTAGGGCGATGAGAAAATCGTGCGCCAAACTCCCTTGCTTTTGGGCGAGAAGAACGAGTCCACAAAGAAAGCCGTAGGTGTTGCCGGACTTCATAAGATTTTCGAGAAAACTCGTAGACATCAGCTTGTCTTGGTCTATTTTTGTGAGGGATCGGTCGCAACCTGTTTGGTTGACGAGGATAGAAAATCCTACTTCGGTGTAGAAAAAAGCCAGATGAGAGGGGAGAGCTCTATAAAGCGATTCGGAATCGTTCTGGTCTTCTAGGCTCTGCCTAACATAGGATCCCGGGCTCCATAGGATTGAATTTTTCAGTACGTAGGCTGATTCCCCTGAATGCAGGTATTGACTGACCTGATCAAGGATTTTAACCTGAATCAAGGCGAGGCTGCGTAAGGATGCTAGGTGTGAGCCTAAGGTCGGACCGTACCACTCGAAAAAGGACTCCACATACGGGAGTATGTGTTTGGTAAAAACCCCTGGATTTTGATTGTGAACGAGACTTGCCGCGACACTTAAATATTGATTGAGAAATATGAATTTCGCCTCAAGAGTTCCATTCCGCCGAGTCCAGAACTGGCATTGGGTCTGATTGATCAAGGTGCCTAGGTCCCCGGCATCACTTTGCCCTAGGATCTTTGATATTTCGGTCAAGGGAGGGTTTTCGACTGGTTTAAGCAGGTTGTCGTCGATCAGCAGGGTCTGACCTTGGTTCCAAAGGGTTTTCAAAAAAAGATCTTTAAGGACTGGGAAACTAGGGTGGGTTGGGTTTAGGTTTTTTGTAACGTTATAGAGACCCCTGACTTCTGAGGGGCTCCAGGGTGCCTGTGACGAAGCACCCGCTCTGTTTTGTTGGCCGGCATCCCATTGGCCTAAAAGGGTGGTCGCCAGATTTTTGAGCTGGTGATCAAAGTCCTCTCCCCGTTTTTTCTGGAGTCCAGCCCACAGGGTAAGGGCTTTACGGGGTTGCTGCAGCTTATAAAAAGCCAGGCCGAGGGCATATTTTTGGTCGTTGCTGAGACTAGGCAATAACTCATCTATGCAGTCAGCTTGGTCGTACCTTGGACAGAGGGTGTTGATAAGGTTTTGGTAGTCACCGTTTTGTACCAACTGATTTATTTTTTGGGAGGTTTTTTGCAGCTGTTTATTGGACTTAAAGTGAGGTTTATATCGTGCCATAAAAGCTTATCCCTATCAAAATAAATAGTTTAGTGTGTTGATGGGCTGACGTTGTCTAGGATTGGAGGACTGGATATTTGCGGGCCCGAAATCTTTTGTTTTTCCGTCTTAAGGAGGTCAATCTCCTGCCGGAGCCTCTCCACCTCCCGCCGCTCGGCGGAAAGGGCACCCATGGAGTCTTTGAGAATATCTGTGATTTTGGCAACTAGCTCTAGAGAGGAGGTGTCATGGGGTGCCGCTGGGGGCGCTTGGGTTATTTTGGGGGATTCTAAAAGAGCGATTTTAGTTTCTAGAGATTTGATAGAGTCGCGAAGATAGACAGCAGTACCAAGGGCTACGAGCAGAGTCACGATCATGCAGAGTGTCAAAATCTCAAGGGATCTGGACTTGTAAATAGGAACGGCATCGGTAGGAGCTGGGGGGCTAGGTTCCATCGAAGACTCCGCGATAGGTTTTTGAAGGGGAAGCATAGGAGCGGAAGGCTGCTGTGGTTCAGCAGCCCCCTTGAGCTTAACCATAATTGAATCGATCATACTGTGGACTTGGATATCAGAAGAACACTGGGGACAGCTAAGCTGTCCCGATTCGATTCCCGATAACCCGCAAACAGGGCACTTCAAAAGTATATTCCTCAAACTAAAGAGCGGCTACATCTCGATCAAAGCGATTGCCGCCAACGACGGTATTTTCCACACTGCTAAATTTAGTACTCACCTCCCTGGCCTCATCGAGAGCAACTTCGGCATCGTCAAGGCGATCTGCCCGGCGATATTCCCCGTATTTTTTGATGCTCTCACGCACTGTTTTGGAGTCTTTGGGATAATGATTAATGATGCTTGCATTAAACCAAACCATATTGACGAATTGGTCGGGGAGGCTCTCAACAAACTTTTTTGTCATATCACTCAGTCTGAGCAAGGCGTCGGGATTTGTAAAGTTTGTCCAAGCTTCGTCCCAAAGACCTATGAGATTAGAGTGGATATCTTTTTCAGAGTCCGTTAAGCCAAAAACGCCAAAAGTATCTATTAGTTTTAATTCTTTGTAGTTAGAAAATACTTCCTTTAGTTGTGTTCCAATTTCTTCCAGTGTCCCGATTTGCTTGTAGATCTTCTCTTCAAGAGCGCGTCGATCGCCAGGGATTTGGGCTTGGCTACCACTTAGCCCCAGGATGGTCTTGACGATGTAATTCGATAGGTGAACCGCAATAAATCCCGTGGTGTCGTTTTCGGGGGTGGAGGCGGCGATTTGGCTCACGACTTTTTCGAGCTCATTAAAATAGCGGGTCGCACCAAAATCACGGGAGATCAGCACTTCCTGGACTTTCTGGGAGTCAAGGGTAGGCCAGGCTTGCAGACGGATCACGTTGTCTTCGTCGATTTCAAAACCTAAGGTGATCTCTAGGGGCTTGTTATGGAGGGTAAGCTTGTGTCGTTCAGGATTGTGGTCTCGAAAATACCAAAACTCACCGACAGTCTCTAGGACGTGATCGACTTCGTTGAGGACCCGCAGCCGGGCGACCAACTGGGAGGGCTCTTTGAAGACCAGTTGTTGTTCAATTTTAAGGGGCAGAGGGCTATTTCTTTTGGCGAGAAGTAGGCGTTTTCCATCCGCGAGCTGCAGGAAGTAGTCGTGGGCTGTTCCGCCCATGAGTTGGACTCCGCCGTCTGCAGTCTGACACTCAGCATTTTCGGCGCCGGCGAGGCGGTGGGCTAAAATCGCCGCCCCTTCGACAATGGCAAACATAGGACGAGGATGGATACGAACTTTTTCAGAGCCAAACTGTTTTTTGATTGCGTCTTGAATCGCCGGTATCATCGAAGAACCACCGACCATAATCACTTCGTCGATAAGCTCTGGTTCGAAATGGATATCCGTAAGAACTTGGGAGGTGATTTGTTCGATCCTAGCTATCGTTGGACCGAGCAATTCGCTAAATTCTGTTCTTGTTATGTTGACGTCGATATCGATCCATTGGTCTTTTTTGTCTTTGAGGTAACCCAAAACTTCGATGTAAGCCTCTTCCTGGGAGCTTAATTCGATTTTAGCTTGTTCGCAGGCTTCCTTAAAGACGGTCCTGAACCGGGCTTGGGCTACCGGATCTAACTGATCGATCAACGCCCTCAAGCCGCCTTCGGGGAGGTCTGCTTTTAAAGTTTTTTCGGTTTTGGATAAAACATAAGACATCAAGGTCTGGTCGATATCATCGCCCCCAAGCCACATATCGCCACCTTTGGTAACCTCCATAAAGGTTCCGCCGACGATGCTTAGGATCGAGATATCAAAGGTTCCACCCCCGAGGTCAAACACCATAACAGTCTTGGAGTCTTCGGGGCCGATATGGTCGAGGCCAAAGGAGATCGCCGCCGCGGTAGGCTCTGCCAAGAGCCTTAGGACTTTGAGTCCCGCTTGTTCGCAAGCAATCCGGGTGGCATGTTTCTGCCGATCAGAGAAATAAGCAGGCACGGTGATAATAGCCTGATCGACCTTACCATTGAGGTCGAGTTCCGCATCCCCCACAATTTTTTTCAAAATAAGCGCTGACAAATCCTCGGGAGTTAAGGTTTTATCCCTCAGGGTGACCAGGAGGCGTTCTGGATCATCGGGGGCAGCATGGATGGCGTAGGGATAGGCTTTGGTGTTAAGGGCTCGTTGTGCAGCGGGCTCGAAGAGGGACCTGCCGATAAATCGTTTGATGGAAAAGACGGTATCCCGTGGGTATTGTTTACTGAGGTCTTTGGCTGCTTTTCCTACGACATACTCCTGGTCGCCAGAACCCGGGGGGACTGCACACACCCAGGAGGGGGTGAGGAAGTCACCTTCGCTGTTTCGGCCCAAAGTGACCTGAATTTTCTTTGCAGCAATCGCTGAGTTGGTCGTTCCAAGATCGATTCCGACAGTATATCCCATGGCGCAGCCTTTCAAATTTGATAAATCTCCAGATGGGGGTGTTTTAGCGCCAATTTGATGGATAGTGAAGTCCAAAATGCAGCCTTCCACTTAACTGGAAGGACTTTTGGCATCGGGGCTGTGGGATGCCATCAACCGGGTTAAGTCCTAGGGCTCGGTGCAGTGTAGCCTTGGGGCCTCATTAAGCCCAAGGCCCAACTTTGTAAAAAAGTCCAAAAAGCTAACAGGGAAAACTATGCAGCTTTACGGTTTTCCTGAGGGTTCTGTTGACCTTGAACCTGTCCTTGGCCGGCGACGGAGAGGTTTGGGGAGCCATTCATGACTCCTTGGCCGTTGTTGACTTGGACGCCCTGGGTGCCCACATATTTAGCATCACCAAAAGCGAGCATGGGGAGAAAGGGGATCGGTAAAAGAAGCAGACCTATGCCAAAACCGCCGGTCTTGCCAAAGCTTTTCGCAAGACTCATATAAAGTATAGCGCCGGCCACGATGCTTACGACAGGTATCATCAAGAGGAGGGCAAACCAGCCGCTTTTTCCGGCAATACGCGCCAATTGAACCACATTAAGGATGGGCACGATGCTATGCCAAGCGGGGACTCCAGCTTTTGAAAAAAGCTTCCAAAAGCTAGCGATGAAAGTGCCAAAGAGAGCCAATCCAATGACTTGAAAGATGATGAGGGCTGCGGTCGCCCCCTGTTGTAATTCGACGGGTTCCATAATGGTGTCCTTTCCTAAAAGTGAGTTTATTGGTTGCGAAATTTGTTTGAAACGCTCAAACATACCGCCCGATCGGCAGGGCTTAGGATCCACTTGACTAAAATTATATAACCACATGAAATTAATGGTTATATATATTGAATTTTGGATATTTTACAATCTTAGAGCCTTGTGCCGACGTGTTTTTGCAACCTCGTCACCCGGAGGGCGGCATCCTGGAGGCGGTGAGCAAATTCCGAGTCTTTGTCGGCTTCCTCGGTGAGACACTGGTAAGCGATCTGTGCCCGATCCAGTCCTTTGCAAACCAGGACCAAGTCGGCACCAGCCCTGACGGAGTCAATAAGGGCCTGGCACCATTCTTTGTCGGACTGGGGGATGGCTCCCATCAGCATATCGTCGGTCACGATCACTCCTTCAAACCCAAGTCTGTGGCGCAACAGTTGGCCCATAATCTCAGGGGAGCGGCTGGCTTCCCGGGGGGACCAAGCAGGGTAGATACAGTGGGCTACCATGACCATCCTTACCAAAGGAACTCCAGCATGAGCTGCAGCAGGAGCCTCAGCGGATGTTTCCTGTGTTCCGTTCCCTTGGTGGATAAGCTCCCTAAAAGGTGCGAGTTCTCGCTCCCAAAGGAGGCTTTCGGGAAGATTCACCATGGCTGTTCCGAGGTGGGTATCGATGGCGGCGTCCCCTTGGCCAGGAAAATGTTTGAGGCATCCCAGTACAGGAACGCTCTGGAGTCCCGATAAAAACGCTCGGGCTCGGGGGATAACCTGTTCAGGGGTTTTTCCAAAGCAGCGGTCCCCAAGGGCCGTGTTAAGGGGTTCGGTCAATAGGTCGACGACGGGGGCGAAGTTGATATTGATCCCGAGCTGGTTGAGTCGAACCCCGATGGCTTTCCCGTAAGCTGTGATATCTTCGAGTCCATTTTGATCCCAGCGACCCTGGGCCAGACTGAGGGCGGGACCTTGGTTGGGGAAGTCTGCCTTAAGCCGAGACACCCGACCACCCTCTTGGTCGATGGCGATCAACCTTATGGGAGAGCTGTTAACATCAGAGCAATAATCCTGGATCGAGGTGGTAAGCTCTCGGACCTGAAGATGGTTTTCTTGGTTGATATTGCGCCCGAAGAGGATGACCCCAGCGGGTTTTACGGTCTGGAGAAACCGAACCTCCTGGGGTGTTAGGTTCTGTCCCTCCACTCCAATCATTAACACCGAGGCTGCTGCGTCGAAATGAGGGTGGCTCATGGGTTGGGTTCCTAGTGGGTTCCTTTTGACCAAAAAAATACCGGATAAAACCAACAGGTTTTATCTGGCACTCAAGAAAAAGGTCCTCTCTCCACAGCCCGACTACTCATCGATGATTTGAAGAATGTACCTTTTTGACAGTTTCGCCGCGGCGCAATTCAAGATAGTTCGAATCGCATCTGCAGTACGACCCTGGCGACCAATCACCTTGCCAATGTCTTCCTTGGCTACTTTTAACTCAATGATATTGGTCTGATTGCCAGTGATCTCACTAATCTCGATACGATCCACTTCGTCAACGAGCGCCTTGGCAATGAACTCAACCAAGTCCTTCATGGAAACGTCCGATTCACCCATAGCTTACTTCCGTGTCAAATAGATAAGTCCACCCACCACGCCAATCAAGGCTCTTATTGTGCCCTCACCTTCAAGTTTATAAGATATTCATGGACTTGGAAAGGAGACAATACATGGCAGTGCTAACAACCGATCATCTCTTTCGCGGAACCCCTCTTGAGGTTTTTGCAGGAGTAAGGAATTTTCAGAAATATCCTAGTTACATACCGATGGTGTCAACGATCGAGGTAGGCCCTCCCTTGGTCCCCAAATCGTCGGCCCTGGTGACTTTTAAGGTGAATCTCGTAAAGACCTTTTATTACTCCCTCCACATGTATGAAGAAGCTCCCCACCGTTTGTGGTGGGATTTACATGAATCCAATCTTATGAAAAAAAGTCATGGATCCTGGACCTTTGAAGCATCTGCAAACGATCAAACGCTCGCCCACTACTCCCTCGATGTTGCCTTTAAAGGCTTAGTCCCCCAGATGATGATCGATAAAGTCACCCAGTCCAGTCTAGGGCCGATGATGGAGGGCTTTCAAAAGCTTATCGACTCTCAACGGTCATCCTGAAGCAGGAATAAAATTTAGCCTTGGGATTTAAAGGTCCCAGGGATATATTGGACCAAGAATCAAATCGTTCTAACAGGGCTCTTTTCTGTGAGTAATTCTTATGGACTTTATCGCAAAGCGGGCCTGTAAGGTCTTAGTAGCCGACCATGGCTCCCCGTCCCCACTACCTACCCAAGACCCCTGGAGCATTGTATCAACCCTAAAAGGCGCTGGCTTTGCCCAAGTCTTTGGCTATACAGGCATTGAGGGGTTGCGCAAATCGCTTTTTCAAAACTACCCCCTGCAAGGCCAAGGTAAGACTGGCGAAACGGACCCCCAAAAAAACCCTGCTTGGTGCATTCTGGGGATTGGGTGCGCAGATGACATAGACCAAGCTTTTGGGTTGCTGCGCGATCTGCAGCAAGACTTAAGAGGGGCACCGATCCTTGTGACCTTTATTGTGGATAAGGCCGATCAAACCCTGCTTCCGGATGCGTTTGCATTAGGTCTTTGGACATGGATGAGCAGACCCCTGACCCCAATAAGTTTTGTTCAAGAGATTCAACATCTCAGCGCTCGTCTGAGTGCTCAGGAATGTGATACTCGACTCCTGGCCGCGGAATACTTGAGACGATATCTGGTCGAAGCGCAGGATTGGGGCTCCTTGATGGCCTTGGAAGAAACCCTCACAGATTACTATTACAACCAGCCTCAGCTTTTACTCCACCTCGCTGAGGCACAGATTTTAGGTGGACGGCTCGATGATGGTGTTGCAGCCCTTAAGAGAGCTCAATTTTACGATAGGAAACTAGAAAAAAAAGCCCTTGCCCTCCTTACCCGCTATGGCCAAAGCGAGTCCAGGGATCGGGAGATGGCCAAAGGAGCCCTACCCTTTAAAAATGCCGTGATCGTAGACCAAGATACAGCAATCATCCGTGCTCTTACTGAGGCTCTCCATCGAGGAGGCGTCAAAGAGATTGTGACTTTTGAGGATGGTATGGTTGCCTGGGAGGCGATGCGCACCATGCGGGAGCCGTCGCTTTTAATCTCCGAATGGAGGATGCAAGGTTTGACGGGACCGGCTCTGATCCAGCGAATGAGAGGGTATGGGTTTATAGATGTTCCCATCGTCATCCTCAGCTCTCTCCTTAAGCCGACCGATGGGGGGCTCCTCACCGAAATGTCGGTGGCCAATGTGATTGCAAAACCCTTAGCCAAAGCCGACCTGCTCACTGCCCTTGAATGGACAGCCATCCAGGAGCGACTCCCCTCAGAAATCAGGTCAATGGAGCGCCGGATTCTAGCGATGCTCAAAGCCGGCAAGCGCCAAGCCGCGCAAAGGCTTAAAGACGTCTATATGGTCCATGAGGAGGTGTCCCTTGGAGAACAAAAATATATGGACGCGGAGTTTTACTTTGATCAGGGGCAGTATCAAGAAGCTAAACTCGCTGCTATAGAGTCGATCAAGCTCCTCGGAAAAAGCTCGCTGCTTCCCCTTAATCTTTTGGGCAAATGCCTTCTCAAGCTTAAAGATTTTGACGCAGCCCTTCGGATTCTTGAACAGGCCCGGCAGATCTCTCCCGAAAATCTCGGGCGGATCTTAGATTTGGCCGAACTCCATCTCAACCGAAACGACACAGACAAAGCCTTTGAGATGGTGTCCAAGGCTCGGTCCATCGATCCTACCTTAGAGAGAATCGATAGCATAGAAGCCCGCGTCCATATCGTGGCCCATCGGACCAAAAAAGCTTTGGAGTTGATCCAAAAAATGGAGTCCCTTTCGGAGATCGTTGGGTATATGAATAACCATGCCGTGGCCCTAGCCCAAGTGGGCAAGTTTGCCGATGCGGTCACGCTTTATAAAAACACCCTGGATTCACTGCCCACCGAAAACTACGGTCGCCCCGACCGAGCCCATGCACGACTTGTGGTCACCTACAATTTGGCGCTTTGCCTATGTCGCCAGCAGGAGTTGCAAACCGCAGTGGATGTTCTACAGCCCGTAGCGGCCACACCAGATCTGGAAGACCCTGTGGTCAAAAAAGCCGGTGTGCTTCTCCAAAAAATCAATAAGTCCCTCGAATCGGGAGTTACTCTTAACTTTTCCTCCGCCCAGCAGGGAGAGGCAGGAGGGTTGCCTGCTAAGTCGCAAAACTTTGCCAGCGTGCTTTTGGACACGGGTGGGACCTCGGTAGCAAAGTCCGATCCCCTTGGCCCATGCCTCGCAGGATTGTTTAAGGTAACGCCAAAGTCGGTCTCTAGTCTGACTTAAGCCAGCCGGTGAGATCCATCACAAAACCTAGGGCATAGGCGGCCATCAAAAAGGGACCTACCAGTGCTAGGAGGATGAAGAGGGGGGCGATCTCGATGATTTCGCTTGGATCTGTTATTTTAAAATCGTCTTTGCTGAACATCATATTTTTTAGGTCTCCCATGAGGTCTCAAACTTTGAGGATACCAGGGAAAGGGCTTATTTTAAATCGTATTTTATACTGTGGATCGTATAAGCTGGATACCCCGGAATTTTGTCGAGGGTTTGAGCGACCACAGAATACTTGTAGGTCTCCCCGGTGACCAGGATGTTTTCCTGGACCTGAAACTGCCGTGTAGTTCCAGGGACCGACTGAGAGGTCCAAATGGCATTGGATTTACTATCCCATACGGTGATGATCCAAACAAAATCTTGTACATCTCCAAAGGGGTTTCCCACGAGGAGCACGGTGCGGGTGTTGGGGTCGTACTGGGCACTGATCGTCGAGGTTTTGACGTCAGGAAAGATATAGGGATACTCCAAGTACCAGGGCTTTTCTGGTGTGCCAAAGGCTAACTGAAAGAATACTGTCTCATAGGACCGGGGAGCTTTACCCGTGGCTAGGTTGACTTTTTTGGCAAAAAGTCGATCGTTGGCACCTGAGTCTTCGCTGATACCGTCGTCTTGGAGTAGGCGATTCCAGGGCTGGATCGTCAGAGTTCCCGAGGCATCTGGAGTATAAAAAGTGGCTGAATTGAGCAGTGATGGTGCTCCGCGGATTTGGACAGCGTTTGGGGTAACGTCACTGCGTACTTTGGTGCTAAATTTAAGGGTGGTATCTACCCCAGTGCCATCGTCTTTGGGTTTAGATTCGTGTTGGACAGCGATCCATTCGACTCCCTCCTTAAAATAAAGGTCAAAGTTGTCACCATTGCGCGCTGAGTCATTGAGCAGGTCGGAGTTTTGGTCTCCGTCAAAGGCGTCGCGGATCCCGTCGCCATCGTCATCGGGGTCGATGACATTGATCACACCGTCGCCATCGATATCTGTATCCTTAAAGTTGGGGACCCCGTCCAGGTCGGTGTCTGTGACGGCAGGTGATTGGGTGAGGCTGATTCCCTGAATATGTTGGGCACCATCAGGGATTTGGTCGCCATTTTGGTCTGCAGCAAGCTCTTTAGAGACTTTAATGCCTTCAAAGTTTTGAAAAGTTAAAATCGGTCCGCTATTGATCAGTTTTGGTAAAATCGGTTTGTTGATGGTAAAAAACTGCTGGATCGCTTTTTCGTTGCCAGAAGGAATCGATAGAACCGCCTGGAGGATATAGTCGGGGGTCAGTAGGGCAAGGGTTTGGGCCTGATCGGTTCGCAGCATCCCAAAGGTAAACAATCCGGCATTATCCACCTCGGAGGCGCGGGCGATCCCCGTATCCCGTTCGAATGAGGCCACGACCCAGCCGACCATTTGGGCTTGGCTTCCGCTCTTGGTTCCGATGGAACCACGGATATCGTTGAGGGTGCCGCACAGAGCGCAGGTCACCACGGGCTTATCGCCGGGGGAGCCGCAGCTCATCACGAGAGCGATCACGATATTTAGTTTGAGCAAAGTTTTGATTGCCACGATTAAGAGTCTCCAACGCTCTTTTATCGGCGAAGCAGGACAATCGTTGAGTTGGCCTGTGGATCTGTGAACCGTTACACGTAACGAAATAATGAATCTTGTAAAGGAATTTACGGGATTGTGTTGGTTTTTCCAAAGTGGTCGGGTGAATTGAGGCAAAGGTAGGACTGCAAATCTGGGTCCCAGGTCTTTGGTTTATTGCGAGGAAGAAAGACTTTTACCTGGTTGCCTTCGATCATCTGACCCGAAAACCCTATTCTGTTAGTATCGATGGGGCGCCCCACCATCTGGATCTGGTAGACGATTTCGCCCCCCCAAAATCTCGGAGATAGTGATCTTTGGTGACCTTGGTCGCCGTAGTGTCGTGCGGCAAAATCACGGCGGTTTTTGGTCCAGGAGAGCACCGCCTCGAGACCATTTCGGTCCACATCAGGGACGAGTTCTGTCCCCATGGGAGCCTGCGCGCCTCGGGAGGTCTGACTGCGTCCGGGACTACCGGAGAGGCTGGCTATCTACCGATCATTTTAGCCAGTATTTGGGGGGATTCTACTTAAGGTGCTTACGTAGGAGAGCTTTGCCAATAAACTCGATGCCATTCTCGTTGAGTCTCATGTTAGCTTTTTCGAGGGGGAGAAATTCGGTTTTTCCAGAGGCAACCCAAAACCAGTGAGAGATCTGACTAAGGTCAAGATGGTCTTTTAATTGCTGACGAGCTGCCGATCGCTTTGCGATGACCACGCCGATTTCGCTATTTTTCGCTGTATGCGGTTCTAGAGCAATTATTTTGTTCTTTTGTTTATTGCCAATCAGATAATCCCAACGGTTAGATTGGCTATACTTAGCCTTAAAGGCTTCGTCTGTGTTTATGCTGTCATCAAAAATGGCGCGTAAGTCCTCGGAGATGTATTTTCGATCCCCAGTTTCCAATGCTTGGATTCCATCCTTTATCAATTCTTTTAAATCACTTTTTTTGAGGTTCCGTCGAATCGTTGTGGTCATTCAGTGGCCTCATTTGCAGCTTTTCGCACGGTCTTGCCGAATTGAGAGGTGAATCCAATGAGTCCGCCCCATCCTGAAATATCGTCATCGTCGTTACCAGGATCTAAGGACGAGATGTTTTTTGAAACTATTTTCCCATCCGAATCAAAGTGAAAGAGATAAACTCCATATTTTGCCTTTAAGGCGGTTTCAGCAACATTTTTCATACTCTGATTTTTTTTGATTTGAAACCCTTCACATACTTTGTGCCAAGATGACCCATAATCTTGAAGTCGTTTAACCATCCATACCGCGGATAGAATTGTCGGAGAGTGTGTCGAGATAACAATCTTATAACCACGCCAGATTAAGTCCAAGACTAAAAGCATAAAGACTGATATTGCTTGGGGGTGTAAACCCATTTCTGGTTCTTCGATAACAACCCAATCGATTTCCTTACGTTTACGTAATTTGGTTGACGGAAGAAGGTGATAGAGGCCGAGTAAAAGTGGTGTGAATTCCCGTTGACCTGCAGTCCACGTAACAAACGGAAGATGTGTGGTGCCATGGGATAGCTTAAGTCTCTTAGAATGTTGTTTGTCTCTTTCCAAACCTATCAAGCCACCATGATAGATGGCATCATCAATTAATAATCGATATTCTTTCTTCAAAACTTTATCCAGAGGGAAGAGTTTGTCGATTTGTTTAGAAGAAAATCGGTCAAACAAATTTTGGCTGAACAGTCGCGCAACAACGGGTGTTTCTGCGGTTAGCTTTTGGAAGGGCGACGCCCATCCGTCGCTTATGAGCATCGATCGATGTGCGGGGATAAAGAAGACGTTTTCTTTGCCGTTACCAATACGGCTAATGTTTCTCGGAGTAATGGATTTTCTATCAAGCGTAACACTCGAAGTATCCTTGTTCCAGGCGTTACCCATTCCTAGACCAAATATCTGATCAATAAGAAGGTCTGGATCGGTTTCTTGTCCAGCATCTCGCAGTGCATCAACGATCTGTCGCCCATCATATGATGCTTTAAGCCACTGTAAAAATAAACTTTTCCCTGTTCCTTGTGCGCCGACTAAAATTGTCAAATCAGTGAGATTAATCTCAATATTTTTAATATGGGCAAAATTTCTTACAGTTAGGTGAGTCACCAGGATGCCTCCATAAAACATGAAACCTTAATACAGATCTAAAATAAAAAACCTAGGGAAATAGTAGCCAAGGAGGCACAGGCTCCAGAGGGCCGTCATTATGCCGAGGTTATGGCGCAGTTTTTCCTGGGGCATCAGGGTATAGGCGCCCCAGAGGATCGGAAAGAGAAGGACTCCTAGCCCTGCGGCAGAAAAGCGTGGTTTCAAAAAGGAATCCCGGATGATTTCGATGCTTCCCACCCCTACAAGGAAGGCGCTTAAGATACCACATAGGAGCAGGGTTAAGCTTAAAGAAAGAGCTAAAAAAGTCAGCCACCGGATTTTTTTAAGATGAGAATTCATCACCAACAAATAGACTCCGCGGCCAAATAAAGCCACTAAAAGGCCACCGCCAACCAGATAAGAAACTGTGAACAGATAGTCGTGGCCCCACACATAGGACCCGATAACGGATTTTCCATAAACTAAAAGATGTTCGCCCAATATCATCGGATTTTCAAACTTCAGCAGATGAGTGAGATTTGTAAAAGTCTGGGAAAAATGGGTCGTCAATAGACTGAGGGCCGCGGGGTTACCAACGACTCCGTATTGGACGCTATAAAACCCCGCAAGTACCATCAGGATCAAGGCCCCCAAAACCAACGCGGTGGGCCTGAGGGGTGAGGCGAGGGGTTTTTTGGTCCCCTGGGGAGTTAGGATCCACAGCAGGGGAATGATCGGAAGAAATGATAGAGCCAGGATCGAGGAATGATCGACCTGGGAGACGGGCCAAAAAAGACCTGCTAAAAGCAGACAAATGATGGTGGCAGCGAGCTTAGAACGGGCAACAGTCAGCACTCCTGAAGCGGCGACAGCAGAGAAGAGGCCATAAATGATCAGGGGGAAATCATTGGTGATCGAAGGGAACTGTGCAGAGATATAGCCCGCAAAGACCAACAGAAAAAAAACGGAGTTCATCAGAGCGATGTTTTTAAACGCCAAGACAAACCCTAGTAGGGCGAGCAGCTGGAGGCCGTGGATTCCTAAAACCAGGTGCCTCAGGAAAACCGGTGATTGGAATTTGTCGGGAGGAAACAGCCTATGAAGCACTGTTCCGTAAGCTCGGTAAAGGGTCAAGGGAGGCTCGGAATGGCCGCAGGAGGCTAGAATCTGGTGGGGACATTCCCCAGGATTCAGGGTGACGTTGTGAAGTCGGTGAAAGCTTGAGTTGATGAGATCAACCCGTACTTGGGCCCAAAAGTCGAGTTTTTTGGCCTCAGGCTGATCCGCTAGAGCGGTGTGGAGCATATCGATATGGGCGGTTTCGTCATATCCCGAGTAGGGTTTCCAGATCAGGATCAACCCTAGATAGACCCCCACAAAAGCTGATGCAAAAGTCCACTCAGGGGCAAACAGCACCGTCCCGAGGACTGCAAAGATTAAAAGAGAGTAGAGGAAAAATCGAAGAGGCTGTCTGTAGGCCCAGCTATTGAGGGCACTCCCGACCGTCACCCGCGTCGACCCACTCGATGGGATCAGCCACTGGTCGTTGCCGCTGGTTCCTCGGTAAAGGTAAACGGCGACAAAGTTATGGGGATGGGTCGTGGGATCCAGGAGTCCAGTCTGGGAGGATAATGTGACGTCGTAGGTCCCTGGCTTGATTTTTTGGGAAAAGGTAAAAGGCTGGGCTTCGTTGTCTTTAATCTGTTGGCAGTCTACGGGATCAGACTTAAGCCCTCCAAGGGACATGGTGAGTATGCAGTTGTTTTTTCGGGCATGGGTGCCAATGGGGATCGCAATCACCGAGGGATAGCGGTATTCATGGGCGATCATGTCGTCTGGGCGCGTGGTCTGGGCTCCTATGGCGATTTCTTCGGCGGCGTCGTAAGAGATGATGACTTTGGCCTGGAGACCAGTCCTAAGGTCCATAGGAATCATAACGGTGCGGTCGATTGATTTGCTATCAGCCCCAGAAGTCAGCAGGCGGGGTGGGGGCCAATGGGGAATATTGAGTAAAACCAAGAGAAGGAGCATCCCCAGTCCGATCTTGGAAGCAATCAACCTAAATCGAGAGGACGTCAAGGTGCGCCGGAAAAGCGTCTGGTTTATTGGATTTGGTGAGGCATAGGCGGGTGCTGTGCGGGTCATAGGAATTCCCGATCAATTTAGGACTTTTTTTGGGCTTTTTTGACCAGCTCATCCAGCATTTCTGCTGTCACGGGACCGACCTCTTTATGAACGATCGTACCCTGGGAATCGATCACAAAGGTTTCGGGAACTCCGGAGACTCCGTAGTCGATGGCGGCTCGTCCATCGGTGTCTAAACCTAAAATATAGGTTTTTCCGTAGTAATCAGCAAATTTCTTGGCTTCAGCGGTATCGTCTTGGATGGCGATTCCCACCACAAGGGTATCGTCTTTGTGCTTTTTCCAAAAAGCCTCCAATTCCGTGGCCTCTTGGCGGCAGCTCACACACCAGCTCGCCCAAAAGTTAAGAATCATAGGCTTGCCACGGAGGTCTGCGAGAGTGAAGCTATCGCCTTGGACGCGAGGAAGGAATTCCTGCCCCTTGACCCAGCTGACTTGAAAGGGCTTGGCAATTTGGCCGATATTAGCCGGAGGGACCTTTTTAGGGTCGAGCATCAGACCATAGGTAAGAATCCCAATAAAAGCTGATGCTACGGCAATAATCGCCACACTGGTAAAAACATGAGAACGCTTCAAGGGGCCCCCTTACTCTTTAAACATCGACCGTTCCAGCAACGCTTTATCCATGGTTGAATGGTCACCTGGTTTTTTGTACTCTTCCGAGTGTTTTACCATCAAGTGCTTCGAAGTCATAGACTTACCGCTGGAGTCGATTTTGCCTTCCACCACAACACCCTGATTTTCTTTAAACATATCAGGAGGAGTGCCCCGATGGGACACAGCGATTTCATGCTGTTTGAGATCGGTCATCACAAAGTTAAGGGATAATTCCTCGGGTTTCCACTGGACGGATCCAGCCTTGACCATCCCACCGACTTTGATGTTTTGGCTAGAGAGGTCCTCAGCTTTAGCAAAAGCTTCTCCTGTGGTGTAAAAGTAGACTAAGTTGTCGTTAAGGCTCAAAAATGACATACCAATGACGGCCCCAGCGATGACGACGGCCCCTAGAATCCATCTTGTCGAGTTTTTTTTCTGGCCCATGGGAACCTCCCTTTGTTCAATGGTTTGCTTAAAAGGTCTTTTGATTGTGTCTTGGGGGCTAACTCCCGATGGCCCCCACCATAGATCGGAATTTATGAGGATTTCTTAAGCGCCGCCATTAACCCACGGAGATGACGGCGTTCTATCAGGATGAATCCCGCAAACCCCAAAATCAAAAATAGCCCGAAAACATAGGCACCCGCGATATAGGGGGTCGGATCGGTATTGGGGCCATAAGTCGGAGGCTGGCTAGTGGTTGGGCTGGTGTTCGGGCTGATGGTTTGATCCATAGGGAGGTTCCTTCATTTTAAATCACATCAGGTCCCAATTTGGGCCATTGACTGGGTTTCCAATTCGTATCTTATCTTTAAATTACGACCTCTTTGGGAGACGAGCCAGGCCCCGACGCCGATCATTGCGACGATCGATAAAAGCAAGGTCCGGAGGATATCTGGATCCATGGTCGAGCCGCCGTCCCGGAGCATGCTAGGAGGTTGGTGAAGAGTCCGCCACCAAGTCACACTTTTATAAATAATCGGGACGTCGATAAAGATGAGGATCCCGAGGGCGCCACAAACCTTGACCCTGGCCGGGCCTGGCGCCATGGATTGGTAGAGCAGGAGATAGCCAGCATAGAGAAGGGCAAGGAGAAACGTCGTGGTGAGCCGTGCATCCCAGGTCCACCAGGTCCCCCAGGTGGGTTTGCCCCAGATGGAGCCCGTGGCTAGGGTTAGGATGGTAAACGTCAGACCGACCTCGGCAGTGGCCCGAGCCCAAAGGAGCGACTCTTCGCTGCGGGACTTAAACCCGATGAGGCTAATCAGAAAGATTACAAGAGAAGCGGAGAAAGCTGCAAAGGCGCTAGGCACATGGAGAAACATGATGCGGTAAACTTCTCCTTGATTGGCATCGACTGGAGCATACCAAAAAGCCAGGCACCAGGTAGCTGCCATCGTCGAGAGGAAAAAAAGCCCTGAGAGGATGGCGCTTGAATCTTTAGTCTGGCTCATAGACTGATGGTCCTAATGCTGGGGTGTGTGAAAAGTTTGAGGATTGCTTGCAAATTTAGAGCTTGTCACCTTATCACTTTAGCGAATTGCCTAGAGTTCCTCCAGTGGCATCTTTATAGTCTTGATAGTTTTGGGTTCTTAACCTTCTTCCACGAGTTCAGGATAAAGCAAGACACCTAAAGTGGTATAGATCACATCAAACCCGATCAAAAGCCAAAGCCAAGGTGCACTGTGGTCGTTAATGGCACCCTCTTGGAGAATCAGGTCGGAAGCGTTGACAGCAGCCAAAAGCACGGGCGTGGTCAAGGGAAAGTAAAGAATGGGATAGAGGAGCTGGCGGCTGTTAGCTTTTAAGGTCATCGTCGCCAGGAGGACCCCCATGGCGGCCAGACCAGCCAGTCCCAACATGCCCACAAGGACGATACTCCATGAGAAGAGAGGCTGTTTTTCGGTTTGATGGAGGAAAGCCCCAAAAAAAATCGTGGGCAACAGGGTGCTGCTGCCGAGGAGGACCACAAGGCTGTATTTGGCACTAAACCAAGCGGTGGGGCTGATCGGGTAGGTTCTGATTTGGTCAAACACACGGTCAAGGCGATCGGGTTCGAAGATGCGTGAGAAGCTGAGCTGGAGGGCTAAGAGGGCGGTGACAAAGGTTTGGGCTAGGTAGACCTTAGCTTTCATGCTTGGATCCACATCCCCTAGGGCAAAAGAAAAGACCAGAAGCATCGTCACAGAAAAGAGGACCGGCGAAATGATCCGCTCTAAGTCCGCAAGCTCAGCCTTGAGACCATGGTGCAGGAAAATCCGGTATTGCTTCCAAAACAAAGTCCAAGGTGTCGTCGTTGAGTTCAAGGAGGGGTCTCCCCATGATCGCCGTTAAGGACCATTTTACGGTAGGAAAGATCTTTTAAAGCGGCAAGGTCGTGGCTGATCATCACCGCGAGGCCGCCTCCTTTGAGATGCTGGTCGAGGATGTTTCGAAAGGTTTCCGTCGCCGCAGCATCGAGGCCATAGACGGGCTCATCCAGGAGCCAGCAGGGTGTCTGGGAGAGTGTGAGCCGGGCCAGGGCTAAACGTCGTTTCATCCCGGTGGAGTATTTTTCGACGGGAAATGGACCTAGTAAGAGAGGGTGGCTAAGACCCCAAAATTTGAGTTCGGCGACCAGGGACTTTTCTAGATCCTTGGGGGATTGGCTGTGCCCCCTTAGTTTGGCCCAAAAGCTAAGATTTTGGAGAGCATTCATCTTAGGAAACAAGCCATTAGCTTCGGCGGGCACGTATTCGATCCACCAGCGCCGATCATCCACTTCTTGGCCAGCAGGGTCGGTATAGGTGATGGACCCCCGATCGACCGGAATCAATCCTGCAATAAGCGACATCAAGGTGGATTTCCCGGCGCCATTGGGCCCGGAGATATGGACCAGCTCTCCCTTTTGGACGGTCAGACTAAAATCTCGTAAGATTGGTCGATGGGGAAACCCAAAACTGACTTTGTTTACGCTTAGCATAGGACACCATCGTCAATGCTGGGTGCAGATGGCTGGCGACTCAGATCAGTCTACCAAAGTTTTGCTGTCACGGGCCAACGTATTCCGGAGATGTGATCTTGTCGATCAGAATTCAGCCACATTCACATAGACATCTGCGACGGCCCGGGTTTCGATCACCCGCTGGTTCACAGCTCCGATATCCACAGAGTGGGCCCCTACATTAAATCCGATCAGTCCAAGATTGAGAGCCAAACCGCCAGAAGGTCCCGCTTGGGTGGCACCAGCCCTGAGGGCAAAGGTGCTATAGGAGCCTGCTCCCCCGAGGGAGAGCTCAAGACCGACCCGGTATTTTTTTGAGAGGGAAACCTCGGGATCGAACAATCGATCGCCTTGCAGCGTCAACATCACTCCCCCGCTGCTTTTAAAACTGGGCCCAAAGGAGATCCCGAGGGATGCGTCTTGGGGGAGCTTTTGGTTGGGGGCACCCTCTGTTTTGGACGCAAAGGTCGTCCCGCCAATATCTCGTAGGGCAATCCCCAGGGTGGGCGACCAGGTTTTGCCAAGCTTCCAGATCATGCCCCCATGGTGCCCTGACCCCTGGGACTTGACCCGAGCAGCACTAAGTGCTTGGCTGCGAGCTGAAGAGTCCAGCATATCGTCGTAGTTAAAGGTGCCTTCGACGTCGGTTCGATTGACGCTATAACCCAAGTAACCCACAGAGAGGGATCCGTCGGTCGTCTGTGCACTAAAACCACCGGCAAAACCAGTCATCCCGCGGTAGTGGCCATCGATCAAACCTTCTTGGGTTTGGGATGTAGCGGCCACCTGGGTGTCATTGATTGGTATCAGCAGAGTTCTGCCAAAAACCAGTCCAAAGAGGGCGTTTGCTCGGGCATACTGGCGTTTTCCAGCATGAGCAGCTAAGACTGACTTACCGACGGCTCGGTCGCCGTCCCCTCCCGCGGAGCTAAACTCTTTGGAAAGTGTGGTGGAGTTTTGGTTTGCCGAACCTCCTATCCACGGGAAATAAAGCTTGCGGATCCAGGGTGTCTTTTGTTTGCCCCAATTGAGCCCCCCAATCCCTGCAGGATTGTAGACAGCCGCATCCAAGTCGTCTGCGGATGTTACTAACGCACCGGAAAGAGCGGCTCCCCGTGCCGAGGGTATAAGGTGATCATCGAGTACGTTTTTGACTCGTTGGTCAGGGGTGTCGGTCTCTTCTGGTGCGGTGGAAGTCTGGGATTGACCAATGTTCGGACATAAAATGCTAAACAAGATTAAACATAAGATCTCAGCTGAGATACTTGCTCTGATCCTATGATGTGGTTTCTTGTATGCCTTCATGATTAACCAAAAACAGCTGGTTTATGATGATTGGCATAAGTTTAAATTGTCTCTATGCCAACGCCCTGTCTGGTTTAGCATCGGCATGAGTTGGGGTTAGCATGACGAGAAACTAAAAATATTCATGATTTTGAGTTGTTAGCCGATTATCTTAGATCTTTAAGGCAGATCAGCGGCATATTGACTTCGTCAAAGCCATCCACATCATGGCACTCGATACGCCCCGTGTCGGGGTCATCATCGGATCCGCGGTAGGTATAGCGGCACTGCCCCTTAAACCACTTGGTGGTCGTCCCAAAAGGCATAAACCGGTAGCCATCCATTCGGTAGCTATTGCGCGCCGGAATCCCCCAAATCGCCCGATCGTCCATTTGGTCGAGAGCCTCACCTTCGGCTTTGGTCGTCACCACTTGGGTGCCGGTTGCCGTGCTGGTGTTGGTGGAGGATTCGGTAGCAGTCCCTGCGTCATCGGCCTTTTTTTTATTGGGGACGCCTGCTTTTGAGTTAGCGATAGCCATATAAAGATTAGGAATCGCCTCGGGCTGTGGCAGGAGCTCATCATTCTCGGGGAAGTCGATGATCCAGGTATCGCCATCAAAAAAATCCAGGGTGATTTTTCGTCCGAGGGGCCCTTCCCGTTGGGCTTTACAAGAGGCAATGAGCTTATAGTCGACCGTGTGTTTGTGGGGTTTGATGTCGGGAACAACCACTGCCATCCGGTAGGGAGTCTTCCAAACCAGTTCGGTACCGAAATCTTGGGGACTGGTTTTGATGGTCCAGACGATGTTGCCATTTTTTTGAAGATCTCTGAGAGTGAAACTTAAAATCTTAGGTTTACATATTTTATCATCTCGTTCATCCAGGTTTCTGGTTACCGTAAAACAGGTGTTTTTGGGTGGTGAGACTTTAATAAACCCTCTTAGATTGAGTGGATTAGTTTTGCCTTTGCCATAATCCCGGAGATCAGCGGCGTCAACTTCGATAGTTTGCCCGGGTCTGGGTTCGAAGTAGGGCGTAAGGATATCGATCCGCTTACTGATGGAGATTTCGCCACTGAGGAGGGCGATCGTAGCAGCGCCTTTGAGTAGGGCACTCATGGTCTAAAATCCATAAGATACAGGTCTGTGGTATTTTCTACCGTATAGAGGAGTTTGTCGCCACCTTTATGCCATTGGGGAGACCTCTCGCTGGAGTATTGTGTTGATGTCAAAAATTTAGACTGCCCCTTGGAGTCAGCGATCTTGAGATCAAAATTAACTGGTTTATTGCCGACCATACGGGCTCCCGCAAAGACGATGATGTGACGGGTAGGGTGCCACCGTGGTTCTCGGCCATAATCGATAAATTCGGGTTTTTTTCCTTCTCGTGAGGCATAGATTTTGTTGCCTTTGGTTCCCCAGGCGATCCATTGGCCATCAGGAGAAATATCAAAAGACTCTAGTTCTGTTTGGTCATCTTCCATCCGCCGCAGGGAAAGCCCCCCTTGGGTGACCCATAGGATCCCCTTCTGGGTTGCCAACCACTTACCTCGTTCGTGGCGACCGGCTATTTGCCAGAGGGCTAGGCGTTGGTTGGGAATATAGATCTTTTTGGTGTGAATCCCCGATTCGGACATCAACAAAAATCTCAGGTCGCGAGGGTCAAAGGTAAGGTATCCCGAAGAGCGGGCAATTTTGTCGATTTCAATATTACGGGCCACGGAACAGTCAAAGGCTTTGATCTTGCTTTCGATCGGAGCATCCCGGTCCAAATCAGCCAGCTCCCTCTCCTGGTCGCTGTGGGCCGGCTTGAGGGGCGGTCTTACCAACTCCCGGTAAAAGAGCCGAAAACCATCTGGGGTCCAAAAAAAAGACAGTCCTACTTTGGCTTCGGTGACCCGGTAGATATCTTTTGTGTTAAGGTCAAGGACGTTAAGCCCGAGGCCGGTATCGTCCGTATAGGCAAGATAGCGACCTTTGGGACTTAACTTCATTTGATTTATTTGTTGGTTAGCCCGAATAAAGGGCGCGCTATGGGGCTTGAGTGCGACGGCTTGAGCGGGGCCCGCAAAAGCTAGGAGGATGTGGAAAATGATTGAGATTTTAGTGTTCATAAGTATTCAAACAGTAAGTAGTTTTTAATTCGAAGCCTGATATGATTATACCCGGTCTAATGGAGTCATATCAAAATACTTAGTTTACTAGCTAAAAATCGTTTAAGTTTTCAAGTTGTTTGACCGATACTTATAGGGGTGTCTTTACATCATACGGGGGTATTTATGCTAACAATCATGTATTCTCAAAAATGCCGACAAAACGTGTTGATGATCTTTGTGACTGCTGGGGCTCTTCTCTTGTCCTTTTTACACTTAGATTCAACAGCTTACGGCCAAGGCGCTGCTAAATCTAAAGCGCGGTCGGGTGTTGTGCGAGAAAAACATCTTTCTCGGGAAAAAACCATAAAATCTCGCGATGCAACTAAACTTGACTTTGATGCTGCTGACATCGGTGGTAACCGCAAGGCGCCTATGGGTAGTTTTTTGAATCAAAACAAGGCCGATAAAGAATACGATTTTGTTAAGATCAGGCTTCGTTGGGTCCCAGAGATGGTCCAGTCTTCGGCAAGCCTTGATTCAGGGAAATCCAGGTAAAGAGCCTTTTATCTGGACAGGCTCCCCTCTCAAAAGGCGGTGAGGTACTCCAGAGTTTCTTGCAGATCTCTGATATCCTTAGGTTCTGCCTTGAGCTTGCGGGTGAGGAGCCAGCCCTGGCGGTCTCCAACATAGATGCTGGGGAGTTCCGGGTTGTTGAAGTTTTTTAAGGTCGCAAATTCTGCCAAGTAACCCTGAGGGATCTTGTGTTCAGCCATAAATCCCCGGGCATCTTCCAGGGTGTCGTGGCTAAAAACAAAATAAAAGTCTACTGGCAAGCGACTAAAGCGACTGGTGAGATTTAACAGTTGACCACTGATGTTTTGACAAGGTTCGCACCACGAGGCGATGAAAAAAACGACCATCGATCGACCTTTACGGGTGGAGATGGAAACGCCATCTTGTGATCTGAGGTCTGTGGCTACGAGTTTTGGCATGGGGATCCATTGATGAACATAGCGCGTGGGAGCCGACGTTCCGAGTGCGTTTTTGGCATCGGGGCCTTCGATTTTAGGTTCGGCCTCAAGAGGGGGCGATTCCTTAGGAGCCGGCTTGGCGGAGTCCTTTCCCCCGCCGTGTTCTGGTGGTTTCGCAGGATCGGACTTGCCTAACGCCTTTAAGGAAAGGGTAAAAAACACGATTGTTAGGGGGATCGTTAAATAAACCATTGGGAAAGCTTTGCTGAAGGATTGGGTTAAGGAGATAATCTCCCTCCTAACAAGCCTATCATGGGCAGGAAAGTGGAGGTACCTTTCGATGACACTGGAAAAAAATGCCCTGGTAGAACGTTGGAATTTTCAGTGGCCGGTTTTTGACGTCCTGCTCGGTGGGAGTTCGCCCATAGACCTTCAGGCTTTGGGGATACAAAACTGGCAGCAAGCAACAGAGTTTTTAGCTGCTTACGGCTATGATCCTGAGACGCCCCGAGACCAAAAAATGATCCATAGTGCCATGGTCGAAGCCATGGCCTTTATCCAACGCCACCTCGTGACGCGAAAGCAGTGGGCCCAAGGGCTGCGACCCCCTCCCAAGTTAGAGGACTGCCAAGATGCTCGTTGGCTGATCCTTTGGGCCTCGGGCATCCAAAGCGAGACGCCACTATGCCAAGCTTGGGCTTGTGCCGTCCTGCGGGTGATGCATACCATTGCCCATATCGATGGCGTCAATCGCCTAGTGGATCTCGATGTGGCGCGGGACCAGATCTTTAGTCACATACGCCAATTTGTAACGCGCTCTGAGGGAGGACAGCTCTGTTTGGGGAAGGAGGATTTTTCGGTCAACATTAATGGTCTCCAATGGAAAGAAGTTAAGCCCCGAGATTCTATTGTTTTGAAGTTGCTTCATAAACGCAATAATGTTGCTGAATCGATCTATGACTATGTTGGGATACGCATCGTGGTCGCTAAGTTGATCGACGTTCCATTGGTGATCAAAGGTCTTAGGCAGTGTAACGTCTTGGTGTACCCAAATGTGTATCCCTCAAGGTCGCGCAATAATCTCATCGATTTTAATTTGTTTAAGATTCAGATCGAGGACCTTAGAAGCAAGCTATTGCAAGGGGTGATCGATGCACAGGCATTTGAGGAGTCCGTGAGCCGATTACAGATTGCGGCCCCGCTGGGCGAGGTTGGTTCTGTGAATCCCCACTCCCTTGAGACCTATCGCTCGGTGCAGTTAACGGGAAGGTTTTTGGTTAAGTTCTTTTATGATGGGTTTGAATGGCTGCAAAAAATCCGTGAATCTCCTCAGCCTATGGGAGTTGGTTCGCCACTTTCCCATCTCGATGATTGGATTGGTGGTTGGTATTCCACCGCAGCCCATATGGACTCGGAGGTGTTTTTTCCCTTTGAGATCCAAATCATGGATCAGGAATCCTTTGACCAAGCTGCCACAGGGGCAGCGAACCATGATCAGTACAAGAAGTCTCAGCTTAAGTCCGCAAGAAAGCGGGTTTTGTCGACTGTATTAGAGTTGCACCGGATTGAGGATTTTTAAAACTGAATTGGCTTTCGTAGGTTACCAAATTAGGCTTGCAAAATTAGCGATTTTGGTTCATAAGGGAGCCTATTTTTGCGTTTCATTTTCTCTAGGTCAAGGATTAAAAGTGATCTCATCCATCTACGCAGACGCCAATGCAACCTATCCCGTTCCGTCCCAGCATTACGACGAAGTGGCAAACCTGCTTAAGCAGGTCGATGGAAACCCTTCATCGATTCATTCTCAAGGGCGTAAAGCAAAGGTAGCCTTGGAACAAGCCCGCGAACGGGTCTCTCTCCTGGTTGGGTGTAAGTCACTGGAAATTATCTTTACGTCTGGCGCGACGGAGTCTAACAACATGGTCCTCCAAGGGCTGGCGACAAAAGCTCGTATCGATGCGCAAGATCCATCCCGAGCCGGATCCAAGCGTCCCCATGTGCTTGTATCAGCGGTGGAGCACCCTTCGGTGTTAGAGCCTGCACGGGTCTTAGCGAGTCGGGGAGAGATCGAGCTGGAGATTATTCCTGTCAGTCCCCATGGCCAGGTCCTTCCTGAGGCTCTTTTGCCTAAGTTGAGGCCTGACACGGCCTTGGTCTGTGTGATGTATGCCAATAATGAAGTTGGAAGTATTAACGAAATCAGTGAGTTGATTGGTGTTGTCAAGGGAGTTGCTCCAAAGGCCCACTTCCATACCGATGCGGTCCAACTCCTCGGTAAATACTCTCTTGAGTGGTTAGGCAAGTCCCAGGTGGATAGTGCGTCTTTTTCTGGCCATAAGATCGGAGCCTATAAAGGCGTTGGTGCCTTGTATTTAAAGGCAACCAGTCGCCTAGCCTTGTTTATGGCGGGTGGCGGCCAGGAGAGGGGGCGACGTCCAGGTACGGAGAATATACCTGGGATCTTGTCCTTTGGTCTGCGCTGCCAGGAGATCCGAGGTAAGGAGCTAGCCACCACCTCCCATATGCAAGAGGTCCGAAGAGTCCTTGTTTCTGGTATTTCCTCGATCCGTGGAGGCCATGTCCATGGCGCCGGTCCCGGTGCAGTTCTCCCCAACACGGTGCACTTTCATATCGATCAGGTCCCTGGAGACGATATTTTGTTAAACTTCGACCTTGAAGGCATCCAGGTCTCCAGCGGGAGCGCCTGCTCTTCAGGGTCTGCCCGTCCGAGCCATGTGGTGCTTGCCCTAGGGCTTACCGAATGGGTGGCGGTCAACTCCATTCGAATTAGCTTAAGCCATGATAACACTCTCGAAGATGCCCACCGCATTTTGAAAGTCCTAGAACAGGTGGCGCTGCGGGTCCGAGGCTACCTGTCTTAAGTTAGGGGAGTTCCATACTTTAGGTGCCATCAGGCTCATTTAGGATTTCGCCCTTAGTTCCAAACCCATAGCGCAACAGACCTGTGGAGTTTACAAACTCAAGGACGACAAACTCAGCGACGGGTCCTAAACAGTCATCAAGATTTTTTTGTCCACTTTCGTAATAGGTCCGCAGGATAGAGTCAACCTCCTGGGTTTTAGTAGAGGGTCTGCTAAGGATATAATCTAAAAACTTATCGACCCTGGTTACCTCCAAAAATCGCTTTACCTTTTCGCCGCGACCGGCCTGGATGTAATTGGCCATCTTAGGAACACAACTCGTAATCACAGACCTAAAGTTAACTTTTGCGACGTCGATTGCCTGTGCGTTGTTCCAGGCCTGTAGGGACGAGCCATCATTGCTTCCTGTGTTTGTTGTACGGCATGAGATTAGAGATATAAACGTCATAAAAACAAATAATTTTTGCAGCATAATCGATCCTTGCCTTAGAACAAATGATAAATAGGTTCGTTGTTTATTGTAACCTCGAAAGAGAGGTGATTGCAATATCGATGGGCTTTGGCATGGGTTGACGAATGGAATCCTTCCGGTAGATAATCTTATTCATATCTAACCTTCAGTCAAATCGTGATAGACCCAATCGGATTTTTTAAGGAGCCGGCAATGGCAGAAATTAAGTTGCCTCAAAGCGATGGAAACCTCGAAAAACGTCGAGCAGAGCTAAAAGGCCAGGCTGACCAATACAAATACAATAACGATATTGGAATACCACTGGCTGCAGAAGAAAGAGAAATCGATGAAAACTATCCAGATTGGACAGCTAAAATAGTTGCAAATTTTTTGCTTTGTCGAAGAAACCTTTGGCAATGCTACGACAAATACCAGTGGTATTCACCTAAACAAAGAAGAGATCTTGTAAGACTTGCTAATATTTTGAAAAACGATGGTGATATAGGGGAATATTTTACTCCAGATTATGGATTTATTAAAGGTGGGCGGGAGCAGAGTCGCCCAAAATCTTTTCAAGACTATATTGAAAATGTATTTACTATGCGCAATTCGGTCGTTGGTCCTGTCTATTCACCCGTTCCTCCGATCGTTAAAAACTGGGACTCAGACAAGACGTTTGCCTATAATTTTGTGGCAGGTCCGAATCCTAACCAACTCGAACGATATAGATCCGAGCGGCCGCCTGCGCAGCTTAACCTGACTAACTTCAAATTAGGCGAAGTCCCTGGATTTAGTGGCGACTCGATCGGCGCTGCGGTCGGCGAAGGACGGGTGTTTTTTGTCGATCGTTCGGACTTTACTGCCCTCTTTGAACGCAACCCAAAACTACCCCATCCCCATGCGACGGAGCGTCGATTTGCCGGGCTGATCTCAGACGAACTGAAATACACCTATGCCCCTACCGTTGCGTTTGCACTCCCTCGAGGTGGTAAAAATCTGTTGCCCATAGCGATCCGGCCAGGGGTCAAAGAAGATGGCTATGAGGTCTTGACCCCCAAAGATGGCAATAGTTGGAAAATGTCTAAGGTAGCCATGCTTGCTGCCCACAACAACCATCACGAAGTGGTCACCCACCTAGGCTTGACCCACCTGCTTATCGACGCTGTCGTCATGGGGACCCGTCACCAACTCCACCCCATTCATCCGGTCTATAAATTACTAAACCCCCATTTCGAAGGCACTATCAAGATCAACATCGGAGCGCGAACCTCGCTGATCCTGCCGGAAAAATCCGTAGATCGCCTCGTGGGCAGCAAGATAGAGATGAACTATCCCTACCTAGGTAAAGCTCGCCTTAATTACAATTTTCGGGACAATTTTCTGCCAGTCCGCTTAGAGCGGATGGGAGTGAGAGATCCAGGTAAAATCCCCCTTTATCCCTACCGTGATGATGGTCTCCTAATCTGGGAAGCCATTAAAAACTGGGTGTCTGCCTATATCAGTATCTGGTACACCAGCGATGGGGATGTCCGGGGCGACTATGAAATCCAAAACTGGGCTAAGGAGATTGAGACCACCGGAAAAGTTTTAGGGTTTACAAAAGGTGGAGGTGCGATTGGCGACCGGAATGAGCTTATTGAAATCCTGACCATGGTGATCTTTACGGCTGGCCCGCAGCATGCAGCGGTTAATTTTCCCCAAGGGTCTGAGATGCTGTTTGTACCCGCAAATCCCCTCGGTGGCTATGCACCAGCACCAAAAGGTCGGGAGCATTCGGAACAAGACTACCTTGATATGTTTCCTCCCATGGATGTAGCGATTCAAACGTGGAATATTCTCTCGCTTCTAGCGGGCATCAACAATACCAGATTGGGTAACTACCGCAAAAGCTTTGTTCTCAATCCTAAGTCCTTGACCGAGGAAGGGCGATTTAAACTAAAACTCTGGGAGATTGAAACTAAAATTAAAGAGAGCAACAAAGTTCGCAAAGCAGTCTTTGATTTAGAATATGTCCACCTTTTGCCTTCTCGAATCCCAGCGAGTATCAATATTTAAGACTCTTTTTTGATCGAGGATTCCCATGACCCATTTTATCAATCGACGCGGATTTTTGTCGTCCACTCTCGGTGTGGCTGCTACTCCAGCCTTAGCGACCCCGGTCGCCAGGTTCTTTACCGGCAACGAGGCCGTTAATCTGGTCCAGGAAACCCTAGAAACCTATCTTAAGGTGAAGACGGTCGACCGATCCTTGGTGCTCCAGTATATAGAGCGCCTTAAGACACCCGGCCTTCATACGGAAGACCCCGCAGTCTTCCAGAGCTGGCTAGACGGGGGGCCAGGGGCTGAAGAAAACCTGCAGGCTTATATCCTTGAGGAGTTTATCGCCCACAGCAATTACTTTGCGGTCGTTGCAGGGGTGGAGTCTAAACTGGGATTTCCCAGCGGCGAAGTGTATGTCCCTGGAGATGGTCTACTGACCTAGGTGAGTGGGTTGTTCTAAGTCCGATATAAGAACTTTTTCGACACTCATAGCGTTTGCGATGAGGCGTTTCGAATATTGATTGTCCACGAGGCCACTTGGGGTGATCATCACAAGGCTGACGCTTTTTTTGTTATTGATATATTCACGATACCGATCCATTTTGTTTTGAAGATTTTCGGCATAGGCCTTTGTGATTGAGAATTTTTCTTTGGAGTATTTGATCTCACAGAGTGAGATCATTCCATCGCTGCGATCGAGAACCAGGTCGATCTGAGCCCCCTTTAGAGATTGGCTTTGAGCCTTCAAAGAATCATTTGTTCGCCAAACAGACGGTACGACAGGGATGGTGGAGAGACCTAAGGCAGCTTTGATTTGCTTGAGATGCTGAAAAACAAGATTTTCAAATGCAAAGCCTGACCAAACGTCGTAGGCTTGGGTCCCTTGTTGTTTTATAAAATAGTCATTATCCTGGTTTAATACACCCTGTCCCGAACCCTTTATCCATTGCAGGTGAAAGAGTGTGAATGAATCAATGACGCGGTAGTGAATGGAGCTTTTTTTTCCGACGACTGACGGCAACTGTGTGATGAATCCGGCTTCTTCTAGTTCTTCGAGGCGGGGGCTGAAGCTGCCACCTCCTTTAAGATTGAGTTGATCAAGGAGTTCTTTGCGGGTCAGGCCGCTTCTTTTTTTGGCCAAGGCCTTGATGATATCCTGGTGGATATTATCCTGAGAGAAAAGCGCCTTAAAAAGATCGTTGAATTCGTTGTGAAGTTGTCCTTTGCCAAAACAAAGCCGGTCGATCGCTTGTGAAGGTGATTCCCCAGGTCGAATCAGTTTTAGGTAGTAGGGAACACCGCCAAAAGCTAAATAAGTGTCGATAAGCTGTTCGGGTGCATAATCGATCCCATTTGTTCTTAGTAGGTCTTTTGCTTCGCCAAGATTAAAGGGCTGAAGTGCTATGGTGCCGGTGACTCGATTGTGAAGTCCTCCGGTCGCTCTCAGGATATTTTTAACGATCCAGGACGCGGCGCTCCCGCAGACGACGAGCTTTACTTGTGGCATACTACTAAGTTCATGATTCCACGTATGATCGATCACCTCAAGAAGACCCGATCTCTTGGTGCAAAGCCAGGGGAGTTCGTCGAGAAAAATGAGATATTTATGATGAGGATTGTTTTTAATCTCATTCCGTAATGCGGTGACGAGTAGGGTGAAGGCCCCATTCCAGTCAGTCAATTCCGGCAAGGGGTTTCGGCTATAAAAGCAGGTCTCAATCGCTTTTTTAAAATGAGCTAGCTGCACCTTAAGAGCGCCGTCTTTTTGACCCGTTACACTGAAAAAGGTGCATTCTACTTCTTTAGCGAATTCGCGGATTAAAAATGTTTTTCCGATCCGTCGACGACCATAGACAGCGATAAAACAAGCTTCGTTTCGATTAAAAGAATCGAATAGTGTCGTAAGCTCTCTTTGGCGGCCAACAATCGATGATCGGGCGGCTTTATGGGCCGGAGGATTCATTTTAACAACCTTATATTATTGGTATAATTATAACTCCCAACTCTTGGCCAATTATAACTCAGTATACTTGGCCGAAAATGGTCAAAAATCGACTTTCTAGGCCAGGTATAAATTTTATATCTGGCCGGTCTCTTTGTAACTATAAAACTTGAGTTCTTGGGTTTTAGGAGGTCTAAGTGCCAGAGATGGGCTCTTGACTTCGGTCAATGCCCAATCCCTTCAGTCATCCTCCTGTTCCTCCTCGAGTTCTAGGAGTTGAAAGGTCTTACCGAAGAGATTGATTTGGCCTAGAGATGGGTCAAAACTGGTGGATAATTTAACCGCCAAGGCCACCATCATCGCCAAAAATAAGACTCCAACGATGGTTTTAGAAGACCCCACATAGGTGGCTGGGCCCCGGTCCGGTTTTTTGCCGTGGATCATGCTTAAGCCAATCCAATCTTTGTGCATCACGGTATGCAGAGCGATACCGCCGATATGACCCAGAGCTAAAGCCAAAAAGCTATAGGCGAGGATCTCATGGATATCCACTAAGAGGAACTTATCCTGGCCCGAAACCATCAAAAGCCCCGTCACACATAGACCTAAACTTACCGCAAGCATTCCTAAACCCGCCCAACTAGAGGCCGGGTTGTGCCCATCCCAAAAGCGAGCACCCCCTTGAGCAATCCCTTTGAAATAGCCAAATAGGTCGGAGGGCTTTAGGGCAAAATGAGAAAATCGTGAGTAGGGGGTTCCTGTAAACCCCCATACAATCCTAAAGAGGACCGCTATACCCATCAGGAAGCCAGCCATCATATGATAGGCAAACACCGTAGAATCATCGTCTACAATCTGTGTAATGGCGAAGGAAGAAAGAAACAGAACGACAAACATCCAATGAAAGATTCTTAAAGGGAGATCGTAAATAAGATTGAATTTCAATTTCAAACTCCTTAAAAAAAGGCCGCTTATGGTGGTTCTTTATCATAATCCGATCTAAGTCTGATATTTACTTCTCGCTTAAAGAAGCAGATAGTTTGATTGGGTACGAGGTGAATATCAACATTGCCTTTATTTTGAAGGAATATCGTCATGAAAAAACTCGCATTAGCGGCTGTCTTGGCATCCATCAGCATCAGTGCCTTCGCCAAGTCTAATTGCACCGACCAACCCAAAGATAAATGGATGAAAGAGGAAGATTTCAAAAAGAAAGTGGAAGCGGACGGATACAAGATCACAAAGTTTAAAAAACCAGGGACCTGTTACGAGATTTACGGTACGGACAAGACCGGCAAAAAAGTAGAGATCTACTTCAATCCCGTCGATGGCACGGTTGTGAAATCCAAGTAAAAAAATCAGCTTTTTTTAGATAAAAAAGATGTCGCGCCGGCATCTTCTCCAAGTTTCCTTGGGTCTGACACCGGCGCGGCAGGGTGCGGGAATCGCTGAATCCTCTAGGCCAGCGATTTGTCTAGGCAGAGATGGGGTCGGCCTAACCTGACAGGGGGAACAATTCTCTCGCTAACATTCCCTTGTGCATAGTTTGAAATAGACCTCTAAGTTTTCTTTCATTCCATGTGACGGGCTTATCGCTTTGATCATTGTTCTTGATGGGGAAGGTCTTATCCTTTCTTAGTTTTATTGTTTGTGTTGATCATTTTCGGCTGCCACTGTTTGAATTTCTCCAACAAAGATTGATTCCTCTTACATAAATTGCTGCTCTTGCCTTTGCTTTCAACGACTCCGACCTGAGCAACAAACCTGACATTAGATCCTTCGGAGTTGATCAAAAATTCTTTAGCAGTCCCTATCAGGTAATTAATTAGGTCCATAAATATAGAGTGTTATACCGGTTGAAAAACCAATTAAATCCAACAGCCCCGAAGGCCAAAATGATAAAAAAATGTGACTTAAAACAATAAATCTCTGAAATTGTTTACAAAACAAATTTCAAACAAAAACCCCATCCACAGGGGGATGGGGTTTTCTTGTGCTAAATAGGAGCAAAGGGGGCTTTAAAATCCCAGGGTCGCTTTAATCAAGGGCTTTTGGCTCTAGGGCGTAGTGTTTGATTCCAGCGCCCGGTTGGAGGACCACGTTTATTTTAACCGTTGCGGTCATAGCACTGCCAGTTCCCGTTCCATAGGTCACGTCGCCGATAAAGACCTTGCCGTAGTATTTGACGTTGCTTTTGGTGATCTCTAGATCAAAGATTTGGTTGTTGTAGATCACATATTTGGTGCCGAATTCTGTAGTAGGGAATTCTTTAGCAGCAGCATCGCCAGGGATCCGACCATCAGCCGTCTTTTCGGCTTTGAAGGGATCGTAGGTTTGGGGGCCTCGGGGTTGGATGATCACCGAGCCACCTGCCGGTGCGGAGATATAAAGCCTCTGGAGGTAAGTGCCTACGGCGTTTCGACTGATATAAATATCAGAAGTCGCCGTGCTAAGGCCGTTCTTTTTAGAAAGAGCTGAGCAGGGTTCAGAATCCGTGGCTCCACTACAATCTTCGATGGCTCCTAGAGTGGCCTTGCTCGTTGTTGGATCCAGGGTGATCTTAAACTTTTTGCTATCAGTGCTCGTAAAGGCTGGGAAGGTCAATTCATAGGGCTTAGCTTTATCAGTGGCGTTGGCAAGCACAGTGGCCGAAGGAGTGTCAAAGATCACTTTGGAGGTCCAGCTAATCTTACTAAAATCATCATCTGCTACGGCAACCACGACAAAAGCATAGGTCGTGCCATTGGCCAGGGCCGTCTTATCTTTGTCCGCAAGTTTGGAAACCGTACAGGTTTGGGGCGTGACCACGGGCTTATTGTCAGCCGGTCGTGGCCGTGATGGGGTGGTGTTGGCTTTTTCTTCGTCACAGGATAAAAAGCCAGTCAGCTTTTCGGCAGCAGCATCCGTTGGTGTATCTGCTGTCAACTTAGTTCCGGTCGAAGTTGCAGCGGTTTCTTCCGGGGCACCCTCACAGTCGGTTTCAGACTTAGGCAGGCCAAAGGCCTCGAAAAAGGCGGAGTTGTCTTTGCAACGGGGGATTCCAGCCACTTCGGGGTTGGCCTTGCCTTTTGGATAGGTGGCTTTGCCCTTAGCTTTCGCATCGTAGTCAGCTTTTTTGATTCCAAAGACATAATAGCCCTTGAAGTCTTCTTCTACGTTGCCAGCGGACCAGCGGAGTTCGATCTTGCCGTCGCGGGTGATGGAGACCACGTCTCCTGGGGGGTTAAGGTCATCGATCCCAGCGGTCGCGGGGTCAGTGGTGTCGCCGTCGCAGCCAAAGAGACCTAAGGTCGCGGGCAAGACGAGTGTTGAAATGAAGGTTGTAACTTGGGTTTTTCGGGTCCAAAGTTTAAAAAGCATAAGGTCTATCTCCTCTGATATTTGGTGTATTTTTGGTTACTCAGCTTTGTTGGCGACGCGAATCTCAAGGGTAAGGGTATTTGCTGCACCACTTGCGGTTTCTGTAAGCTTGGTCACATAAATCAGATCGTAATAAAAGGAGGTTTTGGCGTCATTGGCGGCTGTGGCGATCGCATAGACATGTTTGTTTTGGAGGGGGAGGGATTGGCCGGGGATGGAGTAGCCGTCAAGATTTTGGACATCTCCAAACTTGGTGAGTTTGTAGTACATGGGAAAGTTGTCGTCCTCGATCGCTTCGGGACTGATACCACCAGTATAATAGCCTAAATCTTGAACGGCGGTTTTTTCGTTGCCGTTAAAGTGCAGGGTTGAAGTACCGTATTCGATGCAAAGTCCGGGTGTCGTTTTGCAGTCGGTAATCCCTGTTGCCGATGCGGGAGTGATTTTGCAATCTGCCACTCCCTTAGCACAGGCCGTGCGCAGGGCTGTGAGGTCAAGGGTCGTGGGGTTTTTAAAACCATCCGTCACCGTGACGGCAAGGTCTTTAACGATCGAGCGCGGCACCACGCAGGCTACTTCAGAGGTCGAAGAGGAGATTTTAGTGGCTTCGTCTAAGGTCGAAACCACCACAAAGCAGTATTGTCCCCCTGGCTTGAGTCCTGTGAGGTCCGTATAAGCCATTCCATTGAGGGTGACCGCGGAGGTCGCCTTGGTGCCTACCTTACACTCTTTTTTATCCCCTTGGGGGATACAGCTGGGGAGGATGGTTTTATCTTTGTAGAAAGGATAGTAGCCGACTTGGTCGTCTTCTCTTTTTTCGGTCCCGGGGGTCTCCCAGTCCTTGCCGTTATAGGCCATCTTGGACAAAAGGTCTTTGCCAGCCGCGATGGGTTCACCGGCATCGTCTAGGAGCTGGATCACGGATCCCGCCTTAGCAGCAACAGTCGCGTTGTCCTTGACCCCGTAGATATTGTATCCGGAAAAGTCTGCTTCGTTGTTGGCCCCACTCCACCAGAGGCGGATATTGCCGTTGCCTTGGTCTTGGATCCTGAGGCCAAAGGCGAACTTGAGTTCGTCCAAGGCCACTGCTGTGGGATCTGACTCGTCATCCGAGCAGTTCACAAGCAAAGGGCTTACGGCCAACGTAGCAGCAAGCAACAATCGGTAAGGTCTGAGCGCAAAAGCCATCTTCATGAAGAACTCCTTATGGTATGCCTTAGGCTTAAGGGAAACTTATGTTCGAAAATGATATTGAGATTATTTAGGCCTGTGATCATTTACTATGGTTGAAATCTTTGCAGAAGGCAACCTATTATGGGTGCAATTAAGGCACTGGTCTCCTAGGAGGTTGGTTAGCAAATCTTTCAGTTACGAATTTAAAAAGCTTTTCGATGGGTTTTTTGTGAGAAAACAAGGTGGACGATATATCGCATGGATGGCTTGGAGGCAGATGACCGCGCGCAAGCGTAAGGCGGGCCTCTCCTTTATGACCATGGTGTCCATTGGGGGGGTGGCCATCGGAGTCGCAGCGCTGATCATCGTCCTATCGGTGATGGGCGGGTTTGAACAGGATCTCAAAGACAAAATGCTGCGAGGTCAGCCCCACCTTGAGCTGCTTAATAAACATAGCCCCATTGCCGGGTATAGTCTTAAAAAGATCACTTTAGAAAAGATCAAAGAGCTTTTTCCAGAAGCTCTCGATATCCAGCCTTATACGGAAGGCGATGTGGTCCTCAAGCAAAAGCGCCATCTTACCTCAGCGATATTGTTTGGGGTAGATGCTGATCGCAAAGAGCACCTGTGGGGCTTTGGTAAGGCCATGACCGAGGGTGACCTGGGGGAGCTTGCACGGGAACACCCTATCAACGGTGCCATCGAATCTTCCGAAAGAAGGCCAGGGATCGCCCTAGGAGAAGGGCTGGCAGAGCAGCTTTCAGCTGAGATCGGAGACGAAATCGTCGTGCTCTCCCCCCAAGCGGGTGTGGAAACGGCTCTCGGTGGAGGGACGGTGTCGCGCCGGTACGTGGTCATCGGCAAGTTTAGGACTGGACTATTTAACTACGACGCCAAATGGGCTGTGGTCAGCCTCAGCGAAGGCAGGCGTTTTATGGCTGACTTCGACGATAGCCTCGAGGCCGACAAATATGTATCAGGTATTGCCCTCAATTTCCCAAAACCCCTAGAGATCAGGGATCCCGTGAAGAGGGTGTTTGGGGCTGAGGTCTTTGAATTGGACATCCCCGCTCCGGTAAAGGGTGCGGCTTCTGGAGCCAGGGTGGCCAAAAAACCCGAGGTGGCAGCCTCCGTGGAAGTCAATGGAATCGAAGATTTGGATCCCCTCACCTGGGACCGTGCGAATAAGTCATTGCTTTTTGCCCTGAAACTAGAAAAATTTGCAATGGGATCCATCATGATGCTTATTGTAGTGGTGGCTGGATTCTCCATCAGCGGAACCATGATGATGACGGTCTTTCACAAGAGGGGGCAGGTGAGCTTGTTGCGCTGTTTGGGTATGAGCCAAAAAGAGACGGCACGGCTTTTCTTAGCCCATGGGGTGACCATTGGGACGGTTGGAGTCCTGGTGGGACTGCTTTTTGGATTGCTTATCTGCCTGCTGATCACGGGCTTTCAGTTTGTGGAACTTCCAAAAGGGATCTATCATCTGCGGTCTTTGCCATGCAAATGGCTGTGGTTCGATTATGGGGTGATCTGTGTTGCCGCATGGTTTTTGAGCTTGCTGGCATCCACTTACCCGGCCATGATAGCGGCGCGGCAAGATCCGGGACAGGGACTGCGGTATTTGTAACGACGGGGATCAAAGCCCCTAGGGTAGATGAGGTTGGAATTGCCAGTGCAAAATGGACCCGAAGAGAGCCGGATTCTACCCAAGGGGATCATCGCCCGTGGGGTTCGTAAGACCTATCAAATAGCGGAGCACCAGGTGGAAGCCCTAAGGGGTGTCGACCTAGAAGTCATCCCAGGGAGCATCGTTGCGGTGACAGGTAAATCGGGTGCAGGCAAGTCAACTCTTATGCATATCTTAGGGACTCTGGACCGACCCACTTCCGGTCAGGTGATCCTCAACGGCACGGATGTCTCCCAGTTCACGGATATGGAGGCTTCCCGGTTCCGCAATTCTTCGGTAGGGTTTGTCTTTCAAATGAACAGCCTCCTGCATGAGTTTTCTGCCATGGAAAATGTTATGCTGCCCGGGCTGATCTCGGGAGCCCCAAAGCCTCAAGTGGCAGAGCGAGCCATCCGACTCCTCAAAGCGGTCGGGCTTGGTCACCGGGTGGATCATCGACCCGGCGAACTGTCGGGGGGCGAGCAGCAACGGGTCGCCATCGCGCGGGCTCTTTTAATGGCTCCACCGATACTTTTGGCAGACGAACCAACGGGAAACCTGGACTATAAGACAAGCTTGTCTATCCAGGAGCTCCTTATGCAAATTTGTAGCGAAAACAAAGTCACGATGCTTCTCGTCACTCACGACTTGGATCTTGCCAAGAGAATGCCTATGCAAGTTGTGATTGAAGATGGTCGGGTCATGAACGGGAGCGACCAACATTGAAGACGATTCATATCCTTTTGTTTAAATTTCTGACCACGTGGATTTTAAGCTTCGCTGGACAGGACTTTGCCTTTGCACAGCTCGCACCGCAGCCCCAACCGAAACTCCGGACCAGGGCAGAGAATGGACCGTTGGTCCAAGACATCAGGGTTCGTGGCAACGCCAAAGTGGAAAGCGACGCGATTGTGACCCTCCTTAAAACTCGAAAATCATCCCCGTTTAGCTCCGATCTTATAAGACAAGACATAAAGACCCTTTACGAGCTAGGGTATTTTTCTGATATTCGGATCTATAAAGAACCTGTGGCGGGTGGAATCCGGTTGATGATTGAAGTCAAAGAAAAACCCGCCATCGTCTCGATCGCCTTTAAGGGAAACGACGAGATCACAGAGGATACCCTCAAAGAAAAGTTAGAGACCAAACTCTATACGATCGTCAACGAAGCAACGATCACGACCGATGTTCGTATGATCGAAAAGCAATACTCAGAGAAGGGCTTCTATCTCGTCAAAGCGACCTATACCCTCACACCCAAGAGTCCTACCGAGGTGGAACTGACGTTTCACGTGGACGAAGGCGGAAAGGTCCTTGTGGGGCAGGTTGATATCTTAGGCAACAAGTTTTTCACAGATACCCAGATTCTTAATGACTATATGGGATTTGCTTCTCGGCCCTATACGCGAGGAGCTGCCTACGGGGGGAGTTCTCTATTTCAAGCAGATCTGCTTAAGCGGGATGGCGAGTATCTAGGATTTCTTTATCGGGACCATGGCTTTGCTGAAGTCAAAGTCTCCAAGCCCATGCAGTTTCTCGATGAGGACCGCAGTTTTGCCCGGTTGACTTTTCAAGTGGAAGAGGGGCTTCAGTTTGATGTGGGCAGTATCGACGTTAAAGGCGACTTGCTGTTTACAAAGGAAGAGCTGCTGGAAGCCATGAAACTCAAACCGGGGGAGCTGTTTCGCTACTCCCGGTTTACCCGAGACATCGAGATGTTGGTGGATAAATACGGAGATCTTGGCTACGCCTATGTGGATGTGGATCCCCAGGTGATCAACGACCGTGATAAACGGGTGGTGCATATCACCTATAATATCACCAAGGGTGAAAAGGTGTATTTCGGCACCATGACGATTATCGGCAATTCAAAAACCCGCGACAATGTGATTCGTCGGGAGTTTGAAGTGGCGGATAGCGAGCTCTATCATGGCACGGGGCTTACCAACACTAAAAACAATATCAATCGACTGGGTTACTTTGAAGAGGTGCAGGTCCTCAAAGAGCGTGATCTCAACCAACAAAACCTCCTTAACCTCAAAATCAAAGTCAAAGAAAAGCCTACAGGCCAATTATCCGCCTCGTTTGGTTATTCTCCAGGGAGTCCCGACCGGGGAGGGAGTTCTTTTACTGTCCAAAGCCGCTACGAAGAAAAAAACCAATCGGGTAAAGGGTGGACCACCAACCTTCAGCTTAAATGGAACGGCGAGGAGGATTACGACTTAGACCTGGGCTTTACCAATCCTAGGCTCAATGACTCTGATTGGGCTGCAGGGACCTCCCTGTTTTTGCGCCAACAGCAAATACGAATTATCCTTGGCGAAGACGAAATGATTAAGGAGCGCCGTTTTGGGGGTAGCGTCTTTATCGGGCGCAAGTTGGTCGAACTGATCAGGGGCCGGATCACCTATAAGCTGCAAAAGTTAACGACGGATGTGGGGGATGTGTATCTCCCTGATTTCTTAAAAAAGGATGGGATCGCCTCTAGTATGATCTTTAGCCTTTTAAGGACGGACGTAGATAACTATATCGATCCTACGGAAGGATCGGAGGTGGTCTTAAGTCAGAATGTGACCGGAGGGTCGCTGCTACGGGGTGACCAGCAGTTTTTTGAGTCTTCGGCAGATGCGACTTATTATTATCCTATCGATATGAGTGACACCTATAGAACCTACTTTAAACTCCGGGGACATGTTTCTTATATCTATCCCTTTGGTGACCAGCCAGTCCCTTTTGCCGAGCGTTACCGACTAGGATCGGATTATGACTTAAGAGCCTATCGGAAAAATCCCATTGGGCCACGGTACAGCGTTATGCGGGTGCCGGGAGGAAAGGCCTCGTCCATCATCCGAGGGGGCGATAAAAAAATGCACTATAGCATAGAATATTTCGCGCCGCTTATACCCGAAGCTAATATCAAAGCACTGCTCTTTGGTGATATTGGTCGAGTCTATGACGACAATGAGCCCATCACGTTTGGTGGCTTTTACCGGGATGTGGGCTTTGGATTCCGCTGGATCACTCCCATCGCACCCTTCCGGTTTGAGTGGGCCTACCCGCTGGAAGACGGTAGACTTGGGGATCCTGAACTGGTCTTTAATATCGGCTATTGAGGAGACGATAGCTTATCATCTTATTGGGGAGGACGTGGGAATGGGTCGATCGAAGGGGCATACTTTTGTGGAGAGTCGGTTAAAGCAAGGAGCCTTTGTGGTGATGGCTGGGATGCTGGGATCCTTAGGCGCCCCAAAATCCTTTGCCCAGCAAGGGGCCGTGGCACCGGGACGGATTGGGGTGATCGATATGCAGCAGGTGATCCTAAATGTCGAAGAGGGCAAAAAAGCGCGAGCCCAGCTGGAGACTGAAATCAAAGGTAAAGAGAGCGAGCTGCTCAAACAAAAAGAGCAACTGGACAAGATGAATAAAGATTGGAAAGACCAAGCTCCCCTGCTCTCCGAAGATGCTCGGATGAAAAAGCAAACCGAGTTTCAAGAAAAATTTTTGGCACTGCGCAATGCCGAAATGGAATACCAGGCAGATATCAAACGAAAAGAACAAAAAGCCACCCAACAGATAGCCATTAAAGTCACCCAGCTGGTTGATTCCATCGCCAAGAGCCGCAAGCTGGTGGCGGTGTTTGAGACCAATAGTGCAGGACTTTTATTTCTTGATTCCCCAGTGGACTTGACCCAAGCGGTCATTGCGGAATATGGGAAGCATCCTTCCCCCCAACAACCAGTGACTAAAAAATAGGTGGTCTCGAATCATGGAAGGACAACAACAAGTAAAAGCTGCGTCTATGGATTTCAAGCTTCCTATGGATATTGAAACCATCCAAAAATGCATCCCCCATCGTTATCCCTTTCTTTTGATCGATCGCGTGCTGGAGGCTATCCCCCACGAAAGAATCGTTGCCATTAAGAATATTTCTTTTTCAGACCCCTTCTTACAAGGGCATTTTCCTGGAAATCCGGTGGTTCCGGGAGTGCTCGTGATCGAGGCCATCGCCCAAGCAGCTGCAGTCCTTGGTCACCTATCCTATGAGGATGGATTGTCCGTATGCGCTCTTACCGAGGTTTCTGCCGCCCGTTTTCGGCGTAAGATTATTCCTGGGGATGTCTTAAGGTTAGAAGTCACGGTTCTTAAGAGGCGACCGCCCTTTTTTTGGTTCGAAGCGGTTTGCACGGTGGATGGAGAGCATGCGGCAGAGGTTAAACTCTCGGCCTTTATCAAGTAACATGGTGATGTTATCCCAAAGTCTTTTTGATTTTGGAAATCTATATTAGAGCGCCAACGAAACGAAGCGACTATGCAGCATCAACAACAGGATTTAACTTTATTCGATATCCCTCTTCCAGACTCCACAGGGAGCGTTGAGATCCACCCTACTGCGATCGTCGATCCTAAGGCGAGTCTTGGGGTTGGTGTCAAGATAGGCCCCTATTGTGTTGTTGGTCCAAAGGTGGTCTTAGGAGACCAGGTACGGTTGGAATCCCATGTGGTGGTTTCCAATCGAACTATCGTGGGTGCCCGCACCGTGATCTACCCCTTTGCCACTGTGGGAGTGTTTCCCCAGGATTTAAAATTTAAGGGCGAAGAGGGCATCTTAGAGATTGGTCCTGAAAATTCTATCCGCCAATATGTAAACCTATCCATAGGCAGTTCAGGGGGAGGGGGGACTACCCTCATTGGACGTCGTAATCTATTTATGGTCTTTAGTCATGTTGCCCACGATTGCCAAGTCGCCGACAATATTGTTTTTGCCAATAATAGCAGCCTTGCAGGTCATGTCCATGTGGGCTCCCATGTGGTGATGGGTGGGTTTGCGGCGGTCCACCAGTTCTGTCGGATTGGGTCCCGGGCCATGGTTGCGGGGGGAAGTATCGTTGTCCAGGATGTTCCGCCCTTTACCACGGTGCAGGGGGACCGGGCCAAGCCCTTTGGCCTCAATCTTATCGGGCTTAAGAGGGCAGGATATAACACTGAGCAGCTCAAAGATTTTAAAAACCTTTATCGGCTATTGTACAATGAAGGTCTAACAGTGGATGATTGTATCGCAAAGATTGAGAGCGAAATTCCAGATAGCAGCCAGCGTCGGGAGTTTGTCGCGTTTCTCAAGTCTAGCGAACGGGGAGTTTGCCGCTGAAATCCATGGCACCCAGTTATTTTATCGCTGCCGGTGAGCACTCGGGGGAGATGCTAGGTGCTGACCTTTATCTTGCATTGCAGGAAAAACTCCCCCAGTTTAATGCTTTTGGAATCGTGGGCGAACTTATGAAGCGGAGTGGTGTCGAAGAGATCGCCTCGATCAGTGAGCTAGGGGTGATGGGCATCACCGATGTAATGGGAAAGATTCCACAGCTGCGGATGTTGGAGTCGGAGATCGTGACCCAGATAGAAAGGAAGCAGCCACGGTTTGCCGTGTTGATTGACAATCCAGGGTTTCATATCCGCCTTGGAGAACAGCTGCGGTTGCGGGGGATTAAAGTCTTTCAATATGTTGCTCCTAAGCTATGGGCGTGGGGAGAAAACCGAGTCCCAAAAGTCAAGGCAGCTTTTGATGAGATCTTGGGGATCCTGCCTTTCGAAGCAGCTTTTTTCCAGGACCGGCAGATACCCTATACCTATGTGGGTTGTCCCATCAAAGATCGTACCGATAAAGTGATGTTGACTCGGGAGACTCTGGGAATCCCTAAGGATAAAGTTGTGATTGCCTGTCTTCCAGGAAGCCGACCTTCGGAGATTATGCTTAATCTCCCGCTCATTAAGGATATGGCAACTCGAATCCTGCACGAGATACCCAACGCGATTTTTTTGGTACCTATGGCAACCAATCTCGGGGAAGACTGTTTTGCAAATGCTCTCGGCTGCTCATCACTTAACCCTTGGCAGAACTCCCAGGAAACGATTGGAGTGTCCCATTCGGTCACCCAAAGTCTCTGCATGGTAAAGGGGATGAGTTTAGAGTCTTTGGCTGCAGCAGATGCTGCGATCGTAGCGTCCGGGACGGCAACCCTTGAGTGTGCTCTGTTAGGGACGCCCATGGTGGTGGTGTACCGTATGAGTGACCTAAGCTACCAGGTCGCTAAAAAAGCGGTCAAAATCCCCTACGTGAGTTTGGTCAATTTAATTTTAGGTAACCCTGTGGTCAAAGAGTTTATCCAAGATTTTCAAGTGGACGAGGCCGCAGCAGAGCTTGTGAAGTTGGTCCAGGATAAAAACGAACGCAAATCTATGCTAGGCCGATTCGAAGACCTCCGTGACTCCCTCGATGGCAATGCAGCCGCCGTCGCGGCGGCGAGAATCCAAAAAGTGATGGCTCCTCAGGACCCCTCCGCATCAAGAAACAAATCCATGCGGACATCCGGCTAGTCACAAGGAGGAGGGATTCCTATTCATACCCCTCATACGGACGTTAAACCATCGTTGGTTTTGCAGCTTGTGAGTCTCATAGGCGAGACGGTAAGAGCTCACAAGTCTTTAGTGGCCCTTTTTCTGGTGTCTCTCCTGGGTCTCAGTCTTTGCCAAGGAGCTTTTGTCTTTGGAACAAAGGGGTTGATGCGAGCTCTTTTTGACCAAGGAAATGTATCGACCCTGTTTATCCGAGATCTAATACCACTTAAATTAAATCTTGCAGAATCCAGTGGCCCGGTTAGTACATCAATCGGATCCCTCTTAAACCGGGAGGTTTCAACCCGTGCGCTTTCTTGGCTGGTGCCTCTTTATCTTTTACTGGTGGGAGTGGGGCAAGCCACGAGCAATTATTTTTATCAGGTAAGCCAGCAGCGGTTGGGGCTCTATGCAGCATCTTTTTATCGCGAAAAATTATTTAGTGCGATTGTTAAGCTGCCTTTTTTAGAAGTCCACCTCCGTTCTCCTGGTCAGTGGATGTCGATCGTCATGAACGATGTCGTGCATTTACAAAACCGGATGACCGAGTTGTCGACAGCCCTCTTTAAGGACTCGATCTTGATTGTGGTTTCTATAGGACTCCTCTGGGTGATCCACTGGCCAAGCGCCCTTGTGATATCGAGTTGTATCCCAGTGATGGCATGGTCTATGGGCCGCGCTGGCAAAAGAGTGACCCAATATGCGGAGGGATTCCAGCGAGCCCTTGGGAAAATCGCCGCAGCGGTCCACGATATGCGCCAGCGGTTTGATTTTGTCTATGGCCAAAAAGGCCAGCAGAGAGAGAATGATTTTTTCAGCATGCTTGCGGACCAATACTTTCAAACCATGCGCCGTTCCCTTTGGATTAGAGCCTTTATGGTGTCCTCTCTTGAATGGATAGGGTTTGTGTTTTTTGCAGGGCTCCTTTTTTTGGTGGGCCAACGACTTGTCTTGGCATTTGATGGCGAGACCCTTATCCAGTTGATGGTGGCCTTAGGGCTTTTGATGCGGCCTGTCAAAGAACTCGGCGAGCAGATTGCCCGTTATCATGAAACCAAGGGAATCCTTAAAAGTAGTCTAGAAGTGTTTCACCAAGTTGAAACATTGGCGGCCTTAGCAAAAACCACTGTCAAAGAGACTCGGTTAAGAGAAGTCTCCCACTCAGGGCTTTTAGTCGCTCAGATAAGGGTGACCATCGACCAAAAGCTCTTATTCACCACCCGAGATCTTTCTTTGACACCAGGGCAAACTATTGCGGTGATCGGGCCAAGCGGAGCTGGAAAATCTACTTTTATTAAGAGTCTTGCGGGATTAATTGCACCTTCCACTTGGGACGCGACCATGGAATGGCAAGAGTTTGTCGGTCAGGTCTCTTTTGTAAGCCAAGATCCCTTTTTCTTCCATGATTCCATCCGCAACAATCTTGTCTATGGGGCTTTAGGTGAGGGAACCCTAACGGATCAAGACCTGTGGGAGGCTTTAGGAGAAGTTGGTTTAGAGGTGGAGGTTCGTGATTTTGACCAGCAGCTTGACACGGCCGTCTTTGCGTTTACCCACAACGTGTCTGGAGGCCAGCTCCAAAGACTGGTGATCGCCCGGGCAATCCTTCGCAAACGCCGTTTTCTGCTCTTGGATGAGGCCACGTCGGCGATCGATGCAGTCGCCGAAGGAATGCTTATTAAAAAACTCATTCAAAAATCGAGGACTCATAAAATAAATCTTTTTATGATAACACATAGACTTCAGTGGTTAGATCTTTTTGACAGAGTCCTGTTTGTAGAATTTGGTCGTATCACCCATAGTGGACCCCACGAACAGCTCCTAAAACTACCTCGCTATCAGCAATATTGTCAGGCAGAGTCCGATGCATACACTCATCAATAATTGGTGGGCCACGCCGCTCTCGGGGATCTATGGATTTTTGTTAAAGATCCGCGAGTCACTCTATAAAGCCGGCCTCAAACGACCTAAAGAGTTGCCAGGTGTGGTGATTTCTATCGGCAACATAGAGGTGGGTGGTACGGGAAAGTCTCCAGTCGTGATATCTCTGTGCCAATCCCTTATGAGAAAAGGTCATTACCCGGTTGTTTTGACGCGAGGTTATGGGGCTGGATTTAAATCCCAAGACTCTATGGTGCTGATCAACGGCAACATCGTCGCCCAGTCTCGACCGGATTTAGGGACGCCCGACGAGGCCATGATGCAATCTTTAGCACTGCCGGGTCTCCCCATTGTGATCGGTGCCAATCGGTTTCAAGCTGCCCAGATCTATCTACGTTATTTGGACCAGCAGCCACGTAGACCTGGGGACTTTTATTGGGTTTTGGATGACGGTTTTCAGCATTGGAATCTCAAGCGTCATCTTGATATCGTGTTGATCTATGGCGGCAAAGGAGAACCGCGAGGCAGGTGGGGAGACGATCAATATCTGTTGCCTCGAGGGCGCTTGCGGGAGCCGCTGACGGCCCTCAAACGAGCATCGGTCGTTTTTATCATGCGTCCAGGAGCAGGAGCGACCCAAGCGGTCCAAACGGGATGGATCTCCCAAGGAGTGAGGAGAGCCTCCCAAAATCCAAACCTCCCCATCTTTCCGGTCCACGTGGCACCGAAACCTATTGGCGAGTGTCAGGGCGGACCAGTCTGGGGGGAGTCTTGGGATGGTCCTCCCACGAGATTTGATCCCCCAAAACATTGTCCAGCACTGTTAGTCTGTGGTATTGCTAGGCCACAGGTGTTTTTTGATGATTTTACCTATCTTTATGGGCAGTCTGGAAAGTCTCCCATTGCGGCGACCCTTGTTGTGGGTGATCACCATAAAATAAACAAAAATGATTTGGAATGTCGAGTCACTGAGCAAACCCGGTCGATTGTAACCACGGCTAAGGATTTTGCGCGGGACCCTCTGGTGTTTAGGTCTGTGGCACAAAATAAAAAGGTAAAAGTGTTTGTGATGAAAATAGATATCGAGGACGGGGTCAATTTATGGCAGGGAGTTTTTAAGCTTTTGTAAGTGCCTAGAGTTTGGATTTTTTAAAATCTTCGTTACTAAACAGTATAATGCATTTTTCTACCCCGTAGCTTTATGAGCGGTGTTTTTTTCAGGTATCTGTTGATTTTTTGCCTCATAGAACTTTATCATAATACTAAGGCATATTCCTCGACTTAGCTTTTAGGGGAAACTGCTCCACCTCACCTCGCCATTTCGACTCACTAAAGTTTTCTTTCACCTCGTCGATGAGACCCTACAGATAGATCAATTGTTCCAACCCCAACCCGAACCAAGCCGGGCCCCCAGAACGAAATATAGTTCAATTATTTCTGCCAAGGAGACCTATACATGAACGAAGCGCCAAGTAACCAGACGGGACTCAACGATACCTTCTCGTCACAGCAAGCCACCCAAGGCAATCCGTTTACGGCAGACCTTAAGGGTGAGTTTACGAGCAACTTTGGGACTAACACCAATGCTGTTTCGCAGATTTTTAAGGAGGGAGGCTTCGTCAATCAGAATCGGGCGAAATACTATGCCATTGGAGGCTTGGCTTTTGTCCTCCTCGCAGGCTTGTTCTACTTCCTCACACTAGGTGACGATTCGGAGTCCGAGGAAACAGCATCGACCGCTGGAGAGACTGATTCAGAAAGAGCAGACGAAACTGAAGAAGGGGATGGCACCGAAAAGACCGAAGATACAGCAGCCGACGAGGCCAAAGAGGCCGAGAAAGCTGAAGTGGCCAAAGAAGAGGTGGCACCAGCGTCCGCCCCCGTGGCAGAATCCAAGCCTAAACTTGCAGGTAGCGGTGGAGGAGTCGCTGGCAGCGGTCCCCTAAGCCTTGATCAGCCCGCCGATGGGGCTACTGTGGGTTATGATGAATCCCAAGGAGCAGCACAATTTTCCTGGACTGGTGGCAGTGGCCATATCGTTTTCTCGCGGCATCCAACTTTAAATCCTCCATCTATGAGGGTTTTTGTGAAAGGTAATACTTATGCGTTTCAACAACCATGGCCAGGGAAATGGTACTGGCGCGTAGAAAACCGCTCTGGCAAAACCGATATTAGATCCTTTAATGTCAATCCTCCCCAACGCCGTGCAATTTCCCTCGACCAACCAGCGAGCGGTGGCACCATCGCTGGCAGCGGAGGTGTGGTCTCTTGGAAAGGCGATGCCAAGGTAGGATTTTACCGAGTGGAGTTTAGCACCGGAGGGTGGGCCAATCCCCAACACCGCTTTGCATCTTCTGGCAACTCTCTGCAACTCAATGGGGTCGCTCCCGGGCAGTACCAACTCAGGCTGGGTGCTTTTTCAGAAGTCGCTGGTCGGTGGGAGTATACTTCGCCGATCTCGGTCACGGTGCAATAGAAAGTGGCGCATGATCCCCCTAGTACAGAGTTCTCAAGTAAAAAGCTTCCAAGTAAAAAGATGCTACGCCAGGATTTACTCGACCGACGCAAGAGAATTGCCGAGGAAACCAAGGCTGACAATAGTCTCAAGATCTGTCGGCATGTACACCAATATGCAGTGGAGCACAAAATACTTTGGATCGGCTGCTTTGCTGCATTTCGCGGCGAGCCCGATCTAAGTCCTCTACTAAAGCCTGCAAAGGACTTTGCATTAGGCTCTAAAACCTATCGATCAGCCCTTCCTAAGATCTTTGGTGACGGTGCTATGGCCTTTTACTCCTATGAACATGGGGACTCCTTTGAAAAGAATACCTATGGGATTCTTGAGCCTCGGTGGCTTTCTGGTCAGGAGATTCAACCCGGGGTTTTCCCGCTGATCAATCCCCAGGACTTCCTGCTTCTGGTCCCAGCCTTGGCCGTCGATCGTAAAGGCCATCGTCTTGGCTATGGGGGCGGCTACTACGATCGATACCTAGCAAAATACCCCAACCTCAGGTCCCTCGCGATCGTCTTTAGGGATTTTATTGTGGATAGCCTACCTGCGGAATCCCATGACCAACCCATCAGTGGCTATGTCTGTGAGGGGGGGGCCCATTTATTTTCTACGCCGTTTTCCCAAACACCCTAGGAGCTGTGGTGTGGGAAGTCACGAGGCAAGCCTCAAAATGGTGTGGGAATTAGCCCAAAATGCTCTGCGTTGATGGAGGGATATCCTACAGAGGGTCCTAATTTTGTAGTGGTTTTCGGGATATGCTCTCTTGGCACAAAACATGTATAGATTAAGGTGGGAACCCTTCTCAACCTCATCAAAAGGAGACGAGTCTATGAAAGCCTCAGCAGCTATGACCCGCAACGTGGTATGTGTCGAGCCGAGTGACAGCCTGCAAGATGCCTATGAGATCATGACTGAGTGGGAGATTAGGCACCTTCCAGTCCTAGAGGGACAGAGCCTCGTAGGGATTCTGTCAGATCGCGACATCCTTATCCACGCCAGTCCTAGCAGCGATGGTATGCTCGAAGTGGAGCCATTGACTGTAGGAGAAGTCATGACGAGCGATCCAATCACCTGTCGGTCGACGACTTCAGTTACGATCATTAGTGAGACGATGATCAAACACAAAATCGATTCAGTTCCGGTCGTGGACGACGATCACCAGCTTGTGGGGCTGGTCACCTCTTCGGATCTCATTGAACTACTGATTGCTAAGGAAGGGTTCCCAGTCACAAAACCACTTCCTGTTAAGTACAGCATACTTGCATCAGCACGACCTGGAATATCAACCCAGTACAAGACTGGGACTGGAAAGGAGCGTTTGGGGTATTAAGGGATACTGTACGGTTACGTGGTAACTGGTAAAGGTTTGTAGGGCGCTCTCGAGGACAGCCTCGTATTCATTAGGGTTTTTGTCGCAATAGGTGTTAAGGACTTCTAAAAACTGATCCCAATTGGGGCGAGTCTTGTAGCCATAGATATTGAAATAGTGGATACCTCCAATATTGCTAAGTTGGAGGAGTCTTTCGAGTTTTTTTGCGATAATCAGGCCGCCAAGGGTTGATCCCTCAATCACATATAAAAACCCTAAGCGCTGCGCCGTCGTTTTCAAAGGAACGGCCTCAAGGCGATTTAGCTTAGAGAGATCAGCACGCTTATCTAAACAATATGGATCTAGCTGGTGATAATCTCGCAGCAAATAAGGCAATTTTTGTCTCGAATGGTAGTCGAGTAGGGAGATCCATGGATCTTTTTGACAAGACTCATTTATAAAGTCTTCATGAAGGGAGATAAAATCAATCATTCTAGAAAGAAAATTTCGGTAGCTCCCAAGGGTAAGGTCTGGTGCCAGAAGAGGCGCGGCAGCTCGTTCGACCATATCATGGGTCTGTCTCGTTTGTTGTTTAAGTCGCTGGGACCACAAATCTTTTGGCTGTCGCCTCATGGGCAGGCCATAAGCAAGTTGAGTAAGTTTCTCGCCACATATTGGCTTTCTTTGCTCCAGGTCTCGCTGTGCAGAGTTATGGACTCCTGCCATAGGCCGAAAGAGGTTCGGGGTGAAGCCGCAGAAAAATCTCCCTCTGGCATTGATTTTACGTCGGGAAACTCAGTATAACTTCCCCATTTAACCATGGTTTTAAACTCCTTTTTCAGCCATATCAAAAAATAGGGATCTTTGCTGATGCGATTGTGGCACCAACCAATGGTTACTCCACAAGAGTCAGGCATCATCTTGGCGATCGCTGGATGTTCAGCATAAAGGCAGTCAGTTTGAAAAATTCCCCAGTGTTTTCCTGATGCTACAGTTGTCGCAAGGCTCATGAGAGCCCCCCTATCGGGAACGTCCCCTTCGTGAATCCAGGTTTCGCCATTAAAAAAGGCAAAACCTTGTGCTCCAAAAAATTTGGCCAAAGTGCTCCCAAAAAAAAGTGACCGGGGAGGACTTTGACCTAGGAGGAGGTTTATCCATGCCTTGGTGTTCATATTCTCATGGTCAAAAAACTGCATCTGATCAGAAATCGATTTAGACCTTAGAAATTCGGATAATGTCTTAGCCAAAGACTGAATGGCGCATAGGGCTTTATAGGTGATCAATTGAGGTTTTTTTTGATGAATGGAGAGAAGTCCCCAGAGTTTTCCCTGTATGACGATGGCGCAGGAGCAAGCACCCGTAACCCCCATATTCCTAAGGTAGTTGGCGTGAAAGGGGGACACGGCACGGGTCAAAAGTTTAGTTAGATCTAGGGAAGATGGCTTCGATTCGGAGCACAAACCGACGATGGGGAGCGACGCTTCGTTGATATTTGCAATATAACGGATCGGATTCTCTAGATACAGGTCGCGGACAATTTTAGGGATATCCGTCGCCGGATAGCGCAAACCAAGGTAGCGAACAGTTTCAGCAGATGAAGTGGACTGGATATGTTCTTTGGTGACTAATCCCGATCCATCGGGTTGAAATTTATAGATTAAGGCACGATGGTATTCCAAGATATGATCAAGGTGGCTAAAAAGGCAATCATAGACCTCTTCTTCACTCATTTCAAAGATGGAAGTCCAAAAGATTTCTGGGATGTTACGCGCAGCAGATGGGCCAAAACATTCTAACAGCAAAAGATCCTTTTCTGAATGATGGGCATAGACATCAAAAGGAATCCCACCCTTTCCGTTTATAAAATTTGGTAAATAACAGGATGTGTTGGGTTCTATCTTGAGAAGTCGTTCGAGAGAATGGGATTGTAATATGAGTTTGTTGAGATGTTCTCCAAGGAGATCTTGGACAGATTCTTCGCAAATTGGCTCTATGTGAGCCGATAAATAGAGGATTTTAAAATCGCGAGGGGTCACACCAATCAAAATCCCATGACCCTGGACATGGCCACAGGTTCGTATGTGTTCTTGTTCACAGGGTTCATAACGAAGTTTACGTTGGAGAGCATGAGATTCTCTAAAGTCGGTAGCCATTTAACACTCTTTTTCAGGTTTGAACCAAGTTGTCGCCGCAATCGGTCGACGCTTTGAGAGCAAATAAAATCTATAAGTGATTGCCAAGTCAAGGAAAATATAGATATCTACAAAAAAATAGGCTTCTTGCTTTTAGGTTTAGAGTTTCAATGTGAATCTAAAAATTTCCATTGAAACCTTGGATTTTAAGTCACAAAATCAATTTGGTCTAAAACAAAAAAACTTGAGTTGAGATGTCATTTCTATTGATTGCTTAAGATACAAGAGATATAAGACATCCGAACCTTGGGATTTATGAGGGCTTAAATGGAAATACAGTCAAAGGAAGCTGATTCTCCATGCACCACAGAAACAAAACCCCAGGGCATTATGGCACAAGTTGTGGTAGGTATAGGATCTTCGGCGGGTGGTATCGAAGTCCTCTTGGACCTTATTCGTGTGATTCCTGAAAGATCTTCCCAAGCCTTTTTATTATGCCAGCACCTTTCGCCGGGATATAAAAGTCTCCTGCCCGAACTCATATCTCGTTATACGAAACATTCCGTTCAGGAAGCCTTTGACGGAGCTCCTCTACTTTCAGGCGCCTTTTACCTGGTGCCATCCCGTTATTTTATGACGATTTGTCGAGGACGCATTCGACTGCGAGAGCGCAAAAAATCTGACCCACAGTGCTTTTATCCCATCGACCAGCTTTTTAAATCTCTCGCAGTTGATTATGGGGAGGCCGCCATTGCGGTCGTCCTGTCGGGAACTGGATCGGACGGGGTTGACGGTGCACTAGAGGTTCGTAGACGGGGCGGCCACGTTATTATTCAAGAAATTGGTTCAGCTATTTTTCAGGGAATGCCACAAAACGTAAAAAACTCAGCAGCAGCACCACTTGAACTTTCGATCCAAAAGATACCCAGTCAAATCGAAAAAATTACCCGCAGGATGACAGCTAGTTCTAAGCCTACCTATGTAGAGAGTGATCCACATTTTGTGATTGATAGGATTTTAGCTGAGGTTCGGAGTCGATTCGAAACAGATTTTTTTAGTTATGATGTGACGCAAATACGAGAAAAAATCAAACAACGCCTCCTCATTGTAGGTGTCCAAGATCTTGAGCAGTATCTTAAAGTGTTTAAAGCTAACCAGGTCGAACAGGAGTCACTTTACCACGAGTTACGCAGCAGAAATCTAGAATTCTACAGTCATCCGGACTCCCTCGATCGACTGCGACAATTGGTCTTTCCACTGTTGGCAGAAGAATGTAAGCAAAAGAGTGAGTCGGTCATCAGAGTGTGGGTTTTAGGATGCGGCTCTGGTGAGGAGACTTATACCATCGCATTTATGCTTCAAGATTTTATTGATGAACATAAACTAGACCTCTCATTTAAGATTTTCTCCACAGACCTTGACCTTAATTCAATCAATTTTGCCCGTGTCGGGATTTATCCCATGTGCCAAGTACGCAAACTTCCGGAACCCTGGTTACAGAAATACTTTACTATAGATGGCGATCGAGCGTTGGTACAACAGTCTATCTGGGGTGTCCAAATAGGGGGGGTACGAGCCTAAATCCTATCCTAGGATTTGGACCTAAAATCAGTCTCCCCATCTTTCGGATAGTAGGGGATATTCCCGCGGAGTCCAGAAAGCATTTTAAACTGTTTTGACCCCC
>JBGSUI010000189.1:0-2227 GCA_041736175.1 Oligoflexales bacterium | reverse complement strand
GACCGTGACCCACTTTACCTCAGGTGAAAGCGGTTTACCTTTAGACGAATGCATGGTGGTCAATCCTCGTTTTTTGGCAAAACGATCATTATACCACGGAAAAAATTAAAATCTATCTTTTCATGTGCGTAGATCTATAATTATATTTTTTTATCTAAAGTTTGAATGTAGAATGCCGATAGGAAGTTATCAAATGGTCGCTACGACCATAAGGGGGGTCCAATGCATCTAAAACCACAGGACATACTCGTACTTCTTAAACTCTCCGTATGGGATAAACCACAATGGCGTCAGGAGGATTTAGCCAAAGAGTTGGGAATGGTTCAATCCATGGTGCATTCGTCACTTAAGATAGCCGAAAAATGCAGACTTTACAACCAGGAAAAAAAACGGGTAAACAAATCCGCCCTCATTGAGATTCTCATCCACAGCATCAGGTTTCTTGTTCCGGCCGAGTTAGGGCGTAAGACCGTGGGCATGCCCACCGCCTGGGGCCACCGCGAAGCCTTTAAGTCGCTGGTATCTGGATTGGTAGATCCTCCAATCTGGTCGGCCGCCAAGGGACGCCGTGCTACAGTGACCGGGGAATTTAACATAGATGGATTCGAAATTCAGCCAATCCATGAAAAGGCACCTGGGGCAGCATCTCGTGATCCACGCTTATACGAGGTTTTGGCCGCGGTTGACGCCTTGCGTGTAGGCCGATCTCGTGACATTGAAGTCGCCTGCGAAATTCTTCGAAATAGACTCTCTTCCGATGGAACTAATGTTAATTACATGGAGTCCGTCTAATGAAATTTGACTGGGACATTAGTTTAGAAAATATACGTACCGTCGCAAATGGACTTAAAGAAATGGTTAGCGACATCGTTTTTGTCGGAGGTGCCACGCTGGGTTTTTATGTTGATAGAGACACAGCCACCATCAGTGAAGTACGAGGAAGTGAAGATGTTGATTTGGTCGTTGAGGTATCAGCGGAAGCCAGAATCAAGAAAGTCTTGAGAAACATGAAAGATGTAACCGGATATCTACAAAAAATTAACCCTAAGAATTCTTTATAGTCTTTAATCAGGTAATATCTGTTGATCCATTCTCTGCACTTTTTCGGAAACGCCCCGTACCTTCGCCATTTAAAGAGCCACATAGGGACATCAACGGTGAGCGAATCACCAAATGCTAGGCAGACCTAGGTTTGCATAGATTTTTTGGAGCGGAAGGTAAGGCCAACGGGGCTTTGCTACAGTCCCATAGAGATTCCATTGAAAAGGATTTCGAGCTGGTTAACTGAAGCTTTGCCGTCTTTCTGATACAAGGGGTCAATTGGTCCGATAGGGAAATCATGCAGGAATCATGTCATAGTGGCGCCCCCACAAGGGCCGAGGTGGTCGTTGACTTTGAGAGTTTCCTATCTAAATCTCAGCATCCGCGCATTAGAAAGTACCTTGATATTGAGAGAGAGTCCTGCCATCCATAAGAGAAGCGCACTTTGTTGACAAAAACCATAGCCCCGAACAAAAACGTGAGTATTTGTTGAGCGACTTTTAATTTTGACCACTTTGGGCCGAAAACGACTATTAAAAGTTGCCACCTTTGGTTGGGATTGGACCTAAGGACCTGTCAAAAAATAACTTGGACACTTTCTAATTTAAATATTCGTCGCAGTACATTCAATGGTGAGTGGAACTACACAATTTCCCCTCGAAGGGTCAAAGTTATTTTTTGACATATCCTAAGTCCGGACCATGTGAGCCCCGGGTGCCTACCGTTTATTCTGGAGCTACGGACCTGATAAGGACGACATTACGATCATCGCGATCACGCCCCACCCTTAATTGAGTCCTGGTTGAGAGTATATCCCAGTAAAGGTAGAGTTTCGAGTCGAGAACCGTTATGGTGTCTTGATGGTACGGGATTCATCGTAGCATTTGTTGTAGTTGAACATTCCTAAGCACCATTTGTTTTTGACTGCTTCGATGCCATAGCACCTTAGGTGACAATGGTCGTCTGGTGCGACCGGAAAATGCAGGCAGCCTGTTAAGAGCAGGCCAAGGACAAGGAGCAAAAAAATCGAGCTTTTGTATCTCATCAATGAACTAAGCGCGCTCGCGCGCAGTCCTATCCCGAGCATCCGGGCAGATTAGCTTTCCTTCCGGCATAATCTCGGCACATTTTATTCAATTCCTAGACCTCTGAATCTCAGACTCCATTTAAATATAGCTAATTTTTG
>JBGSUI010000170.1:0-19052 GCA_041736175.1 Oligoflexales bacterium | reverse complement strand
CGACTCATCCATGAGAGCCAGCAGGTCAATCCATTCTTTTGAACAATTGTTTGAACTCATGCCCAAATAGTGCCATAGTTTGCTTACGCGGCCAATACATATTTTGTGAACTTGTCCAAGTAATTTTTACACACCTCCTTAGTAATGAGTCTGCAAATGAAAAGTCGCTAGCGATTGAGTCCATGCCGCCTACGCTGACTCTCCACTGCCTGCTGAAAAAAGCCTGCGATGATAAAGCCGTCGGGTCCAAGCCACGGGAGGCGAAGCGCGTGGGATTTTTTTCTTGGGAATTAAAAGAAAACATTGCTCCCAAGAAGGAGAATGCCACGGTGAAAATTGACTGGATTCCAGGCCGCGAAGGCTTTAACGAAGAGCAAAGCAAGGAATGCGGACTCCCTTACAAGGAGATCAAATCAAGGCGCTACGCCGATGATTTAGATTTCTTCTATGTCTTATCCGGCAGCTGTCCTGTTTTAACAGACGGTCCCCCTATCGTCCTATACAGCTTCCAGAAAGCACCCAAAAACGCTGCTTATAAGGTCTTGGCCGCGGACTCTAAGCTTGGTCTCGGGAACATTAAATATGCGGCCCCTGGAACTAAGCGCCCGTTATCAGCAAAGGAGAAGAATCTAGGAGCACCGGCCACGAAGAGCATGGAAGATTGTACGACTAATCCACGCACATTAGCTGATGCTCAGGTACTGCTTCTTGCAAAGCTGAAGAACATTGGGCACACGGTGCGCATATCGACCTATGTAGATCCCGGATGCTATGGGCATATGGCCGTTCACTATATTCTTGATGTAGGAACTGGGGAGAATTTCACTCAGAAATATTCAATCACGCTAACTGTTGGGACTCTTTGATAGACTGACCTTCGTCATCGCCCAATATCCGCAGCTTGACTTGGAAAAAAAGGCTCTGACCGCCCTATCACTCGACGTGATATTTCTTCGATATGAAAAATACGATAACAGGCTCCATGATGAGGATCGCTTAGGAGCCCATATCCAGGGACTTCGCCTCGATTAAGGATCTCAAAACAGTTTTTTTTAAATCCTGCTTGATATGATTCCCCGGCAGCTTCGATGAACTCTCTTAAGCCATTTGGATTCCATCCAAGATGAAACAAAATCCTTACAGAGTTATCATCAGCTATTTCCTCATACGAGTACGTTCTATAGGACGCTAGATCATATTGGATAAGCATCTCTTTCATCCTGGTATAGGAGACTTTTGTCAATGCCATAAAACCGTCCACTGCGTCAGAGTAATTTTGAAAAATCGCCGCTTCACCAACATACCGCTGCTTCACTTGGTCTTGTGACCACCCGGTCACAGTCATAGCAAGATCAAGAAAATCAACTTTCCTGTTCTTTAAGCAATCCCGCAGATCACCAATATAAGCTTCCGTTTTAGATCTAATGTTCTGTCGCTGATCAGCTTCCAGTTTTAGCGAAAAATCGACAAAGGATATATAGTGCTTTATAAAATATATATTCCATTCGACCTCTGAGGTGCTAGCGCGGACACAACTGGGCTTCAAAGGGTCCCCATATTTTCTTGCTCCTGCTGTTAAAAAATAAGATAATTGTCCGTCATTTATAAATTGGAAAGGCAATCCGTTCAATTCATCCAAGACAAACGGACCGACATTTTTTGTTAATTTTGTCCATTCTTTCACCACAAGCTCTGCCTGTAATTCATTTTCTTGATTGTATCCCAAAGGCTCTGTTTTTCCCTTTTTTTGATAATATACTGGTTGAAAATCAGGGAAGAGATAATGAGTGAGTTCATGCGCCATTAAACCTGCAATGCTATTATGCGTAGTTTCAGCAGCAGGTTTAGAAATTTGAAATATAGCTGGGATATGCTCAGTCGAGTCTTCTGTCAGTGTTGATCCATCAACATAGGGATAATCTACAATAACCAGCTCAGGAATTGGCAGTTTGGATGAACGATCAGGGTAAAGATCCTGATAGCTCCCCCATATAGATCCTAAAATTCGAAGAGGACGTTCATATATAAGATGCTCAAAAGGCAGGATATTTGCAGCCAATTCAGGTTTGTTCTTTTTGAGCCAAGCGATTGCCTCTTCTCGACTGTCGAAGACGATATACTTATCGTTCACTAAATGTGATGCGTAAACCTGTGTTGTAGTCATTTCGCAAAAAAACAAACTTAAGATTATAAGATAGCAGAAATTCAACATAATGAATCCTAAAATTTTCCATTTTTGAAATAAAAGATAACCCATCGGCTATAGATCTTCGCACATGAATTGATACCATTTAATAAAACGTTGTGGCATACTCGGTTGTTCATCTCCCTGACATTAGAGCGGACCACGCTTTCCAATGCTGAATCGACAGCGCAAACTTGTTGCGATCAAAATACACTTTCAGCTTGAGCGTTAACTGCTTGACTTCTGGATAAATTGGTTTATCTTTCGTTGACGACATGCTATTCCCCGAAAAAGTTAACAACGGGAGAGAGTATATCACAACTTTTTTTAATGGCATCACTTCATGTGCGAAGATCTATAGGTGGCTTCTTGATGGACCCAAAAAAGCCTAAAAGAGTCCACGTCGACACTCCACAGTCGAAACCATGGAAGCCCCTTGCCCTCACCGATGACGAAATCAATAACGGCATTACCTCCAGGTAGACGAGAATTTTTAGGAGCAACTAAGTGCCAAATTCAACTTTCAAACCAGATTACTTTCAAACGGCCAAAGAACTCGCTAATGCCCACCGTAAAGCCGACCCAAGTATTCAGCTGGTCCTACTCATTCCAGACCCAAAGGAAGTCGAAATTAAACTTGTAGAAGTCTCAAAATCTGCCCCCACTTCCGGTGATGTATTTCCGTTCCGATTCGACCCGCGCCCTGATCTCAATATTCATTTTGCCTCCGTGGTCATAATCTTAAGCCCAGACGAGTGGAACGAGGTGCAAAACGGACAACTTGCACTACCGCCCACATGGGACCTGGCCATAAAAAAAGCTATATAGGAGGCAAATATGACAACTCCTCGTGATTGGGCTGGTCCCTTCCTGGAACAAGCCCGTGAGGATCTTCGCGCTGCTGAGGCCACTTACTCATCGAATAGCCCATCGACTTTCTGCATGTTGATGCAAATGATATTTGAAAAACTAGCCAAAGCTGCACTAGCAAGGAAAAACATTCAGCCTCCAAAAAGCCATCAGGTCGCCTCCCGGCTCCTCTTGCTGCTAGAACGAACACCAAGTGGCACTGTACTACCTGGTGTTTCTACAACGCTTGCGTTTGCCGCTGTACGCGATCTTGAGAATGCTCAGCCAGCAGTCGTAAATCAAATAGTCAAAAATGGTGGCGCCCAATATCCGCAGCTTGAGTACCCATGGAAAAATCCAAATACCAACTTTGTCGAGTGGCCAGCAAAACACCTACCAATTGCCCGAAGAGTCGCTGACCCGAGAGATCCCGTTGGACCTCAGCTCCTCAAACTGGCCAGAACGCTAGAAGCACGGTTTAATATACTATTTCCGTGAATGCTCACATTCCCAAGTCAAAAAGTCTAAGTATTTTATTATATTAATAAATTCCATGAATTCACATTGGTATATGATGAGCCATCATTATGATGATGAGATGTCTGGCTGTTCCCGGCGTCAGATTTGTCTTAGGCCATCCTAGCCTTCAAACAAAAAGCTTGCAAAACTCTTGGAATAGTCTATCTTCTTAAATGAATGAACGATCATTCGTCTTTAAATATCTTAAACTACTAACTATTTTATGAGACACCCTCGAATTCGGAGAACTTATGCGTCCTATGTTCAAGCTCTTAATCCTCGCCTTGGGATCTACCACAAGTCTCGCTCAAACCGAGACCTCGTACAAAGGATCCCGTTTTTCGGACACTTGGTCGACCGTCCTTGAAGGACCTTACCAGAATTTGCCTCAAGAAAAAGTCACTGTCCGAAGCTTTATGTCGGGAGTCCTTAACAACCTCCAAAAGGCGTCGGAACGGACCCTTGCGACCGGTGACGACACCCTTCCCTATTTTCAAAAGCTGCTTCATCCCAATGGTATCTGTATGGCTGGTACCTGGAACATAACCGAGCCCTCCCGGTATAGCGGATACTTTAAACAGGGATCTCAGGGATTGATCATCCTCCGGGGGTCTGCTGCGCTTTCCCAGATCAATCGTGGCGAGAAACGGTCTTTTGGTCTCGCCGGAAAGATCTACCCAACGATCGATCCCAATCACCAAAAACCTCTTAAAACAGCTAACTTCTTTACCATCGACAATCTCGCCGGGACCTATTCTAAAAATTTCCTAGATTCACCAATGACCAATGACATCACTTCAATCGGTTTCGGGCTTGATAACCTCAGCCAACTAGGGATTCTCAATGCGGCTAATAATGCCTTTAGCGCCGCTGAAAAGACCCTCAATAGAGTCCTAAGCGTCCGTCAGCTCTACCAAGTCTCAGAGCTTGGCGAACAAGATCCCAAGTCAGCCATAACCCCCCTGTGGTTGAAAGTAGCAGGGCGTCCAGAGACCAGGTCACTAAACAAAGACTTTAGAGACGATATCAGGGTCCCTCTTCGCACGGGAATCCTTTATTTTGATATCTTTGTGTCATCTGAAGGTAATCTTGGCAAAGATAAAGTTTGGCAAAAAATTGGTTACATTGCTGTAGACCAAGAGTCAACTTCGGAGGGCTGTGACCACCGCCTCCATTTTCAGCACCCTGGCTGGCGCAACGACCTTCGCTCAGAATAGTCGTCTACAGGAAAATTAAGCTTTAACTGGCTCTGTAGTCTTAGGAGTGGGCAGCGATCTGGTCTCCATATTTAGCAAGCCTAAAATATTGTTGGTTATCATCCGACAGATGTCGCCCAGGGGTAGATGGCTCAAGTTTCTTGGAGAAAAGGGGCTTTGCAGCTCAGCCCCAATCTCATCTAGCGAAAAAAGTGGATAGGATGTCAGAGCAACGACTATGGGAGTCAACCATCCAGCCCGGTTTACCAAAGCTAGCGGCAATAATAAGATAAAAAGCAAGATAAACCGCCTGGTCTTGATGGCGAGGACCAAAGGCATCCTAGTGCTGCGAATACGCTCACAGGAACCGATCGCATCGACCAGCAAAGATCGTTCCGTTTCGGCGCGATGAAAGGCGAAAGGATCCATTCCACGGTCCCGATGAATTTTCAGCAAAGAAGCAATCTGTGAACCGACATAAAAAGGCATGTGTTCCGACTTACGGATTTTCTCAGCCTCGACCGAGCCAACCAGAGCGACCACATCTTTTAGACCATTCTCCTTCCGCAAATATTCGCGAATAACGTGCGGCATCGAAGCAATCCACTTAAGGGTTGTTGCGGTTGTTTCGTCTCTGACGGAGCTATAATTCCACACGATTAAAGCTAGGTTACGGCTTTGATTGAGAATCCCCCCCCAAATCTTGCGCGCTTCCCACCAACGGTCATGGCCTGCGTTGACCCGCATGACAAGGAGTAATCCTAACACAGCACCGGAGTACTCGAAAGGAGTGATCGGCAATGAAAAGTTTGGAAAAAAGCTGGCGGTGAAATAAACAGCCGCTGCATAGACTGCACTGATTCCTACTCGGGGAAGGACTCTTGAGGTGACCGATCCATGCCAAGCAAGAGCTGTCGCCATAAATGACTTTGATTCGGGCTGATTGGTCAAGGAGTTTGAATCAGTCCTATCAAAATAATTAGAACTTTTGGCTTTTTGCTGAGTCAGTTCCAATTCACCAATTGGCATTTCAACGTGTAAATTTGGGTGCATAGTTAAGGCTATCTCCTGTTGCAGCTGATAGATAAACAGTCAGCGGATAGCTGCGAGATCTATTGGCTGCCTATCCATGATAGAGGCTTCATGGACTGTACTTTATCAGGATTGATTTTATTAGCAACAGCGACCCGCTTCTTAAAATGCGAGTACTCAAAGCTAGATTCATTGGTGTACTAGAAACAGCCACCCGACGACCCATTTCACGGTCATAAACAGCAGAACACAGCCGATCACGAGCACGGGGCCGCCAATCTTGACCATATCTCGGTTGCTGACTTCATAACGCCCTGCCACCAATGCATTGGCGGGGGTACTGATGGTAAAGGGCACTCCCAGCGAACAGGCCACGGCCACTGCTATCACAGCATAAGGCTCCCCTATCAACTGCATGGCAATAGGCACAAGCAAAATCGCAGTGGCGGTATTGCTCGAAATCGCACTGCCGACGGCAGCCAGCACAATCAAAAGACCTAGTTGCCAATCCCGGGAAATACCAGAACTCTGCAAGGCCAAGGTGGTACGACCCATCCAGCCATGGGCTTCCAGTAGGTGCCCTAAAAGCAGACCACCCGCAATCAGCAGCAGAACATTCCAGTCGATGTCATTCAGATCTTGGGGCTTCAAAAGCTGGGTGGCAAAGGCGAGACCTGCGGCCCCAAAGCCGATGGCCAAGGGATGCAATCCATGGAGGCCCTCCGTGAGCCAGAGGAGCACAGTACCAAGGAAAAGTATGATCACCCCACGATGGAGGGTTTTGTCACTCTCTCGCTGGGCCCCAACTTCGGGTTTGATGCTAGCCTCGGCGATGCGAAAAATACGTAGCACCATCCATTCGCTAATCATAAGCAGAAAAAAAGCGAGCGGCAGCATCAGAATCATCCAACTTCCAAAGCCAATGGGAATCATTGGTTCCAAAGCTGCAATAGCAATCGCATTGGGCGCGGTTCCGATCGGTGTAGCCATGCCACCAAAGTTGGCTGCCATCGCAACGCCTACCAGGTAACCTTTGGCCTGCAAAGGATGGGAGCGCATCAGTTGGCCAATGGTTCCACCAAACGCAGGGAGTGCAATAGCCATGGCGGTGCTGTTTGTCGTCCACATGGCAATTCCCGCTGTGATAAACATAGCCATGCGCAAATTATGAGATAAGGAGCCCCGACTGAGACGCCAGGAAAGATGCGTGATGGCAGCATCGATTCCGTGCCGACGCAGAGTAAGACCGAGACACATCCCACAGAAAAAAAGCCCCAGGACTGGATCAGCCATCTTTTTAAAAATTGGCGACGCGGCGTCACCGCTTGCAGAATAGGGAAGCAACAGACTGCCAGCTACTAGAAGCAAAGTTGGAACAAAATCTGGCAGACTTTCACTGAGCCAAAGAATCAGAATCATTCCAACCAGGGCCAATGCCATAACTGGTACACCGCTGCCAAAGAGTAGAAAGCAGCCAAGACTCCACGACACCAATAAACCCACAAGTATCCAAAACTTCGTCATTCTAACTCCCCGTCTTCAGGCACCTACCTATGTTCGTTACAAAAATAAACCCCGTCAAAATACCGAAACCGAATCCAAGGACCAATCACCGGGTGGAGGTATGCCCACCTTTGCCAAGGGGCTAGGCTCGAAAGGATGGTGGTGCAAACACCTTCTACTTTATTTAAAAATTCTATGGGAACCCTCTGGAGGACATACCTCTGTGCCGGCAGTCGGTGTTGGTCCAGAGCCTTTAAAAAATCGTTAATCTTGAGTATTTGGGTGGGCAACGCCCTCGGGTCTTTTAAGTAGAATTGGGACAGTCCCGACCGGGAGTTGGCGACAAATCCAAAGGGCAAGAGCAAATCCCCCTGGTGCCAGAGGTCGCTGATCCTTTGGTAAAACCGAGGCTGGGGATTGAGCACGACCAGCGCCAGGACTCCGTAGAGGAGCGCCCCCAGATAAAAGAAACCGGCTAAACCTTTGTGTATAGCATAAAAAGCCCTAGTTATGGGGTTGGAGTTGGGGTAGCGGTTTTCCAGTGCCTCTAATCCTACAAAAAACCCCAACGTCCAAAAAGGAATCAGCATCGATAGATAACGTAACTCCTTGTGGGATAACAGCAGGTGAACCACCAGATGGGGCACAATCACACTGGCTAGGAGCGGGGCTCTCACGAGTCCAAGGACGATGATAGGTAAAATCACCACTGAATAAGGCAGATACCATAAACCTAAAAACCCATAAAGGTACTCAGTCCAAGGGTTCTGCCCCCAAAGATTGCCCCCCTCCTCGTCATGGAGAGCATACTGAAAGTAGTTTAGAGCTGGCAGAAAAGGGGTCCCAAAGGTCGCGCTATCAACCATGGCCATAGGTATGAGTCCCACCAGACCCCCGACCACAAAAAGGCCAAGGCGGGAAAAAACCCGTAAAATGGTCTCTTTTTCAGGGGACGCCTTCCATTTGCACAGCATTTGCACTGTAAACCAAACTCCGAGTCCCAGGCAGGAAAATCCATGTTGGAGCCTAAAGCTGGTGCCTAAGGCGAGCAACAGACCGGCCCAAAATTCTGGCTGCCTTAAAAAAGCCCGGTCTCGGCTCGGTTTCCATGGCGAGTTGACCGCTTTGAAGACCAGCAGAGTCCCCCACATCAGAGCTGTAGTGGACCAGTTTTCCTGGGTGGTCCGGGGCAAAAGCACCAGGGTCAGGGGTCCCAGGAGATAAACAAGAACATAGGAGATACCCCGCTCGACCTTAAGCCCGAGGGGTTTTATAAGTAGATAAAAGGCCCAGACCCGGCTTACGGCCACAAGAGCAGTCAAGACCCGGCACAGGGCAGCCTCCGTCAGCCCCGAGGCACCAAAAGCCTTGGTGATCATAAGAACCGGGCTGTAGACCATCCCGAGGAGATAGGAAACTAGTGGCCCACGGGGGTCAAGCTCCCAGGGTAAAGTTGCGTAGCCGTAGACCAGCTGGTGGGCAGCTTCGAGGGCGCGGGAATGCTCGTCCGGCTGGAGCCAGCCTTCCGAAAACCAGCCGCTCACCATCACAAAGAACGCCAGGAGAGCAAAGGCAGCCTTAGGATGGGCTTCAATCCAGAAGGTCATGCGGCTAGGGAAAAGATAGAGACCTGTCGGCAAACCCATGGCTCTGGCCTTATTTAGGTGGAAAAGGGGGAAATAGGGACGATTTTGCCAGAGCTAAATCTTGGTGAGAGATCCTTTGCCGTGATCTCTCCGCAGTGATCTGCTGCCTAAACCTATTAAGGCTCACCAGATAGGCCCAGGAGTCTCGAAAGAGCTTAACTGTAGTTTGTTTGTCTGGTTTTTTGCGGAACACAATTTCATAGTCCACCAGACGCATCCCCGCCTCGGCAGCTCGGTAGACGATTTCAGTGTCCCAAAACCAACGGTGATCGTGGAGGAGTGGCAAAACTCTCTCAAGTTTGCTTCTATGAAACACCTTAAGCCCACTCTCGGTATCGGCAATGGCCAGGGGCAAGACTCCGTGAACTAGCTTGCGGTAGACAAAGCTGCTCAGGACTCTCATAAAAGTCGAACCTCCTGACGCCACCACCCTTTGTCCTATGGCACCATCATAGTCGCCGTCGAGGATCCCGTAGACCATCGAAGCCAAACTATCCCAATGATGCTCCAGGTCGATATCGATGGTGGCAACCACTTGGGACTTGGATCTCTCAAACCCGTCTTGGACACTGCGGCCTCGCCCCTGATTGGTAGGGTGCAAGATCACCTGGCTTGACATACCTTGCTCGTCCAGCCAAGACACTGCACGACGGATCTCGCGGCGATCGTCGAGGGGAGAGGCGTCTTCGACAAAAATCATCTCCCAAGATAAACGGGTGCGAGATAGATAGTGAGCCAGGATTTTGACATGGTCAAAAAGATGGGGTTCGTCCCCGTAGCAGGCAATCACCAAGCTTAGGTCAAGGTAAGTAGACGCGGGTGTGGTGGAATCTGGACTAGCCACGTGATGCACTTAGGCTCCTTAAAGATGGTCAGAAGTCCCAAGGACTCCGTAAACAATATCGATCACCTCATCCACTTGCTCCAACCCCAATCCTACAAACAAGGGGAGGCGCAACAGTCCTCGGGCTACCCGCAGGGTCTGGGGGAGGCTACCGGATGCTGTGCCGACTTTGAGACCATAGCTTGAACTATGCAAGGGAGAGTAGTGAAAGGACGCACTATAGCCAGCAGTTCGGAGGGCCTTTTGGACGGTGGCTCTCGTCTCGATGTCGGCGAGGATAAGGTAAAAGATATGGTAGTTGGATGTAAACTCACGAGGGATATAAGGCGCTGCGACTTTTCCCGCCGTAACCAGCTCACGAAAGCCTTCCTGGTACCTTTCCCAAAGGACTTTACGTTTTTCAAGGATTTCTCCCCGCCGCTGGATCTGGGCAAACATCAATGCAGCTGTGAGTTCACTCGGTGCATAGGACGAACCAACATCCACCCAGGTGTATTTGTCAACGACGCCTTCGATAAACTGAGTTCTATTGGTGCCTTTGTCGCGAATGATCTGGGCGCGTTCAATATACTCGGGATGATTGATGGCGAGGAGGCCTCCTTCTCCCGAGGTCAAGTTTTTAGTCTCATGAAAACTAAAAGCCCCCATAGAACCCAATGTTCCGAGGGGTTTTCCCTGGTAAAAGGCGTCAAATCCTTGGGCTGCATCTTCGATCACCAGGAGATGGTAGTCCCGAGCGATGGTGTTGATCGCCTGCATGTTGCAGCCAATCCCTGCATAGTGAACCGGGACGATCACTTTGGTCTTAGGTGTGATGGCTGCTTCTAAAAGATTTTCGTCAAGGTTTAGCGTATCTGGGCGTATATCTACAAAAACAGGTCTAGCACCTCGTAAGACAAAGGCGTTGGCTGTCGAGACAAAGGTGTAAGAAGGCATAATCACTTCGTCGCCAGGTTTGAGGTCGGCCAGCAAAGCAGCCATCTCAAGAGCTGCGGTGCAGGACTGAACCAAAAACACCTTGCTTTGGGGCATAAGACGCTGAATCTCTGTCGTACAACACTTGGTAAACGGCCCATCCCCACCCAGGTGGCCGCTCTCTAAAACTTCGAGCACTAGTTTTTTTTCGAGTTCACTGATGTGTGCCCGATGGAGAGGAGTGACCGGGTGCTGTCGCAAGATTGAATCCATCATGACGACCCTGTCCTCCCCAAAAGTTGAGCCACAAACAATTCTACAGCTGGATCGTACCTATAAGCGGATCATATCTGGTCAGAAATGAGTTTTAAAGCACCAAAAGAGGACGGCATGCTTTCTCTAAATTTTCAATGGATTAAGGAATGTCTAAGCCGTTCTATGGATCAGGGAAGTGCGCAGCATCTGCCAGACCACGATCTCTAGTCGATCGATAAGCTCAGGAGTCAGATTCAACATACCTGCCTGGCTAGCCTTAAACACTTGGATAAATGCGCCATAGGAGGCTGAGACAATCATCTGGGCATGTGCTTGGTCCACCGCACCGCCCATCACGGTGCCATAAAACTCAATGGCCCCAGTCGTAATGGACTCCTCGAGGGCCAGTGATTCAGAGTCCAGATACTCTGCGTGGAACTGGGCTTCTAAAAACTGAAAAGCTTTAGGATAGGTCTGCATAAAGCCGCCTAACTGTCTACACAGATGCTTATGGGCCGTACGGGTCGACTCTTCCGGTATCGCTGCCAATGGCTTTTGAGGTTCTTCTCGAGGGGCAAGTCCTACAAACTGGGTAAACACTCCCTTCCAGTGACGGTAAAGCTCGTTGACCAGTTGTTCTTTGCTATCAAAGTAAGTGTACATGGAACCCAATGAAATATCTGCCTCTTTCGCAATATCCTTAACAGAGACCCCATGGTAGCCCCTGCGCGCCATAAGATCGAGCGCACTATCGAGGATAAGCTGTCGCTTGAGAGGGTCTTTCAGCCTTGCCATCTAACATCCTTATAAACTTTGTTCTAAATAGATCTGGGACACCCATTACCGGGTTGCCCAACTTTTGTCTAATATTTTATCTAAAAAAGTTGCAGCGATAAGTTTGCTGCATCACTTTTGTTGACAAGTATACTCGATCCCTGTAGATAAATGAATGGATATTCGTTCATTAATTTTCGACACCCGAAATTCGTGGTGGAGTTCAACATGATCAACAAAAAAACAATCGCCCAACATACCGATAACACCCAGGTGCTTTTTTCGGAGACGGACCATGGGACATGGCGCACTTTTTATGCCATGCATCAAAGAACCATCCGGGAACACCGTTCGCTGATTCATCCCTACTATGCTGAAAATATGGAAATCTTGCATCTGTTTAAAGCGAGAATTCCTACTTTAAAAGAAATCAATAAAATCCTTAGCCCTTTGGGCTGGTCGGCCCGATACGTCCACGGATACCACCCACCCTGGAAGATTTTCCAGCTCCTCCATCAATGCATCATGCCCCTTTCCTCATCCGTCCGACCAGCCCATGAGGTGGGGTTCGCAAGTGAGCCAGATCTTATCCACGATATTTTTGGCCACTTGCCAGCTCTTCTTCACAAAGACTACCGCAAACTCCTTGCCACCTGGAGTCATATTGCCCAGTCGCAGGACGTGGGTCCCGTTGATAAAGCCCTCTATTTTGTAAATAAAACGATCGTAGAACATAAGGCCGGCGACGACGAGCTAGCCAATCTCAAAGGGATGGCTCGCCAGCTTGGCAGTCTCGACCATTGCCGGCTTTCGCCGATCCAAATCCTCGATAAGCTCTACTTTTGGGCCTTTGAGTTTAGTGTTTGGAAATCGACCCAAGGACTTCAAGTCCTTGGAGCTGGACTCCTATCATCCCTCACAGAGCTTGAGGCAATCGAAGCCCGTTACCAAGCATCGATCACCCAGCTCCAAAAAATCTTTCAGCCACTCACCTTTGAGACCCTTACCCAGTCCTACAACATCTCTGATGCCCAAGAGGGTTATTACTACGGAGAAAATATCACGGACTACCTGGACATCTTTAGTCAAACCAAATCTTGGCTGACCCCAGCGCCTTCTGAAACGGTGTTTGGTGGGGATGATCGAAACCCCAAAAACTTTGGTGACTCCCATGCCCACGCTTAACCAACCTGCAGAGACCCTGGGTCTTAGGGAGCAATGTGACGCCTTAGCCCAGCAAAGCCTGGTTTTGGAACCAAACTCCGAAGAGTTTTCAGGATGGCTGGGATCGCTTAATAGCAACCTCGGTGAATTTATCGACCAGATAAAAACCTTGCGGACTTTTACCGAGCACCAAGACAAAGCTCTGAGTCAGTGGAAAGACCTGATGAAAGGCGAGAAAGATCCGGAAGTCCTTTTTAAAGCCGTTATTTCAGGATTGGCCTCCCAGGGCCTTTTGACCGCCGGCGCCGGACATTTGGGCTTTATTCCCGGCGGAGGTCTGCCCCTCGCCGCTGCCGCGGATCTGATCGGGGCTGTGGTCAACCCTTTTAGCGGCGATGCTTTTGCGTCCCCTGTGGCTGCGCAGATCCATCAGGAATGTCTCGAGACCTTGTTTAAACTTGTGGGCTATCAACCCAGCGCCGCCTACGGGGACATCACCTCGGGAGGCACGGCTGCCACACTGATGGCCTTTCAAGCAGCCCGTAAAGCCCACAATCTGCAAGGTCGTGATTATCACCGGGCTGTGGTTTACCTCGGGGAGCATACCCACCACTGCGCGGCTAAATCTCTAGAACTTTTGTTTGGTGACGAGATCCAGATCAGAGTCATCCCCTCCACGGCGAACCAGAAGATGGACGACCAACAACTCCGCCTCCAAATCAACCAAGACCTGGCCGCGGGACTTAAACCTTTCCTGCTTATCGGCACTGCAGGGTCGACCAATCTTGGAACCGTGGACCCCTTGGCGGTATTAGCAAAGATTGCCCAGGAGCATCATCTTTGGTTTCATGTGGATGGTGCCTACGGCGGGTTTTTCAAACTCTGCCCCGAGACCCAGAGTCTTTTTGAGGGCATGAACCTAGCCGACTCCATTGTCTTGGACCCCCACAAGGGACTTTTCCTACCCTACGGTGTCGGAGCGGTCCTGATCAAAAACAAAAAAAGCCAGCGACAGGGACCTCCCCCTGCTTACCTCCAAGACCGGCACCAAGAGGACGATCACCCCGAGAGGGTGGGCCTACCCCCTTCGCCCATGGATGTTTCTTTAGAACTCACACGCCCCTTTCGGTCCCTGAGACTTTGGATGGCTTTGAAAGCCTATGGACTAGAGACCTTGACATCAGCTCTTCGAGAAAAACTAGCCCTCACCCGGTATCTTCGAGAGGAGCTCCAAAAGTTCACTTCCCTAGAGGTGATCGCTGCCGGAGATCTTACCGTCACAGCTTTTCGGGTCGTCGGAGACCCCGACCATAGCAAAACCAAAAAACTGCTTAAAGCCATCAACTCTGAGGGCCGGGTGTTTTTGACGTCCACTCATTTTGAGAGCCGACCAGACACCTCGGGTTTGAAACAAGATTCCACCCCAACTGACCTCTTTGTGATTCGCATCGCAATCCTGAGTTTTCGAACCCATCGGGACACCATCGACACCACCATCAACCTGATCAAGAAACATGGAGAAAGCTCCCTATGACAACATCACCACCCTCCAAGAGTCATGCAAATGCATCCAAGACTGGAATCATCGTCGGAGCCGGGATCGCTGGGATCGCCACAGCTCTCTTTTCCCATGACTTTGGCGTAGACTTAGATATCTACGAACAGGACTCCGGCCCCACATCTTCCGATCACCTCCTTTGGCTGGCACCTAATGGTCTCAGGGTCCTAGAGCGGCTCGGTCTCATTGATGCGGTCCTCAAAGCCTCGGTGTCACAAAACATCATGGGCTTTACTAATCGCCGTATGGAATCTCTCTTGGCGCTGCGGGGCGAAAGCCTGATCACAAAATGCTCCTACCCAATAGTGGCCATCAAACGCTGCGACCTGATGTCTATTTTGTTTCATGAACTCGACCGGAAGGGCCTAAAGGTTCGCTGGGGACAGACTCTTACCAAGGTTGAAATCATCGAAGGGGGATCCAAAGAAGACAAGAAACTGCGGATTGATATCGGAGGTCAAACCCTGGACGTCTCCTATCTGATCGGCGCGGACGGTATCGGATCCCAGGTCCGGGCCCACGTGGCTCCCGAAGCGAAGGTCCATTATCAGGGGATCCGCACCTGGCTCGGACGCAGCGACCATGTGCCGATTGCACCTAAACATGTGGGACAAACTCTTGAGGTTTGGGGAACAGGCACTCGGTTTGTGCTCACCTCCATGGACGGAAAGACCGTCTACTGGAGTGCCTTGGAGCGGGATCCTCAATACGTAAGCAATAGCGCGCCGATTCCTGACGGGACTCTTAACCGCCTCAACCGCCTGTTTACCGACTACCATGCTGATGTGCGCATGACCCTCCACCACGGGGTCAAAAACAGCCTGGTGCGCTGTAATTTTGGCGTCGTAACCGGCGTGGAGCGCCCCTTTAAAGACAACATCATCCTCGTCGGAGATGCTGCCCACGGAATGCCTCCCAATATGGGCCAAGGGGCTTCCCTCGGGCTCGAAGATGGCCTGTGGACCGCCTATGGTTTGGCGACCGCTGGGGTGGCAGACTTTGAGTCGGTCTTTAACAGAATTGCTGCCCAGCGGGCGTTGCGCGTGAAACCAATCCTTAAGATCGCAAACAGTATGAACCAGATGTTTCAGCCTGAAAGCAGCTGGGGGAGTTTTGTCAGAGACCGCCTTGCAGGTCTGATGCCAGAAACCCTTGCCCAAAGGCAGATGGAGAGTCTATACCAACCTTCGTTTCCTCCCCATAAGGGGTTTAGGGATGAAGCGAGCCCCTTAAGGGGCGCAGGAGGTTTGCAATGAGACAGATCATGGCCCTGATTGGCACCCAAGTGGTCAAACACTTTTACCGGTGGTCTTATCCATCGATGCGAATCTCCCAGATGCGGGCCTGTCACCTGGAGGATGCTGCGCGGCTTTTGACTGCGGAGTTCTGCCGCAGGGAACCCCTCTCTAAAACCCTTGGTCTGAAGGAGTCTGACCTCTACCATTTTTTCTATGCTCAGGCCCAATTTTCTGCCGAACGTGGTTACGGCCTTGTGGTGGAGCGAAAAGACGGCCGCGTCATCGCTGCCATCACGATCGAAGATCATCTGGACCCAATGCCCATCGATCCTTCGCAACTCGCACCTGGGGTGGCCTTGATTGGCGAGATTTTAGACGCGGTCAAAATCCCCGTCGAATGGGAGCCCGAAACCCGGGGCGAAGTGTTTTACTGTGGGATTGGTGCTGTGAATCATGAATTTCGTAATCAAAAAATTATGAGTTTTTTAATCGCTGGGACCTATCTGCAGATGGCCCGCAAAGGGTTTCGTATGGGTTATGCTAAGATCTCCAATAAAGCCCTTGTTAAAAATCTACTCCAGCTCCAGAAGACGCTCCATCTTAAGATCTTTACGGTAGGAGCCGAGAAAACCGGGGACCAAATCCCGCAGCTCGCCCCCTATGACCTTAAAAACTTTAAGTTAACCCTTATGGGATGGCCCGTCATGCCCCAAGGGTTTGAGTCTGATTACCTGGTGACCTAATACCATGAGCAGTATCTGCGTCTCCAAGACCGAGTTGTCGGCATAGTCTTACATCCCTAAATAAATTTGCTAAAAATGCCGATAAGGGAAAGAGAAGTCGATATTACGCCTCAACGGAATGGTGGCTTTATGTTAATCAGCACACGCAGCAACCTAAAAATGTTTACTTTACTGTCACTTATGATATTTCCTGCCTGCAGCGATAGCGGATTTTCGGGTAAAACCGGCAAAAACGCCGTAAGCCCAGAGGCCGCCAAGGGGGACAGTCCGGATTCCTCGGGCGACGACAAAACCGCTGGCAGTGGCTCCAGTAGTTCTAGCGATGGCGGCAAAAACACCTCCTGTGATGCTGTGAATGGCCAAACCCAGGCCAAGCTCCTCACCTCCTCGGTAGCCAATGGCAAACAGGGCAATTTTATTGAATACGAGCTAAGCCTTACCGATTGCGATGGTAAAGCGCGCTCTTTTACGGCGAGTTCGGTGTTGTTTGACCTGCTCGCCACAACCAGTCTCTCAGGCAGCAAAAGGTCTCTACCCTTTACGATTTCCGCAAACGGTGAAAAAACCAGCGGTCAGCTTCGAGAAGTCCAAGGTGAAGATTTGTTTGGCAATAGGGGCCCAAAGTACTATCACCATCGATCGGACGAAATCATCAAGTTCACGACAGAAGTCAGCTCAGTGAGGCTTAAAATCCAGCTTTTGGGACTTACAGCAGCGTCGATGGGTAGCCAAACCTCGGGGCCTGGATTTGCTAGCCCTCCGGTCACTTTGCCTACCTACCTGCGGTTTGGCAAAGCTGCCGTCGTCAGGAAAGACGTCCGCTTCGAATAGGGAGGGTATTTGCTCTCTTTGTCGATGGAAAATCAGAGAAGATTTGGCAATAGGGTGCGCAGTCGGTCAGTGCATCGGTAGTCCTGTTGCCAGCATGCCAACTCAATCCGGGGTCCACGCTCATAGCGGGTGAGGAACTTGATGTCTTCACAGCTCCGTGGCGTTATGGAGCCACCGATAGGTTTACAGGCCGACGGCTTGCTTGAGGATTGCTCGACGATAGACTTAACATACTGGTCGATCTCTGTACGGTCAGCACAGCTGATTTTTTGCTGCAAACATCGGGCAAAACCCTGGTTTTCTGGGTCAGAGAGTCCAGCTCCATGCATATTGAGAGCTTGGACAAGGTCTTTGAGGACTTCACATTGGTTTTCTCCTGGGGCAGTGGCGGGTTTCACCATGGTGACGGCACGCCATGCAGGAATTTTGCATGCAGAAACTGCTTGGAGCACGGGATGAGACTGAGCCGTATCAGGACTGCTCTCCGGTGGAAACCAAACATCGTATTTTTTGTTAGGGCATTGCAGCTCGCGGCCTTCGCTAAGATAAAGACCACGGAGTTCCAACTGATTTATAAGCTGACGAGTTTTTTCCACCAGAAGTTGGCGACGCTTGGCGCTGTCTTTCATGCCTTTTTCTCCCAAGTGGCCATAGAGTGTATGGCAGGCGCGCTCTACCTTTCTTTGCAAAAAAGGAGTGATATCGTTCATGGAACGGGTTAACCGGTAGGTCTGCAAGACTTGATTCAGACCTTCGGGGCTATCGACATAAAGAAGTGAAGGGAACAGGTTGAGCCAGTTCAACCCGTCAGGGATTCCATTGGCTGGTTCGGTCACCAGCAGCTGGAGAGCATTGTCCCTTGAGAATTGTTGCCTATATTTTTGTGACCGATCCACCCAATCACGGACGGTTGGCGGGGTTTCCGTAAGGGCATAGTCCAAAACAAAGGAGTTATCGATGGTGGGACGAGTAGACCCCGACACGATGGGTGCGGTGTGATTTCCCCAAGAATCGTCTTGTTGAGGTCCATATTGGAGGCTACCGAAAATCCAGGCGCTGCTCGATACAAGGCCCTGGGCAGCAAGCTCCATAGAAACATAGAGGGACCTTTCATTACATCCAGTTTTTTTATAATCATAAGGCAGGTAGGAGCGGGTGGCTGCAGCAACTTCGAAGCTGCGGGTTAGCTCAGCCTCGGACCCTATGGCCTCACTTTGGGTAAGACTGCTGGAAGACGTCAGAGGTTTACAGCCGGAAAAAGGCATCATGACAAGGAGGCTTCCAAGGAGATTTATAGTTATCAATAAGATTTTGTTCTGTTCCATCTGACACCTCATAGGAGATTGTTATTCGCTCTCATACATGCAAGTTCTGTAACAGATTTTCAAACCCATATATTTTAAGATGTTACCGATATTATTTGCACAATTTTGGCTAAATATTGGACAGTTGACTAAACTTTATAGACATTTGTGTCTTTAACACCATTCCAAAAGTCACCCATCGACCACCTTTAATCTTGGTGGCGACTTCGGCCGCACTTCTGATGAAAAGTCACTCGGAGTCGTCCGCCCCGACTCGTCCCTCTAGAGAGTTAGATCCCACTCCTGCCTCTTTTTTGCCCAGAACTCTTCCCCTAGCTTTTCCCTTGCCGAAAGTTGTTCCCTCTGGAGTCGCTGAATCCGGGACCGAGGTTACCGGGACCACCGCTTCGGGCGGCGTTCGTCCCGGGGCGACACCCTTGTCGGAGCTCTTCCCCTGCTCCTTCTTTTCCTGTCTCTGTTTAGCCCTTTCAGCCTT
>JBGSUI010000160.1:0-2971 GCA_041736175.1 Oligoflexales bacterium | reverse complement strand
ACAGTGCCATGATTCTTGAGAATCGGCATCTGCAACCTCCTGCTCAAGTACGGCAAGCTAAGGAGGACTGGCGAAATTTGTCTTATTTCAAATGAAACGGAATGTCTCCTGATCTCTCATTAGGATTGAACGGTAACAGCTATCTTTGGCAATGTGCCGATAAGTTTGCGGCGCGAGAAGGAATGGGGATCTTCGGGCTTATCAGCGGATGTGTGTGTGTGTGTGCGGGGGGGTACAGGGGGGGTGAGAGAGGGGTCCTCTTTTGGAGTCGCTGGGACGCTTTGCCATAAAAGGTTGCTTTTATCTTCATCAGCCATAAAGACTCCCTAATTTTCACCAATTCAATTAAAATGTCGTTATAGTTTAAGATATCAATCTGCCACTTTACCTGTCAAATGATCAGCTACTTATGCCGTCATGAAAAGACCAGAGAGGAATGGGAGCTTAAACTACGAGAAATGCTTAGAAATATCTTGTTGAGTGGCTTTCGTGAGAGAAATCCGTACCTGGGCTTGCCAATTTAGTGGGCCCCTATCAAGAAAAACTTGCCTTATTCCGATATGTATATACAATATGTATATACGAGGTGTTCATGTCTAAGACCCCCATATCAATAAGAATCAACTCAGAATTACTTGACTGGTTTAAAACCATGGCACCATCAGGGTATCAAAAGCTGATTTGTACTGTACTTGAAGACTATAAACATCGGAAAATGATTGAGCACCAAAAAACCCTTGGCCGTGCCCAGCAAATCTACCAGCAGTTTTATGCGCGTTGTTTTTGGCACCTTAAAAAGGACCTGGAAATCACCCAAGACCTGATACCCCTGATTCAAAGTGGCCTACGCAAGTTTGGGGGTATCGAAGGTATGCATCTAGCAAGCACTTTAGACCTGACACCATCAAAAGATGAGTCTTATGCCGATCTCTAATTTTCAGAAGCAAGTGCTAAAAATCCTCAAGCAAAATCGCAATCCGGAAAGCTATATTGCGGGTGGCACTGCCATTCAAAGACATGCTGACTCCCTACGCTTTTCGGCGGATATCGACATTTTTCATGATGTAGATCTAGCGGTGTTGACGGCCTTTAATAGCGACAGAAAGGTATTGGTGAATTCAGGATACACTGTAGATGTGCATATTTTTCAGCCAATCTTTTATCGAGCCACTGTCGCGCAAGGTATGGATCAAGTTAAATTAGAATGGGTTCGCGATACTGCCTTTAGGTTTTTTCCAGTTATTGAAGATGAATTACTGGGCTTTAGGTTGCACGATATCGACCTTGCGATCAATAAATGCCTTGCATTAGCCAATCGAAGTGCCGTTCGTGACGCCCTTGACATCATAGATTTGGATCGAAACGTACTATCGCTTGATGCAAATATTTGTGCGGCCTGCGGTAAGGATCCTGGATTTACACCTGGTTTGATCCTCGATATGATACTGCGCCACTCAAATTTTAGCCCGGACTTACTTGCAGCAGAGGCTTTAGCCCGTCCAGTAGATGCAAAGCAACTCAAACAAACCTTCCTGGCACTTATCGCTGATGCACAAGAAACAGTGGCAAAAATCCCACCTCAACACATTGGTTATTTATTTATAGACAATCATGGAAAGGTCATCCAATCACTCAAAAACCTCGATTTAGATCGCTTTAAGAAACATATGGGTACTGTCAGAGGGAGTTGGCCACTTATTGTTTGATAAACCTAAAAATGATTGGTTAGGCGATTGAGATTAAGGTCGAGATCCCCCTTTTCCGTCCTATACAGCTGGTAGCCGCCACGATTTTTCTAAGGGCCCCTTTACGTCGGTCTTTGCGCCGACCGTATCGCTTGAGTTTACTGCATACTCCTAAGCTTTTGCTACTTCAGTGGGAGATTTCCCCTCTTCAGTCGCTAGCTTAACTGCTCCAAGACATTTACGCAAAGGCGCTAATGATAAAATCTGTATGCGGGCTTGAACACTCCAATGACGAACCAGATGGACTTGCCGGTAAGGACTATGGTTCCCCAGAAACGGATACCCGCAGCATCCCAATGGCGAGCCGAAGCCGCGATAAAAAATTCTGACTTTAGGGTGCCTTCGAAAAACTGAGCTCCCCCATATCTGATCACCCAAGTCCAAAACACCAAGCTCATAACATAACTAAAAATCCATGCTTCGATTGCCATTTTAGCACCTAAATTTTGACAAGCTATCAATCAGATGGAGTCAGAGTACGGGGTCAGACTCGGTATTAATACATTCATAAATATTTTTAATCCAATCTATAACATTAGATAACTTGTAATGATCCGTCAAATCACCTATTCTGCCTTCGTGTCAGGTCGAAGGGAAAGTTTTTTTATAACCAAGGAGTATTTTTTATGAAATTCAAAAATCTTTTTTATTTCTTAGCGCTAGGATTTTCCGTAAGTGCACAGGCTTCGGATATTCCCTAGTGAACTACTCGGCCCTTTAGGGCCGAGCTTCCAATACTAAGCGGCTTGCGCCGCTTTTCTTTTCTTTTTTGACGTTTCTACCACAGGTGCGCAGGAAGCTTTCGCTCCATGCGTCTTATGTTTGGCTCCACGTCCAGTATCCGCAAGAAGCACGCCTCTTTTGGACAACCCCGTTCCAGGGTGTAGTATCAACTTTATGGCTCGCTTTTGGATTACCACCGCCGAATTATGATCGGCCAGGTCGGAATGATCGCAACGTTCGCAATGAAAACTCGATTGAGTTTTGCGATTGTTGGGGTGAGTGTGGTTGCAAGCGGCACACTCCTGAGAGGTTTGGTAGGCTGAAATTTTAAAAACGGCCTTTTGGGCTCGATAAGCTTTGTAGGCTTTGATCACGGAACCGCCCACCATACAAGCTTTTAACCATACATTTTCTTAGCTCTTCTAGTTGTTGCCACAATGTCCTTCATTGTGAGGCAGGCCAAATTGGCGATTCAGAACTATTCTACCATCAGGGCTTTACAA
>JBGSUI010000145.1:0-6901 GCA_041736175.1 Oligoflexales bacterium | reverse complement strand
GAGTCATCGCAATTTTTTGGGAGCGCAAGGATTTTTGAGAGGGCTTCACTTGATATCATCGTTGTTTTTCTCGCTCATTAAGGACGCTTTGGGGCGTCGAGACCTTGTAGAAAAAAGTTATAACACAGGTTGTAAAAGTCCATTTCGCTCGGAGTCTACGGTCATTTTTAAAAACGTCCCTCGAAGCGGCAAATTTGTTTATGGGGCGGTTTGACTCGATCTTGGCGGGAAAAATGAGCAAATTGCTCGCAGAGGCTATTATAGGAAGCGTTTTGTAAGCCCAAAAACCCGTCAAGATTTTTCTGTAAAATTCCAGGAATATTTTTTAGAGCCAGTTCGTCCCGGGGAACGACGCAAGAAGCATGCAGTCCAAGATTCGGTGACTCCAGAGGTGGAGCCCATTGCGAAAAATCCAGGCCGGCAATTCAAAGGACCGTTCTCCGCGAGGGTTGGGACCGGGACGAATCAGTTGGCCAACCGTGGTGTCGAAGCCGAAGTTCTTTAATCAGTGGTAGGTAGATGATTCAATATGCCAACTATATGTGAATTCTTTGGAATAAAAATCACGGTCAACTTCAACGACCATAGTCCACCACATTTTCATGCGAAGTACTCAGGCAAAGAAGCGATATTTGACATTGAAACTCTTGGCCTCTTGCGAGGGTCGATTCCGCCAAGAGTGGCGGGGCTGATTGTTGAATGGGGCTTGGAACACCAGGAAGATTTGAGACGAGCATAGCAAGAAGCAAGAAGTGGAAAAACACCCGCTAAGATTGCGCCGCCAACAGGAGCTTAATTATGGAATTGCTAAAGGTAACGACCGCCGAATATGTTTCGGATTATAAGGTGACCGTTGCGTTCAACAACGGGTCAAAACTAATTTGCGACCTCTTGGAAACATTACAAGTTGGAGTGTTCACAGTTTTGCAAGACAAAGACCGATTTAAAAAATTTCATATAAACGATGGTGTCCTTGAATGGCCTAGGGATCTTGATATTGCCCCAGAATATTTATATAAAATCGGATTGTCTGTCCCAGGTAGTCAAAAACTGCCTGAACCTGATTACGTAAAATGGACAGCATAGTTCATTTTGTCTCCTGTTGATGAGATACAAGAAGTTTAAGTGCTGAGCATGTATCAGTAATCAGCCGACTTCTTCTGGTACTTTGATCGTCTCTTTTTGCCATTCCAGCTTCAGTTCCTCTGCGGCTTTCTCATCAACTTTAAGTAAATCAGCGGCTCTACCGATCGACATGCGTCCATCTACCAACGCGGCTTGAACCCTATTTTGTAGTTCAAGAAATTTCATTTTGTCTGGGTCCTTTAGTGCTTGGAGCCAGAAGTCAATCAATTCAGGATAGGTTGTTGGAGGATGGATCTTGCTGCTGACAAGGAGCCTGTCTTTTTTCAAGAGAGCAAGGCAACCGTAGAGATATTTCTTGCCAGTTTCATCGATAATTTTGTGATCGACTAAAGCTAGTACAATGCCTTCAGAAGACGCTGACAAAGACCTCGCAATGGACTTTATCATGTTAGGCCAGTGTGATTTAGGCGCGCTAAATTTCTTTTTAAGGACAGGTTTATTGGACTGAAAGAATTCTGTCGGTGTCACAATCTCTGTTGCAACATCGTTACAGAATTTTTCTAGCGCAGCGGTCACTTCGTTGTGCCCACAGAAAAGGTGGCAAAGTTCGTGAAAAAGACGCCACGTAAGATCTTCCAATGCCTCGTTGGAATCTATAAAAATAACAGAGCGAGTACCGAATTGAGCGCATGCAGCTTGTGCTTTGACAGCACGCAGCTCGTCACCGAAGTCAAAAAACAGCACGAAGATATTACACCGTTCCAATGCCTTTAGTGTGCCATCAAAGGTAATGGAATCAGCCGAAAGCCCCAGCTCTTTTAAAATTGAGTTAGCGATCGCCTTGGGATCGTCATCTTGTAGACGTACGATATGCCTGGAAGCAATACTTGCATCGTCGAGTTTAAAGAAGTCTTTGGCCACTTCTCTAATCTCTAAATCCTTGTTGGAAGGAACTTTAACATTCCTGCTCGTACGAAACTGAATCACCATTTCAGAAAATGGGTCCCCCAGAACCTGTGAATGCTCCTTAGGTGATAAGCCAAGCGCCATCGTAAGTGATAAAAGCCGTTGGGGAGGAATTTTATTGGTGTTGAGCCACTCATTGATGGTCTTACGTGTAACGCCAAGTTTTTCACCCAATGTATATTGACCAAGCTGAGCGCGGCTTAGAAAAGCTTTTAAAATTTCTCCCCTAATTGGGATCATAGTCGTTTGTCGGGACATTGATTCGCCTCCTCCACGTCAACGTATACCATGACTTATCGGCAAGACCAATCTAAAAATTTAATTATAAGGGTTACATTTCTTGTAATCAAATGTCTTTATTGAATAAAAATTTTTATGTAACCTCTATTATCTAATTATAACCAATTCATCTTCTGATTTGAACGGATGTTTGCCTTGACCTCCCCGCGAATAGGGAGGATTGCGGTAAACATCTGTTCAAACCAAGATAGAACTCCCATTGGGATCCATCGTAGGTGGCAAGTTTGGTATAAGGCAGAAGCCAAGGATGCGGGTGGCACCGACCGACTCAGTGCCGCCACTGAACCAGCCACCAGCGTTTGCCAATGAACTGATTCCCAGAAAACACACCGCAACCCATACTGGAACTATTGTTTTTTACAGATCAGAGAATAAGGGGAATCTTTTACGTCTCCGCTTAACATAAGGATGGGGCTACCTACTTCAGTGGCCGCCTGGGATGTCCCATTAATTCCAGCTACAGGAGCATTCGTCCCCAAAGTGCACCCTAATAATTTTTTCGTAAGAGAGGGATCCACTTCTTTGCCTTCTCCGACATAGCAGGCTGCCATGACAAAATAGCCTTCACCGAGTTTTTTGACCGAAACCGTTACGATCGAATCCAGGCCGTCCTTCGCCGTGTCAATGCTGAAATGCGCAGTGGGCTCCGAATTGGGGGCTCCAAGGTTTCCCTCACCGGCGGCGCAGTTGTAGACATCAGCAAAAGCAGTCACTGAAAGAAGGTTTGCTGCACCGATCAAAAGAAGTTTCTTAACCAACATAAAATTTTCTCCAAAAAAAAGTTTATATGGAATACGAACCAGTTTGTATAGGAGGTCCGGCAAGGAGTCAATTAAATAATATTCTATTTTTCTATTTTTGGTTGCACATCAAGTGGTCGGCTCTGCCACTCATCCGGCAGCGATGACGCTGCTAAGATTATGAAACGAAACGCCAAAATCTGGTCATGGTTCTCATGATCAATTTTTTTCAAAAAAAGTGGACTCACTCGTTCCATCGAAAAAAATCGATATTTAATTGGAAGACACTCTGAGGATTTGAAGCAATCACAGATTTTTGGGCATTTTTAATGAGCTGCAAGATTTGAAGCTTTATGGCATCAAAGGTGCTTTGATCGGACGCAAAGGCAGCTGAAAAAGCGTAACAGGAGTCGGTTACCTGAATTTTTTCGATCTTCTCTAGGGACTTGATTCTTTGTAAAGTACGGTGGGTTCGATAAATCGGCGACGATGGCTCGAGATGGAAGATAAAGTCGATTGCGGTATAGGTTTTACCGTCAAAAGAAACTAAACCATGGCGCTCTAACTGTAATATCAGATCCATTAACCGCTCCTTAGATAAACCTAAAGCCATTTCAATGAGGTTTAGGTCATTGCGGAAAGCGGGGATCGTCAAAAACAAGTGGACCAGTTGTATAAAAACATCTGTATAGTAGATCCATTTTATCTCAGGCTCCGTAAGAGTCGCTACAGCATCTAGGACGGCACTTGTTTTGCGAACCCCGCTGATCAGTATTTCGATTTTGGTGGCGAGACTCTTGAGCCGAAGGTGGTGGGTTGCGGTTTCTTGCTCACGCAGCAGGACGAGCAAAACTTCGGCAACACGCGAGCCCAAACCTCGGACCTAATCGCCAAGTCTTTCAAATTCTGGGAAAAGGAGTTTGAATCGGCGCACACGCTATCTTTTCCTGTTTTTGGGAAGTTGCAATTAGCAACCCAGAGTCGGGAGGAACGTACCTGTACCGACGCAAACGACGAAAGTGTAGACCTAAGGTTTCAATTGGGCGTGCTCACCCAAGACCAAGAAGACTATATCAAGAGCGCAGGCCAGTTTGCGGCTATTACCATTCGGACTGAGTATGATCAGGTGCAATTGAAGGGAAAGGGATTTTTCTATGTATCCCCTGTTCTGGGACGGCTCGCCTATAACGGGGCGTTCGAGCGACCGGATTTTTGGTCCGCGGAAGAGGGGAAAAACTTTTACCACGTTCTGCGCCACGAATTGGGGCATGTGTTTGGCCTACCCCACAGAGGATCCACTGGGGAGCTGATGTCGGAAGATTTTGCGGATTCTTTCCAAAAAATGCCTAAAGGTGCATTCGACAATTATTTTAGTTTTGCTCGGGACAAAAAATACTGCTACGGTTCGGACCCGAACCTTACCCAAAAGCCCAACCTTTTCACAGAGGTGTTCAACATTACAGACCCGAGGAGGCCTTGTCTTCGATTCGAATTTATCCATAAATTCCAACATGGCGCCGACTCTGAAATGAAGGTCTATTCCACAGAATATGCCGATGACGCTGGCACCCTGATTGGGATGGCGACTCTCGAGTTATCCGTTTATACTCCGTCCAGTATTCAGTTTATCCAATTGTCTCCCCAACAAAGCGTTTTCACGCACATGGATCTTTCCTCAATGCGAGGGTCAACACCGACCAGGACGCTGGGACTCGTCTTTATGAAGGCTAGCAAGAAGGGCATTTATCGAAGTCTGGATGGCAAAACAGAACGGATCATTTCGATAAGATTCGAACAGGGCAGCCCGACGGTGTCAGGCTCCTATGTCTTAGACGGTGAGCTATGGGAAGGTGCTTTTTGAAGGCCTGGCCCCCAGACCGGCGAAGCCCAAAAATCTTCGGGCGACAAGACTTGAGCCTCCCTCTCTTTTGCGATGTGTCGAAACCGCTTAGGAGTGATAGTGGTTGGAGTGTTCACAGCTTTGCATAGTTCATTTTGTCTGCTTTTGATGAGATACTGGTACGAAAAACCTTGTTTACCTTAAAGATAATAGTGAAGCACCAGCTGGGTGTCGTCTTTTGATTGTTTTGCTTGTCGATTATCTGACTTAAAAAACCGCCCTTCAAGCTGCAGATGGGGTCGAGGATACCAGCTGACCCCCGCACCGTAGCGTTGGCTTGTGGCACTTTTTTGGCTCATATCTAAATTTATAAATTCGTAGCGAAGACTGGGGATGATCCCTTTTTTGGCCTCAAAGCCTATGCTTAAAAACTCGGCAAAGGAATCGGTGACACTTGACGTGATGCTATCACGGATATCGGTGGCCGCCTTGGTGACCTCCATAAGACCGAAAATGCGACTGGTCATAGAAACAACACTGGAAACCCCTGAGACCGTGGTTTTGATATGGCTGGGACCTTGGTCGATCGCGGTTTGGAGGAGATTGAGGTTGATGCGGTTGCGGTCCCAGACAAAGATGGCGGCACCGAGCTGAAAACCGGATTTTGATTTGCCTTTCCGTTCGAAGCCATCGTCTTTAACCAGGAGCCCAAGGGACACTTCCAAGGAGTCGTTTTGGAGGATCGCTTCGAGCTGGGTTTGTTCGCTGTCTGGACCGAGTCCGGGTAGGTTACGAACATAGGCGGTATGATCGGCCAGCATCAGACCAAATTTGGGGATATAGAGACCACCACGAATGATCAGATGGTCGTCAAATAGATCCTGCCTGACCTCGTAGCCTCGAAGGTAAACCCTGTTATTAGGTGGGCTGGTCGGACCCAGGGGCTTTTGGCCCAAAGTGGCGGTCAACCAAAATTTGCGAAGATTAATCCCCGCCTGAAGGTCGGTTTGCATCCGCCAAAACCGATGCTGGTTTGATCCTCCACTGGACGTGCGCTGGTCTACCCACCGCACGTCGCCCCCAAAAAGATACCGGTCACTGAGGGGAAAAGCCCCGTGGCTGGGATTTTCCTCCTGATCATAACTCCAGGTGGACAGCTTTTCTGCAGCAAACATCCTACCATAGGAGGTCAACACGCCACCGCCTCCCGGGGATACATGGCAAGACACACAGGTAAAGTGACCAAAGCGGGCGATTTCTGGAATCGCAAAACCAGCCCCTGAATGACCTAGCAATAAAAGTCCAAGCAGAAATCTGAGCATAGCCATCCCCCTAAGCGCGACGTGTATCTGAAATCTCAATCATCTCAGTATACTGCAAGGGTTGTTGTCAGTCCATTGCCCCGTCAGGTAACATAGTTGAGGATTGTCATGATATTTCGCATATCAGTGGAGGATTGTCATCATGGACTACAACAGACTTTTGAATTTGACCGAAATCCTCGCCAGAAAAAGCGCCTTTTTATTTGGCCCTCGCTCATCGGGTAAAACCTATCTTTATTCCCAGACCCTTAAACCTAAGCGAATTTACGACCTGCTCGAGCGCAGTGAGTTTCTCAGATTGACGAATCGTCCGGGGCTGATCTTTGAAGAATGCGTCGGTGTCAACGAACTCATCATCATTGACGAAGTGCAAAAAATCCCCGACCTCCTGGACGAAGTCCATCGCACCATCGAAAAAAAGAAGGCTCGATTCCTCTTGGCGGGGTCTAGTGCCCGCAAGCTAAAACGCACCCAGGCCAATCTTTTAGGGGGGCGGGCGACTAGACTAGAACTTTTTCCTCTTGTGAGTCGCGAAATCCCAAACTTCGATCTTTTAAGGTATTTTAACCACGGCGGGATCCCCCGTCATTATGATACCGACTCCCAATATATCTCCGAGGAAATGGATGACTATGTTTCCCTCTACC
>JBGSUI010000207.1:0-15917 GCA_041736175.1 Oligoflexales bacterium | reverse complement strand
GCAAAGATTTTTTTGCTTGTAGACACACCCACAAACGAACCAGAAGAATGGACTCTTGGTACTTGTGGAAAACCGTGCCAAAATTAACCAATACTGTCAATTGGATATAGGATGCCTAATTTTTAGGCGCTGAATCGCTGGCTTTTCCTTGCAAATAAAGGGTTTTCCTCGCCTCAAAAATACCAGGGAGTGTATTTATACGAGCCCACGATTGAAGTGACCCCAAAGGGAGTTCTGGTAGCTTTCGAAAAAAGCTGTGGAGCAGAGTTTGTTGGGTTTGTAGCAAAAGAAACCAAAACCGAAGAGGACTTGGTTTTAGAAGTTGGGGTGGCGCTTAAGCACAGCGCTTTTCTTTGCTCAGCGGGTCTTGAAACGATCGTTATGAAGTTTCCAGCTTTAGTCGCTAATAAATATAGTAATATAAAAGAGTTAGAGGTAACAAGCCCTACGCCACTCCTATTGGCACGAGTGTACCAAATTGGATTTAGCAACGGAAAATTATTAGGTTTAGCAGAAAACCGATGTGGATCCTTTATGGGGACTCTGCTGCGGCCCTTCCAACCGGACACGTCAGAAGCCCGTATCGAGGTCGGCCTGGTACACCAGGCGCCTAAAAAAGGTCAAGCAGCGACCTGCCAACCAGCCCCCCTTATACGACCTCTCGTCAAAATGAGTCGCAAAGGAGTTTCTCAGATCCAGCCATGGCATGAAAAAAAGCCTCAAATTTCAGCATCATATTCTATCCATACAAAGGAGATTGAAAGTTCGAAATCAGGGACCTACCGCTATCTCCTCGGATGCAACGAAGCGCCTATAGGGATCGCTGAATCGATGGATGGTTTAAAACAACAAAAAGTAGTGGTCGCCAGGTACTATAACCGTCCTTGTCCAGAGGGGCTTCCCCGTCAACAGTACGAATCCTTTAGCTTTGAAGGGTTACCCCTAGAGCCTTCGGAAACCCTTACGGCCAGGAGTGGAGCGACGACTGTACACCGAGAGGCTGGGTGGCAAATCCAACCCATGGTCCCCAGGCCCCATAAAAGGAAGGCGACCGCCAGGACATATAGGTATTGGAACTCATGTTCATCAGTGGAAGCTAACAAATTTATTGTCTGGACTAGGGATCCTGAGGGGCGCCTATCCGTGGGTTTAATGACTCCTCGCGAAGAGTCCAATCCCGAGAGGTGCATGGACAGTACTTATCCCGTCGGAACATTTAAGGAAATAGAACTTAACAATATTGATCAAGAAATCATGCCCCTGAGACTTAGACACATCTATTCCTCCTAAGAGCCTTTGGATTCTATCTAGCAGAAAGCTCGGCTAATAAGGTAGAGGTGATGTTTATGGGCGCTTTTTCGAGTGGGGTGCTTAAACCTATTCGATCAGTGCTTGCGTCAGCCGCGATATACTAGAGGAATTGAAAAATGAACACGACACCCACTGGCCAAAACAGCGATCAGAAGAAAATCCAAGGGGATGGTCTATCCCATTTTCATTTAATGGACTATCGGGCGAGAGCCGTGGTGGCGGTGACCACTGAGGTCGTCAGAGAAGCACAGCGGCGGCACGGCCTTGACCCCCTGACGACGATCGCTTTTGGACGGGCCATATCCTGTGTTGCCTTGCTTGCTTCGAACTTAAAAAGAGCAAACGATTACATCCATGGGTCCATTTCGGGCGACGGGGTCTTGAAGAAAATCGTCGCTGAGTGCAATGGAACGGGTGACTGCCGGGGGTACACGACCCCTTTTACCCTTGTTCCCGTCCTAAGCCAAAGGGTAGAGAGGAGCCAGGATGTTAAGGTCCCAGAATCAGTAGGCGAAGCAGTAGGACCGGGGCGTTTGACGGTTACAAAAGGCTCCTATGGTGAAGGGACTCCTTATGCAGCCATTGTTGACTTAGCAAGTGGCGAGATCGCAGCGGATTTTGCACGATTCTTATCAGAGTCCGAACAAATTCCAAGTGCGGTGGCTGCAGGAGTAAAGCTTGACCCAAATGGGCGGGTCCTAAGCGCAGGAGGAATCTTGGTCCAACGCCTCGGCGGAGCGGTCGTATCTGATGATGAGTTGAAAGGTTTAGGGGAGAAGATTTCAAAAATAAACATTTCTGATAGGATTGCATTGGGCGAATCAGCAGAGGACTTGGTAAAGTATATGCAGAGTGCCCAAGAGGCCTGGGGTTTACTTGCTCATAGAGAGCTTCGATTTAAATGTACTTGCAGTCGAGAAAAGATGGCGCTCACGGCCATGGGGTTGGGGCCGGCAGAACTCGAAAATCTTATCAGCGAAGTCGGTAAAATTGAAGTTAACTGCGTTTATTGCTCCAGTTCGCAGCAGTTCAACCTTAGTGAGTTGGCAAAACATTAAATGTACCTAAAAAAGATCATAATTTCGGGTTTTAAATCTTTCGCGGATCGAATCGTGATTTCCTTGGATAAAGGGATCACTGGGGTGGTCGGTCCCAATGGCTCTGGTAAATCAAATATTATTGACTCAGTAAGATGGGTCATGGGCGAGCAGAATGCCAAAAACCTCAGGGGTGAAAAGGCTACTGATATCATCTTTGCCGGCTCAGAAAAGCGTAAACCCTTAGGAATGGCGGAAGTCTCCCTTGTGTTTGATAACACGGATGAGGGTTCTTTCTGTCCCCCTGAATATCGCCACGAACAAGAGATTGCACTGACCAGGAGGATTTTTGTAAATGGCGAACGGGAATATTTAATAAATAAAAGGGAATGTCGATTCAAAGAACTCGTCCATTTTTTTGCTTCTACAGGGTTAGGGGGTAGAAGTTACTCCATGATCCAGCAGGGGCAGGTCGAGCGTATCCTCAATGCGAAACCTGAAGATGTAAGAGAGATCTTAGAAGAGGCAGCGGGCACAGCTGTTTATAAAAAGAGAAAGATTGAAGCCGAAAAAAAACTGGAGTTAACTAAAGTCAACCTCTCGAGAATCGATGATATTTTGGCCGAAGTTGCAGCCCAATTAAGCGCCTTGGAGGGCCAGGTTTCAAAAGCAAAGGAATACCAAGGACTCAGCCTTCAGCTCAAAGACCAGGAGGTCAGTCTTTTTGCCCATAATTTTGTGTATTTTAAAGAACAACTCGCTAAAATTCAGTCGGTTCAACAGCAAGATCGGGCTCAAGAAACGGAAAGCCTAGCTTTGGTAGCAGGATTAGAGTCTCGACACCTGGAACTACAAAGCGACTTGGATGAGTCAGATCCAGAAATTCAGATTCTTCAGGAAAAAATCGCGATGATTCGCGAAAAGATCGCCAGGGCCGAGTCGACCCTTAAATCATCGGCACTACGACTTGGGTCGGGAGCCAAAAGACTCCTGGACCTCAAAAAGGAAATTGCTGAAGATGACCAAAACCTCAATGTTTTGGAGGGTCAGGTCGAAAGCTCCTTGAGATCTCTTGGAGATGCCGAAAATGCGACCCGATTGCTCAATAGTACCATTGAGAGTTTTGACTATGAAGTTGAGTCAGCGACCGAAGCTGCCCAAGTCTATCAAAGTAGAATGGATGAATTTCAGGATGAAATTAGAAATATTGAACGGCTTATCGAAAGCAATAAATTCAAATCTGAGCAATGCAGCAATGATCTACGCCGTTTTGAGCGAGAATTAAACGAAGGCAAACAGAAAAGCGAAATTCTCGATCAATCTGTTAGAAATACCAGCTTAGAGTTGGATCAAGTCAAAGAACAAGCCCAGCACACCAAACAGGGCCTTGATATAGAAATAAAAACCAAGCACGAACGAGAGGCATCAGTAGCAGTCCTCTATCGTCAAAATAAGGAAGCCTTAGAACGTCGGGATAAACTAAAGGAAAAATATCATGAAGTAAGAGCTAAGCTAAAGTCCTTACAGGAGATTGAAAAGGGTGCCACAGATGTCGGTGCCACCGTAAAACAACTGAGTGAAACTGCTGATGGACAGCGGATTCTGGAAAATCTAGGCGGACTCTTAGCCGACCAAATATCTTTTAATTCTGATGCCGTAGAACTGCCTCGGCATCTTTGTGCGGCATTCGAACAATGGACCGAGAGACTGGTCGTCAACGACCTAAAGACTCTAGGTGACCTTGTTAGAATATCCCATAAACAGACGTTGGGGGCGATGCCTATATGCTTGGTTCATGGGACCGAAAATATCTTTTACGATAGGAATAAAGTAAAATCTTGGGCTCAACACTTTAGTCTGGAGCCTATGAGCCGTTTTGTGACAATTAATGGAAACAGAGATTATTTAGAAAGCCTGATGGATAAGATTTATATCTATCAGGGGATTGGCTTAGACGCCACGATGATCCAGGAAAAGCCGCCAGGAGTGACGGTCTTTACGGCACAGGGCGTTATGATTGGCGACGATCATGATCTGTTGATTGGCGGTCATGGCCAAGGAGGTATACTATCTCGCAAAATAGAAATTGAACACCTGGTACACGAGCTAAAATCCCTTGAAAGTCATATAGCGCAAGTTCAAGGGGAGCTTGACCTAATCGAGCATCAATTGGGCGACGATCGGACCGTAATCGCCAGCATTGACCAGAGACTTCAAAGCCAGAATCAAGATGTCTTAGCAGTCATGACTCACCTAGAATCTATTAAACAATTTTATGATCATAAGTGCCAAGAGTTGGAGAACAATAGGGTCTTAGTTCAAAATTTAACAAATCAGATCGATAAAGTTCATCTAGATCATGAGAGCTTACAAGATGTTCGGAAGTCGCTAGAGTCAGAGTTAAGCCAATCAAAATCAGAGTTAGAAAATATTCGCGAAGAAAGCGAATCCCTTTTAGAGCGGCGCGAAGAGATTAGACGGCAGCATGAATCTCGAAGATTGGATCTTGCTAGATCTGAAGCCAAGGCTCACGCTTTAAGGGAGAGTTATTCGAACCTAAAAGCACAGCTAGAGCTGCTGCAAAACAAGTTGTCGAGGCGTTATTCTGAAAGCTCTCAAATCGAACATGATCTGGAAAATGCCAAATTAGAGCAAGAGGAATCACACCAATCCATTGAAACCTATCTCAGAGAACGAGAGGTTCTTGAAGCAGAGTTTTCGCTCAAAAGAGAAGCATCAGCAGGTATCTTGGAAGAAACGAGAGTTATCGAGGGACGACTTAAGGAGGTTCGAGAACAGATCTCTAGGCTACAAAAGAGCTTAGCAGAAAAAAATCTACACCTTGAACGGGCTAAGATGGCGCTAAGTGGTGTGGTAGAACAGGCGTTAGAAAAATACCACTTAGACGTAGAAACCTACCAATTTAATATCGATCCAGAATTTAACCATGATGCCCAACAAAAAGTCGTCGCAAAACTGAGAGCAAAAATCGAGTCTATGGGCGCCGTTAACCTGATGGCGGTCAAGGAATTTGACGAAAAGAAAGCTCGTTTTGACTTTATTGAGAGACAAAAAGAAGAAGTCTTGAGCAGTATTGATCTACTGATCGCCGTGATTTCCGAAATTGAAGATACATCGGTAAAAAAGTTTTTAGAGATCTATGAACGAGTAAATAGTGAATTTGGCGGGCTTTTTCCGATTTTGTTTCCTACCGGCGAAGGACGTCTTGAGTTAACGACTCCAGAGGCCCCTTTGACAAGTGGCGTGGAGATTATGTGCCGATTGCCGGGGAAGAGTAGGAAACCGATGTCGCTCTTTTCTGGAGGTGAAAAGGCCTTAACAGCGATCTCGCTTATTTTTGCCCTTTTAAAAACCAAACCGACTCCCTTTTGTTTCCTTGATGAGGTTGATGCCCCCCTTGATGAAGCAAACGTGGGACGATATAACAGAGTCCTCGAAGCACTCTCAGACCAGTTTCAATTTATTGTGATCACCCACAATCGACGAACTATGGAAGTTCTTGACACACTTTATGGAATTACAATGCAGGAGCCGGGTGTTTCAAAAGTTGTTGGTGTCGACATGCAAAAAGATCTCCCAGCCCATTTAAAGAAGTCCTTTAAGGAAGAAAAATCCCAAGGGGAGCCCTTAGACCCAGGGGTTGCTGCTGATACCCAATCAGAGGTCAAACGTTCGGGAGCAATCTCAGCAGAGCGAAAACTCTGACGGTATTGTTGTTTACAAGTGTTTAAGAGAAAATGATTTGAAATCCCCTGAGACGCGATAGGGGCTAAAAAATGGCGGTCGTCAGATGAAAACTACGGGATCCCTTCATAAAGTAATTTGTTTTTTGGTATTCTCTAATTTCTGGGGCTGTGGAACCGGTACAACTCCGGAAGCCATCAGTGGTGGTGAAGCCGGAGGATCAAATACCGGAATTTTGGGGACCTGGGAGGGGATCTATATCAGCAAAACAGTAGGCAATAACCAACAGGAAGCGCCCATAAACGTAGTCTTTGAAGGTTCTTCGGAAGAAGCAGGGCGATTTTCCATGCGACTTACTCAGACAGAGAATGCAAATGTTAAGGGGACCTTTCGGAATTTTGCGGGAAAAAGCTTGATTTTAAGTCTACAGGAGTCTTCCGTTTCGACATTAGGTTTGACAGGTTCGACAACGGATCTCCCCTATGATCTCACAGGAAATAGTTTGCAGTTGGCAAACGAACGAGTCACCATAAAGCTAGCACGAGCAGGGCAAAATCAGCAAAACCCCACCAATAAGCCGGCAGCAGAGCCCACTTCTGTTGGAGTTTATGGTCGGTGGAAATGTAAAGACGATCTCGGGAAAGTATGGAGTTCCAATATCAGGCCAGAAGACAAGTTTTCCATCGATGTCTCTAATCCTAGTGGTGGCCAGTCTTACCTTTGGTTAGATGGTCGACTTGAAAAGGGGGTTCAGGGGACTCCAGATCTACTGGTGGTCGAACGTTCAAGCCAAGCCAAATACAAGGGTTTGATTTTTAAGATTGAGAAGAGTGACGAAACTTCTTTAAATTTAATAAGATCCCAACTTGATAACCAAAATGGTACTGAAACTATCAAGTGCAGTCGAGTATAGCGACAAGATATGGTTAGATTATGACCTAAAATTGTCTAGAGAGGGTTAAAGGGATCGAAAAACTGGTTCATACCAGCGGTAATTCCCTTGGAGCTATCGACAAGACTCCAAGCGTAGTCGAGGCGAAAAACGAGGCGATAGACTTGGGGAATGGCAAACCTAAATCCCAGACCCGTGGAGGCTAGGGGATGCACCCGGGATGCTTGCTCCCATGTTTGGCCCGCAGTGCCGCCATCTAAAAAAGTGATGCCTTGAATCCATAAATATTTGGATTTATGTAAAATTCGACGAAGTTCGAAGTTGCTATAAAGGGCTGTGCTCCCCGACCTTAATCCATCTGGAAAACCCCTCACAGAGTCAAATCCTCCGAGGTAAAATTGGGTTGCATCGGTCGTCGTGCTACTGTTCCAAAAATAGAAGTGCAGACCCATATTCAGGTCAAAGGGCCATTGATCGTAGTAGAATGCATCGAATTCTTGGCTTGACCCGAACTGGTTTTTAAAGAGGGTTGGACCTAGTTGAAGTTTAAAGCGAAAACCATCTAATTCTAGCAAACTAGACTCTATAGAATCATATACAAAACTAGGCTGGATTTTAATATAAATGGACTCATTTTCGGGATTTGGAGATCTTCGCAAGGAAGCTTCAGGTTGATCAGAATATTCGGGGGATTCAGTATAGCGACCTGGAAACTGTTTGATGGTTTCTAGTTCGATCCCCGTCTTAAGGTTGGCGACCTTTTTGTCTAAACTGGAATCTTCAGAAATCCATTGGGAATCACGAAAGGGTTGGGCTAAGAAGCGAGCTTTGAATTTGTGCGCATGGGTCAATTGAGTGCCCGTGATTTGCTTTTTTTCGTTATAGACATCGCGTATCCTACGATCATTCCAAACTTCGGCCCCATAGTATTCGTTCCCCTTCTGGGCGCGGGGGTCACGGAAAAATAACACAAACCCGGGCGGGGCATCGCCGTACTTGCGAAATTCTCCCCCTAGGGTAAAAAGCTTTCCTGCAACATGAGTGTCGTAGAGTCCTACAACTCTGAGGGGGGTACCACCACCGTAAACTCCACGAACTACAGGAATGGTGGTCCACTTTTCCACGACGAGCAGTTCGAGGATCACGGCTTCAGGATGTTGTTTTCCTACGGACGAAAGGCGCACCTTTGTAGGATCGACCGGACGAAGTGCGACTTTGACGTCACTAAACACTCCCGTCGTCATAAGCTTTCGGGAGATGTTGATAGTATCGCTGCGGGTCATGGCCCTAGGAAGTTGGAGATCGAGGTAGTTATGGATCCACGTGGCATCGGTACGATCGAGCCCCTTGAAGTCAACGCTTTCAATCCAAACAGTCGCTTCCGCATTTGGATTTGACCTGGAATCTCCTGGAGTCTCCCCAAAGAGTAGGGTAGGCAAGAAGGTAAAATGCCAAAATATTAAGAATATCAATGGGATTTTGCAGAGGCCATTCACAGATATGGATCCTTGGAAAGAAGGTATTTATTATAGTAGTCATAAACACCATCTTCGAGGCTGGTCAAGGCGTCGTGATACTGGCCCTGCTCCCGCAGCTTGGTGACTTGGGCCTGTGTAAAGTTTTGATATTGGCTGGTCAAGGTCTCAGGCATAGGGAAAAATTCGACTACAAATTTTTGGTTACCACTTGCTATAAAACAAGCTTTGGCGACGTCTTCAAAGGTACGCGCTGTACCAGTCCCTAAATTATAAATACCAGATTGAGCTTTTTGACCTCGCATCTTAAAAAAATGGTAGAGAACTTTGGTAACGTCCTTGATATAGATAAAGTCTCTTTTTTGCTGACCATCTAAAAAATCTGGGTGATTACTTTTAAAAAGTTTGATTTTTTTGGAATCTCTAATTTGCTTGGAAAAATGCAACATGACGCTAGCTTGTGAGCCCTTGTGATACTCTTGGGGACCGTAAACATTGAAAAACCTGAGACCAACCCAGTAGGGAGGAGTTTTGGACTCAGAAAGAATCATCTGATCAAACTTTAATTTGCTAAATCCATATGGGTTTAATGATTCTAGGTTTGGAGTCATCGCGGAAGAATCGTCGAATCCAAGATGACCATTGCCATAGGTCGCCGCAGAGGAGGCGTAAATAAACGGCACTTGAAACTCAGAGCAGTACTGCCACAATTTTAGAGAAAAATTAAAGTTATTTTGCATCAGGTAGTCGACATTAGGTTCTGTCGTGGCGGAACAGGCTCCGAGGTGAAAAACAGCATCAAACGCCATATGCTGGCCGCCGTCTTGCAACCAGTCAAAAAGTGATTCTTTGGGAACAAAACGGCAAAAATGTCGCTTGGAGAGATTCTTCCATTTGGAGTCGCTTCCTAAACGGTCCGATACAACAATGTCGCCATGACCATGATTGTTAAGCTCCCAAATCAAAGCGCTCCCTATAAAGCCAGCACCGCCAGTCACAAGAATCATTCTTTATACCCTTCAATGAAGCATGGAGCCCGACGAAAATCGAGCTAAAGAATTCAATACCATACCCACGCTTTTTTTGGAGCAGCAAGTTTGATCTCTCCCATGATCGGCGAGGATAAACCGATCCTAAAGAAGACTCCTCGTCCCGAACAAATGCCCCAACGAGAGAATCAGTCAAAGACCCAATCAGTACTCAACCACTAAAGTTTTCGGGCGAGGAATCTTACGAAGAATTATAATCAGTTTCTTAGGGTCCGGCCAACTCTCGGGCATCCTCTCGAACAGATGTCTTAAAGGTCAAAATCAAGAATAACCGGTGCGTGATCTGACGGACGTTCACCTTTTCGCTCATCCCGGTCTACTTGGGACAAGCGGAGACTTTTCGAAAGATTGTGTGTCACTAAGAAATGATCGATACGCATACCTTTATTTTTTTGGAACGACCCAGCTCTGTAATCCCACCAGGTAAAGGTGGGGTCCGTAGGATTCAGTTGGTGGAGGCTATCCACCAAACCTACTCCGAGTAGGGTCTCAAAAGTCTTTCTTTCCTGGGCAGAGCAGAGAATGCGCTCTTGCTCATCGATGGGGATAACCGTGTCTTGTGGGTGGGGAGCAATATTGTAGTCACCTCCCAAGATCATGGAGGGCTGGTGACTTAGTTTGTCCCGAAGGTAGCTCGTTAGCTTTTCATACCAGGCCATTTTATATTGGAATTTATCGCTTAAAAGATCCTGGCCATTGGGTGCATAAACAGAAGAGACAACGATTTTGTTCGCAAATTCGACCTCGATATACCGCGCACTGAGGTCATCGGTATAGCCAAAGCCTTTTTTGATAGAAACAGGCTCAATTTTCGATAAAATGGCCACACCGTTATAGGCTTTTTGTCCAAAAATCGAGGCGTGGTAGCCTAATGCTTTGATATTTTCAAGGGGGAACTGCTCATCAACGGTTTTAAGTTCCTGAAGGCAGATGACATCAGGCTGATGGCGCTTCAAAACTCCAAGGAGTCTTTCCTCTCGGACTTTGATGGAATTAACGTTCCAAGTGATGACTCTAAAAGATGGGGTCAAAAGTAAATCTCCAGCAGCGTGATGAGACCACAAAAACTGGGATAGCATGGAACTACGGAGTGCATCTAGCAGCAAATTGGCTTAGACTAAAATGCGGTTTCAGATTGGGTTAACGGACCATAAATTGCGGTTAAAGGTATAAAACCCTATGTTTGGCATTGGTATTGGAGAGTTAATCGTTATAGCAGTGGTGGCGCTAGTACTGGTGGGGCCCAAAAAGTTGCCCGATCTTATGAAACAAGCGGGTAAATTCTTTGTTCAAATGCGTAGAACTGCAAATGACGTCAAGTCAACTTTTGATGATTTTGTTAAACAGGCCGAAAATGAACTGCGTCAGGACGAGATAGAGCAGCTAAAGGTTGCTTTAGGAAAGCAAAATCAGGATCTTAAATCACTAGAGGCCGGCGTAGTTATTCCGGGGGGAGATGAGCACTCTTTAGCAGCCCCAAAAGACCCAGATCACGGACACCATCACCCAGATGAGCAGCACAATCACGAGCACGATCACGAGCATGATCACGAGCATGATCATAGCCAGGATCCGGAGCATCGCGGACACGATCGTGATGTTGGTGTTCAGCATCATTCTATTGGGTCGGTCCCCTTAGACCCATCACCACTCAAATCTCAAGAAAGTTCCTCGGAAAACTCGGAGGCAAAAAATAGTTTGCCCCTTAAGGTTCAAGAACCACTATGAACCAGACAAAAAATTTTAACTTTTCTGAGGAAAAACTGTTTTGTGAGGGAGTCTCCCTAGCAGATATTGCCAAACAGGCAGGGACCCCAACCTATGTTTATAGCTATCATCAGTTGGTACAAAACTGCAGGAACTTCTTAGAAGCCTTCAAGAATTACCCGACATTAGTGTGTTTTGCAGTTAAGGCAAATAGTAATTTAAAGATTCTCCATGATATTTTTGGACAAGGACTCGGTGCTGATTTGGTGTCCGAAGGGGAGCTGGAGCGAGCGCTGCGGGCAGGTTGTGATCCGCAAAAAGTCGTCTTTTCAGGAGTGGGCAAAAAAGCTGAGGAAATAGAAAAAGCTCTGGCAAAAAACATCTTAATGTTTAATGTCGAGTCGACCTTCGAAACTAAAATGATCGGTCATATCGCTCAAAGGTTGGGCGTGCGCGCAAGGGTTTCCCTAAGAGTCAACCCAAATATCAATGCCCAGACTCATGCTAAGATAGCAACGGGTCTTTATTCGACAAAATTTGGCCTCCCAGAGACGGCTCTCCCAGAGATACTTGATGAAATAAAGGGCGAGCCTTGGCTCGATCTCGTAGGTCTTTCCTGTCATATTGGTAGCCAAATAACCACTCTCGACCCCATTCGGGAAGCAGCCAAGCGGATGACCCAGGTGTCATTGACCCTGCTTGGTCAGGGATTTAACTTAAAGTATTTGGACCTTGGAGGGGGATTAGGAATTCCCTATACCAGCGAGCCTGTCCCCAGCGTCGGGATCTATGCAGAAGCAATGTTGCATGAGGTTATAAAAACAGGACTGCACCTTATTATTGAACCAGGTCGTTCTATCGTCGGAGATACCGGAATCCTGCTCACAAGAGTCATCGGTGTTAAAGCGCAGGGCGATCATCATTTTGTGATCCTAGATGCAGCTATGAATGATCTTATGAGACCAGCTCTCTATGATTCATATCACCCTATCATAGCGGTTCAGCAACCCATTGGGGTAGATAGATCCAAGGTCCTTTGCCAATTTGTGGGACCTGTGTGTGAAACCGGGGATATATTGGGGACCGACCGGTGGGTTGAACTGCCTAAGGAAGGGGATTTGTATGCGATTACTTATGCAGGAGCCTATGGATCTTCTATGTCATCTCAATATAACTCTCGGCCAAGGGCTGCAGAAGTTCAGGTCCAATCTAACAATATGGACGTGATCAGGTACCGGGAAAAGCTTGAAGATTTATGGGCCTTGGAGTGGCAAGGGGAGGCCTCTTCGAAATGACCCTAACGCAACTTTGAGTCAGCAGAAAAATTCAAGGGATTTACCATGTCGGAACTTAAAAAAAAATCATCTAAAACAGCTGCATCCATGGCCCCTGAAACGATTGTCGTCGATGGAATCACTCTCGATCGAAACGTTTCCAAAATCACATTATCGGGCCTTAGGAAAGATGGAGCCGTTATTTCGGAGATTTTTGCGAAATTAGGCACGTTAGGTGTCAACGTCGATATCATAGTCCACGATAGACCCGAAGACGATCTCACAATGAAATTGGGTTTTACGATTGCTAAGTCAGATTTGGATGCTGCAAAAAAGGCCATTAGCGCTTTAGTGAGGGACCAAAACTATCGCGATGTCAAAGTCTCAGCAGAAAGTGATCTTGCCAAAGTCTCCGTGGTCGGTGTCGGAATGAAAAATTATGCCGGTGTCGCGGGGCGGACTTTTTCGGCGCTTGCTTCCCACGAGATCGATATCAACATGATCTCCACTTCAGAGATTAAGATCTCCGTGGTCATTGATGAGGCTGATGCCCAAAAAGCAATGGCGATTTTGCATAAGGAATTTATCGACCGTTAGAGGCACGTTGCAATATGGGTTGAAAAAACCCCAGTCACCCAATCATACCTAAACTCCCAATCAGGTGATGGGAACTTAAGCTTGAGTGACTAGAGTCTTAGAGTTTACTTGGTGCCGATTTTTTCGAGATTTTGGTTTGCAAACGACCAATTTGCAATATCCCAAAAGGTATTTACAAAGCGGGCACGGTCATTGCGATAATCAATATAGTAGGCATGTTCCCACACATCGATCGTGAGGAGGGGGACATTTCCATAAACCAAGGGATTGTCAGCATCTTTGGCTTTTTCAATCACAAGGCTACCGTTGCCAACTCGTGATAACCAAACCCAACCGGAACCAAAAAGTGAGACAGCCGCATCTTGGAATTTGCCTTTGAAAGCGTCAAAAGAACCAAAATTTTTATCGATTTCCGCAGCGATTTTTCCGGTGGGTTTGCCGCCACCGCGGGGGGTTAGAGAATTCCAAAAAAAGGTATGGTTCCAAATTTGGGCGGCGTTGTTAAAGACGTCTCCCGTTCTTGTTTGGATGATCAGCTCTTCTAAGGATTTTTTCTCTAACTCTGTATCTTTGACGATCTTGTTGAGCTTATCAACATAGGTGCGGTGATGCTTCCCATAGTGAAACTCAAGGGTCTCTTTTGTAAAGACCGGAACAAGGGCATCTAGAGAGTAGGGTAATTCTGGTAATGTAAAGGCCATATAGAACTCCTTTTTAGTTTAAGCGCTCAGCTTAAGAGCGTTCATTATGCCCTAAGGTAGCACAATCAAGAAGTTAAAAGGGTTGGGATACCAAAATATTAAGAAGTATAAGCCTACCTTTCAGGGTTTCCGGGATCTGGGCCGGATTTTTTGGTGGGCGCAGGGATTCTAGAGACCAATATCTTATCCACTCTTAATCGATCCATATCCACAACCTCAAAGCGGAACCCCCTAAATTTAAAAAACTCCCCAGCGCGAGGTACTCGCCCTAGCTTTGCCATCATCATCCCACCTACGGTGTTATAACCAGCATCTTCCTGGGGAAGCTTTTTAAGACTCAAAAAATCTTTAAGCTCGATCGCTGACATCCCGCCGTCAATCAGCCAGGAGCCATCTTCCCGAACAATGATGGCTGGGTCCTCATGGTCAGAATCAAGTGTTGGAATTTCACCAACGATTCCGGCGATAAGGTCTTTGATGGAGACAATCCCTTCAAATCCACCATGCTCATCCAAAACCAAAGCAATATGGGACTTGCTGGCCTTAAAACGCTCCAAAATCTTTAAGGCCGAAGACTTTTCGGGGATCATCAAAGGCGGGATCAAAAAGTCCTTAAGGGTGAATTCTTGCTTAGCCGCTATGGCCTTGTAGAGGGTTTTTACCGATATGAACCCCAGGATATTATTAGGGTCGCCTTCGTAAACTGGGTAAAAGGAGTGGCCTTCTTGGAGGATGGTTGTAATGTTGTCTTCTAGGGAGCCATTGATATCAATCAAGATCATTTCATGGCGAGGCGTCATAAGGTCGTTGGCTTGGAGATCCCCCAGCCTAAGAACCCCGTAGATCATGTTCTGTTCGGCTGCTTTAACCACTCCTGCTTCCGTAGCCTGGCGGATGATTAGTTTGATCTCGTCTTCGGTGATGGTGGGTTCATTGGAAGGTTCTGAACCGAAAAGTCTAATCAGATAATTAGAAGAATGGGTCAAAACAAAGGCGATAGGGTAGGTTATTTTGGACAGGGCTAGCATTGGTCGCGCGACGAACATGGCCAAGGTATCCGCATGGCGCAGAGCCAGTTGTTTTGGGACCAACTCACCAATCACCAGAGAAAAATAGGTAATCATCAAAACCACAAAAGTGACACTTACCCCCTCTGCATAACGAGCAATTCCAGGGATGGGGAGTCCTTGGAGTTGGTATTGGAGGCGTAGGGCGATGGTTGAACCCCCAAAGGCACCCGCTAAAATCCCTACCATGGTGATCCCAATCTGGACCGTGGATAGGCAAAGACTGGGATCTGAGATCAGACTCAGAGCAGCCTTGGCCCTCTTCTGACCCCTTTCCGCAAGGTTTTTAATCCGAGTCTTTCGAGCGGAGACCACAGCCATCTCAGCCATTGCTAAGACACCGTTAACCGCGATCAGTAGGAAAATAACCGCTATTTCAAAAAGCATCTTGGACGATCCCATGGGAAAAAAGAGGAGGGTCTCAAGAGATTTTCCGCAGGGTCAATTCTTTCCCATCCCTCTGATATAGACAACCATACTTTTGATTTCGTCATCACTCAAGATCGACCCCCAGGGAGCCATGGTAGCGCTTAGCCCCACAGCGGTGCCCCCATTTTTAATGACGGTATAGATCCGATCATCGGTCGCCTGGCTCTGCCAGGCGGTGTCGGTGAGGTTTCGAGGTTTTGGGTTAAGGGCCACAGCGCCCGGGCCATCCCCAGCTCCTTTAGGACCGTGGCAACTGGTACAAAGGGTAGCATAGCGCTCCGCTGGATCAGCTTGGACTTTGCCGGTCGGAGGTAGATCGCCATTTTCTGTCAAGGACTGAGGAGGATTAGAAGCAACGACCCGTTCTTGTTGGAGGCGCTCTTTCATGGGGGCAGCATCGTATTGAGCCGTGCATTGGGTACAAGAACTCGTAAAATGGCTAAGGAGTGCCACAAAACAGATAGATTTTAAGGTGTTTTCGTAACGCATCACGGCTCCAAGAGTGCAGATAAATGGTCCGCCTCTGATGCTAGCAAAAACTCAGGCCCAGGGCGAGCGTCAACTGGCCGGCATTTTTTAAAGTTCAAGCTTTACTTAATGGGTACCCCTAGATTTAGGTTTTTGCCACAGCCCCTGCTTCGACGATCTTCACGAGCTGGCCCTTAAACACGAT
>JBGSUI010000116.1:0-9076 GCA_041736175.1 Oligoflexales bacterium | reverse complement strand
ACTCATCCATGAGAGCCAGCAGGTCAATCCATTCTTTTGAACAATTGTTTGAACTCATGCCCAAATAGTGCCATAGTTTGCTTACGCGGCCAATACATATTTTGTGAACTTGTCCAAGTAATTTTTACACACCTCCTAAGGGAGGGCTCTCAAGAGTGACGACCGCTAGACGGTAGAATAGATCCTCGCGAAAAGCACCAGCCTCCACCGCCGCTTTGAGATCGCGGTTGGTCGCTGCAATGATCCGGACATCCACCTTAATCGTGATATTGCTGCCTACAGGCGTCACCTCCCCGTTTTGCAACGCCCGCAATATCTTAGCCTGGGCTGACAGTGACAGATCACCGATCTCGTCAAGAAAGAGGGTTCCACCATGGGCATTTTCAAAATGCCCCCTGCGAGCTGCGGTAGCACCTGTGAATGCACCTTTCACATGACCAAACAGCTCTGACTCGATAAGTTCACTGGGAATCGCAGCACAGTTTATTCTCACAAATCGGCTTTTTGCCCGTGTGCTCAGCCGATGGACGGATCGGGCCAAGAGTTCTTTACCGGTTCCTGATTCGCCGGTGATCAAAACTCGGGTTTTTGTCGGTGCGATTTTTTCGATGGCGGCAAGCACCTGGCGCAACGGGGGGGCTTGGCCAACAATGGGTTCCTCGTCCAAATCGGCGCCTGCTTCTTTGAGGCGAGAGCGCTCGATAGCGCGGTGGAGTGTATTGATCAGCCGAGCCGAGATAAAAGGCTTTTCGGCAAAATCATAGGCACCGAGTTTAAGGCCCTCTAGAGCCTCCGTCACAGTCGCTTCGCCACTCATCAAAACGATGGGCATTGATGGCCTTTGCAGCTTCCAGCTTTTAAGCAGATCAAGGCCACTTATTTTAGGCAACCTAATATCTAACAATATAAGATCTGGCGGAGTCACTGCCAAGATCTTCTCTGCCTCTTCACCATCACAGGCTAGATCGACCGCAAAACCTTCGTCGACGAGCAGCATTTTTAGCGAGGTGCGAATATTGGGCTCATCATCGATCACCAAAATTTTGCCCGAGTGTTTGCATTCATTGTGGGTATCCATGTTTCTATAGTCTCTTTATGAGTTAGCTTGGGTTGATCTTTCTAAGATTTGTTGGGTCAAAGGTAGCTCGATCCTAAAGACTGTTCCAGCGCTATCCGTTTTGAGGAGGCGAAGAGTGCCCTGGTGATCGCTGATGATCTTACGGGAAATGGTCAATCCAAGACCCATACCCTTTTCAAAATCTCCCGTGGAGCGCGATGTGACATAGGCATCAAACAAATTTTGAAGAAGTGGCGTGGGAACCCCTGGGCCATCATCGGCGATGTCCAGGATCATCTTAGAATCCCTAGGGCTTGTTTTTGGGCTAAAGCTAAAGGTGATGCTCACGATGTTAGGGGATTTTGCCAGCACGGCGTTGTTGACAAGGTTGTGGAGGACTTGCCGCAGCATTCCCTGGTCAGCCATCACGATGCTAGTTTGGGGTGCTGAATTGAGGCGATAGAGGGGACCTCCTTCCCACTGATTGCGGTTGATAAAATCACGAACCAGAGAGTTAAGATCAACGATCTCGAATTTAGGCTCTGGCAGCCGCGCAAAAGCTGTAAATTCTCTCACCATCCGTCTTAGGGATTCGGATTCTTCTAGCAAAATCCTGCTTGATTCGCCGAGAACTTCCTTGAGTTTTGGGTCAGCATGTCTTTGGCTGCGCTGGAGCTGCTCAGCCACCAGGGTAATGGGGGTCAGTGGATTCTTGATTTCATGGGCGATCTTGCGGGCGATGGTCTGCCATGACTGGATTTTTTCGGCGAAAAGCAGCCTTTCCTGAGCTTGATAGAGGTCCTGAGCCATTTGAGCCATAGACTTTGCAAGGATACCGATTTCGTCGAGACTTTGGCTCTCTGGCGGAGCTACCAAAAGCTTGCCTTTAGCAAGTTGGCGAGCATAGGCTGTCAGTCTGTAAACACGACGGCGTATCTTACGGCTCATCACATAAACAGCGATCACCCATAAGAAACCGACGCTACCGACGGCGAGGCTGAAAACCACGATAAAAGACTGGCGCACCCTAGGAAAAACCTGTGCCAGGTGCTCGTGGGTGTTGAGGACTTCCGTGATGGTTTGGTATTGAGGTTTTAAGGTATTCCACTGGAATTCGATGGGATAGCTCTGCCCCTCTCTAGTGACAACATAACGGGAGTCGGTGCTCCACCCTGGTTCTAACTGCGTCCCTTCTAGAGGGACAGGTTGCAGCGTGTGAGGAGCAATCCCTCCAAAATCACACCGAGGCCAATCGCCACTCTTGAGGCATTGGTCGGCAACACTCTCAACCATCTTTTGCCGGACGTTCTTCCATTGAATTAGACTATCCCGACCGAGTGTGAGGGCTTCGAGAACCAGGGTATCATCGTTGAGTGCTGCCATATCGCTGATTAGTGAGCTGCCGACCCAAATGCCCACAGTGCTTACGGCCAAAAGCGACAAACAACAGACTGTGACATATTTTGCGACAATAGAATGACGAAAGGGTACCATATGATAGGGCCTAAGGAATAAGGTTTAACCGGCATCGACGGGTGACTGCTTTATCCTCCTTGAGATCGATCAATGCAGCCACAGCCCGGCCTAGTAAGGCTGGAGCAGCCGCCCCAATCCCCCGCTCGGCAAGCCATTTTCTGGTTTTTTCGGCCTGTTCTTCACTCACTGGATCGAGTTTTGTCAAGACTTGGATCTCGTTGTAGGTTGTATGTTTAGATTTCGTTTTAAGAATTCCCCTTTCATATGGAACAAGCAAAGTTCGACAGGCCAATGGTAGGATTTTTATGTTTGGTAAAAGCTCGAGAGCCCTCGCCGCAGAGGACCCGGTGGGGACCACTCTGTAGGTGTTTTTCCACAAATCATAGGTGACCTTGCAACCGAAGTGATAATCTACTAAAAATCCGTCGCGGATTTTGACCTGGACAAGGTGCTCAAGGGTCACCGTCACTCCCTTGTCGGCTTTAGTCTTAAATTCAGGGAACTGTACCTCTAGATCCGTTAATTCCAGGTGGGTCATAGCACCTGCAGAGGTCGCAATGACCGTACAGGGTGTTTCGATGGATTCCGCAGCGCCGTTTCCTGCTGGTCCCATGGCCACCAAAAAGGCAAGGAGTGAGATTTCTGCTGATCTTAGACCACCACGTCTCATGGCAATTCCGGACGGTAAGTTTTGGTTTTTTCTAACCCGGGAGGCGCTGTCTCTCCCACTGTAATCGCAAAATTAAGGAGAAACGAAGGGCTGATATAATCTGCGGTAAGGCTCAATCCATACTGGGGTTCGCTGTTTTTCGTAAATAGTGAGTCAGGATTAAGACCAAACACCCAGCTCCAAGGTGATACCCACTGGTAGAGCAGCGAAAGATTCATGTCTGCATAGGACGAATCAATCGCTCCATTAAATCTGGTCCAATGGGTACGAACCATTCCTGTAAGAGCATGTGTAGGTGACAGAAATCTGGTATCTTCACCCTCAATCCCGATGCTTTTTTGAGTAGCATCGGAGTCTCCTGAAATGGTGGCCTTTAAGACACTGCCAGATTCTACAGCAGAGAGGTAGGATTTTTCGCTGTAGTTGATCGCGAGCCCCAAGGAAGTATCCTTTTTATTAGATAATTGAATGGAATTGACTTTGAAACTCAGTGTTGTGAGACCAAACCGTCTGCCGACCACCGCTAAATATGATTTATTCGTCTCTTTTATGGACTTAGGTATCTGGACATTAAACAAGGCATCGCATCCTTGATACTTAACTATAAAATCAGAAACACCTGCACCGACTCCAGCTAAATACGGAGAGCCATCCAGGGATGGATCTAAATAAAGAGCACCGACCCTTTGGGACTGCCCCTTTATGCTACAACTTTGTATTTTTCTTGAAAAATCAAGTCGGTCTAAACTCAAGTCCAGCATCTTTCCCGTGCCAAACAAATTACGTGATCCCATGTAAGCTTTTTGGTGAAAATGTCCGTATTTAAAAACATCTTTTTCTTTATCCGCTGAGTATGCATTTGTCAGACCTGTATAAAACCAACTGATGGGCTCAAGGTCAACGACCACAATATAGTGGTTGCGGGTGTTCCCTTTTGCTAAACGGACATCGACTTTTTTAAAGTAGCCAAGGGTTTCCAGACTGAGTTTGAACTTGGCCAAATGCTCTTGAAGCCTTTCTTGGGTGATCGGACTGGCGAAAGGTAGGTTTAGGTAGGTTTCCAGGAGGTCTCGGGAGGTATGGGCACTGCCGAGTATTTCTATGCGGTCCAGGACGACCAGGTCTGCGGCTTTTGTTTGACGGATGGGGTCTTGGGCCAAAGCCACTAGACTGTTTCCATTAAGTCCATAGGATATGACTAACATCAGATATTTTAAAATCTTTAGCATAGCTTTCCTTGATTCAGTTCCAGCAGCCGAAATCTATGCCAAAACCACGGGCCAAGCCAGCTCTAAACCATAGAGCTGGCTTTACGAGGTCTTAACCGGTGATTCTTAGGCTAATAATCCGTCTAAGATTTTGGCTTGAGGTCCATTCCGGCCAAGAATGCGGTAGCGGTTCGTAGGCACCCCGTACAGGTGGTAGAGGGTGTTGGCAAGACACGAACAATCGAGATAGTCGGTCGGACGGAATTCTGATGGCAGTTCTTGAGCAGGTGCGAGGGTGGCAAAATTGAGTGGTCGCCCCATCGCTTTAAGAGAGTGTGGATCGAGGCCCTTATGGGCCTCAGAGATTTTTTCTCCAGAGGTTTGATGATCCGTCCCCCCCACAACAAGCCCTCCCTTGATCCCTTTTCCCCCAAGCAAAAAAGTGTTTTTAAGGGAGTTGTGGTCTGTGCCACTTTCACTGATCTCTTTTATGTATTCCGAGCGCATAGTCCTGCCAAACTCAGTCCCGACCAGAACGGTCGTCACATCGAGCAGGCTTTTTTGACCGTCAAACGCAGTATTCCGTAGGTAGGAGATCATTTGGGCCAAGGCTTCCATGGCTTGGCCAATCATTCGTGGAGAATCTTTGGCACTCTGGGCATCATGGGTATCTAGCTGCAGATTAGGAATCACACTTTGATCGATCACAAGCTGCACGGATTTGCTGAGATTACCCGTGAAAATCTTGCCAATAAGCTGCGCCATCTTGGTGATTTCATCGGTTCCGCTATCGGTCACCTTTAGACTTTTCACCGAGTCAACTAAGGTCGGCACTTTTTCAAAGCCAGCAGCCATAGCCCTCGATCCAGCAGAGAATTTTCCAGTTCCCTTACCATGGGCCATCATCCGTTGGTGTGCGAAATTTAGGGAAGGAGCCTTGAGATCAAAGGTAGAAAATGCTGCCATGCGTTGGTTAAGACTCTCTGCAGACTTGGGGGTGAGGGGGATGGAATTGGAAGCGTTGGTGACATTGGAAAACATCAGGCCTCCTACCGTTACAAAATCCAAAGGCGACCTCTGTCCCACCTCGTTAAAGTGGGGAAGCAAGGATTCGCCTCCAAAAGCGTTTCCCGATAAAAGGTAGTCGACATTGTTGGTATGCCCATCAAACCCAGGCACCATGATCACGCCGTTGAGGACCGAAAATCGATCGAGATGGGGTCTAAGGGGTTTGACGAGTCTGGTCACCAGGGCTTTGTTGCCATTGGTATCCGTAAGGACTTCTGGTTCCTCATCCATATGATTGACGAGAAGTCCGGCCTGGGTCATTTCCATAGGGCGGGCATCGAAAGTATAGAGACAGTCCATGCCTCCCGGAAAAAAGATCTTCAGAAAATAATGGGGTTCCGGTGCGTCCGTGGTGCCCTGTGGTGGGGTCCCAGATTGGGGCGATAAACCTAAAGCAATCGACGGGTTCATTGCTAAACCTATGGACGATGTGCTTAAAAAGGCGAATTGTCGTCTGTTTAAATTTTTCATCTAAGTTTTTCCTCTTATTTGTAAATTAAAAAATGCGGATTGAAAAGCATCGTGACCACCATATTGCGCACGGCTGTCGCAGAAGCTTCTGTAAACTCTGGACCTAAGATAAACTGACTCCATTCTTCAAACTCAGACTCGGGAGCATCTGCCTGCATGCCTCGGTCCCAGAGCTGGCGCAAAATCGGGATTTGGCGTACTTCTGGTGACGGCCAGGAGCACAGGCGTTTGATGAGGTCAGCCGCTTCGGGTATTAACTCAGCCTGATTAAAAGCAAGCGATCCTTGCTCATCCAAACAGGTTTTAGAAAGATCAGAAGCCAGACCGTCGATCGCCATATACCAGAGCAGGAGATTCACGCCGTTTGGCATGCGATTTTTCATTTCGTGGATTAAGCCGTCGCCTTCGTAGGTTCCCAGCAAATCTGTAAGTTTTGGCTTAAATGATGCCAAAATATCGTTTGGATTGGTGTCCTCAAGATAGGATCCCAGAGCCAAAGGCTTTTCTGCCCTAAAAAACCGTTCGTTGACCAGGCCATTGGTGGCTGCGTAGCCTCTAAAGCCACCGGTGACGAGGTTGCGATTTTCGGCTGCCTCTGAAGACTTTTTTTGAGCCGGTTCCGGAAGAGGCCCATCCTGGGTGATAGGATCACCGGAATGGTCCGTGTCTTTTTGGGGGTTTGAGTTAGATCCACAGGACACCATAAAGATCATGATAAACACCGCAATCAAAGGAATCATTTTTTGACCTCTCCATCAAGAGCACTGTTAAACCATAAAAAAAGCGCATCACGGTCGGCGACCGGGATTTCCTGGCTTAGGGGCATACGCAGGTCTGGATCTAGAGAAGTCAGTCGATCGAGGATCAACTGAAAACTTTGGGCCCTAGGGATGGGGGTGCCACTCGGGCTTAAGTGGGGAAAAGATTTTTCTAAACCCGATGTGCTGACCCAGCGGGTGAGATCAAGACGACCGCTCGCTCCGGTCCCTTGGTGACAGGAGGCGCAGTTTTTCTGGAGAATGGCGGCTACTTTGCAGGGAGGGCGTTCACCCGACTGGGAGTTTGGTCCATAGTCATAGCATTCCTCAGAGGCCGGGTCAGGGGTGCGGAAGGTCTTTGAGAGAACTAGACTGGAAACCGTTTCTTTAAAAGCTGCCGCAGGACTAGTGGCGTAAAGACCGGAAAATTTATTGGTCAAGTCTTCCAGATAAGCGGGATCAACGGCCTGTTTTTCTCCCACAAAATACTCAAAGAGCCGCCGAACGAGGCATTGTTTGACTTCAGGTGATCTTTTCATAATCGGCAGCAGATCGGCGAAAGTCGGGTCTTCTGGGTGATCCCCATAGTCGTTGAGGCTGTCCTTGGTGGTTGAGCGAATAAACCCGATCTTCCATGGGTGGGAGGGGGTCTGAGAAAGCCAGTTGTTGGCATAGTCAGCCAACGATCGTTCTGAATTGTCATCAAATCGAATGGAGTCAATCTGTTTAAAGTTTATTCCAACCACGCCGTGGTACCTAAAAAATCCTGCCATGGGATCGAGTTTATAGTGGCAAGACTGGCATGATGGCTCCGACGCATGGCGGGAAGTGCCAGCATGGTCAGGGGGAGAAATCACGTTGATTGGAGTCAAATCATCACAAAAAAACCTTTTGAGGACATAGCTCGCTCGCTTGCGGTTATAGTTGGTGGAAGAATTGACCATGGTGAGCCAAAACCAAAAAAAATCTTGATCAAAAGATATGGATTCTTTTTTGGGGGAAAGCTCGCCTATTTGCAGGGCTTTGGTATCAAGGATCTTAACTTCAGAGAGTCTAGTGGGGTGATAGACCTCAGGTTCCAATGATTGCAGGTAGGTAAAAGCTCTAGAAAATTCGCGACGCAAGGACTCCAAGTCGGCAAGGATCACTGTGATATCAGGGGGAGCATGGGGCAGAGGGTCAGTGGAATCAAGATCACATTTTAAAAAAAACTCGAAGGGATGACCCGATGTTTCTAGCGAATTTAAAAGGTATCGCAGGTTTAGGCCCTCGAAAAAATTTCCAGCGCCGCTCGTGCCTTGAAAAAGACAGAATTCATTTCTTGATGGGTTCTGACCTTCCTTAATCATCGTTATAAGGTGATCCACCTTGGCTAAAAATTCTTGGTATTTGTTTAGGCGGATTTTAGCGGGGTCCTTAGAAAGTGTCCTCGTCTCAAAGTCAAACATCCCAGGTAGGGGTTTGGCAAAAGACCGTGGCGAAGCAAAAAACATCTTAAAATAGTCCCCACCCTCTTTGATAAGGAGGGCCCCTTCCAGGGCTTGGGGGCGATCAAGGATACTTTCGCTAAAGAAGGAGGTTGATTGGTTTGGATACTTAAGTTTGTCGGATTTTATTCCCAGGTAGTAGAGATTGAAATCCACCATCAAATCGTAGAAAGATTCGTCGTTGACCAGCTCCTTCACAAGGTCTTGGGGAGATTTTGCCAAAAAGACTTCCCGTTCTTTTGGGTCCGTGAGGTTGCGACCGTTTCGAAGGACTCGGACGGCTTTTTCAAGCCACCATGCTTTTGAATCCTTGTCGGTAAACCCATATTCATTTTTTTGCATCCCTTGATCTTGGTGAGGCTCCTGAGAGTCAGGGGTAGGTTTTGATTGGTCGTTTATCGGTTTTTTTTGGTCTGATCGGCCACAATTAGTAAGGAGAAGTATCAGAATCAAGGATAGAGGGGGCAAAAAATATCGATAGAGGATAGGTTTGGGGTCAATGTTGAGCACGGGTTCCCTCCAAAAGGATTGAAATAACATTAGTAGGAAAAACCCATGCAAGGTCTATGCCCGTAGTTGCTCGCTGCGGCAAACAAACGAGAAACACCGTATAACTCGATGTTCCTGATCAAATTTTAAGTGGAGCATAAAATGCAACTGTAGCCACTGGGCCACAGGGGAGCGTGACACCCTGTGGCCCAGTGGCTACATGGTGTAGTTTGAACAGCTCTCTCGCGCCATAGGAGGTGTGTAAAAATTACTTGGACAAGTTCACAAAATATGTATTGGCCGCGTAAGCAAACTATGGCACTATTTGGGCATGAGTTCAAACAATTGTTCAAAAGAATGGATTGACCTGCTGGCTCTCATGGATGAGTCGC
>JBGSUI010000205.1:0-2717 GCA_041736175.1 Oligoflexales bacterium | reverse complement strand
AACCATTTGGCATAGCAATCCTCCGATACAGGCAACACTTTAAATAAGTCCGGCTAACTTCGGGAGTATTCTATGCGAAGATTATATTTATATTCCTATAATTACAAGGAATATTCTTGTAAAAAATCTACTGCACCCAATTATTATTAGAAGTTATGACGAACTCCTAAAGGATAACGATAGGATTTACATGCCCTTTGAAAAATATATGCATCCCGATGAGGTTAATGAGGGCTTCATTAAGACAGAACAAACTTATGTCTGGAATTTGCACAATGGCCCCTCGGGCAAACTTACCATCCAATTTTCCCAGAATGACCTGCTAAAAATGAACACAGAGCTGAGTAAGCAAATGGGCAAAATCATGGCTATATATTATCTCAATGGCTATACAAACCCGTATCTCCATGGGCAAAACCTACTTGTAGGAGTACCTCTCGACCCAAAATTACCTGCTAAGTTCGCGATACGGGACCTCTCAGACCATGCTCCTTTGCCCTTTACGGTCAATGGCAAGCGAACTAGTGAGTTGGGTATTATGTTAGGGAAGAATCTTTTCAGAAGTGAGCCTAGGCGGAACGGTCAGTCGGCGTCGACTATTTACTTATTTAAAAAAACCGATTATGACAAGCTCATCATTGAAGGTTTTAGACATATTGAAAATCACCTCATAAGTCAGCTTGACCCATCGCAACCACCACTCGCTCCCAACACTGAAGATTGGCAGTCATTTTACTATATACTGCAAGACAAAAACCTCCAAGACAACCTTCCTAACATGAAGCCTTTTGTCGAACGCGTGCGTGCATATAAAGCACCCGAGACTCTTTTAATGCCGCAAAGGCCAGCGCTTCCTTTGAATAGATCTTGTAGTCCATCCAAATGCACCCCGAGAGCTTATTGAGGCAATTTGTAATTATTTCATGTTTTTCCCCTTAGCTATACTCCAATGACTCCGAGACAAAAGGACTTGCGTCCTGCGGCCATCCTCCTCCGGCTCCGGTTTCGACCCTTACGTCGTTCGAATCTCCTGTGGAGCAGTCCGGTTATTTTACCTCCGATGGCATCCAGATATTCTACAAAGTGGTAGGCCTGTCGGACGACTATGATTGGCTCCAGCAGCACTCGACATTGGTGCTGCTATCGGGGAAATTTTGGACATTCGAAGGGAGCTGTTTTGCATCCGTGATCTTATCTGCGGCAATCACTTCGAAGTTTTCGACAGCTATAGTGATTCGCCAGCAAAGTACGGACCTATTGACCTCGACCTAGAGTGATCGGTAAATCAAGGTCTTGGAGGGTCACAATAGAATCAAAATAACCTGCTCCTATGACGCTTTGATCACAGCCACTTGCGGTGATCAGCACTCTCTCTACGGAGTGGCGAGGCGGGATATCAAACAATTCCATTTTGCGCTCAAATTCCTGAAGAACGCTTTTCCCAGTTGGCATACGGCTATACTTTATTTCGCATATCGTGAGGACTTTGTCAGCACGGCGAAAAACAAGATCCATTTGGAAGTGTGAGGGGGTAGACCTGGAAAAAAAAGGTCCCACATCGTAATTGACTGCGCTGAAACCCAGTATTTTTGCTAGACGCTGGTGATTGGCCCGGCACCATCTTTCAAAACTATAGCCCAGCCATTGATGGTAATCTCTGAGGTTCAGGGCTTTGGTGGGATTGTCCTGAAACATACCACTTTTGATTTTTTTAGACTGTGGTGCCACAAACCGATAATAGAATTGCAAATAAGAATCAGCGATTTCGTACCGCACAATTTTACTGTTTTCCTGTTTATCGTAGGGGACATAGTGGTTGATAAATCCCGATGCTTCAAGCTCAAGGAGGAGCGCAGTTAAGGTGCCGCCAGCGGCGATTTGCAAATGCTGGGCTATCTCACTCCGCGTGAGAAAGCGGGAGTTTGCGAGCAACTCGAGAATAGGACGATAATGGGGATTGTTCGCGAGATTACTGACAAAGATTCTTTCGCACTCATTAAAAAAATATCCATCAGGTGTGAAGGCCTCTCGACACAGCTCCAAATAAGGCGACTTGGAGCTTTTGAGATAAGAAAGGTATTCGGGTATGCCTCCTACACTCAGATAGGCATCCATCACGGCTAGATCGATATAATCGGGACCAAAATAGGTACGGCACTCCTCAATCGTAAAGGGTTTCACGTGCAATTGGTGCTGTGACCGGCCATAGAGAGCTTTTGATTTGACCACCCGCGACACCATAAACGAGGGTGAGCTGCCGCAAAGGACCACAATAAGCTGCTTGTTCTGCCTTAAATAATTATCCCAAGCTATCTTAAAGTCGCTGATAAGCTCGTCATCGTAGGAGCAAAGCCACTGCAGCTCCTCAAGGTAAAGGGTGTGACGGCCATCGCCTATAAACCGTGAAATGTATTGAAAGAACTCCAGCCAGCGCCCAAACTTCAGGCGAGAAATAACCGGATCTCCGACATAGGTCTGGAGCATCATCAATGCGGTTTCCATCTGCTTAGCCTTATCGCCGCCTTCGACACCTTCGATCTTGAGGATATTTCGGTCTCTATAGACGTGTTCGATAATTGAAGAGAGTCTTATCCGAAGCGCCCACGCAAAGACCAGTTTTGGTTGATTTTTGAAAATGAGGCCGATAACCCCTTACCCGTGGGCGGTTTGGATAAGAGCCCAATGAACTAAGCGCGCGAGCACAAAGCTATGGGGAA